>JAMLJB010000001.1:600000-1200000 GCA_023953835.1 Rhizobiaceae bacterium | reverse complement strand
CATGGCGGCAATGCCGATCCGCTCGCCGAGGCTGGGGTCTGAATCGTCTATGACCTGCCCGGCCACCAATCGCGTGCCAATAAGCCGGACGACTTCCGGGGATTCGGCGAACTTGCTATGGTTCAGAGAGTCCCCGACGCGCAGACCGCTGAGGCTGATTATGACGATGCCGGCTTTTTCCAGTGGCGCGTAGTTGGCGGCAGAATTGACATCGATTTGACCAAGCCGGTCGATCCTGCCAGCAAGCCGGCGCGACAGCGCCAGAGCCCGATCCGCTTGCGAAACGAATACCGTGAAGCGAACCGCCGGGCTGTTCAAAGCCTGCCACTGTGTCCTGAACACATCGACGTCGATGTCGGGAGAAGCCAGGATGACGTTGTGGATGCTGTCGGGCAACTTTCCGTGGCGTATTGCTAACTGCCGCAAGCTTTCCATCACCAGCCATGCGCCCATGGAATGCCCCATTATGGTGACGTCGCTCACCGTCGGATCCTGCGCAATCCTCCAGACCGTTTCTTCGAACGCATCGCGTGAGAAATTTGCACTTTCGCGGTCAAACCCATAGGCGAAGACACTGCCGCGCGATGGCCAGGTGAACAGAACGGGTGCCGCATCCGCATGTGAATCGTGTGCGATCTGGGCAAATCGATAAACTGCGTCCTCGAACCCGTTGTTGAAACCATGAACGAAGATCAGTACGCGGCGGCTCTTCGGCAAGTGCTTCTTCAGCCAGCCGCGAGCCTCGGCTGCTCCGGTTAGCGGAGTAACACCAATCGTCGTGAAATCGCGCGACGGGTCGGGGGGCAGCCGGGTTGGCCACTGCACCTGACCCACCTGCCGATTCTGGTCAGGCGGAATGGAAATCGCGAAAGACGTAAGCGAAATTCCCGTTCCGCGCTCGCCTGAATAGACGATGCCGGGAGTGTCGGAGGGCGCCCGTGTGGTCGCCACCAGCATATCGACCTTCGTCGTGCCGGGTGCAGTTGCATTGTACACGCCGAGCACTCCGGTCGGCCTGGAGGCGCAACCCGCGAGCAGGATTGCCAATGAAAGCGCAATACAGAAGCGTCGCTGACACAGGTCCGATGGTTTCAGGCGGCGGAGCCGTCGCGATACGCTCGCGCTGATGGCGAAGAATAACCGCTTGGCTCTGCGGATCATGAAATCCGTCCCAGCGCCAAACCAAGGGCTAGCGCGATACCGACGAGAAGCATGCCGGCTATGGGCCAGCGTCGCAAATACACGTCAGCGCGAACGAGTCCGTCGCTGAAACGAACAAATGTGGGAACGGCGGCATCTGCGATAACCACTATGTCGCCCTCTGGTATCGCTGGCAAATGCCTACCATAGCGTCTCACAAGCAAGGCGAAAGCTGCGCCGAGAAGGATCGGGAAGACCGACTTCCAGAGAGCGGACGGAGTGAAAGCAGCCATCAATCGGTAGCCCGTCACCGGTTCAAACAACATAAAGGGCGCGATAATTGAGGCGCAAGCGACAAGAGACCACGGCAGAACCAAACCGCGCTCCGGCTTTTTGTCGGCTTCGGATTTGCCATGGGCTGACAACAATTGCATGAAATGCACCATTAGCAGAGCGCTGCCAACAGCGGAAAATGTCGCCAAGGTGCTGGCGAGTCCATAACCAAAAAGTTCCTTGGCGGCAAACTTCGCCAGCGCACCGCTCGTGAACGGTAGTCCAGCAAGGCTGAGGGAGAGCACCGCGCAGACCACAAGCACCACTGGCAATCGCTGCCTCCGCATGCCTCCGACGACGCCGACGCCGAGAAACAGGGCGCCTTTCGCAAGCATGTGATGCAAAGCGTAGAAGGCGGCCAGCGGAACGGCGGCAATGTCTCCCGCAGCTACCCCGGCCCCCAGTATTGCAGCAATGAAGCCCATCTGGCTGATCGTGGAATAGGCCAGCACCGTCTTGGGGTGTCGCTGTACGATACCCACGGCGACAGCGTAGAACGTCGTTACAAATCCCAATGTCATTAGCGCCGTGCCCCAAGAGGCAAGCGCGGAATCGAAAGGCAGAAAACGTATGAGGCCAATGACACCGGCCTTGACGACGATTCCGCTGAGCACGGCTGAGGCAGGCATCGGAGCGACCGGGTGGGCCAATGGCATCCAGACATGGAGCGGGAAAAGTCCCATCTTCAGGCCGAAGCCAAGAACGAGGAGACAGATTATCGTATCTCGCCATTCAGAGCGGGATATCATGGCCACCGCATCCGCGATCTGCGGGTTTCCCTGCTGGGTGATGGTCGACATCATGACGAAGGCCAGCAGCAGGAACGCTTCTCCAGCGACCGCAAGGATCATATAGACCAAGCTGGCTCGCGCCGCGCGGGGCGTTCCTTCGTGGCAAACCAGCTGATAGGCGCAGAGGCTTACCAGCGCAAAAACCAGGTAAAAGCTTGCGAGGTCGGCGACAAGAAAGACGCCGAGGCTGCCGGCAAGTGTCAGCAGCCAGCCGATCGCGAAACTCTTGATACGGGGATCGTCACGCATATAGCGGCCGGCATAGAGGCCGGCGCAGAACCAGAGAAAAGCCGCCCCGCCCAAAAGCACTGCGCCCGGACTATCCAGTGAAAGCGTGAGACGCATTGGGGCGGGAGCGAATACAAGCACCCCGCCAGGGGCGAAGAATGCCGCCAACAGCCCCGGCAAGGGTGCGAGCGCAAGCATCGACAAGAGCCCGCTACGCGTCCGAAGTTTGACACAGGCGAGCGCCAGAACCAGTGGAAACGCAAGGGTGGTGGCAAGCAGGAATCCGGCGAGTGTCATGGGCCGACACCTGCTACTGACCGTCCGATGTCGAGAAAATCGAGCGGCTGCAACGGGATGAAACCGATCGCGACCGCGCAAAGCGCGAGTATCAGTGGGATGATTTCCCGTGAGCGGGGCAGGATCATCAAGTTCGGCACATCGGCACCCGGAGACGCCGTCGTCTTGCCCACCACACGAAAGACATAGGCTGCGGCCAGCACGCCGCCGACCAGGATTGTCACCGCAATCCACCACTCACCTACGGAAACCGCTCCGCTCAGCAACATGACCTTCGCGACGAAGCCACCGCTCGGCGGCAGGCCCATGAGCGAAAGGCCGGCGATGGCAAAGGCGAGAACGCTGAGTGGCGCGGCCTTTCCGGCGCCGGCAAGATCATCTATGCGATCATGCCCGAGGGCTTCGACGATCAGTCCGGCCGCGACGAACATTGCCGCTTTGGCGAAAGCGTGAGACATCAACTGCAGGATGCTGCCACTCCAGGCGATGCTGCCCCACGGGGCGAGGCCATCGGCACCCAGAAGCGGAAAGACCAGGAATAGATAGCCGACTTGTGCGACTGTGGAATAGGCGATCATGAGTTTCAGCCGACTCTGCCGGAGGGCCAGAACACTGCAGAAAAGAATCGAGGCTGACCCCGCTCCGGCCAGTAGCCCCGCCGCCGTTGTGCTGTTCATGGGCAGCATGTCGAACCACAGTCGCAAGATAATGAAGAAGGGTGCCTTTATGACCAGCGCCGAAAGGATGGCGCTCGCTGGTGCCGGCGCACCGGAATGCGCGGGCGGCAACCAGATATGAAGCGGAAACACCGCCGTCTTGGCCATAAGTCCCGCAATCATCAGCGCGACCGCAATCGATGTCGCTGCCTCGTTACGGATCAGGCCGTGCAACGTACCCAAATCCAATGCCGCGTAGTTCGCGTAGATCAGCACAACCCCGAGCAAGTAAAGCACGGAACCTGCCAACGCGAACAACAGATAGCGCAACGCTGCACTGAGCGTCTTTGCCCGGCCGTCGAGGCTGACGAGCGGCACCGCGGCGAATGTCAGGAGTTCCAGCGCGACGAAAAGATTGAAGAGATCCTGCGCAAGGAAGACGAGATTGAGGGCGCTCGCTACACCGAGAAAGAGAGCCCAGAACACAAGTGTCTTCCGGGTTTCTCCGCCGGTTTCGGAGCTTTGAAACTCTGGCCTCGCGGAGAGCCCTACAAGGCACAAGATCAGACCGGTCATGACCATCATGGCTGCGGAAATGCCATCTGCGCGTAGCCTGAGTCCGAGCGGCGGCGCCCACCCGCCAAGATCGTAACCCAAGGCGGAGTAGTTGCGGACCACCAGCGCCAGAACAGCGAAGGACAGCAGAAGCATCAATGCCAAAACGGCAAACGCGACCCGTTCCGGCTTTCGCGGCCTCAGCCCAACCATGATGAGAATACCCGTGACGGGCGTCATTATCATGAGCACGAGAAGCGCGCCGCCTACGGAACTGTCGGCGCCTGTCATATTTCGTCGTCCTCGTCGGCCCTGTCCGGGGCTTCGGAAAGCCGAACAAGCAGAGCGACCGCCAGTGCCGAGGCCGAAAAGGCAACCACAATGCCGGTGATGACCAATGCCTGAGGTACGGGATCGCTTGAGAAGCCGACGGCGGCGCCACGTTTTCCAGCAACGCCGAAAAGCAAGAAAACGCCGGCCCCAATGAGATTGAAGGACAGAAGCTTGCGCAGCGGGTCCGGCTGTACAATCAGACCAAACAGGCCGATTCCAATCAAAGCTGCCGCACAGAGGCCGAATAGCAGGGCGGGGCTCATTTTGGCGCTCGCGCCGCTGGACCGGCGACAAGCAGACCGATGATGACGGCGATCGAAATCGTCAATGCGATCTCGACTGCGACGATGATCGGTTTGGCGAAACCAGCGGGGTAGGCGAGGAAACTGTCCGCAATAAAAAACCCGGAGAGTCCGACAAGTACGAAAGACACCGGCCCAACCGCGATGAGCCGCCGAACAGTGAGCGAGCCGGTCTGCGGCATGGGACGTAGCCTGGCCATCTGAACCAAAAGCCACATACCCGCCAGCACTGCGCCGCCCTGGAATGTCCCACCCGGTTCATCCGCGCCATTCCAAACGAGATAGATGCCAAGGACGATGCCGACTGGCGGCAACAGGCGGGCGAGCAGGACCAGCGGTCCATCAGCGATACCCTGCTTCAGATCCGCTGGGGCGCCACCCCAGGAACTATCTGTAGCTAGCGACCAGACACCGATGAGCGACAGCACGACCACCACCTTTTCAAGCAGCGTATCGAAGGCGCGGTAGACCAGAAGAACAACCGTTACAGGGTTCCCGAGGCCGCTTGCGGACATGTGCTCCGCGACTCGCGGGGCGAGTGTTCCCGGAGGCTCGGGCATCGCCAAGACGGCCATGCCGATGGCTATCGAGACGGCCGCGCAGAACAGGGCGGCAAGGACATGGACTGCTGTTCCCGGCCGTTCGCGCCGGGGGTTGGCGGAGCCGACGCTCGCGCAAGCTCGCAGGAGCAATATGCCGGTTGCTCCGCCCCCGATCGCAACTTCTGTCAGAGCGACATCCACCGATGAAAGTCGGACCCACGCCAGCCCGAGAAGCAAGCCTAGTCCGATGAAAGCAATCACAGCCGAGCGGGTATCGCGGGAAACAAGCGTCCCGACCGCCACCGTTAGAACCAGCACGATCAGAATCAAGTCCAGCGCCAGTGTCATTGATCCTTGCCGTCAGGCCGATGAGCGATACGCGCGATGATTTGGCTACTGGTAGCTGCGGCGCATTGCACGAGGCCCCAGATGAACAGCAGCTTCAGCCCATCTTGAAGGTTGCCCACCTGCGGCATGAGACCAAGGGCGATCAAGCCCAGCCCAAGATTGTCAGCCTTCGTCAATGCGTGAAGTCGGCTAAGTGAATCTGGAAACCTCAACAGACCGGCCGTGCCCGCGAGAAAAAAGAAGGCTCCGGTCACGACCGCGACGATGGTAAATCCGCTAGCCAGCATGATCGTCACTTTCACCGCCGGTGCGCGAGTGTTCGGCAAGACTGAGAGCCGCTACCGCGGAGACTGCCAGCAGGCCGAGCGTCAGCGCAACGTCGAAAATAGCACTGTTCCGCGTTGCGACCGCCAGAAGCAGGCAAATCGCTCCACCCCCGGTCCCCAGCATCTGGACCGCCATGATGCGGTCCGCCGCCGATGGGCCTCGCAACAGCCGCAGGAGACCCGCGCCGACCACGACGAGCAAGAAAACCGCGACCGAGAGAAGGAACTCAGCCATGGTCTGTTTCTATCCCGAACGCTTTCGCAAACAACATTTCCTCTCTGGCGAAACTTTGCGAGACAGGCTGGTTCTTGTTCAGGCAATGCACCAGCAGCACGCCGCCAGCCTGTTCTTCCACGGGTAATGATCCCGGTTGCAAACTCATGAGTGCCCGGAATGCACAGCGTGGCATTGCGCCGCGCAAGCTCATGGGACAAGTCACGAAACCGGGCTGCAGCGGCATGCGCGGATCGAGGGCGCGGCGCGCAACATCCAGCCCGGCCAAAAAGGATTGAATCAAGAAGAACAGTGCAATTTGCGCAATAGCAAGAAAGGACCTGCTCGAATGTGGCGCGGGGGGCAGCAAGAGGATGCTCGCCCAACTTGCGATCCCTGCAGCCACGGCGCCGGCAACAACATCGGCGATGGTCCAGTTGGCAAGGGCGAGCCAGAACGCAAAAAGCGCCACGGCGCGAACTGCAGCGACTGCTAAGACCGCGCGCTCTTTCATATAGCACCCAGGCAGGTGATTCTTCTGCTCATACGCATATTTGACGCCCGCCTCGGAAAGCCGCTTCGAACCATAGCGTCCTCTCGCCCTGACCAGATCGATCGCAATTCATTTAGATTACACAGGGTTGTGCATGCAAGCAAAAGTTCCATCCGATAGCTATCGGCGCCCGGCAAGCGTATTTTGATATTCATCACAATAGAAATTAAAGTAGCGTAGATAAAACAAGAAATATGTCAAAATATACACGGAATTTTCCAGAGGAAGGCGCAGAAGTATACGGAAGGGATGCGTAGAGGTTAAAAATACGTTGGTTCTACTTGGATTTGGCGGCGGTCTTTGAATCGATCAATTTCCCCTTGGAGGCAAGGCTCAATACCTCGCCGGAGTTCCGCCAGCCTCAAATTCCTTCGTCCAGATGGTACAGTCAGTTCCCTCGCCACCGAATTTGGGATGCCATGCATAAATGCTGGATTCCAGGCCGATTGCAGGGAACCATGGGGACACTATACTACTGGTGCGTAGTGCCTGCCGCGAGCAAGCAGAGGTGCTTTGCGTCCATCGAACGGAATGCATTCAGAAATATCGCTCGTCGATGATAAGAAATGTATAAGTATACATCACAGTATATTTTAGATACAGGTGAACTGTACTTATGTATATTGTGCACTAGTCTGAAAGTCGGTCGGCCGCAGCATGTCGAATAACAAAGAACATAGAGCCCATTGCCGCTTGGGCTCCATGCAGGATTGCGTTGGCTTCCAGACTTCGCGCTGGGGTAGTGAAGAGGCTGCGCCCGGTGGTATAGCAAGTGCAACCTGCTTCGACCGTATGCCTGAGACCGAACATCTACCGAAGGGTTGAGTGCGATGCTTAAGAACCGTCGAAGTCTGGTATGCGGCCTCGTGTTGTTGGCGGCGGTGCTATCCGCATGCTCCGACGAGAAAAAGGAAACTGCGGCGTCGCCCAGGCTGGTTCGGGTCGTTGTCATCGATGAGAACAAGGGCGGGCAGACCGTTGAACTGGCTGGTACGGTAGAGAGCCAGGTTGAGGTCGGGCTTGGCTTCCGTATCGGAGGCAGGGTGATTGAGCGCCTGGTCAATGTCGGGGACACGGTCAAGGCGGGCCAGATTATTGCGCGTCTGGACGCGTCGGATGAGGAAAATGGACTTCGCGCGGCCGAAGCCGCGTTGACCGCCGCTGAGAGCCAACTTTCCGAGGCCCGACTTACCTATGACCGGCAGCGTCGGCTGTACGAGCGCCAAGTCGTTGCGCTCGCCGCGGTTGATCGCGCCGAACAGGCGCTCAACTCGGCGCAGGCTCATGTTGACTCTGCGCAGGCGCAGGCTCGAATTGTGCACAGACGGCTCGAGGACACAGTTCTTTACGCGGATTCCCTTGGCGTGGTCACCGCAGTCGGAGTCGAGGCGGGTGAGGTTGCCGCTGCTGGCCGCCCGATCGTGCAAATTGCACGCGATGAAGGCAAGGATGCCGTTTTCAACGTCCCTGCCGCAACAATTGCGAATAGTCCGCCCGATCCCGAAGTTCTGGTGGCTCTGTCGATGTCGCCGGGTGTCACCGCGCAAGGGCGGATCCGAGAAGTGGCTCCGCGCGCCGATGCTGCAACAGGGACATTCCAGGTGCGTGTCGGCCTGATCGATCCTCCCGCCGAAATGCGACTGGGTTCGACGGTGACCGGTCAGGCGCATTTCGGAGGCGTTGGCGGCATAGAAATCCCGGCCAGCGCACTGACCCGAACGGAAGGCGCGCCGGCCGTCTGGGTTGTTGACCCTGCGACTAACAAGGTCGCGCTCCGCAAGATCGATATCGCGGATTTCTCACCGGCGTCGGTGCTGGTATCCGATGGGCTTGAAGTGGGTGAGTTGGTCGTTACAGCCGGCGTACAGGCACTTCGCCCCGGTCAGGAAGTTCGCTTGCCTGGTGGCGTATCATGATAGGGCCCAACCTTTCAGGCTGGGCAATAAGCTCGCGATCTCTGACAATCTACTTCATGCTGGTTGCGATCGTAGCTGGCGCGTTTGCGTTTGTCGGTCTCGGTCGCGACGAAGATCCGACTTTCACGATCAAGACGATGCTGGTCACGGCTGTCTGGCCGGGCGCTACTCTTGAAGAAACGCAGAACCAGCTCACCGATCGGCTTGAACGCAGGCTTCAGGAGACGACCGGACTGGATTCCCTGAGGTCGATCACACGTCCGGGGGTTGTGACTATCTATGTTGATCTCGACGGCGCTTTCCCCGCCGACGACGTCGGCAGCGTCTGGCAGCAGGTCCGAAACAGCGTAGCGGATATCCGTCATACACTTCCGCAGGGTGTCGTCGGTCCATTCTTCAATGATGATTTCGGCGACGTATTCGGCATCATCTATGGCTTCACGTCGGACGGCTTTACCCATCGCGAATTGCGCGACTATGCCGATGAAGTGCGTTCGAACCTGATCCGCGATGTACCTTCCATCGGAAAGATAGAATTCATTGGTGTACAGAACGAGGAAGTAACGATCGAACTGCAGCCCGATCGGGTGGCCGCCATGGGGCTCGACTACGGTCAGGTCTTCGCCGCGGTCGCTGCGCAGAATGCTGTACGTCCTTCGGGCACTATCAACACCGGCCTCGAAAACCTGTCGCTGCGGGTTTCAGGATCATTCGAGAACGAATCGGAAATTCTGGATGTGCCTATCAGCGCAGGCGGACGTCTGATCCGACTTGGCGATGTCGCCGAAGTTAAGCGCGGGCTCGTCGAGCCGCCATCTTCCATGTATCGCGTCAATGGCAAGCCGGCAATCGGACTTGGCATCTCGATGCGTGAAGGTGGAGACGTCCTCGAATTGGGGCGGCAGGTCAGTGCATCGGTCAACAGGTCTGTGGCCAACCTGCCAATAGGCATCGATACGGTTCTTGTATCCAATCAACCTGACGTCGTTGATGTCGCAATCAACGATTTCACGACTTCGCTTTATCAGGCTGTCGGCATCATCCTCGTGGTGAGTTTCCTTACGCTCGGTGTCCGGCCCGGCGCTGTGGTCGCCATCGCTATCCCCGTTACCCTTGCGACTGTGTTCCTGGTCATGCAGGTGATGGGCATCGATCTGCACCGGGTTTCCCTTGGAGCGTTGATTATCGCACTTGCCCTTCTGGTGGACGACGCGATGACCACGGTCGACGCCACCCTCCGGGGACTGGCCAATGGCCAGACCATGACTGATGCCTCCAAATCGGCATACTCGAAGCTCGCGGCTCCAATGCTGACGGGCACGCTGATCACCATTGCCGGTTTTGTTCCGATTGGCTTCGCGCAGAGCCAGGCCGGGGAATACACGATCTCGCTGTTTCAGGTGGTCGCAATTGCCCTGATTGCGTCTTGGTTCGTCGCTGTCGTCTTTACGCCGATCATTAGTTCATATCTCCTGAAAGCCCCAAAGCCCGGTGCGTCCAGCGGCGAGGACAGCTTTCTGGTGCGCACATATTCCCGTTTTCTCGTCTCCGCCATTCGTGCGCGGTGGCTGACAATCGGCATCAGTGTCTGTGTGATGGTCGCGGCTGTCCTTGGGCTGTCACGTGTCGATCGGCAGTTTTTTCCACCGTCCGATCGCAACGAATTGATGATCGATTTCCAGTTGCCACGCTCCAGTTCCATTTTCGCCAGCGAGGCGGCTGTCGAGCGCATTGAAGCCTGGCTCGGGAAAAGCGAGGACGTGAATTTCTGGAGCAGCTATGTTGGCCGCAACGTTATCCGCTTCTATCTGCCGCTCGCTATCCTTCCGCCTAGCGACAATCACTCACAACTCGTCGTTATGGCGAAGGACATCGACGCTCGTATTCGCCTGCAGCGCGAACTTGAGAAATACCTCTCCGAGAACTTCCCTGAGGCGATCAGTCGCGTCAGTCCGCTGGAAATGGGCCCGCCCATTGGTTGGCCACTCCAATGGCGCCTGAGCGGGCCTGATATCGAGATCGTCCGGGACAGGGCGCTGGAACTGGCAGACATTATCGCAACCAATCCCGGCGCTGACCGAGTTCATTTTGATTGGATAGAGCCAGCGAGGCAGTTGAAGATCGAAGTCAATCAGGATCAGGCGCGACGGCTGGGCCTGACGAGCCAGAGCCTGTCTGCGATTCTCCAATCCGCCGTTTCCGGCGCACCCGTCACGCAACTTCGCGACGGTATATATCTCATCAATGTCGTGGTGCGCGCGCCCTATCAGGACCGTATATCGCTGGACAATCTGGCCTCGCTACAGGTTCCGATACCCGGCGGGCGCACGGTGGCAATGAGTACTTTCGCCAATTTCTCCTTTGAACAGGAGCAACCCCTGATTTGGCGTCGTGACCGGGTGCCGACGCTCACCGTTCTCGCTGATGTGAGGGACGGCACAACACCCGAGGCGGTCGTTGCCGATGTCGAGGACAAGGTAGATGCGTTCGCCACAACTCTACCGGCGGGCTATTCGATTGAACTCGGCGGAACGGCGGAAACGAGCGCGGAAAGCCAGGCCGCAGTGTTCGCCGTCATCCCGGTCATGATTTTCATCATGCTCACCCTCCTGATGGTTCAGCTTCGAAGCTTCGCGAATACCTTCCTGGTATTGGTGCTGCTGCCTCTGGGCCTGATCGGGGTCGTCGGCGCATTGCTTCTCTTCGGGCGTCCACTCGGCTTTGTTGCCATTCTCGGCATACTGGCGCTCATCGGCATGATTGCGAAGAATGCGGTTATCCTGATCGTCCAGATCAACGACGAAAGGGCAGGCGGCCTGGGCATCAGGGATGCGGCCATAGCTGCCGCCTCGGGTCGTTTGCGTCCGATCCTGCTGACGGCGCTGTCGACCGTGCTGGGTCTCATTCCGATCGCGCCGACACTGTTCTGGGGGCCGATGGCTTTCGCGATCATGGGTGGATTGCTCGTCGCGACGGTCCTGACGCTCATCCTTCTGCCGGTTCTCTACATAACCATCTACGACCGAGAGCCGCGTAAGGATCGAGACAAATCGAACGCGGATGAGTTTATCGCAGGAAGCGCCTGACGCCGGGAAGCCTGACGGCCGACGCTTGAAGATCAGCGTCTGGCCATCGCCTCGGTCAGTCTCTTCAAATGATCCGCTGCAAAGGTCCAGTAGCGGCCCTTTGGGCGGGCATCTTCCTCTTCCAGACCCCGGTCGGACGGCGAGAGATGGAAAAGGAGCGTGGCCAGCACATCAGTCGAAACCCATGGATCTTCGTACCAGAAGGTGTGCGACCATCGTGACATGCCCGGAATATTTTCAGGACGGACTTGGACGACCTCAAGGCCGTATTGCTCTTGAGCTTCAAGCAACCATGAGCTGGCTTCCGGACTGAGTTCGGTCAAGTCGGGGCGGCCGGCGCGGGAAGCACGATTGACGAGTTGCGACAAGCGCAGCGCGGCGTCGTTCATGTTCACCGCGACTGTCATGCGACGCGCGATGGCAGCGTACTTCTGCATGTCGTTAACGAAACTCCGGAAATCGGCATCCGGTGCGGCATGGTAGACTTCGCCTATGCGGGGATTCTGGCTACCATGCAAGGTGACATCATCACCAATCCTGCCCAGCGCGTCGCTTCCAACTGTGCCGCCGGCACTGTATGTGAGTACATCGATGTTGCGTGCGGTGGTGTTCCCGGCCAGGAGTTCGATCAGTTTGGCCAGATGAGGAGCAGCGCCAAATGCCGTTTCCATGTCCCGGGAATAACGCAGGAAGTTTTCGGCGGTTGGCCATGCGAACATCACGACCACCGAGTTTCGTCCCGTGAAATGATGCAACTGAGCGGCTTGTCCGGCCGCGCGCTCCATGGTCGTGTTTGCACCATGGACGTAAACCGTGATGTCCTTGTCCAGACTGTTCTGTAGCGCCGTTTCGATCTCGGCAAACCAGGCCCTGGCTTCCGCATCAAGCTTACCGTCGCTTTCGATGTTCGCCTGCTCATTGAGGTTCTCCAAATGGAGAAACGGTCGCGTGTCATCGCCTGCCCCGGTGGAGAGAGCATAGATATTGTCCCAGGTCGTACCTTCTTGTCCGATGCGCACCGTCGCAAGTCCAAGATGCACGTCGCGACCTGGAACGATGGCGTAAATCCTGTTGGCTCTTGGGCCGATCGGCAACCGGTTGGTGGCATAGAACACTTTGATCTCAGGGTCCTCACTGAGATTTGGGTTGATGCTGAAAGGATTTCGTTCGTTGAGGAATACGGTGGGTGCGGGCATCAGTCTCATCGGGGGCTGATAGAGCGATAGCCCGACGACGAGAGCGATGAGCGCGAGCAGGAAGTAGACGAAATAGCGCAGCCTCGCCTTCATTGTACTTCTCGCCCTCGCAACGCCCGTTGAAACACCTTCCCCATCGTCAACTCGTGATCAAACCGACCGGTGCGGAGAAACTCGATCGTCTGCGCGATGACGAGCGGATTGTTCATCATGAACGTATGCGTGGTGCTGATAACAATGTGATCTGTCATGCCTTGCAGTTTGGTGCTCTCGACCGAAACCTTGCCGTCGTTCGGTCCCCTAAACATTGAGGACAACAGTGGATTCACCGAATGGGATCCTGCAATGATCCCAAGCTCGAAATCTGCCGGACCTAGCTTGTTGGGTAAGCTATCTGGACCGGTGCCGAGCTGCATTCCGGCTGGCCCGTTGAAAAACTCAAAGAGTTTAAGTTCGCCGAACACATCGACCAGTTCCGATCCATGGTTTGGCGGTCCAAGCATAACGACGCGGCTGAAATTGGCGGGTCGGTTCTTGGATAGCCAGGCGCGCACCAGAATGCCGCCCATCGAATGGGTGACGAAATGCAATTTCGAAGACGTGCCGCAAGCCGATACAGATTTGTCGACATAGGAGATCAGCTCGTTGATCGGAGCATCGACCGAAGGATAGCTTTCGTTCACAACCTTGAAATCGAATGCCCTCAAGGCCTCTTCCATGACCCAGAAGGAGTTGTCACTGCGTGACAATCCGTGCAGGAGCACAACGCATTCCTGCGCCGATGCAGCCGGGATTACGATCTGGGAAAGAAGTAGAGCTATTACGAAACGCATGAAATTCCCATGCTCTGGCGGTACATCCTGGAACAAAATGTGTTGTTCCTCAACCTGCCACCAAAAACTCTACAGCCGAGGTGAAATGGCCTACCCCGAAACTTGATGCATTCCGAGGTCTGGATCATTTCGCCCCATCGGTGCGACCAGCCGGAGACCTGCGTTACGCACCTTTGTGCACGGCAAGGATGAGCGCAAGGCTTTGAAAGGACCTAGCTTTTTGTAAGGGCACAATTTGTGCATGGGAATGGTGCCCAGAAGAGGACTCGAACCTCCACGCCTCGCGGCACACGGACCTGAACCGTGCGCGTCTACCAATTCCGCCATCTGGGCTGGTGCGCGGTGATGTAAGCGGGCAAGCCGCCGCTGTCAACGCGCATTTTCTGCATGATGCATAGAAAGGCTCAGGAGAGCACCTCTTTGGAGGCCACCGTCGAATCGGCGTTCAGCCGATAGACGATCGGCACCCCGGTTCCGAGTTCAAGCTTGACGATCTCTTCGCCGGTCATGCCTTCCAACGCCATGATCATCGCGCGCAGCGAGTTGCCGTGCGCGGCGACGAGCACGGTCTCCCCGCGCAGCACATGCGGCTGCATGACGTGCATATAGTAGGGCCAGACGCGCGCGCCGGTGTCCTTCAGGCTTTCTCCACCCGGCGGGGGCACGTCGTAGGACCGCCGCCAGATGTGCACCTGTTCCTCGCCCCATTTCGCGCGGGCATCGTCCTTGTTCAGGCCCGAGAGGTCGCCATAGTCGCGTTCGTTGAGCGCGACATTGCGGATCGTCTGAAGTTTGTCCTGGCCCATAACATCCAGAATGAGCTGGCAGGTCGCCTGCGCGCGCTTGAGGTCCGATGTGAATGCAATGTCGAATTTCAAACCAAGGGCCTTCAGCTTCTCTCCTGCCGTGCTGGCCTCCAGCCGGCCTTGTTCGGTAAGTTCGACGTCGCGCCAGCCCGTGAAGAGATTCTTCAGGTTCCATTCGCTCTGGCCGTGACGGACCAGCACCAGGGTTCTGGACATTGTGTCTCCTATGTTCGGATTTATGAATTGAGTCCAAGTACGTCGCGCATGGCATAGAGGCCCGGTTTCTTGTCGCGGGCCCAAAGCGCGGCGGTGATCGCACCTTTGGCAAAAAGCGCGCGGTCCTCGGCATGGTGCGAAAGCACGATGCGCTCACCGCTGCCGGCCAATATCACCGAATGATCACCTACCACGGAGCCACCGCGCAGCGTGGCAAAGCCGATGGTGCCTTCCTTGCGCGGCCCGGTAACGCCGTCACGAACACGCACGCTCTGGTCGGCAAGCGTAACCCCGCGTCCGCTGGCCGCTGCTGCGCCAAGCATCAGGGCGGTGCCGGACGGGGCATCGACCTTGTGCCTGTGGTGCATTTCCAGAACCTCTATGTCGAAGTCGGTCGCGTCGAGTGCGCTAGCTGCCTGCTCCACAAGCGCTGCGAGAAGATTGACGCCGAGGCTCATATTTCCCGATTTGACGATTGTGGCGTGACGGGCGGCGGCGGCAATCTTCGCGTCGTCCTGAACCGAGCAACCTGTCGTGCCGATGATGTGGGCGATGCGCGCCTGCGCGGCGTAACCGGCGAACTCGACCGTGGCGGACGGAGAGGTGAAATCGACGACCCCGTCCGCGCTTGCGAATGCGGGAAGGGGGTCATCGGTGATCGCAACGCCGATCTTGCCGACGCCTGCCAACTCGCCCGCATCGCGGCCAATCTGCGCGGCGCCCTTGCGCTCGACGGCAGCGGCCAACGTAACGCCGGGCGCCGCGGCGATGGCCCGCACCAGCGTCTGCCCCATGCGACCGGCTGCGCCGACCACGACCAGCTTCATTTCGCTCATGCTTTTGCCCTCCGCCGCTTCGCGACCTTTGGCGCCGGCTCCGCGTCGGTGACGGTCTCCCCCTCAAGGCCCAACCCGCCCTTGTCCGTCTGAAGCAGGTAGAAGCGCGCATAAATTCCGTTCTTGTCTGCGAGCAATTGGCGATGGGTGCCTTGTTCGACCACCCGGCCCTGTTCGAGAACGATGATCTTGTCCGCGTTGATGACCGTCGAAAGCCGGTGGGCGATAACGATGGTTGTGCGGTCGCGCATGATTTCAGTGAGCGCAGCCTGCACCAATGCTTCCGATTCATTGTCGAGCGCCGAAGTCGCTTCGTCCAGAAGCAGGATCGGCGCATTTCGCACGATGGCCCGCGCGATGGAAAGGCGCTGGCGCTGTCCGCCGGAAAGCGTTGCGCCATTCTCGCCAACGGATGTTTCATAGCCTTGTGGCTGCTGGCGTATGAAGCCGTCGGCCGCCGCCTTGCGCGCAGCAAATTCCGTTTCGGCGTCGGTCGCGTCCGGACGTCCATAGCGGATATTGTCGCGGATCGTCCCTTCGAACAGGTAAGGCTGCTGGGAAACGAAGGCCATCGAGTGGCGCAGCGACGATTTCGTGATCCGGGCGATGTCCTGTCCGTCGATAAGGATCGCTCCATCGTGCACGTCGTAGAAGCGTTCCAGCAAGGAAACGAGGGTCGATTTGCCCGCGCCCGACGCTCCGACGATGGCCGTTGTCTTGCCTGCCTCGGCAATGAAGCTGACGCCATGGAGAACGGGCGAATTGTCGCCATAGGCGAAGGTCACATTGTCGAAGCGCACTTCGCCCTTGCCGACGGCAAGTTCAACCGCGCCGGGCTCGTCCCGCTGGCGCGGCTCCAGATCGAGGATTTCGTAGATCATGCGCGCATTGACCAATGCGCGTTCCAGCCCGACATGCACGCGGGAAAGCCGGCGGACCGGATCATAGGCGAGCAGGAACGCGGTGATGAACGAGAATATGTTTCCCGGCGGCTGCTGGAAGGCGATGGCGCGATAGCCCGCATAGGCGATGACACCGGAAATCGCAAACCCGGCCAGCGTCTCGGTGATGGGACCCAGCCGCTCCGTAACGCTTGCAATCTTGTTCGACCTTTCCTCCGCCTGCCCGACCAGTTTCCGGAGCCGCGTCGAGAGCTGGTCTTCCATCGTGAAGGCCTTGACGACCGCGATGCCCTGGGTCGCTTCCTGCATCGCGCCGATCAGGCGGGAATTGATTTCCACCGACTGGCGCGTGACCGCCCGCAGCCTTCTGCCGAGATAGCCGACGCCGATCACGAGCGGCGGGCCGATCAGCAGCACCATTCCCGAAAGCAGAGGGTCCTGCCAGACCATCACGCCGAGCAGAAAGACGAGGGACACGGCGTCACGCGCAATCGATGTCAGGGTCAGCCCGACCAGATCGCGGATGCCGGTAACGTTCTCATTGATCTGCGCGGCAAGTGCGCCCGAGCGGCGGTCGGAGAAGAAATCGATGCCCAGCCTCATCAGGTGATCGAAGATTCTGGCCTGATAGCGCGCGATCAGATTGTTTCCGATGCGCGCCATGGTCAGCGACTGCCAATATGTGGCGACGCCGCGCAAAATGAAGGTGCAGAGCACCAGCCCGCTGATCAGCGCAATCAGGTCGCCCCGCTGGCGATAGAAGATATCGTCGATCACGTAACGCATGATAAGCGCGAAAAGACCGGACGTTGCGCCGATGACAATCAGCAGAATCGTGGCGAGAATATATTGCGCGCGATAGTCGCGCCCGTTCTCACGCAGGATCCGCGCAATAAGGTCTGCGATCTCGCCCATGTTGCGGTTGCTTTTTGACGCCTTTTCCACGCGCGGTGTGAGTCCCTGAGGGGTTTTGCTCCGGGCCCCCTATAGCGGCAAGTTTGCCTTTTGCCTATCGCCGGACCATGATTTTACGGCGCTGTGGCGTGCCAGCGGCGACCTTCCGTTTCGACGCCGAACGCGGCCTGATTGCGGGCATAAGCGCCCAGTCCCTGCAGGGCGGCAAGCGGGTGCGTAATGACATGAATCGGAATTTCGCTCATCCATCCGCGATGCGGGGCCTTGTCGTCGAAGGCCTCGCGGAATGCGCCTTCCTGCAAGGCCGGAACGATCTTCTGTGCGATGCCTCCGGTCAGGAACACGCCTCCCTGGCTCTTGAACACGAGGGCAAGGTCGCCGGCTGTCCGCCCGAGATAGGTCGTGAAAAGAGAAAGGGCTTCCACGGCCACCGGGTCGGATTTGGACAGGGCCGCAAGGGTGATTTCGGACGGCTGCGTATAGGCAGGCGGGATACCGTCAGCCTTCGCAATCGCGCGATAGAGGTTCACCAGTCCACGCCCGCAAAGAATCTGTTCGCCGGAAATTCGCCCGTCCAGTTTTTCGATGAAGGGAAATACCTGGAAATCGCGCGGCGACCGTGGGCCGAGATCCATATGCCCGCCTTCGCCGGGAACCGGGATCCATCGCCCCGCCGAATGAATGAGCCCCGCCACGCCAAGTCCGGTGCCGGGTCCGAGCACCAGTTTCGCGGCATCCTTCTCGGCATCTCCGCCGCCGATCTTTTCCAGATGCTCGGATCCGAGCGCGACGACCGCAAGCGCCTGCGCTTCGAAATCGTTGAGCACCACCACGTCGCTGAATCCGAGTTCGGCGATCATGCTTCGGGGCCGCACGACCCACGGACAATTGGTCAGCTTGATCTCGTCGCCATCGACCGGCCCGGCAATGGCGATGATGGCGGACCGGGGCTTGACGGGCGAGCGGGCAAGGACCGTTTCGGCGATGGCGGCATCAAGCGTCTCGAAATCTTTGGTCTGCACCACGGGAAATTCAATCGTGGGGTGCTCCGCGTCTGGCACGACGGCGAAGCGCGCATTCGTGCCGCCAATGTCGCCGATCAGGGTCGGTGTCGCGATCTCCCGATGCGCTTTGCTCATGCTCCCCCCGAACCTTGAACGGTTAGCCGTCTTTCCGCGCGTAGAGAATTGCTTCTGCGGTCGAACGGTTGAGCGCCATCGGAATGTCGTACACCGTTGCGAGCCGCGTCAGCGCCTTCACGTCCACGTCATGCGGCATGGGCGTCAACGGATCAACAAAGAAAATCAACATGTCGATCTCACCTTCGCTGATGAGGGCGCCGATCTGCTGGTCGCCGCCGAGAGGCCCGCTCTTCATGCGCGTGATGCTCAGTTGCGGGCACGCTTCGGCAATGCGCTGGCCCGTCGTTCCGGTCGCAACCAGGATACACTGCGAAAGAAAGCCGACATGCTCGCTGGCGAACGCCACCATGTCGTCCTTCTTCTGGTCATGCGCGACAAGGGCGATACGCAGTGGCAAAAGGCAGGTCCTTCCCGATTGACTACCCGACCCTAATCAAAGTCGCGGCGGATCGAAAGGGGCGCTGCCGGCTATCGGTTTGAACCTCCGATTGCCGCGCGTGGTCGCGGAACCGGAATGCCGACATCCGGTGTTGCGCTGTAGGCGTTCGCTGCGGCGGGCGGCTGGGCGGTGTCGACCGTTGGCGTTGGTTCGGGTCCTGACGCAACCGAAGTTTGCGGCACGCCCCCGCCGCCAAGGGTCACCACCGCCTCGGATTCCGGCGATGGCGCATTGAGGACCGCGACGCAGGCCTTGGGCAGGTTCGAAAGCTTCATCAGGTCGCGTGCCTTCGGCGCATCGGGGTTCTTGTTGGGCCGCCACGGCTCCTCGGTAAACCACCAAGCCAGCGACTTGTCGCATCCGTCGCCCTGTGGCGGCGCGGATTGTTCCTTGCAACCCGCGGATCCCGGCTGGCACCCGATGCGAACGTGGAAGTGATAGTCATGACCCCAGAAAGGCCGGACCTTGCGCAACCATGAGCGGTCTCCGGTCACCGTGTCGCAAAGCTTCTTCTTGATGCCCGGATGCACAAGGATGCGCTCGACCTCTGGATAGCTCGCGGCCCTCTTGAGCAAGCGCATGCGCGAGTCCGACCAGCGTTGGTCGTCTACGGTCAGCCCGCCTTTCTTGATCATCGAAACCGCGCTGACGCTTTCGCGCTGCGCGACAGACAGTCGCTTTTTCGGCATGGGCGTGAACCAGATGTCGGCGTCCAGGCCGATCTGGTGCGACGCATGCCCGGACAGCATAGGTCCGCCGCGAGGCTGTGAGA
Organism: Rhizobiaceae bacterium; assembly: GCA_023953835.1. Classification (NCBI taxonomy): domain Bacteria; kingdom Pseudomonadati; phylum Pseudomonadota; class Alphaproteobacteria; order Hyphomicrobiales; family Rhizobiaceae; species Rhizobiaceae bacterium. The sequence continues at coordinate 1,180,323 of JAMLJB010000001.1, read as the reverse complement.
TGTCTCCGATCAGAAGCCCGGGCCAGCCGTCCTGCACCGCGTCCTGCGACAGCTTTTCCAGCAGTCGGATCATTGTGGGATGGCCCCAACGCCGATTGCGCGACAACCGCATCGCCTGCCATGTCGGGCCGTCTGCCGCGATGGCCATGCCTCCTGCGAAACAGCCTTTGCTGTAGAAGCCGTAGGACTGCGGCTCGGCGGCAGCAGGAAGTTTCTTTGCGCCAAAGAGGTTCTTCGCGAGACCATCCGCCTGTGCGGTCGGTGCGAACACGCTGAACGACAGCGCGACGGCAAGCAGCAAGGACGCCTTCCTGAAACCTCTTTCAACCCATCCGGTCATGTCAGCGTCCCCGAAAAAATGCGGTGCAAGATTGGAGCGGGATGGTTACGCAATCGTAAATTCTCACCTCGCCCGGTCCCTACGGTCTTATGGGGCTGCGCGCATCGGAACGGTCCGATCCCCGCCAATTCCCTTCACGCCACATTGCCGAAAGTGCTGCCCGATAGTCCGGGTAGCGGAATGAATAGCCCTCAGCCTTGAGCAATGCGTTCGACACCCTCTTGCTCTCGCCATAGAAAGAGCGCGCCATTGGCGAAAGTTGGGCAGACGCGAAAGGAATTTCGGGTGGTGGCTCGACGCTCATCAATTGCGCGGCATATGTCACGACATCCTGCGGGGGTGCAGGCTCGTCGTCCGTGACGTTGAATATGCCACCCGTACCGGAAGCCACAAGATGCCAGATCGAGCCGGCAATGTCGTCGACGTGAATACGATTGAACACCTGCCCCGGCTTTATCAGCCTTTTGGCCGTCCCGTTGTGAAGGTTCACGAAGGCGTTGCGGCCCGGCCCGTAGATCCCCGAAAGGCGCAATATGGCGGCAGGCAGGCCCCGCGACGCGGCAAAATCCAGCCACGCCTTTTCAGCGTCGACTCTCAGGCGCGAGCGGTTTGAAACAGGCTTGCACCTGCTGCCTTCGTGCACCCACATTCCGCCATAGTCGCCGTACACGCCGACGGTCGAAAGATAGCCGATCCATCTCAGCTTCGGCATTGCGCCGGGCAAGCTTGCAAGGGCCGCCAATATCGGATCGCCTGCATCGTCCGGTGCAATAGACACGACCAGATGCGTGGCTTCCTCCATTACCTGCTGCAATCCATTCTCGATCGGCTGGCCGGAAAAGACGAACGGTTCGATGCCTGCGCCGCGCAGCATGCCGAACTTTTCGCGGGTGCGCGTGGTGCCGGCAATCGCCACGCCGCCGGGCCGCATCTCGGCAAAGCGCCTGCCCGAATAGCCTGCGCCGAACACCAGCACGTTCATCCACCACCTCCCATGGCTGCATCACCCGTATCGGATGCGAGCGCAAGACGCCATTCGTGCACCACGTCCGCATCGGGGTCGTCGCTCGCCAGCCCGGCCAGCGTCGAACGATCCAGCAGGCGCGACAGTGCCCACACCGCCGCACCGCGAACCAATGGAGAGTCATCCTGCAACAAGCGCTTGCATGGTTCGGCGAGCGCCGGCTCGGCGGAATTTCCCGCCGCGATCAGCACGTTGCGGATGAAGCGGTCCCGCCCTATCCGCTTCACCGGCGAGCCGGAAAACCGATGGCGAAACGAGGCATCGTCCAAGGCCAGCAAATCGGAGAGGGCAGGGGAACGCAAATCGTCGCGCGCCGCGAGCTTGGCTTGCGACGCCATGCTTGCAAACTTGTTCCAGGGGCAGACCGCAAGGCAGTCGTCACAGCCATAGATGCGGTTGCCCATCGCCGCACGGAAAGCGTGCGGGATCGGTCCTTTGTTCTCGATGGTCAGATAGGAAATGCAGCGCCGCGCATCGAGCCTGTAGGGTTCGGGAAACGCGTTTGTCGGGCAAATGTCGAGGCAGGCGCGGCACGAGCCGCAATGGTCGGCTTCGGGCGCGTTGGGTTCCAGCACGGCAGTCGTGAATATGGAGCCGAGGAACAGCCACGAACCATATGTGCGGCTGACGAGATTGGTGTGCTTGCCTTGCCAGCCGATGCCAGCCGCTGCGGCCAGCGTCTTTTCCATGACCGGCGCGGTATCCACGAAAACCTTGACATCGGCGTCGCCCTGCGCGGCGATCCTGCCGGCAATTTCCTTCAACCGCCCCTTGATGACATCGTGATAGTCGCGGTTGCGCGCGTAGACGGAAATCGTCGCGCGGTCGCGCCGCTTCAAATCGTCCAGCGGGTCGCTGTCGGGGCCGTAGTTCATCGCCAGCATGACGATGGAGCGGACTTCCGGCCACAGGTTCCGGGGATCGCTCCTGCGCCGCAGCGTTTCTTCCAGCCATGCCATCGAACCGTGAAAACCTGCGGCGACGAATTGCTCGAGTTGCTTTCCTGCCAGCGGCGCGGCGTCAGGAGTTGTCACGCCCACGACATCGAACCCCGCCTTGCGGGCATCGCGCTCGATGAGCGCCCGGAGCTTATCGCTAGAAATCGAGGTCCGCATAGTGCGCTGCCGGGGCAAGGCCCCTGATGCGATCGTTGAGCAGCGAACGGAAAGATGGACGCGACTTGACGCGTGCATACCATTCGCGCGCGGCGTTGTTGTCGCGCCAGTCCACCTCGCCCAGATAGTCGAGCACCGAAAGCGCCGCCGCTGCTGCGAGGTCGGCATAGGTCAGGCGCGGACCGGCCAGCCAGTTGCGCGATCCGGCCAGCCAGTTGGTGTATTTCATATGCTGCTTGATGTTTGCGCGGGCCGTACGGATCGCGGTGGAATCGGGCGAGCCTCCTCCCAGTTCCTTCGGCATCATGGGCTTGAATATGCGTTCGCGCACCAGATGGCGGCTGACCTCGCCGTCGAGCTTGACCAGATACCAGTCGACCAGCCGGCGAATTTCCGCGCGATCCATCGGGTTTTCCGCCAGCAGCCGCCGGTCCCGCTTCAATATGCCTCGCGTTTCATCCAGATATTCGGCAATCACGGTTGCGCCCACGATTGGAACGTCGCCCTCGGCGAGCAACACCGGCAGCGAACCCGCCGGATTGATCGCCAGAAACTCCTTGCGTCGGCTCCAGGGCAGTTCCTCGATCAGCTCCAGTTCCTCTCCGTTCTCTCCAAAGGCGAGCCGGATGAACCGGGATGACGGAAGCAATGGATGATGGAAGAGCGTGAGCATGAATTTGCAACGAATGATCTGGTAAACTGCGTGCCGGCCCGATAAGTCTTCGGTCGCCCTTGGGCAGAATCGCAGAGACCTATAGGGTCTGTTCGGGGCGAACACAAGCAATCGCAGGGAATGCACTCCCGCCACATCCGAGAGCATCATGGAAAATCAGACGATTGTCGAAGCGCTTCTGCTCGGCCTGCTGGAAGGGTTGACCGAATTTCTGCCGGTGTCCTCGACCGGCCATATCCTCCTTGCGGGCCACTTCCTGGGCTTCCAGTCCACGGGCAAGGCATTCGAGGTGCTGATCCAGCTCGGCGCGATCCTTGCCATCCTCTCCGTCTATGCCGGAAAGCTGATCGACCTTGCGCGCAACCTGCCCTCCGACCCCAAAACACAGCGCTTCGTGGCGGGAATCTTGCTTGCCTTTCTGCCTGCCGCCGTCATCGGCGCCCTTGCGCATGATTTCATAAAGACCGTGCTGTTCGAGACGCCCATACTGATCTGCATCATGCTGATCATCGGCGGTGTCATCCTGCTTCTTATTGATCGCGCGCCTCTGAAGCCGCGCTATTTCGATGTGATGGATTTCCCGCTGTCGCTCTGCTTCAAGATCGGCCTCGTGCAATGCCTTGCCATGATTCCGGGCACCTCGCGTTCCGGTGCGACCATCGTCGGATCATTGCTGATGGGGGCCGACAAGCGGTCTGCGGCGGAGTTTTCCTTCTTTCTCGCAATGCCCACCATGGCCGGGGCCTTCGCGTTCGATCTCTTCAAGAACCGCGACATTCTCTCCGCAGCCGACCTGCCGATCATCGCAACCGGCTTCGTCGCTGCCTTCGTGATGGCGGTCATCGTCGTGCGCTCGTTGCTGGGCTACGTATCGAAGCACGGCTATTCGGTGTTCGGCTGGTGGCGTCTGATTGTCGGCGGGCTCGGGCTTGCCGCCCTGCTGGTCTACGGCTGATCCTCAGACGGAAGCCATCAGCCCGCGCCGGACAAGATCGATCGCCAGCAGTGTCAGGCCGATCCTGAACCATGTGCGGAAGGCCTGCTCCGGCATCCTGTCCAGCAGCAGGCTACCATAGCGCGTGCCGAGATAGCCGGTGAAGATCATCGCCCCCACCATTGGCAGCCAGTCGCCGAAGGCAAATCCGGCGAGGCCGAAGACCAGTATCTTTAGCCCGTGCTGGGCCACCATGCTGGCTGCATGAGTCGCGACAAGTGCCTTGCGGTCGTTCGGTATGAACTGCGCGAGGATCGGCGAAACCAGCGGTCCGGTCGCACCGACGATCATGGAAACTAGGGCGAGCACCGCGCTTGCAACGGCAAGCCCGGCCCTGCCCAGGCGATCGATGCCGGGAATCTTCGCCCATGTGATCAGCAGGATGAAAGCGCCGAGAACGATCTTCATCAGCGCATCGGGAAGCTGCACAACGAGAAACACGCCTGCAACCGCGCCGATCACGCTGCCTGCGATGAAGGGCGCCGCCACATCCATCCGAATCGACGCGCGCTGGACCCAGGCCCTGCCGGTGTTGGAACCCAGTTGCACGGCGCCATGGACCGGGATCAGCACCGAAACGGGTACGAACATGCCGAGCAGCGCCAGCATCGCGACCCCGCCGCCAACACCGAAGGAGGCGGTCAGCGCGGAGGTGAAGAAGCTTGCGACGATGAGAAGCGCGGCCGCAGCCGCGCCCATGCCATCAGGCAGGAAAGAATCGAGCGGTCCTATGCTTCGTTCTTTCGCGTGAACTGGCCGGCGGCGCGATAGCGCCAAAGGTAACTTGGAAGGACTGCGCCGACCGAGGTCGGCGTCATGCCGAGCCCTGCGAAAGTTCGCCCGTCCTTCTCGGCCTTTTTCGACACGACATTGTGGGAGCGCAGGAGAATGACCTGATCTTTCGTCAGCAGCGGATTCGGCAGCATGCCCAGCACGCTTCCCTGAAGCTCCGCCAGCCACCACGGAACAGGGACGAAGAGGCGCTTGCGGTCGATTGTTTCGAGCATGGTTTCCATGCACTGCCGGAAGGTGAGTTGCTGCGGGCCGCCCAGTTCATAGGCCTTGCCGCCCGCAACGCTTCCGTCCACGGACCGCGCGATCGCTTCAGCCACATCGCCCACGAAAACCGGCTGGAATTTTGTTTCTCCGCCGCCGATGAGAGGCAGGAAGGGTGAGAAGCGCGCCATGTTCGCGAACCGGTTGAAGAATGAATCCTCCGGTCCGAAAATGATCGACGGTCGAATGATGACCGCATCCTTGATCGTTTCTTTCACGGCGATCTCGCCGAGCGCCTTCGTGCGCGCGTAGTCGGATGCGGAATCTTTGTCCGCGCCGATGGCCGAAACATGCGTCAGGCCCGCGCCGACCGACCGCGCCGCCTCGGCCACGGCCCGCGCGCCGAAATCATGCACCGCGTCGAAGGTCTGGCGTCCGCTCTCGTGCATGATTGCGACAAGGTTGACCACATGGGCAGCGCCCTGCACCGCGCGATCGACCGACCAGCGCACCCGAAGGTTGGCCTGCACGGCCTGGATCTGGCCCACATTGCCGAGCGGTTGCAGGTAGCCTGCAAGGTCGGGCCTTCGGCATGCGGCGCGCACCAGATAGCCGCGCCGCGCCAATGCGCGGACAACATGGCGGCCAAGGAAACCGGCGCCCCCGAAAACCGTGACGAGCTTTGGGGTTTGCAGGATTTCGGTCATCGAAAGCGTCCTTGAACTGTGGGTGCGTTGCCTGTTCATAATCTCTTTCGCGATGCAGGCAAAGTGGCTTTGCCGCGCCCCGCCGCCGCAGGCAATCCGGAACATATCTTGAGATGTCGCGTTTCTTTCACAGCGCGCAAAGAGCGCCGCAACGAACAGATATCAGGAGATCTCACATGAACTGGGACCGCATCGAAGGCAATTGGGAGCAATTCAAGGGCAAGGTTCAGCAGCAGTGGGGCAAGCTTACCGATGACGATCTTGACGTCATCAAAGGCAAGCGCCGCGAACTCGCCGGACGGCTTCAGGAACGCTACGGGCAAACGCAGGACGAGGTGGAAGCTGAAATAGACGGCTGGCTTTCCGGCCACTGACAGGAAACCGTCTCAGGCCGATGGTTGAAGGCTCCGCCTCCGGCGGGGCCTTTTCCGAATGTGTTGCACCATGGAGGCGCGGTTTCTATAGAGGGATGCACCTGTTGACATTTGGCAGGTAGAATACCGCGGGGGACGAATTGCATGACAGACGAACTGACCCGGGACATCATCGCAAAAATTCAGGAACATGCCGATCCTGAGATCGGCGAAATCACGCCGCAGACCGAGCTTACCGCGCTAGGGATTCATTCGCTTGAATTGACCGAGATCATTTTCGACGTCGAGGAAGCCTACGGAATCGAGATCGAGATGAATACGGTGGACGCGTGGAACCGCCTGAAAAATGTCGGCGATATGGTTGCCGCGGTTCGTGCCCTCGTCGAAAAGAAGAACGCCTGACGTGCAGCGCCAGCGGATCGTTGTTACCGGCATGGGCGGGCTGTGCGCGCTCGGAACCGATGTGCCCGCGATATGGGACGCGATGAAAGCCGGCAGGTGCGGCATTGGCGAGCTGACGACACCGCTGATCCGCGATGCGAAGTCGCGAATCGGCGCTGAAATCAAGAGCCTTCCAGAATGGAACGTCGACCGTCGCAAACTGGTCGCAATCGACCGTTTCGCCTTGCTGGCGGCAATGGCGGCAGGCGAGGCACTGCGCAATGCGGATATTTTCGTCGGTGAGGCGGAGAGCAACCGGATAGGTGCGGTCATCGGAACCGGAATCTTCGGGGCAGAGACGGCGGACGATAACTATTTCGGCCTTCTCACCGAAGGCAGGACACGGGCAAGCGTATTCTGTGTCCCTCGCATCATGCCGAGCGCGGCTGCCGGGCAGGTCAGCATGATTCACGGATTGCGCGGCCCGGTTTTCGGCGTCACCTCCGCTTGTGCTTCATCGAACCACGCATTTTCCGCCGCCGCCGACCAGATTCGGCTGGGCCGGGCGGACGTCATGCTGGCCGGCGGCACCGATGCGCCTCTGGTTTACGGTGTCGTCAAAGGCTGGGAAGCACTTCGCGCTCTTGCGCGCGAAACCTGCCGCCCGTTCTCCAACGACCGTGACGGGCTCGTTCTCGGGGAAGGCTCCGCCGTACTGGTCCTTGAGAGCTACGAGCATGCCCGTGCGCGTGGAGCGAAGATATTGGCGGAATTTGCCGGGGCAGGGCTTTCGGCGGACGCCGCCGATATCGTTTCGCCAACGGTCGAAGGTCCCGCCGCCGCGATGCGCGCCTGCCTCACGGATGCCGGGCTTGGGCCTGCTGACATAGACTATGTCAACGCTCACGGCACAGGAACCAAAGCCAATGACCAGATCGAGACGACAGCAATAAGGTCGGTGTTCGGCGCATATGCCGACGGGCTGTCTGTCTCGTCGACCAAGTCAATGCACGCGCATTGCCTAGGCGCGTCCGGCGCCATCGAGGCGATTGCGTGCATAATGGCAATCAGGGACGGCATCGTTCCTCCGACTGCGAACTATCGCGAGAAAGACCCTGAATGCGATCTCGACGTAACGCCGAACATTGCGCGCGCCCGGCCCGTGAAGGCCGCGATAAGCAACGCGTTCGCGTTCGGGGGGACGAATGCCGTGGTGGCCTTCACCTCGGTGTGATGTAATCTCACACGAAAGAACCGCACGAATGACCGATCTTCTTTCATTTCCCATCTCGGCGCGCTGGCCCGCGCAGCATCCCGACCGGATCCAGCTTTATTCCTTTCCAACGCCGAACGGCGTGAAGGTTTCGGTGATGCTTGAGGAAGTCGGCCTGCCATACGAGGCGCACAAGGTCGACATAACCAAGAATGAAACGTGGACCGAACCTTTCCTCTCGCTCAATCCGAATGGAAAGATACCGGCCATAGTCGATCCGCACGGACCGGACGGCAAGCCGATTGGGCTGTTCGAATCCGGGGCGATCCTGGTCTATCTGGCGGAAAAGACCGGAAAGCTGCTGCCCGCCGATCCGGCCGCCCGCTACGAAACGCTGCAATGGCTCTTCTTTCAGATGGCCGCCATCGGGCCGATGTTCGGCCAGTTCGGCTTCTTCTACAAATTTGCCGGTCGCGAGATCGAGGACAAGCGGCCCCTCAATCGCTATCGCGACGAGGCAAAACGTCTGCTCGGCGTGCTCGACCAGCGGCTGGCGGGTCGCAACTGGATCATGGGTGACCAGTACACAATCGCCGACATCGCGATCTTTCCATGGGTGCGGGGCGCCAAGGTGGTCTATGAAGCCGGCGACATACTCGGCCTGGACAATCTCAAGAACGTTGAGGCCTGGCTTGAGCGTGCGCTCGCGCGCCCGGCTTCACAGGCAGGGCTCGTCGTTCCTCCGCGCGGATAGGGGGCGTAAAATTACGCGGAGCATTCGCGCTCCGCTCCAAGGGCGACATCCAGATATGCACGCCTGTCGGTCCGGTCGCGCCGGGCCGGGGTCATGCCTTTTTGGATGCGCTTTTCTTGGCTCCAACCGCCGAGACGACCGCTGCCACGGCGCTCTTGGCGGTTTTCTTCACTGTCTTGACTGCCTTCTTTGCCGTCTTGGCCACGGTTGCCGCCGCGCCATTTGACTTGGCGGCGGGCTTTGCCGAAACCTTTGCTGGGGCCTTGGCTTTTGCGGGTGTTTTCGCCTTTGCCGCCACGGGCTTCGGGGCCGCCTTCTTGGCCGGTGCTTTCGCAGCCGGCTTTGCTGCGGGCTTGGCCGTTGCCTTGGCGGCTGGCTTCGCTGCAGCTTTGGTCACTTGCTTGGTCTTCGCAGCGGCCGGCTTTGCGGCAGCCGCCTTGGTGGTCTTTGCGGCCGGCTTCGCCGTCCCCTTGGCTGCGCTTTTTCCGCCAGCAGCCTTCGTCGCCTGCTTTGCCATCGAACTCTCCTTTGTCGAAATGGCTCCACCCTCGATCGTCACCTGCGACCAAATCGCGCGGTGATTCGGGGAGAATCAGCCTTGCGAATCAGATCGTCAAGTCAGCAGCGCGTCTGTGCAGAAGAACTCGGTTGACATTCGGCAAATCATTTGAGTCCACCCATGCGCGGCCCTCGGCCTCGTCTCGCCCGTGATCGCGCCAGCGCTGGAGAAGTCGGCGCTCGAGCTCATCCGGCGGCACATCGAGAAAAATGGTGAAATCGAACAGAGAAGCCAGTCCCGACCATGGCTTCTCGTCCAGCAGGAGGTAATTGCCTTCAACGAGGATGAACCGATTTTCGGCTCCGATGATCGATGCGCCGGCTCGCGCTAGTTCCATGTTCCGGTCGAAAACGGGAATCGCAATGTCCTCCTCTCCAGCGCGAATGCGCCGCAGCAAATGCTCGAAACCGGCATAGTCGAATGTTTCGGGCGCACCCTTTCGGTTGCGCAAGCCGCGTTCCTCAAGCACGGCGTCGTCGAAATGAAATCCATCCATCGGCACCACGATGGCGCTCCGCGAAGGAAACAAGTCGACCAGCGCGGCGGAGACCGTCGATTTGCCCGAACCCGGCGGACCTGCGATTGCCACTATGCAGCGGCCATCCCGGGGCGCGTGCTTGAAAATGGCTGAGGCGATATGTGCTATCTCCGACATCGAAACCTCCTCCGGTATTCGAAGCTAGACTCCTTGCAGAAACTTCGTATCGAACGGGGCGGTCGTCCTGACGCCCTCGATCGTCAGTTCAAGTCCGTCCTCCACCAACTCGACGGACTGGGGCAGGGCCTGAATCGGCAGCGCGCCGATCACATGACGGAATTTGACCGTTCCCTCCGGCGTCAGGCGGAAGCTTGTCGGAATGCCCTCGGCCTTGAGGCTGTTCTCCTCGATGGAAGCGCGATGACCCACCGCCGTGCGTCCATCCTCGATGCCCAGAACCCCAAGATGACGGCCATTCCATGGTGCGTATTGCCGCCCGCCATTTGAGTACCACAACATTGTCACCGGCAGCTCGCGAGGGTTCTTGAGCACGAGTACGAGATCGCCTTCCGCCGCGCGCGAAAGTGCTGTCCATCCCAGCGCGTTTTCCGGTTGCTCGACAAGCGTCAGGAAATCCTCGCGCAGATCCCCGGCGCGGTATCGGGCGAGGTCTGTCGCGCCGCCGTCCCGCGTCGGAAAACGGTGGAGCTCCTCGCTGCGCGCCGGATAGGCCAGCATGGAGCGTCCACGGGCGGCATCGGGTTCCAGCGGCGTGTCGGGTGTTTCCGCATATTTCTTGGGGGAAAATGCCAGCGTTCCGCCCCGCGCCATAATGCTCATCGCATGATGTGAGACAGGCAGTTCGCCAAGGCCGCCTTCAATGCTGTGCTCCTGATAGAGGAAAGGGTGGTTGTCGCGAAGCGTCAGCGTTTTTCGGATCGTGGCGCCGAGAACAGGCCGGACCAGCTCGAGCGTGGCCCGCCAGCCGCCGGGAATAGCCGAGCTGGACGTTACGATCCAGGGACTGTTCGCCGACCAGCCGTGCCCGGGCGCTTCCTCGACATCGCTACGGGAAAATGGCGCGCACAGGAAATCTCCGGACAGGCGTTCAAGCCCTGGCGCGATGTCCGCGGGCAGGCCTTTCTCCCCGATCCACGGGGCGCGGTGAAGCGGGCGCAGCATGCGCTCACCCTCTTCTATGGCGAAATCGGCAATATGCCCGACCGACAGATCGACCGCGACTGAGACGCCCGCTGCGGAGAAGGCAAAACTGGTCAAGGCAATTGTCCCGTCGTCACGCGTTCGTGCCCGGCACGATGCCGATGAATGGCGACAATGCAAGTCCAATCTGAAGGCGCTGCAAGGAGCATCAGGCGGCCTGCATCATCCGTTCGCTCGGCAAGCGATAGGATATCGCCTCGGCAAGATGGATGCGCCCGACGCCGGCGCTGCCGTCAAGATCGGCCAGCGTTCGCGCCACCCGAAGCACCCGATGATAGGCGCGGGCGGAGAAGCCGAGCTTTTCGCTTGCATCGGACAAGAGCGCCATGCCGGGACCATCCGGCGCGGCTACCTGCTCGATCAGGGATGCCGAGCAATGCGCGTTCGTGGCGAGGGGAACGCCGAGCGCGGCATAGCGGGTGCGCTGCGCTGCGCGTGCCCGCGCCACCCTTTCGGCGACCGCCGCGCTCGTTTCACTACGTCCGGGACGGACGAGGTCCGATGCGGAAACCGCCGGCACATCCACCCGAATGTCGAGCCGGTCGAGCAACGGCCCCGAGATTCGGGCCTGATATTCGCTCTGGCAGCGGGGCCCACGCGCGCAGGTATGACCCGGCTCACCCGCCATGCCGCATCGGCAAGGGTTCATGGCCGCCACGAGCTGGATGCGCGCCGGGTAGGAAACGCGGTGGTTTGCGCGGGCGATCATGCATTCGGCTGTTTCGAGAGGCTGCCGCAGGGAATCGAGCACGGCAGGCGAAAACTCAGGAAATTCGTCCAGGAACAGCACGCCGTTGTGGGCGAGAGAAACTTCACCGGGACGTGCGCGCGACCCGCCGCCCACCATTGCCGCCATCGACGCAGAATGGTGCGGCGCCCTGAAGGGTCGCCTGTCGCTGAGCTTGCCGCCGGCAAGCAGGCCGGCGATCGATGCAATCATCGACACTTCCAGTAGTTCGCGCGGTTCCAGCGATGGGAGGATTGAGGGCAGGCGCGCCGCCAGCATGGATTTGCCCGAACCGGGCGGCCCAGACATCAGCAGGTTATGCCCGCCGGCCGCCGCCACTTCGAGCGCGCGGCGCGCAGTTTCCTGCCCCTTTATGTCTGCAAGGTCGGGCATCGCCTTGGCGTCCATATGCTGGATTGAGGGAACGGGCCGCGACAGCACCTGCGTTCCGCGAAAGTGATTGGCAGCCGAGATCAGGCTGTGCGGCGCGAGAATGTCGATATCCGTCCCCGCCCATGCCGCTTCCGGGCCACAGGCGGCGGGGCAGATCAATCCTCGGTCCTGCGCATTGGCGGCAATCGCGGCGGGCAACACGCCCGCGACTTCCGCGATGGTGCCGTCGAGCGCCAGCTCTCCCAGGACGACGAAGCCGGAAAGGGCGTCTGCCGGGATTGCCCCCATCGCGGCCATCAATCCGAGCGCGATGGGCAGGTCATAGTGGCTGCCCTCCTTCGGAAGATCGGCGGGAGCAAGGTTGATCGTGACGCGCTTGGCCGGCATGGAAAGGCCCGACGCATGCAGCGCAGCCTGTACCCGCTCGCGGCTTTCCGCGACGGCCTTGTCGGGCAGTCCGACGATCTGCATGCCCACCTTGCCCGGAGCGATCATGACCTGCACGTCGACGGGCAAAGCCTCAATGCCCTGAAAGGCGACCGTGTGCACGCGCGAAACCATCTGCCCAATCCATGCTCAGGCAGCGCCGCCACGCGCCAACTTCTCTGAAGCCCGACAGCTCTCACATTATTTAGAACATTACAAGAACAAAATGCATGCGCCGCTATGGCTGCAGGGCGAGGGATGGTTGGCCCATATAGGTTGCGATCAGGCCCTTGACCTCGTCGTCCCTGATGCGCGCCGTCTGGCCGCCCATCACCACGACGACAAGGCTCTTTCCGCCGGACCGAACGGAAGTGACTATGTTGAAGCCGGATGCGCGGACATAGCCTGTCTTGATGCCGTCGACGCCGTCGACCCTGCCGAGCAGATCGTTGTGGCCGCGCACGAGCTTGCCCCGGAAGTCGAAGCTCGTGGCGGAAAAGTACTGGAACTTGTCGGGGAAGCGGCGACGCAGCGATATGCCGAGCAGAGCCATGTCACGGGCGGTCGTCACCTGCTCGGGGTCGTGCAGGCCGGATGCGTTGCGGAAAGTTGTGTTTCGCATCCCGATTGCGCGCGCCTTGGCGGTCATCATCGCGGCAAACTGTTCTTCGCTGCCGCCCAGATATTCTCCGACGGCAACTGCAACGTCATTGGCCGATTTGACCGTCAACGCGTGGATCGCCGTGAGAACATCGATCTGGTCACCCGCACGCAGGCGCAGATTGGTCGGAGGTTGGCGCGCAGCGTGGTCTGAAACTGGAATCATCGTGAAGAGATTGACGCGATGGCTCTCCAACGCTTCGAACAGCAGGTAGAGCGTCATCATCTTCGTAAGCGATGCCGGATGCCGAAGGGCGTTCGCGTTCATCGAATAGAGCATCCGCCCCGATGTGGCATCGACGACGGCGACCGCATGGCGTGGCGAGTCGTCCACATTCTCGGTGGACGTCAGCGCAGAAGGCTCGACGCTCTGCATGGCCTCGGTCGTGGTGCAGGCAGACAGCAGCAGAAGCGCGAGCAGCGCGACTGCGAAACGAAGAATGTTTCCCCTGAAGCTCAAGACGTCGAACAATGCAGTACCGCACCCGCCCGTTAGGCACACAAGCCGAAGGTCGCTTACATCAGAAGGCGAGCGGCGTCCATCACATGAAGAACAGATAGCTTGCCATCAGGAAAACCGGAACGAGGATGGCGCCTGACCAGAGCATGTAGCCGAAGAAGCTCGGCATGGCGATTCCGCGCCCGCGCGCAATGGCGTAGACCATGAAATTAGGCGCGTTTCCGATATAGGTATTCGCGCCCATGAACACCGCGCCGGACGAGATTGCCGCGAGCGTCGAGGCGTAGTCCGTCATGAGGTGCTGCGGGTCGCCTCCCGCCAGCTCGAAGAACACGAGATAGGTCGGTGCATTGTCGAGGAATGACGAAAGAACGCCTGTCAGCCAGAAATAGGCAAGGTCGTTGGGCTGGCCATCCGGGCCGGTGACCAGTGCAACGAGGCTCGATAGTGCGCCGCCCGTACCCGCCTTGAGAATGGCGACCACCGGAACGATCGCGATGAATATCCCCGCGAAAAGCTTTGCAACCTCCAGTATCGGACCCCAGGAGAATCGGTTGGCGGAGCGAAGGCTCCCGGGCGTGAGCAGGAATGACGCTAGCGCCGCACAGAGAATAATGATGTCACGCAGGATGTTTTGAAGCTCCACATGCACCCCGCCAATGTCAAATTCCACGCCCGGCTTCCAGCTTGCCGACATCAGGATCGCGCCGATGACACAGGCAAGGAGGGGCACATTGATCAGGCCCCGAAGTCCGACGCGTGAATCCGGGGTCGGATCCTTGATCTTTGGCAGGCCTTCCTCACGAATATGCAGGATCACGTCGATCACGACGAACGTGCCGAGCACGACAGCCGCCACGAACAGCGTTTCAAACAACAGGTGCTGCGTGGTCCAGAAGAAATCCACACCGCGCAGGAAGCCGACGAAAAGCGGCGGATCGCCGAGTGGCGTCAGCGAGCCGCCAATATTCGAGACAAGGAAGATGAAGAACACGATGACATGGGCGTTGAACGGCCGATTGTCGTTTGCGCGGATCATCGGGTGGATCATGATCATCGATGCGCCCGTCGTGCCGACTACCGATGCAAGCAGGGCTCCGATCACCAGCAGCAGCACATTGGTCGCGGGTGTCCCGTGAATGTTTCCCGTCACCACGATGCCGCCGGCAATGGTGAAAAGCGCGAAGAGCAGGATGATGAACGGCAAATATTCGAGCAGGACCGCGTGAAGGATCGCCTCGGTCGTGGACGAAGCCCCAAAGTTGAAGAACAAGGCGACAACGACGAGAAGCGTCCAGCCGAGCGTGATCTTGCCGTAGTGGTGCTCCCAGAAATGTGGGTAAAGGAGAGGCCCCGTGGCAATGGACAGGAGGATGCCGGCAAAGGGCAGGCCCCACCAGAGCGGCATGATCTCGCCGGGCAACGCTTCCGCGGCAAAAGCCGGAGCCGATTGAACCAGCAGCGCCGCAAGGAGCGCAATCGAGATTTTTGCAAAGGCCATCCGTATTCCCACAAAGAAAAGGTCCGGCCTTATCTCCGCGAACCGCAACGGGTTCAAGAAAAATCGGATAAAATCGGCGCGATCACTTTTTCATTTGCCATTCGGCAAAAGCGGCCTTCAGCCCATCGGGGTTGGCGGTCAACACATCGAAATCGGGTGAGAACTCGGTCGCAAGTATGCGTCTGCCGATCATGTGGTCGGCAGGGCGGTTGACTGTCTCGATTGCGGTCAGGTGATCGCCCGCGAAATGGAACACCGCAAACCTGTTGTCCTCCTGCGAGCCGGCAATGACATGCCTGTCTTCACGCCCGACCAGACCGACCATTTGCAGTTTCATGTCGCCGATATCCGACCAGAACCACGGCACCGCATCATATTCGCCGGGATGCCCGAGCACGGTTTTCGCGGCGCGGCGCGCCTGGTCCGTTGCATTCTGCACGGATTCAAGCCGCACCTCCGTGCCCGTCATCCAGTGCCGGAAATTGACGCAGTCGCCGATGGCAAGGATGCCCTCCGCCGATGTCCGCATGGCTCCGTCGACCTTGATTCCGTTCCCGACAGCAATTCCTGCCGCTGCCGCAAGCTCGACGTTCGGAACCACCCCGATGCCGACGATGACGAGTTGCGCGGGCAGGCGCTCGCCGCTTGAAGTAACGACCCCGGATGCATGTCTTGCCTCGCCTTCAATGCGCTCGATGGAAGTCGACGTGAGGATGCGCACGCCGCTGGCTTCGAGCCGCCTGTGCACATGCGCGCCGATGATCGCTGCGACGCCGCGCCCCAGCACGCGGGGCTGCGCCTCAACCACCGTGACACGCCGTCCGCCGGTGTGAAGCGTGGCAGCGATTTCGAGGCCGATGAAGCCGCCTCCGAGCACCACGACATCTTCGGCGTCGTGTGCCGCCTCGCGAATGCGCCGCGCGTCGGCAATATCGCGAAGCGACATGATGCCACCAAACTCGGCCCCCGGCAGATCCAGAATGCGTGGCCGCGCGCCCAGCGCAAGAATTGCGTGGTCGAACTCCAGCGCGTCGCCACTCTCGACTGCCAGTCTGCCCGGCTCGATCCCGGTGATGCGTCGTCCGAGGCGAAGATCGATTTCGTGCGATGTATAGAAGCTCTCCGCGCGCAGGATCTGCGGTCCTGCCGCGTCGTCCTTGATGAACGTCTTGGAAAGCGGAGGCTTGTGATAGGGCAATTCATTCTCTTCGCCCACGAGAATGACAGGACCTTCATAGCCTTCCTCGCGCAGGCTGGCGGCAGCCTGCACACCTGCGTGCCCGGTTCCGACGATTACCACGCCCTTCGCCATCGATCGCTCCCTCTGCCCATGGGGGTCGCACCGCAAGATATGACCTGTCAAGCCTGCTTCAGGCTGGCTCAACAGCGACAGCGCTCAGCGTCTTGCGACTTCGGCGATGTTCGTCCAGAAGCAGCGGCTCCGGCCCGACAAAGCGGCCCGGGAGGATTTGAAGCGGGTTTGTGATGCAGGCAGGGAGCCAAACGGCGAAACGTCCCTGGCGCGGAGAGATTCGCGCCATGCTCGCGCTTGCGTGGCCGATGATCCTGACGAATCTGGCGCAGGTCGCCATGACGGCGACAGACGTGGCGATCATTGGGCGGCTCGGCCCGGATGCCCTTGCCGCCGGCGCGCTCGGCTCCAACCTCTATTTCGCCGCGCTGATCTGCGGCCTGGGCCTGGCCTATGCCACGGCGCCCATGATGGCCGCCGAACTCGGACGCAAGCGGCATTCCGTGCGCGATGTGCGTCGCACGGTGCGGCAGGGTCTGTGGCTTTCGGTGCTGGTGTCGATCCCGCTCTGGATCGTGCTCTGGAACGGCGAAGCCATTCTACTTGCTATGGGCCAGCAGCCGGAACTCGCCGCGCAGGCAGGCATCTACTTGCGCTACCTGCAATGGGCGATCCTGCCCTTCTATGGCTACATTGTGCTGCGGTCTTTCATCTCCGCGCTGGAGCGCCCGGGCTGGGCGCTGGCGGTCATGGTCGTCGCGGTGATCCTGAACGCACTCGGCAACTGGGCGCTGGTGTTCGGCCATTTCGGCTTTCCGGCGCTTGGCATCGCCGGTTCCGGCATCGCGACCACCATCGCATCGATCTTCATGTTCGCGGGGCTGGCCGTCGTGACGATTTTCGAGCGGCGGTTTCGGCGCTACCACCTCTTCGGTCGCTTCTGGCGCTCCGACTGGCCCCGATTGATCGCCCTTCTGAGGCTAGGTGCACCGATATCCGGCATCCTCGCCTTTGAGGTGACGATCTTCAATGCCGCCGCCTTCCTGATGGGGCTGATCGACCCGGTGCAGCTTGCCGCCCATGCCGTCGCGCTGCAAATCGCCTCGGTCACATTCATGGTGCCGCTGGGCATCGGCCAGGCGGCAACGGTGCGCGTCGGGCTTGCCTATGGTGCGCGCGATCCGCAAGGCGTCACCCTTGCGGGTTGGACCGCCTACGCGATCGGGGTTTCATTCATGGCTCTGATGGCGCTGGTCATGCTGGCGTTTCCCAGGATACTGATTTCCGCCTTCATCGACATTTCCGACCCCGCAAACGCGGCTGTCGTTGCCTATGCAATCACCTTCCTGACATTTGCGGCAATGTTCCAGATTGCCGACGGTGCGCAGGCCGTTGGCGCGGGGATGTTGCGGGGCATTCAGGACACGAAAGTGCCGATGCTCTATGCCGCAACAGGCTATTGGGGAGTCGGCCTGCCGCTTGGCGCGCTGCTCGCCTTCCATTTTGGCTTCCAGGGCGCAGGAATCTGGCTTGGCCTGGTTCTCGGACTTGCGGTCGTGGCCGTGCTGTTGCTCTATCGCTGGCTGCGGCGTGGTTCCCTGCTTCTCTTGCACAAGCAGATTGTTTGAGAATCAGGGATCCTCAATGCTATAGGACCGATCGCGATCCGAGGGAGACCCATGCCCACCACCGACATTGCCCGCAGGGTTTACGATCACGCCTGGAAGCTCGATCCGATCATTCGCAGCCTGCTCGACACGGATTTCTACAAGCTGCTGATGCTCCAGATGATCTGGGGGATGTATCCGAAGGTCGATGCCACCTTTTCGCTCATCAACCGCACCACGCGGGTCAAGCTCGCCAAGGAGATCGACGAGGAGGAACTGCGCGATCAGCTCGATCACGCGCGCACGCTGCGCATCACCAAGAAGGAAATGATCTGGCTTGCCGGCAACACTTTCTATGGCCGCAAGCAGATTTTCGAGCCAGAGTTCCTGGCCTGGCTTGAGAATTTCCAACTGCCCGAATACCGGCTTGAGCGCGTCGGCGACCAGTACGAACTGGAATTTCCGGGGCCGTGGATGTACACCTCCATGTGGGAAATACCGGCGCTCGCGATCATCAACGAGCTGCGCTCCCGCTCCGCCATGAAGCATTTCGGCCAGTTCGAGCTTGATGTGCTCTATGCCCGCGCCAAGGCGAAGATGTGGGACAAGACCGAGCGTTTGAAGAAATTGCCGGGCATCAGGATATCGGATTTCGGCACCCGCCGCCGGCACAGTTTCCTTTGGCAGCGCTGGTGCGTGGAAGCGCTGAAGGAAGGCATCGGCGATGCCTTCACCGGCACCAGCAATGTGCTCTTGGCCATGGACACAGATCTGGAGGCCCTCGGCACGAACGCCCACGAACTTCCGATGGTCTATGCCGCGCTTGCCGACAATGACGAGGACCTTAAGAAGTCGCCCTATCGCGTGCTTCAGGACTGGCAACGCTATTATGGCGGCAATCTGCTCATCGTCCTGCCGGACGCTTTCGGCACGGATGCTTTTCTCCGCGACGCGCCCGACTGGGTGGCGGACTGGACCGGCTTCCGGCCCGACAGCGCGCCGCCCATCGAAGGCGGGGAGCGCATCATCCGCTGGTGGCGGGAAAAGAATGTCGATCCCAGGAAAAAGCTGCTCATTTTCTCGGACGGCCTCGACGTGGACACCATCATACAGACCTACAAGCATTTCCAGGGCAAGGTGCGCATGACCTTCGGCTGGGGCACCAACCTCACCAATGATTTTGAAGGCTGCGCGCCGACATCGACGGACCGGCTGGATGCGATCTCGCTGGTCTGCAAGGTCACTGAGGCAAATGGCCGTCCGGCGGTCAAATTGTCCGACAACCCGGAAAAAGCGACCGGCGACGCCAAAGAGATCAAGCGCTACATACGCCTGTTCGGAGAGAGCGGTCGGGTCAGGCAGAAGGTCTGGGTGTGAGGCAGCCGGGCATGCTTCGAGGGTCGCGGGCCTGCGCCGTTCCGGCATTGTTCGCCGGAAGCTTTCTTGCGGCTATTTCCTTTCCGGATGCCGCATTTGCCCATGCGTCGGAGCGCGGCCATGTCCTGCTGCTGCCGACCGGGTATTATCTGCTTGGTGGCGCGTTCGCGGTGGCGGGGAGCTTCGCTATCCTGCTGTTCGTGCGGCCCGCTGCGCTCGAAGCCTATCGCGCCTTTCGCCTGCCGCTCGGAGAAGCGCCTGAGCGCTTGCGGCCGTTCACAAGTGCGCTCTCCTTCGTATTTTTCCTGCTGTTGATTGCGACGGGCCTGCGCGGAAGCCCCGATCCCACGCACAACCCGCTGCCGCTCACCATCTGGACCCTGCTGTGGGTGGGCGTGACGCTGGTGCAGGGGCTGGTCGGCAATCTCTGGCGCTGGATCGACCCATGGTATGCGCCGTGCCTTGCGGTGCGCGTGCTTCTGCGGCGACCGGAGGCGCCTTTCGACGAGAATACCGCCAGCTATGTTCCCGCAGTCATTCTGTTTGCCGGCTTTGCCTGGTTCGAGCTGGTCTATATCGCGCCGGAAGACCCGCCGCGTCTGGCGGTCGCCACGCTGTCCTACTGGATCGTCACCTTCGTCTTTGCGGTCGCCTTCGGTCACGAAAGATGGACAAGGCAGGGCGAATTCCTGACCGTGTTCTTCAGCATGATCGCCCGGTTTGCAGTGGTTCAATCGTCCAACCGCGCCCCGACCCGGATTGAGCTTTGTTTGCCCGGTGCCGCCGTCGCGGATGCCGGGCCGCTGCCGCCAAGCGGCGTGATCTTTCTGCTCGCGAATCTGGCGGCGGTTTCCTTCGACGGGTTTTCCAAGACATTTGTCTGGCTTGGAACCATCGGCATCAATCCGCTTGAATTTCCGGGTCGCTCCGCCGTTACGATTCCCAACACGATCGGACTTGCGGCGGCGATGATCGCGTTCCCGATTGTCTTTGCACTCATGGTGCGCGCGGGGAAATTGCTCGCCCGGCAAGGCAGACCGCGATCCATCGGCACGCTGGTGTGGTCCATTGTGCCGATTGCGCTTGCCTATCACTTCGCGCACTACCTCACCGCCTTGCTGGTCGACGGCCAGGCGGCACTGATCGCCCTGTCCGATCCTTTTGCGCGCGGCTGGAACCTGCTTGGCCTGAGCGGAAGCCATGTCGAGGCTGGCATCGTCCTTGGCCACGAGGCGGCATGGCTGCTTTGGAACACGGTTTCGGCGGCCATCGTCGCAGGGCATGTGCTTGCCGTGCTGATCGCGCATATGCTTGCCATCCGTCTCTACGGGGATACGCGCGCGGCAATGCTGAGCCAGCTTCCGCTGGCGGTCCTCATGGTCGGCTACACACTGCTCGGCCTGTGGCTTCTTTCCACCCCGTCGGCGGGTTGACACAGCTTGCGGCTATGCGTCTTTGATGCTCTATTTCGCGCATGCGAACTGACGTGGGTTTTGCCGCGCAGGCATGCCAGCAGATATCACAGGGGAACGGCATGACCAGGAAGTCATCTATCATTCTGCCAAACAAGACGATCTCGCGCCGCAGCGCGTTGAAGGGAATTGCAGCCGCCGGATCGCTCGCGGCCGCGCCCGGCTTCGTCCGCTATGCGCAGGCTCAAAGCTCGGCGCCCATCAAGATCGGATTTCAGGCGCACAAAACCGGCATCGGCGCAGCCTATGGCCGCTGGTACGAGCGCACCACTGCCGCCGCAGTGAAGGCGATCAACGATGCGGGCGGCATTGGCGGGCGTCCGATCGAGATCATCACCGAGGATGACGGCACCGATCCCAAGCGCGGCGCGGAAGTCGTCGCCAAGCTCGCCAACCAGCATCAGTGCGACCTCGTCTACGGCACGCTGTTCAGCCATGTCGTCGTGGCATCCGCGCCGGTCGCGGGCGAACTCAAGATTCCCTATTTCGTGGTCAGTGAGGGCTATCACGTCGCGTCCGGGAAGATGAATCGCTATTGCTTCCAGCCGGGCATCACCGATGTGCGCTCGCAGGTTACATCCATGGCGCCGTGGGTGGCCGGAAATCTCGGCAAGAAGGTCACGATGATCTATCCGGACTACGCGTTCGGCTATGACCACCGCGATTATTTCACCCCGGCCATCAAGGCGGCGGGCGGCGAGGTCGTCGCGCAGATTCCGATTCCGCCGACCGAAAGCAGCTTTACCAAATACTTCCCGCAGATCCCGGCCGAAACCGAGGTCCTCTACCATGTCATGGTCGGGCCGGCGGTGTTGACCTTCGTGAAGGAACTGGGCGAGTTCTACGGCTCCAACAAGCCGCAGCTTTTCGGCTTCATCGACTCGCTGGAGGCTGTGGACATCAACAGTCCCGGCCTCGAATTCCTCGACGGCACCCATTTCTGGGAAGGCAGCCCGCGCTATACCCAGCCGAACGATTCCGAGGGCATGAAAGCCTATCGCGCTGCCGTGGGCATCGATGACAACGGGGCCGCCGTGGGCGATCCCAAGGACGTGTCAACCGCCGCCCACATGTTCGGCTGCTGGGAAACGCTCTATGTCATCAAGCAGGCGATGGAGGCCGCAGGCTACCAGGGTCCCGCTGATCGCGCCAAGCTGATCGAGGCCACCGAAGCGATCCAGGGCTTCGAAGAAGGGCCGGAACATCCGCAGGGCGACAAGATCTTCGACGGCAAGCTTCACCAGGTGTACGGCCACCAGAACATCTCGAAGGTGCAGGACGGCAAGCTCGCCGTGGTGCACCGCACCGAGATCAAGGACGGCATGTATGAGGCCGAGGGCGACTACACCCAGCAGGCGCTGTAGTGGGTTGCGCATGGCATGCGACCGGCCCGCGCCCGACCAGAGCGGGCCGGTGAGAAATGGCGTTCGGCCCGCATTTCCTGCTCGCCGCGCTTGAGGGCCTCGTAACGGCTGCGGTGCTGGCGCTCACTGCGCTTGGCCTGTCGCTGGTTTTCGGCGTGATGCGCGTCGTCAATGTCGCGCATGGCGAGTTTTTCATGCTGGGCGCGGTCATCGCCTGGGCCGTGGCGTCCATGGTCACGGGAAATCCGGCGCTGGGGTTTGTCGCGGCGCTTGTCGTCAGCCCGCTCGTCGTCGGCGCGGTCGCCTTCCTGTCGGAGCGGCTGGTCCTGCGGCGGCTGGAATACAATCCCGAAGCCACGATCGTCGCCACGATCGGCCTCCTCTACATTATCCAGCAGGCCACGCTCACCTTCTACGGGCCCGAAGCGCGGCCCGTCGAAGCACCGTTCACCTATCGCATCCAGTTTCCGTGGTTCGGCTATTCGGGCTACAAGCTGTTTGTCATCGCGGCGTCCATTGTCCTGCTGGTCGCGGTATGGCTTCTGCTGACGCGGACGCGCATCGGCCTTGTCATGCGCGCAACGCAGATCGACCGCGAAATGGCGCGCGCCTTCGCCATTCCCGTCGAGCGCGTCTATGCGGGCGTGTTCGCGCTGGGAGCCATGCTGGCAGCCCTTGCCGCCGTGCTGATCGTGCCCATCCAGCAGGCGCACTACCTGATGGGCCTCGACCCGCTGCTGCTGTCCTTCATCGTCGTCATCATAGGCGGGCTCGGCTCGCTGCGCGGCACGGTGGTGGCAGCCCTCATCATTGGCCTGTCCGACGGCATCATATCGATGTTCTTTTCGCCCACCCTTGCGAAGATGATCGCGACCGCTGCCGTCGCGCTGGTGCTCGTCTTCCGTCCCCAGGGGCTGTTCGGGACGGCGGCTGAATGAGCGTCACCGGAAGGCAGATTGCACTGCATGTCGCGGTGATCCTGCTGCTTGCAGGCCTCGACCATGTGCTGCCTGTCTATCACCAGGGCGTGTTCGCGCGCATCATGGTGCTGGCCGTCTTTGCCATGGGCTACAATCTCCTGTTCGGCTATACGGGCCTTCTCAGCCTTGGCCATGCGATGTTTTTCGCGGCAGGCATGTATGGCGCGAGCCTCACCGTCTATCATCTTGGCTGGACCCTGCCTGTGGCCTTCGCCACGGGCATCGGCTGCGCTGCCCTGCTGTCGCTGCTGATCGGCCTGCTGGCGCTCAGGACCACGGGCGTCGCCTTCATGATCGTCACCATGATGTTCGCGCAGGTGTTCTTTCTCGCGAGCTTCTATTTCAGTCGATGGACGCGCGGCGACGAAGGCATCGTCCTGCCGCAACAGACCCGGCAGATCGACATTGCCGGGTTCCATCTCGATCTTTCCGACCCGGCAAACCGCTACTATGCAGCGCTTTGCCTCTTCGCGCTTGTGCTCCTGCTCACGTTCATCGTCGTGCGCTCCCGCTTTGGGCGCGTCCTCGTCGCCATTCGGGAGAATGAGGAGCGCACCCGCATGCTCGGCTACAATGTCTTCGCAAACAAGCTGTCGGCGGTTGTCATTTCCGGCGCTTTTTCGGGCGCTGCGGGCGCTGCCTATGCGCTCCTGTTCGGCTATGCGGGCTCCACCTTCGCCTCGGTGCAATATTCCATCCTGCCGCTGCTCTGGGTGCTGCTCGGCGGCGCGTCCACGACGCTCGGACCGCTCATCGGCACGGTGCTGATGTACTATCTCGTCGATTTTTCGAGTGACGTCTTGGCACGTGTGCTGCCCGGCTGGAACTTCTCCTACCTGGGCGTTGTGGGCATTGCGTTGATCGTGCTTGTCCTGTTCTTTCCAAAGGGCATTCTGGGCACCATCCGGGCGCGCTGGGCGAGGTGGCTGCCATGAAGCCGCTGCTGATCGCACGCAACCTCTCGCGGCATTTCGGCGGCCTGAAGGCGGTGGACATGGTGGATTTCGCCATGGACCCCGGCGAGGTGCGCGCCGTGATCGGCCCAAACGGGGCAGGCAAGACCACGCTTGTCAGCCTCCTGTCCGGGCGCATTGAACCCAGCACCGGAGTCATCGGCTTCAACGGCGAGGACATCACCCATGTGCCCGCCCATCGCCGGGTGCGGCTCGGCATCGCCTATACGTTCCAGATCACCAGCATTTTTCCGAATCTGCCGGTCTATGACAACGTCGCGCTGGCGGCGCAACGCACATTGACCGACGGGCGCTCGCGCAAGGCGCTGGACGCGAGCGTGCTGGACGCGATGCATCGCGTGGGTCTTACCGAGCGTGCATCGACGCCCGCATCCGCATTGTCCTACGGACATCAGCGCCTTCTGGAAATCGCGATGGGACTGGCGCTGCACCCCCGACTGCTCATCCTCGACGAACCCACGCAGGGACTCTCCGACGGCGAGATCAAGGACTTCATCAAGCTCGTGCGCGACATTCGCAAGGAGACCACGGTGCTGCTGATCGAGCACAACATGGATGTCGTCATGAAGCTGGCGGACCGGATCACCGTGATGGACAACGGGCGCATTCTCGCGGAGGGCGCGCCGCGCTCGATCCGGGCGAATGCGAAGGTTCAGCAGGCCTATCTGGGGACTGCCGATGGCTGATCTCCTGACGCTGTCCGGCCTCGACTGCTTCTATGACGAAACGCAGGTGCTGTTCGGCTTCGACCTGACCCTGCAGAAAGGCGAGGTGCATTGCCTGTTCGGGCGCAACGGCGCGGGAAAGACCACGGCGCTCAAGGCGATCATGGGACTGGTGCCTGCCCGCAGCGGTTCGATCATGCTCGGAGAGGTGAACCTTGCAAAGCTTGCCCCCGAAGAGGTGCCGAAGGCGGGAGTCGCCTATGTGCCGCAAGGCCGCCGCCTTTTCGGCGAACTCACCGTGTCGGAAAACATCGAGATCGGGCTGATGGCGCGCGGCAAGGGCAGGGACACGCGCGACAGGGTGCTGGACCTGTTTCCGCTTCTGCGCGAGCGGCTAAAGCAGCGCTCGTCGACGCTCTCCGGCGGCGAGCAGCAGATGCTGGCCATGGCGCGGGCGCTATGCCTCGAACCGGATGTGCTTCTGCTGGACGAACCGACCGAGGGGCTTATGCCCTCTATGATCGCAAAGATCCGCGAAACCGTATCGGCGCTCGGCAGTCGCGGTGTCTCGACGCTTCTGGTGGAGCAGCGTGTCGATGCCGTGCTACCGGTGGCCAACCGTGTCACCTTCATCGAGAACGGCCGCAATGTCGAAACCATGCCGGTCGAGGCGCTGCGCTCTGATCCGGACATTGCAAAGAAATATGTCGGCGTGAGTTAAATCGTCACTACGATCTAGGGCGCTTTTTCGGTCGCCAGCTTGATGCCGAGCGCGATGAACACGACGCCGCTGGTGCGGTCGATCCATTTCGCGGCGCGGGCAAAGGCTGCGCGCATGCGCGGCGTGGTCATGAAATAGCTGACGCCCACAAACCACAGGATCAGGCAAGAGGCCATCACAAGCCCGTAGCCGAATTTGACGGTGGCGGGCGTGTGGACGCTGACGACGCTGGCGAACACCGACAGAAAGAAAAAAATCGGCTTCGGATTGAGCGCATTGGCCGCAAAGCCCAGACCGAAGGCACGCAAGCCCGATTGCGCCGATTTCCGCTTTTCGATTGTCTCCGGCGAGGCAATGTCCGTGCCGCGTGCGCTGAGCGCCTTGATGCCGATATAGACGAGATAGGCAACGCCGCACCATTTCACGACGTTGAACAACAGCAGCGATCTGGAGATGATCAGGCCGAGCCCGATGATCGTGTAGCTGATGTGGAAAAGGAGCGACACTCCGATTCCGAAGGAGGTGATGATCGCGGCCTTGCGCCCATGCGTCAGCGACTGGCGGATCACCATTGCCAGATCGGCACCCGGCGAAACGATAGCAAAGGCAAATATCGCCATGAGCGTGGCGAGTTCGCTGACATAGGGATGCATGAATGGCCTCGAAACTGGAATGCATGATCCCTATCCGGCGACAGGCAAGAGCGCAATATGGGCGCTGAGTCTTTTGGTTGATCCCGGCTAAACCGTTTTAGATATTAACCTATTTGGAATAGCGGTTGCCGAGGAATGGTTTTTTCCCTATGCCGCCAGTCACAATGATTTCCATCGGAGGATAAGAAGTGGCCCGTATCACGCTTAGGCAGTTGCTCGACCACGCAGCCGAACATGGCTACGGCGTGCCCGCCTTCAATATCAACAACATGGAACAGGCGCTCGCGATCATGGAAGCCGCCGACGCCGTGGACGCGCCGGTGATCCTGCAGGCGTCGCGCGGCGCGCGCGCCTATGCCAACGACATCATGCTGAAGCACATGATGGATGCGCTGACCGAAATCTATCCTCACATTCCTGTCTGCGTACATCTCGACCATGGCAATGAGCCGGGAACCTGCATGACCGCCATTCAGGCGGGCTTTACCTCCGTGATGATGGACGGCTCGCTCAAGGCCGACGGCAAGACGCCGGGCGACTGGGAATACAATGTCGGCGTGACCAAGACGGTCAGCGACATGGCGCATCTTGGCGGCATTTCCGTCGAGGGTGAACTGGGGGTTCTCGGCAGCCTCGAAACCGGGATGGGCGACAAGGAGGACGGCCACGGCGCCGAAGGCCAGCTCAGCCACGACCAGTTGCTCACCGACCCCGATGAGGCGGTCAAGTTCGTCAAGGAAACGAAGGTGGACGCGCTTGCCATCGCCATGGGAACCTCGCACGGCGCCTACAAGTTCAGCCGCAAGCCGGACGGCAAGGTGCTGGCGATGAACGTCATCGAGGAAATTCACCGCAAGCTGCCGACCACGCACCTCGTGATGCATGGTTCGTCCTCCGTGCCGGAGGAGCTTCAGGAAGTCATCAACAAGTTTGGCGGCAAGATGAAGCCGACCTGGGGCGTGCCGGTGGAGGAAATCCAGCGCGGCATCAAGCACGGCGTGCGCAAGATCAACATCGATACGGACAACCGCATGGCGCTGACCGGGGCGATCCGCAAGGTTCTGACGGAGGACCCGAGCGAATTCGACCCGCGCAAATATCTCAAGCCCGCAATGGCGGCGATGACCAAGCTGTGCAAGCAGCGCCTTGAAGAGTTCGGTACCGCAGGCAATGCCGGCAAGATCAGACCGCTGCCGCTTGCGGAAATGGCGAGGCGCTACAAGGACGGAAGTCTCGATCCGAAGATCGGCTGAGCGCTGCCCTGCTTTTTTTAATGGCTGCCTGAAAAGGCGAGCAGGACCACACCGGCGGCCACGATGATCGCTGACACGATCCGGCCCCGCCACGGACGTTCGCCGAACAGGACGACGCCGATCAGCGCCGCAATGATTACGCTCGATTCCCGAACTGCGGAGACCGCGCCGATGGGAGCGATGGTCTTGGCATAGAGGACGACACCGTAGGCCGTGACCGATACAATTCCTCCTACGAGGCCGATGCAATAGGTGCGCGCGTCGAACTTGATGCCGTTGCGCTTTCGCCGCGCCAGCACGGCGATAACGACCGGCGATTCCAGCAGGAAGAGCCATCCCATATAGCCGGTCGGATCGTTCGACCACCGCACGCCGATGCCGTCCGCGACCGAATAGGCAGCGATGGTCAGGCCGAGCAATCCGGCGGCGACCAGCGCGCGCCGGTCTGCATGCGCAGCGCCTCTCTGCAAGGCAAGAACGCCAATGCCCGCGCTTATCGCTGCCAGCCCCGCAAGGGCAAGTGGGCTGAGGCTTTCCCCAATCAGCAGGAAGGTGCCCAACGCCACCAATGCAGGAGCCATTCCGCGTGAGATCGGATAGACTTGGCTCAGGTCGCCGAGCCGGTATGCCTGAAACATCAGGACATAGTAGAAATAGTGAAGCAGCGTGGATATGGCGATCGACGGCCAACTCGCGGGTGCCGGCGGACCCGACAGGGCAATGAGGACTATTCCCGCCAAGGCGTGCATGGTGGCGATCGCGGCAATCGTCAGCGCCCTGTCCGTCGCCGCCTTGACCACAGCATTCCAGCTTGCGTGAAGCACCGCCGCTGAAAGGACCAGAGTGAGTGCGAAAGCGGACATTGGAACCAATGGGGTGAAGAGAGCGAGCTTAGACCCGACAGAGGTGCCGGACTCTCTTCACTTCCAGCTTGCGCAAATCACGTCAAGGGAAACCGATCCATTTGCCGGCGTAATATTCGTTGCGCCATGTGTCGCGTGCGGCATGGCGGAACGATCGATCGGTTGAGCTGAAATCAGTCCCGGACGGAGGCCACCGTCGAGGTCTGGCCCTTGCGGATTGCAACCCAGCGACCGGTGTTCTGCTCGGACTGGCGCTTCAGGTAAAGATAACCCGTGTCGCTCCATTCGCGAACTTCATCGCTCAGATTGTCCAGAATATAGTCACCATCGTCGGTGCGCACGGTGAGCACCGCGTGACCCTCGCCATCCGGCTTGCGGACGACCGTGATGAGCAGATTGGCCATGGACAGCCCGGCCTTGCGCAGCCTGCGCTGTTTTTCAAGGACATAGTCCTCGCAATCGCCGACGCCGCTGACGGGCAGCGCCCAGACCTCTTCCCGGCCATATACATCATTATCGCTTTTCGGCTCGACGCTCGAATTCACAACCAGATTGATGTAGCGGATTTTGCTCAGAAGCGCGGCGTTCATGTGCTCCGGCCGCGTATCGCGCGTACGGATGGCACAAGCACTGGGATTCGACCTGCAATATTCGTAGTGGCCAATCGGCTGCGAAGTCAGACCGCCCACTACCATCGCCGATCCGGCGGACGCCTCAAAGGTACCGAGGCAGAGGACCGCAAATACGCTGATCGAGCGCAATGCAGCCCACACGATCGAAAACGATTGATCGACCCGTCCCATTCTGCCCCTCTGCTTTGTTAACAAAAGGTTAAAGGCGAACAGGGCGAAAAGTCAATGCGCTATGGTTACTAATATATGAACATGGTTACTGCGATGGCGCCCCACAAGCGGTAGACGCAAAAAAATGGCGGCAAAGGCATGGCCCTTGCCGCTTCGCGCCGCGTGTTTACGGCTTCCGGACGTCCTAGCTTGTGGCGGAACGAACCAGTTTCGGCCTGGGCGCGTTCTGGCGCAGTTTTCCGTGGCTGTTCATGAAATCCACGATGCGCGGGACGATCTCCGAACGGAAGCGGGAACCATTGAAAACGCCGTAGTGCCCGACCTTGGGCTGCACATAGTGCGCCTGCCGCGCTTCCGGAATGTTGACGCAAAGGTCGTGCGCCGCCTGCGTCTGGCCGAGACCGGAAATGTCGTCGTTTTCGCCCTCGACGGTGAACAGCCCGACATTGCGTATTGCGGAACAATCGACGAGCGCGCCGCGATGTGTCATCTGGCCCTTGGGAAGCGCATGACGGACGAAAACGGTATCGACGGTTTGCAGGTAGAATTCAGCCGTCAGATCCATCACGGCCATGTACTCGTCATAGAAGTCGCGGTGCTTCTCGGCGTTGTCGCCGTCGTTCTCCACCAGATGCATGAAGAAGTCCTTGTGCGCCAGTATATGGCGATCGAGGTTCATGCTCATGAAGCCGGAAAGCTGGAGAAAGCCGGGATACACATTTCGTCCGACGCCGGGCAGCGGCCACGGAACCTGCATGATGACATTGTCGCGGAACCACGCAATTCCCTTCTTTTCGGCCAGCAGGTTGACGGCGGTGGGATTGCGGCGTGTGTCGATCGGGCCGCCCATGAGCGTCATCGTGGACGGCGCAAAACGGTCACCTCGAGATTCCATGACGGCGGCGGCGGCGAGCACGGGAACTGAAGGCTGGCACACACCGATAACATGGGTGTCCTCGCCCAGTTCATGGAGCATTTCGATTATATAGTCGATGTAGTCATCCAGGTCGAAACGTCCGTCCGTGGCCGGCACCATGCGGGCGTCGATCCAATCGGTGATGTAAACATCCGCATGCGGCAGCATGGCCTCCACCGTGCCGCGCAGCAATGTCGCATAGTGCCCGGACATCGGCGCAACGATCAGCAGTTTTGGATCGGGGCGGCGGTTTTTCGGCAGATCCCGCTCGAAATGGATGAGGTTGCAAAAAGGCTTGGACCAGACGATCTCTTCAACGACGGGAATGGATTTGAAGTCGACCTTGATCGCGTCGATGCCGAAAGCCGGCTTTCCATAACGTCGGGTGGATCGTTCAAAAAGTTCAGCCGATGCTGCGATCATTCGGCCCATCGGAGTGTGAGACCACGGATTGAGCGGATTTGTGTAGAGGATCCGCGTCGCATCGCTCAATGCCCGAAAGGGCTGGAGCGCAGCATAGTTCATCTCGTAGAGCTGATAGAACATATATGTTCGCCTCGACTTTGCCCGTGGTTGTAGACGCCCGCCAGCGAACGCAGTTTCGAAGCTCCACGTTAACAAACAAATGCTGCAACGCAATAGACACTATCGTTGCAAGTTTTTTCTACTTTGGTCCAAAGCCGCGCTCAGCCTTCTACCGCCTCCACAAGCACGATTTCCCCGTCGGCGAACTGATGGCGGATCGATCTAGCGTGCTGGTATTCGGGCGAGTTGTAGCAGTCTCTGGCATCGTCCATCGAGGCGAACTCGATGATGACGTTGCGCGCGCGACCCGGTCCCTCGACCGCCTCCGCCTTGCCGCCTCGTGCCAGAAAGCGGGCGCCATAGCGCTCGAAAGCAGGCTTGGCCGCAGCGACATATCCCTTGTATCCCTCCGGGTCGCGGACATCGACGCGGGCAATCCAATAGGCTTTCGGCATGTCCTCTCCCTCAGGCGCTTTCCATCTCGGCGATGATAGCGCGGGCGGCGGCCCTTCTGTCAACGACGCCGATGATGGGCCGCGCCACGACCAGATGGCTGGCGCCACGCCGCACCGCGTCGGCCGGAGTGACGACACGCTTCTGGTCGCCGTGATCTGCGCCTGTGGGCCTGATACCCGGCGTCACCACCGCGAGGTCCGGCCCGACAATGCGGCGGACAGCTGCCGCCTCGTCGGCGGAGCAGACGACCCCGCCCATTCCGGCCTGAAGCGCTTGTTCGGCGCGCCGCAGGACAAGCGTGTGCGGGTCATATTCATAGCCCGCCGCAATGAGGTCTTCCTCATCCATCGAAGTCAGCACCGTGACGCCCAGCAGGCAGAGGCCGGACCCTCTGGCGGCCTCGACGGCTGCCCGCATCGCCTTGGGATAGGCGTGCAGGGTCAGCATCGTCATGCCCATGCGGACGATGGCCTCCACACCCTTTGCCACCGTATTGTCGATATCGAGCAGCTTGAGGTCGAGAAACACTTTCGCGCCGCTGTTGGCCAGTTCGCGGGCGAAATCCAGGCCGCCCTCGGCATATGCGAGCTGATAGCCGATCTTGTAAAAGCCGACCGTGTCGCCAAGCTCTGTAACGACCGCTTCTGCCTGCTTCACGTCCGGCACGTCGAGGCCGACGATCAACCGTTCGCGCATTGCCTCGACAGCCATGGCGTCTATTCGTCCGCGGGCATGTGCAGGGACGCCGCCTCGATGAGCGCGCGGCAGGTGCGGTTCATGCCGTTGCGCAGTCGCTCGGCCTTGAAATCACCGAACTCGTCGAAAGCCTCGCCCGCATTGGGTACGGAGACCTGTGAGGCGATCACATCCATCTGGATATGCGCCAGCACCTGCCGAAGATGCGAGGCGCTGCGGATTCCGGCGAAATGTCCGTTGGACGATGAGCAGATGCAGCCGATCCTGCCGTCGAACGCGCGGACGCTCTTGCCGTTTTCCTTGACGCGGCTGATCCAGTCGATGGCGTTCTTCAACAGCGGCGGTATCGACCCGTTATATTCGGGGGTGCAGATCATGACGGCGTCATGGGCGACGAACAGTCGCGCGAGCTTTGCCGCGTTTTCGGGCACGCCCTGTTCGGCCTCGAGGTCCTGATTCATGATAGGCAGCGGAAAGTCCCCGAGCGAAATGCGCGTGACCTCCGCGCCTTGCAGCGCCAGCTCCTTCTGTGCAGCGTCCGCGACCTTGCCGCTATAGGCGCCGGTGCGGGTCGATCCCGCGAACAGAAGGATGCGGGGCGCTCGGCTCAATGCTGGCGTCTCCGGCGATAGATCCACAGGCGTGTCGGCGGAATGTTGCGCAGGATGAAGTCGAGATGTTCGACCGTATAGTCGCCCAGTCCGGGCGGTATCGGCGATTTTGGCCCGTAGGTGAGCTGCACGACCGGCCTGCCGGCGGGCAGGCGCTGCAGCAGCCCTTCCAGATAGTGGACGCGCTTCTGCACCGGGAAATTCAACAGGGGAACACCTGAAACCACGGCGTCGAACAATTTCGGGGTACTGCTTCCAAGCGATTTGTCGAGGTCGAATGCATCGCCCTCGATGACGTTCACCTCGGGGAAAATCCGCCGCAGGTGCATGACGAAATCATGCGAATATTCGAGCGTGTAGAGATCGGACGGCTTCACCCCGTGCTTGAGGATGTATTTGGTGATGATGCCCGTTCCGGGACCCACTTCCAGGACCGGCAGCCCGGAAGCCGTATCGATCACCGACGCCATTTTTCGCGCCGTGACCGAGCTTGTCGGCATGATAGCGCCCACTGCTTTCGGCTTGTCGATCCAGCCTTTGAAGAACTTCAACTCGTCATCGAATTTCGCGGCAAGCTTGCGAAGTCCCAGACCAGCCATCAGCAAATCCCCTCGTTCGGAAAGCATCGCGCACCGGCCATCGCGTGCCAACTGGTGATCGGACTATCATCCTGCCCTGCAAACGCAAGGCGAAACATGGTTCGCCCACCGATAATCACATTCCAGCTATTCGCCGAACGATTCGAAGAATTCCTTCATGCGCGAGAAAAAGCCGGCGGATTGCGGCGAGTTTTCCTTGGACGAGATGGAATCGAACTCTTCCAGCAGTTCGCGCTGCCGCTTGGTCAGGCTCTGCGGGGTCTCGACGGCGGTCTGTATGTAGAGGTCGCCCATCTGCGCCTGCCGCAGCACCGGCATGCCCTTGCCCTTGAGGCGGAACTGCTTTCCGTTCTGAGTGCCTTCCGGCACCTTCACGCGGGTCTGGGTGCCATCGAGCGTCGCAACCTCGAATTGGCCGCCAAGCGCGGCGGTGGTCATGGAGATCGGCACGCGGCAATAAAGATCGGCCCCGTCGCGCTGGAAAAACTCGTGCGGCTTGACCGAGAGGAAGATGTAGAGATCGCCGGAAGGTCCGCCGCGCAAGCCCGCCTCGCCTTCATTGGCAAGCCGGATGCGCGTGCCGTCCTCGATTCCCGCCGGTATGTTCACCGAAAGCGAACGCTCCTGAACGATGCGACCCTGGCCGGAGCATTTCGGGCAGGGGTCCTTGATCATCTGGCCGCGCCCCTGGCACTGCGGGCAGGTCCGCTCGATTGAGAAGAAGCCCTGGCTGGCGCGCACCTTTCCATGTCCGCCGCACATCGTGCAGGTCACGGGCTGGGTCCCGGGCTTTGCCCCAGTGCCCGAACAGGTCGTGCAGGAAATGGAGGAGGGGACGCGTATCTGGGCGGTCTTGCCCGCATACGCTTCCTCCAGCGTGATTTCCATGTTGTAGCGCAGGTCGGCGCCGCGCTCGCGACCGCCGCTGGAACGGCGCCGCGCGCCTCCCATCATCTCGCCGAATATGTCTTCGAAAATGTCGGAGAAGCCGCCGGAACCGAAGCCGTTCGCGAAGCCCGCGCCACCGCCCCCATGCTCGAAGGCGGCATGGCCGAAGCGGTCATAGGCCGCGCGCTTCTGCGGGTCTTTCAGGCAGTCATAGGCTTCGCCGATTTCCTTGAACTTGATCTCCGCGGCGTGGTCGCCCGGATTGCGGTCGGGATGGAACTGCATGGCGAGCTTGCGATAGGCCGCCTTCAACTCCTTTTCGTCCGCGCTGCGCGAGACCCCCAATGTCTCGTAGAAATCAGCCTTCATTCTGCCCCGCCCGACCTGTCCGGCATAGCCAAACAATCATGAAAGTCCCTCGCAGGTTACAAAAAGCCCGGCATGCGCCGGGCTTTTCGATCACAACCGCCCTCAGGCAGACTTCTTCTTGTCGTCCTCGTCGATTTCTTCAAAATCGGCGTCGACAACATCGCTGTCCTTGGCCGCATCCGCCTTGGCGTCAGCCTCGGCGGCTTCTGCCTGCGAGGCTTCGTACATGGCCTGGCCGAGCTTCATGGTGGCTTCGGTCAGCGCCTGCGCCTTGGCGTCGATAGCCTCCACGTCATCGCCTTCAGTTGCCGCCTTGAGCGCGGTAATCGCGTCGGCGATCGCGGTGCGATCGGCTTCCGAGACCTTGTCGCCATAGTCCTTGAGCGACTTCTCCGCCGAATGTACCAGCGCCTCGCCCTGGTTGCGGGCCTCGACCAGCGCCTTCCGCTTCTTGTCGGATTCGGCGTTTGCCTCGGCGTCCTTCACCATCTTCTCGATGTCCGCGTCGGACAAGCCGCCGGATGCCTGGATGCGAATCTGCTGCTCCTTGCCGGTGCCCTTGTCCTTGGCCGAGACATTGACGATGCCGTTGGCGTCGATGTCGAACGTCACCTCGATCTGCGGAACGCCGCGCGGTGCGGGCGGGATGCCGACCAGATCGAACTGTCCGAGCATCTTGTTGTCCGCTGCCATCTCGCGCTCGCCCTGGAAGACGCGGATTGTCACGGCGGACTGCGAGTCCTCGGCGGTCGAAAAGACCTGGCTCTTCTTGGTCGGG
The DNA here is from genome assembly GCA_023953835.1 of Rhizobiaceae bacterium. Lineage (NCBI taxonomy): Bacteria > Pseudomonadati > Pseudomonadota > Alphaproteobacteria > Hyphomicrobiales > Rhizobiaceae > Rhizobiaceae bacterium. The sequence goes on along the minus strand of JAMLJB010000001.1, from coordinate 1,145,505 downwards.
ATCGTGGTGTTGCGCTCGATCAGACGGGTGAACACGCCGCCCAGCGTCTCGATGCCCAGCGAAAGCGGGGTCACGTCGAGCAGCAGCACGTCCTTCACGTCGCCCTGCAGCACGCCGGCCTGGATCGCCGCGCCAAGTGCCACCACCTCATCGGGGTTGACGCCTTTGTGCGGGTCCTTGCCGAAGAACTGCTTCACGATCTCCTGTATCTTCGGCATGCGGGTCATGCCGCCGACCAGAACGACCTCATCGATCTCGCCTGCCTTCAGCCCGGCGTCCTTGAGGGCCGCCTTGCAGGGCTCGATGGTGCGCTGCACTAGATCGTCCACGAGGCTCTCGAACTTGGCGCGCGTGAGCTTCATGGTCAGGTGCTTCGGGCCGGTGGCGTCTGCCGTGATGAAGGGCAGGTTGATTTCGGTCTGCGCCGAAGAAGACAGCTCGATCTTCGCCTTTTCGGCAGCCTCTTTCAGGCGCTGCAAGGCGAGCTTGTCGTTCTTCAGATCGATGCCCTGTTCTTTCTTGAATTCGTCGGCCAAATATTCGACCAGGCGCATGTCGAAGTCTTCACCGCCGAGGAACGTGTCTCCATTGGTGGATTTGACCTCGAACACGCCGTCGCCGATTTCGAGGACGGAAATGTCGAAGGTGCCGCCGCCGAGGTCATAGACCGCGATGGTCTTGCCGTCCTTCTTGTCGAGGCCGTAGGCGAGCGCGGCTGCCGTCGGCTCGTTGATGATGCGCAGAACCTCGAGGCCGGCGATCTTGCCCGCGTCCTTGGTGGCCTGGCGCTGTGCGTCGTTAAAATATGCGGGAACGGTGATGACCGCCTTGTCGACCTTCTCGCCGAGATAGGCTTCCGCCGTTTCCTTCATCTTCTGCAGGATCATCGCCGAAATCTGGCTGGGCGACTGCTTCTTGCCGCCTGCCTCGACCCAAGCGTCGCCATTGTCGCCCTTGACGATCTTGTAGGGGACAAGCTTCTTGTCCTTGTCCGTCACCGGGTCGTCGAAGCGGCGGCCGATCAGGCGCTTGACCGCGAAGATTGTGTTTTCAGGATTGGTGACCGCCTGACGCTTCGCCGGCTGTCCCACGAGGCGCTCGCCGTCGCCCGTGAATGCGACGATGGATGGCGTCGTGCGCGCGCCTTCAGCATTTTCAATGACCTTGGCGTCCTTGCCGTCCATGACGGCGACGCAGGAATTGGTCGTTCCGAGATCGATGCCGATTACTTTTGCCATGTTCTTCTCTCCAATTAGCAGGCTTTCAGGACCCCGAAGGCATTCCGGCGAAAGCCCCTTTCGTCAGGATTTCCTTGCTGCGACCAACCTTTTACGGCAGCCGACACAAAGCTGCGGCGTATATAGGAATAGGTCCATTCGCGCGCAAGCGCCTTGCGCATGTTCCGCGCATCGAAGTTTCGGGCGCATTTTGCCGCAATGGCACGACCTGAATACGGAAACGGCGCCGCTGGTGCGGCGCCGTCAAATGCATGCCCGGCTAAGAGCGTGTCAGTCGTCGAGCAGGCCGGAGCCCTTGCCGCGTTTTGCCGGAGCCGTCGGCTTGTTGCGGTTTGCCATGAAGCGGTCGAACTCTTCCTGGTCCTTCGCGCGGCGAAGCTCGCGTGCGTAGGCATCGAACTCGTCGCGCATCTCGTCGAGCTTGCGGCGCTCTTCGGCCAGCCGCTCAAGCTCTTTCTCGCGCCAGTCGTCGAAGGCGATGTTGCCGGTGGCGGCGGTCGCCTTCCATGAAGATCGGCGGCAGCCGGCGAATACGCCATCCGTCGCGCGGTTCACCTCGCGCTTGAAACCGTCAAGCCGGTCGCCCCAGATGATATAGGCAAGCATGGCCAGCCCAAGAGGCCAGAACACCACGAACCCGATCACCATGAGCGCGATGGTCGCCGGCGTCCAGGCCGGGCGGATCAAAGCAGTCGTCGACATTTTTCCCGTTCCTTCGGTTGCGCAGCGAGCACCGTTGCGCTGCTGATGAAGGACATGGGAAAGCGATTGCCGCCATTCAAGACGGCGCCTTGCGAAACGCAACAGCCTATTGATTCCAATAAGACTTTTTGAAGTGCTCAAGACCGAGCACGAGCAGCCCGCCGACCAGGCCCCAGAACGCCGAGCCTATGCCCAGCACCACGAGGCCCGAAGCGGTCACGGCGAACGCCGTGGTTGCGGCAAAGCGCTCGCGCTCGTCGGCAAGCGCGATTGCCAGCGCATTGGCGAGCGCGGGCATCAGCGCCAGCCCCGCCACCAATGCGATCAATGCCGGCGGCAGGACTGCAAACACGGCCACCAGCGAAGCGCCGAACAGCGCGAAGATTAGATAGAAGAGCGCGTAGAACGGCCCTGTCTTCCAGCGTTCCGCCGGGTCGGGATGCACATCCGGCCCGGTGCAGATCGCAGCCGAAATGGCGGCGAGGTTCGAGGTGGATGCGCCGAACGGTGCGGTGAGCAGCGAGACGAAGCCGGTCACGCCGATCAACGGCCCGGCGGGCGGTTCGTAGCCCGCCGCCTTGAGCACCGCCAATCCCGACAGGTTCTGCGACGCCATCGTAACGAGATAGAGTGGGATCGCGAGGCCGAACACCGCGCCGGCCGTGAAGCTCGGCGCAATCAGCGTCAGGGTCGATAGCTCCGGCGCGGGCAGCGTGCCGATGCGTCCCGAAACGAATGCCGCGGCCCCGCCGCCGATCAGAACCGCCAGTACGGAGAGGGAGGGATTGACCAGCCTGAATATGAAGAAGGCGGCGATCAGCGGCAGGATAAGCCACGGATCAATCGGAATCGTGCGGACCGCGTTGATGGCGAAGGTGACGACGATTCCAGCCAGCATGCCCGATGCGACGGAATGGGGTATGCGCGAGATCAGCCGCGTGAGCGGGCGAAACAGCCCGGTCGCGACCAGCAGCACGGCAGCGACGATGAAGGCGGCGACCGCTTCGTTGATGTTGAACCCGCTGGACGCCGCGATCAGCGCGGCTCCCGGCGTGGACCATGCGGAAATCACCGGCATGCGCGTGCGCCATGATAGCCAGAAGCTTTCCACCGCCATGGCGATGCAAAGCGCCGTCACCCAGCTCGCCGTTTGAAGTTGCGTCGCGCCAACGGCATTGGCGGCAGCAATGATGATGGCCAGCGTGCCGCCAAAGCCGACAATAGCCGCCACGAAGGCGGCGGATGGGATAGACAGGCGCATTCAGGCGATTCGCTCGATCATGGCGTCGACCGCGCCAACGAGCAGTTCGAGGTCTTGCGGTCTGGACAGCCGATGGTCGCCCTCCGGCACGAGCGAAAGCGTCACATCGTCAGCGGGCATCAGGCTGGCAAGCTTCAGCGCATGGGCATAGGGCACGTCGGGATCGGCAACGCCCTGTATAATCTGTACGGGACAATGCGTGTCGATCGGCCCGCCCATCACGAGGTTCCTCGCGCCGTCCTCGATGAGCGCGCGCGTATAGATGTAGGGCTGGTCGGAATATTCCGATGGCGTCTCGAAATAGCCCTTTTCGGCAAGGTCGCGGCGCTGCGCGTCCGTGAGCTTCGGCTCCACCAGTTCGCGCGTGAAGTCGGGCGCCGGCGCAAGCAGGATCAGCGCGCCAAGCCTGTCGCTGTCGTTCGCCTTGCGCAGTTCCTGTGCCATACGCAGCGCGATCCATGCGCCCATGGACGAACCCACCAGTATCTGCGGCCCTTCGCTGAACGCGCTTAGCACGGCAAGGCTTTCAGCCAGCCAGCGTGAGATCGTTCCGTCCTTGAAGTCACCGCCCGATTCGCCGTGGCCCGAATAATCGTGGCGGAGATAAGCGTGACCCTTTTCCCGCGCCCATGCGTCAAGCGTTTCGGCCTTGGTCCCCAGCATGTCGGAGCGATAGCCGCCCAGCCAGACGACACCGGGAGCGATTCCAGACTGCCTGCGGACGGCAATTTCGGCCCCGCCCACGTCGAGGGTTGTGCACGTTTCGCTTGCCATTCCGGTTTTCGGCCTTATCTGAACGAGGGCTGCGTCATGCCACAGGCCATGGTCCTCGAAAAGCCCACCGTTGAATGCATGCTGTAGGCCAGCAAAGCCGTCGAAACCGTGCGTCGGCGCAACGAAGCGCCGGAAAGCAATGAATGGTGCACATTTTCGCGGGCTGTGCTATTGACAGCCGCCGCGCCGCAACCACATTGGCGCGGCTTTTCATCAACGGCTTAAGGAGAAGAAAGCCATTCGCAGACCGTTTAAAGCCGCCGCACCCGTCAAGGACGGCCCCCGCGCAAACCGCGACATACGCGTTCCACAGGTTCAGCTTATCGATGCCGAAGGCCAGAATCGAGGCGTTGTTTCCATAAACGATGCTCTTTTGGCTGCCGAGGAAGCCGGACTCGATCTTGTCGAGATTTCGCCGAACGCCGCGCCGCCGGTCACCAAGATTCTGGATCTGGGCAAGCTGAAATATGCCACCCAGAAAAAGGCCGCCGAGGCGCGCAAACACCAGAAAGTCATCGAGATCAAGGAGATCAAGATGCGCCCCAACATCGACACCCATGACTATGAGGTGAAGATGAAGGCGGTGCGCCGCTTCTTCGAGGAGGGTGACAAGGTCAAGCTGACGCTTCGCTTCCGTGGCCGCGAGATGGCGCATATGGAACTCGGCATGGAGCTTCTGAATCGCGTGCGGGAAGAAACCGCAGCCATAGCGAAGGTCGAAGCAGAGCCGAAACTCGAGGGCCGCCAGATGATGATGGTGCTGGCGCCGAAGTAATTCCGCGGCGTTGGATTCGTTCAGCGCCCGGAAATTTGGATTGAAATCTATGACACTGCCAGCCGACAAGGCGATGACGGAATACCAGCGCCTGCGCCGCATCGTGCTTGCGGCTGTCATTTCCGTGATTGCGATTTTCCTGATATTCGGCAGGTCCAGCCAGCCCGAGGAAATCCACGAGCGTATCGAATGGCTGGGCCAGATGCTGATCCTGATCGGGATCGGGGGGCGGATGTGGTCGACGCTCTATATCGGCGGACGCAAGTCTTCCGAGGTTGTGCAGACCGGGCCATATTCGATAACGCGCAATCCGCTGTATTTCTTTTCCGCGATAGCTGCTGCCGGGGTAGGCGGCCAGATGGGCAGCCTTATCCTGACCGCCGTGTTCGGCATTCTGTGCTGGATCGCTTTCTCTATCGTCATTCGCAAGGAAGAAGGCTTCCTGGAGGCAAAGCTCGGCAAGCCCTATCTGGATTATGCCGCCCGCGTCCCGCGCTTTCTTCCCAATCCGTCTCTCTATCGCGATGAGGAACTGGTCAGTTTCCGTCCAACGCTCCTGCTGAGGACACTCAAGGACGGGCTTGCGTTCTTCTTATCCGTGCCACTTTTTGAGTTGATTGAGACCTTGCAGAACAAGGGCGTCATCCCGGTTCTGTTCCACCTCTGGTAGTCCACTTCCCACTTGCGCGGCAAATTTCTTGCTGATATGGAGCCGCGTCTCAAGAAAAGCCGCCCGGCAGGGCATGCCGTGGCGGTCTTTATGCTTTTCGGACTTTGGTCGGTCCGAAGCAAACAACAAGGCGCATGTCAAATGCGCGCGAGAAAGGAAGCAAAATGCCCAAGATGAAGACCAAGTCCGCTGCGAAGAAGCGGTTCAAGATCACCGGCACCGGCAAGGTTCTGTCCGCCGCCGCCGGAAAGCGCCACGGCATGATCAAGCGCTCCAACAAGTTCATACGCGATGCTCGCGGCACGATGGTGCTGGCCGAGCCGGACGGCAAGAAGGTCATCAAGAACTTCCTGCCGAATGGCGGCGGTATCTGAGCCCGGTCCGAACGAACAGCGCGAATTTAAGGAGATCATGACATGGCACGCGTCAAGAGGGGCGTAACCGCCCACGCAAAGCACAAGAAGGTCCTGAAAGCCGCGAAAGGCTTCTATGGACGTCGAAAGAACACCATCCGCATCGCCAAGCAGGCAGTCGAGAAGTCGCTGCAATATGCATATCGCGACCGCAAGAACCGCAAGCGCAATTTCCGTGCGCTCTGGGTCCAGCGCATCAATGCGGCCGTGCGCGAGCATGGCCTGACCTATGGCCGTTTCATCGACGGGCTGAACAAGGCGGGCATCGAGATCGACCGCAAGGTGCTGTCCGACATGGCGATCCATGAGCCGCAGGCATTCGCGGCGCTTGTCGCCCAGGCGAAGACGGCGCTTGAATACCTCAAGAACACCACGCCGAATGCTTTTGAAAGCGCTGTGGCCTGATCCAGCGCTTCCCAAGCTTCTGCACCACTGATTTTTGGGAGACCCGCGCTGGCTTCGCCGGCGCGGGTTTTTTTGACGATATGACACCTACCAAGCCTCGGAGCGACATCGATCGGCTCAGCCCGCAAGGGCTGGAGCAGATCCTGCGCCTGCTGGTCGCGGGGCAGGGCAGGCGGGTCAGTTCGGCGGTGGTGGATGGCCGCACGGTGTGGATCAAGCGCATGGGTGCGCAAGGTCGTCCATTTTTCAAGCAACTCCACGCGTTGGTCTCCCCGCTGATCCCCTGGCCGATGCTGCGCTCTTCGAAAATCATTGGGTCGCAGGACATGGCGCTGCGCGAGGAGCGCAAGAATGCCGCATTCGCGGCAGCCGGATTTCCTGCTGTGCAACTGCTGTTCCGGCAGGGCGGCAATCTCGTGCTGAGCAGCGCCAGCGGTATCGTTCAGGACGAACTGGACTTGCTCAAGGATACCGACGCGTCCGCGCATGACGATCTGCTCGTCGATTGCGCCGAGGCGCTTGGCAAGGCGCACGGCGCGGGTCTCTGTCACGGACGCCCGCATCCACGCGACATGATCCTTGAAAACGGCCGCATCGGCTTTCTCGATTTCGAGGAAGCGCCTGAAGAAACCATACCGCTGGTCGATGCGCAGGCGCGCGACCTGTGGCTGCTGTTTCTCCAGATTTGCGGCCAGTCGCTGTCGGATGCCACGCCGCAGCGGGCGCTGGACGCCTATCGTGCCGATTCGCCGCCGGACGTCCTGCCGCGCCTTGCTTCCATGCGCGGGCCGGTCGGTTTCCTCCTGCCGTTCCTTCGCCTTCTGCACCATGTCGGGCTCGGGGCGGACGGCAGGCGGCTTCTCAAGGCGAGCGAGTTTCTCTATCCAGCGCTTGCGCACACTCCAGACCAAAGCGTACCCGGCCCGCTGCCGGGACAAAAACCGAAGGCCAAGCAATGACCGATATCAGCCGTATCGAAACCGATGTCCTGGACGCCATTGCCGCGGCGCCGGACGAGCAGGCAATCGAGGCCGTGCGCGTTGCGGTCCTCGGCAAGAAGGGGTCCGTCTCGGAACTGCTCAAGACGCTTGGCGGCATGTCGCCCGAGGAACGGCAGGTTCAAGGCCCGGCCATCAACGGGTTGAAGAACCGCGTGACCGAGGCGCTTGCGGCACGCAAAGGCAAGCTGAGGCACGCCGCAATCAGCGCGCGCCTTGCGGCTGAGCGGGTGGATGTCACCTTGCCGGTTCGCGAGTCGCCCTCCGAGCGCGGCCGCATTCATCCGATCAGCCAGGTGGTCGACGAGATCACCGCGATTTTCGGCGATATGGGGTTCGCCGTCGCCGAAGGTCCGGACATCGAGACGGATTACTACAACTTCACGGCGCTGAATTTCCCGGACGGTCATCCGGCGCGCGAGATGCATGACACCTTCTTCTTCAATCCTGACGAAAAGGGCGAACGCAAGCTCCTGCGCACGCACACCTCGCCCGTCCAGATACGTACGATGGAGGCGCAGAAGCCGCCGATCCGCATCGTCATCCCGGGCAAGACCTACCGCATGGATTCCGATGCCACGCACACGCCGATGTTCCACCAGCTCGAAGGGCTGGTGATCGACAGGACGGCCAACGTTGCCAATATGCGCTGGGTGCTGGAAGAGTTCTGCAAGGCGTTCTTCGAGGTGCCGAGCCTGAAAATGCGCTTTCGCCCGAGCTTCTTTCCGTTCACCGAGCCGAGCCTTGAAGTGGACATCCAGTGCGACCGCTCGCGCCCCGGCGAAATCCGGTTCGGCGAGGGCAATGACTGGCTGGAAATCCTCGGCTGCGGGATGGTGCATCCGAACGTGCTGCGCGCCGGCGGCCTCGATCCCGACGAATATCAGGGCTTCGCCTGGGGCATGGGCATCGATCGCATCGCCATGCTGAAATACGGCATGCCGGACCTGCGCGCCTTCTTTGACGCTGATGTGCGCTGGTTGTCGCATTACGGCTTCCGCCCGCTCGACATGCCAACTCTCTTCGCTGGCCTCAGCGCCTGATCCAACAGCCGAAACACGGGTAGCGACACATGAAATTCACCCTTTCCTGGCTGAAAGAACATCTCGAAACCGAGGCAACGCTGGACGAGATCGTCGAGCGGCTGACCTCCATCGGCCTTGAGGTCGAGCATGTGGACGACAAGTCCGCGTTGAAGCCATTCGTCATCGCCAAGGTCCTGACCGCCGCCAAACATCCCGACGCGGACAAGCTGCAGGTGCTGACCGTCGATACCGGCTCCGGCGACCCGGTGCAGGTCGTGTGCGGCGCGCCGAATGCCCGCGCCGGTCTGGTCGGGGCGTTCGCCGCGCCCGGAACCTATGTTCCCGGCATCGACGTGACGCTTGGCGTCGGAAAGATTCGCGGCGTCGAAAGCCGGGGCATGATGTGTTCGGAGCGCGAGTTGCAGCTTTCGGACGAGCATGACGGGATCATCGACCTGCCCGCCGACGCCCCGGTCGGCGCCAGCTTCGCCGCCTATGCCCATCTGGACGACCCGGTTGTCGAGATCAACCTGACGCCGAACCGCCCCGACGCCACCAGCATTCACGGCATCGCCCGCGATCTCGCGGCAAGCGGCCTCGGCACGCTAAAGGACAGGCCGATAGCTTCAATCCGTGGCGAAGGTCCGTGCCCGGTCAAGGTGACGCTCGATTTCGGCGACACGCCCTCGCTTTGCCGGGGTTTCGCGCTGCGTCTGGTGCGCGGCGTCAAGAACGGCCCGTCGGCGAAATGGCTTCAACAGCGGCTGCTCGCCATCGGCCTGCGCCCGATCAACGCGCTGGTGGACATCACGAACTATCTCACCTTCGACAGGGGTCGTCCGCTGCACGTCTTTGACGCAGCCAAGGTCGCGGGCAATCTGAGCGTGCGGCGCGCGACGGACGGCGAGAAGGTGCTGGCGCTCGACCAGCGCGAATATACGCTCAACCCGGAAATGTGCGTAATCGCCGACGGCAAGGGCGTCGAGTCCATCGCGGGTGTCATGGGCGGCGAGCATTCCGGCTCCGATGAAAGCACGACCGACGTGCTGATCGAATCGGCGCTCTGGGAACCGCTCAACATCGCCCGCACGGGGCGGGCGCTCGGCATCATCACCGATGCGCGCTATCGCTTCGAACGTGGCGTCGATCCCGAATTCATGGTGCCGGGCCTCGACCTCGCCACGCAGATGGTGCTCGATTTCTGCGGCGGCACACCGACCGAAACGGAAATCGTCGGCTATGGGGGTTACACGCCGCCGGTCATTTCCTTTCCCGTTTCCGAGGTGAAGCGGCTGACCGGTCTCGACGTGCCGAAGGCCGAAGGTATCGATATCCTCGCCCGCCTCGGCTTCACGCCAAGGGGCGACGGCGAGGTGATCGAGGTTTCGGTGCCGTCATGGCGTCCCGATGTCGAAGGCAAGGCCGATCTGGTCGAGGAAGTCATGCGCATCCACGGTGTGGACGCCATTGCGCCGCAACCGCTTTCAAGCCACGGCGCGGTCAATGCGAAAATCCTCACCACCTTGCAGGTGCGCACGCGCCTTGCCAAGCGCACGCTGGCCGTGCGCGGCATGATGGAAGCGGTCACGTGGTCGTTCATTCCGGCCCGCCATGCTGAGGTTTTCGGCGGCGGCAGGGCCGCGCTGAAACTTTCCAACCCGATTGCCGCCGAGATGTCGGATATGCGCCCCTCGCTGCTGCCGGGCCTCATCGCGGCGGCGCAGCGCAATGCGGATCGCGGATTTGCCGATGTCGCCCTGTTCGAAGTATCGGGCGCCTATGAGGGCGACACGCCGGACACGCAGCGCCGCGTTGCGTCCGGCATCAGGCGCGGCACGGCGAAGCTCGACGGATCGGGCCGCTCATGGTCCGGCAATGCAGGGCCTGTCGGTGTGTTCGACGCCAAGTCGGACGCCATCGCCGTGCTGGAAGCCTGCGGCGCGCCTGTGGACCGGCTCCAGATCGAGGCGGTTGCGCCTGATTGGTATCATCCGGGACGATCCGGGCTCATAAAGCTCGGTCCCAAGGTCGTGCTCGGCCATTTTGGCGAGTTTCATCCATCCACGCTGGAAGTGCTGGATGTCGCCGGTCCGCTGGCAGGTTTTGAAATCTTCCTCGATGCCATTCCCGAACCGAAGGCGAAGGCCACGCGCACGAAGCCGAGGCTTGAACTGTCGCCCTTCCAGGCGGTGAAGCGGGATTTTGCCTTCGTCGTCGAAAAGGCGGTCGAGGCCGGAACGCTGGTGCGGGCAGCGCTTGCCGCGGACAAGAAGCTGATAACCGGCGTTACCGTATTCGATGTGTTCGAGGGCGCAGCGCTTGGGGCGGACAGGAAGTCCATCGCCATCGAGGTCTCGATCCAGCCGACGGACAAGACCTTGACCGACGAGGATTTCGAGGCGCTTGCCTCGCGTATCGTCGAGAACGTGCGCAAGCAGACCGGCGGCACGCTGCGCGCCTAGCGGCAAGATTCGGGAAGACTATGATCTCCGTCTGCGTTTATCGCGGATGGAGGCCGTAGATGCTTGGAAACACAAGGCGCAGCTATGGGCTGGTCGCGATAGTCCTGCATTGGATAATCGCACCCTTGTTTATCGGGCAGCTTGTTCTGGGCTTCCTTATGGTTCGTCTCGACGACCAGCGCCGCGCTTTCGAATTGATACAGCTTCACAAGTCGCTCGGCTTTCTGATCCTTGCGCTGGCCGTGCCGCGCCTGTTGTGGCGACTTGGCGGAATATCGCCGGAGTTGCCGGAGAGCATGTCGCGATACGAGCGCCTCGCAGCAACGCTTTCCCACGCCTCGCTTTATGGCTTGATGATCGGGTTGCCGCTGACAGGCTGGATTCTTGTTTCGGTATCGACGCTCGGGATCGTTACCTTTGCTTTTAATTTTGTCGTCATCCCGAATCTGCCGCTTGTGCCATCGGACGGCGCCGAGGCGTTCTGGTCGTCAACGCACATGGCTCTGGGCTTCATCGCAGCCGCTGTCGTCACCTTGCACCTCTGCGCCGCAGCCTGGCATCAGTTCATACGCAAGGACGGCCTTCTCTCGCGAATTCTTTGCCCGCGCCGGGATGATCGCGGCTGCCCACCGCGTTAGCAGATAGCCGATGAACATTTAAGTCGGGAGGCTTCCATGCGGATCCGTTGTCTGTCTGCAATTGCCCTGCTGTTTGTTGCGTTCAGCCATGGGGCGAATGCCGCGGTCGATCTTGCAGATGCGGGCGGCAGGTATCTCATCGATTCCGGGGCCTCCCATATCGGCTTCACCATAGACCAGATCGCAGGGCGCGGCCTGACAGGCGCGTTTGGCCGCTTTTCGGGAACAATCCGGATCGACACCAGACAAATCGCCCGATCCGAAGTCGACATTCGCGTTGTGCCGGCAAGCGTTGCCACCGGGCAGGGACGGATTGATGACTTCCTTCGCTCCAGCGCCGTCTTCGATGCGGATCACGAAAAGGAAATATCCTTCCATTCGACGTCGGTAAGGCTGCTGGACGCGACATCGGCGGCGGTCGTCGGCCAGATGACCGCGCGCGGCAAGACAGCCACGGAGACCTTCATAGTCCATCTCAGCTCTCAATCGGGAAGCAGGATCACGTTCCAGATCACGGGTAAGGTGTTGCGATCACGATACGGAATGGATGTTGGCACACCAATCTATTCAAATATCGTCGATTTCGACATGCGGCTAAGTGCAGACCGGCAATAGCTGCTGGTCCGAAACGCCCTATTGGCCCGGTTTGTACAGCAGGTAGCGGAATTCAAGGTCGCCGGCCTTGTAGGCCGCGACCCATTGCGACGGCAGACTGACGTGAATCCGGTTGCTCCTGGTGTGGTTGGTATAGCTGCAGATCTCTCCGTGCCCTGCGGTATTTTCGACGAGCGTCCACTCGACGCGGCTGTCGTCGGGAGCCTCGATCGTAAGTGACAGGTTGGCGGATTCGCACATGCCGACATGAAAATCCGCCGAAGCAGGGCCGTCGGGAAAAGGGGCGTGTTCCAGAAAGCCGAACATTGAATCATGCTGCATGAGGCTTGCGCGCGCGTAAGGCCATACGAACCTGCGCAGGAAGTGCTGGTCGGCGAAATGCGCCGAAACGACGGGTTCGCGCAGGAACATATCGACAAGCATGCGCATAGGCGGCAACGCGCCGCCCACGCAACCCCACAGGCCAGCAAGCATCAGTTCGGTATGCGATTGATAGTCTCGCATCTGGTGAAAGCGCCGTCCGCTTTCGACCCAGGCGGAAACCGCATTCGCCTCCCTGGTCGAGATAAGGGAATCCGCGTCGCGGAAGATGACACGATGCAGGCCTGGCGCGTCATAGGCAAGGAGCCGCCACATCGGGCCGGGCCAGCCTTTGGCAAAATCGGGAATCTGTATGACTCGTCCATTCGCCGCCCTGAGGCGTGCGATGACCTTCTGAGGCACTGTTTCGTCGACATAGAAAATGCATGTCCAGTCCGGATAGATCAGTGGTTGCGCCTCGGCGTTATGTACGGCTGTCTCGCAATATTTTGGCAATGCCCCGAACAGCGAGAACGCAATGAGATTGTGCTCGCGCGTCTGCGGCGAAGGCGCGGGCGGCAGGTGCGGGGGATCATGCGGGAATACCGGCGGGCCGGAGGCGGCTTCAAGGCGCATTTCGAGGGCCATCCGGCCCCATTTGCGCACCTCGTCGAATTGGCCGAGGCAGCCATAGGCATGGCTCAGCACATCCAGTGTCGACATCGTCGGTGGCCGGTAGCGAAGCGCGGCCTTGCAATGTTCGACCGCCTCCTGCCAGCGGTTCAGGTGAAGGCAGCAGATGGCCGCGTCATTGTGGCAGCCCGGCAATTGCGGAACGAGCGAAAGCGCGCGTTCACAGCAGGCCAGCGCCTCGTGGTAGCGCTGCCGGGACATGTTCACGCGGAAGTCGCCCGTGATCGCCTCGATCTCGCGCATACGTTCAGGCGCAGGAGGTTCTGGGCGGAAGACACCGGGTTTGTCGGAGGTCGTCATCGATTGCGGAAAACACGGGCCAAACATTAGGGAAACCTAACCTATCGGCCGGACATCGCAAAGCGAATTTGGCCAATCGATCCGTGCCTTGCGCCTTTGGCCGTTTCGGGCAAAGGTCCGCACCTCACAATTGGAGGAGGTGTGGATGTTTCGCTGGGGTGTTCTTTCGACGGCCAAGATTGCGCGCGAGCAATTGATCCCCGCGATTGTCGAAGCCGAGGGGAATGTACTGTCGGCGATTGCCAGCCGCGACATCGCAAAGGCGCGGAAGCTGGCAAAGCATTTTGGCGCGCAACATGCATTTGGCTCCTATGAAGAGCTGCTTGCCTCCGATCAGGTGGACGCCGTGTACATACCGCTGCCGACGGCGCAGCATGTCGACTGGACGGCCAAAGCCATTGAAGCCGGCAAGCATGTACTGGTCGAAAAGCCGCTGGCGCTCGATGCCGGCGAAATCGCGCCGCTGATAAAGCTGCGCAACCGCAGGAAGGTGCTTGTGTGCGAGGCCTTCATGGTGACCTATCATCCGCAATGGCTGAAGGTCCGTGAACTGGTGCAGTCCGGGGCCATCGGAACCCTGAAGTTCGTGCAGGGCGCGTTCACCTACTACAATGTCGATCCGAACAATATGCGCAACCGTCCGGAACTGGGGGGAGGCGGCCTGCCTGACATTGGCGTCTATCCGACCGTGTCCACCCGTTTCGTAACCGGGAAAGAGCCGAAGCGCGTGCAGGCGACCGTCGAGCGGGACAAGAGGTTCAAGACCGACATCTTCTCCTCGGTGCGTGCCGATTTCGGCGAATTTGAACTCTCGTTTTATATCGCGACCCAACTGGCCGGGCGCCAGTCGATGGTTTTTCATGGCGACAAGGGCTTCATCGAAGTCTCCGCGCCGTTCAATGCGGGGCTCTATGACCATCATCGCGTCGAGCTCCACAACCAGCGCCACACGGAAGCGCAGGTGTGGCGCTTTCCCGGCGCGCAGCAATATCGCTACGAAGTCGAGACCTTTGCAAAGGTTGCGCAGGGTGGCGCGGGCGAGGTGTTCACCCTCGAAAACTCCGTGAAGAACCAGAAACTGATCGACGCGATCTACCGGGCCGGCAAAGCGGGCGGCTGGGAAAAGGTGTGAAAACGGGAAAATCTCGGTTCTCACGCCCCGCTTCTGGAAAGCGGCGGGCCGCCTTCCCATTTGTTGAATAAGCGTCCCGTCGGATGCCCTTCGCATTTTCATCCGAATCAGCAAACACTGGGGTCATGTTGGGCTTTTTCAGGCGCACGCCGCAGTCGGTCCTGCCGATAGAGCGGGAGCATGAGGTTGCGGGCCGCACACTGCCGCTCAGGATCGTGCAGAACGACCGGGCGAGACGGCTGACGCTGCGCATCGACGCGGGCGGGCGGGGCCTGCGCATCACGGTTCCGCCGGGCGTGCCGAGCAATGAAGTGGAGCGTTTCCTGTTTCGCCATCAGGGCTGGCTTGAGCAGCGGCTGGCGAAGGTTCCGGATCGACCGCAGGTCCGCCCCGGCATCAGGATACCCTTGCGGGGCGTGCCGCACCTCATCGTGCACGAACCGGCGGCGCGCGGCACGGTCAGCATCGACCAGGACGAGCGCGGCCCCTTGCTCGTCGTGCATGGCGACCGGCGTCACCTGCCGCGCCGCATCGCCGATTTCCTCAAGCGCGAGGCCAGGCGCGAGATCGAGGCGCTGGTGGCGAAGCACACCGCCGCGCTTGGCAAGCGGGCGAAATCGATACGCTTCAAGGACACGTCGAGCCGCTGGGGGTCCTGTTCGTCGGAGGGCAACCTGTCCTTCTCATGGCGCATCATGATGGCCCCGCCCGCCGTCATCAACTATCTGGTCGCGCACGAGGTCGCGCATCTGAAGGAGATGAACCACGCGCCGCGTTTCTGGAAACTGTGCACGCAATTGTGCCCCGATACGGAGCGCTGCAAGGCATGGCTGAAGCGCAACGGCTCCGCGCTTCAGGCGATCGCCTTCGACTGACGCGCTCGACTTTCGCCGCGCCACGTCCTATCTGGCGTTCATGGACATCAAGATCTGCGGATTGAAGACGGAGGAGATCGTAGCGGCTGCGCTCGATGGCGGCGCCAGCCACGTCGGCTTCATCTTCTTTCCCAAGAGCCCGCGCTATGTCGATCCGGCAGAGGCGGGGCGCTTACGCAAGGCCGCGCGCGGCAGGGCGCTGGCTGTCGCGGTCACCGTCGATGCGGACGATGCGACGCTCGACGCAATCGTCTCGGCCATGCAGCCAGACCTGCTACAGCTTCACGGCAAGGAAACGCCGCAGCGCTTGGCGGAGCTCAAGCAGCGCTACGGCCTTCCCGCGATGAAGGCGCTCGCTGTCAGTACCGCCGCCGATCTTGAAAGGTTGACGCCGTTCTACGGCATTGCCGACCGCTTCCTGCTCGACGCGAAGCCGCCTGCCGGCTCGCAATTGCCGGGCGGCAACGGGGTCGCATTCGACTGGCGGTTGCTCGCCGGCCTGCCGCGAGACACGGACTATTTGCTGTCGGGCGGCATAAACGCGGCCAATGTCGCCGATGCGCTGCGGATGGCGACGCCACGCGGCCTCGACATATCTTCGGGCGTTGAAACTGCACCGGGAAAAAAGGATCCGGCGTTGATCTCCGCTTTTTTCCGCGCCGTGCGGCAGGCGCAGTCGCAAAGCGCTGCGTGAATCGCACAGAAGCGTTTACATTCCATGCCGGAAAAGGATAAGCGGTAAGCCGAAATCCGGTCGCCGGCCAAGGAAACGCCCAAGAATGAACAAGCCTGTCCAGCCAAATTCATTCCGCACAGGTCCAGACGAACAGGGCATGTTCGGCATTTTCGGTGGCCGCTTCGTCGCCGAAACGCTGATGCCGCTGATCCTCGAGCTTGAGCGGCACTGGAACGAGGCCAAGGACGATCCGCAGTTCAAGGCCGAGCTGACCGCATTGTCGACGCACTACGCCGGGCGGCCTTCAAAGCTCTACTTCGCCGAAGGGCTGACGCGGCATCTCGGCGGGGCGAAGGTCTATTTCAAGCGCGAGGACCTGAACCACACCGGTTCGCACAAGATCAACAATTGCCTTGGGCAGATCCTGCTGGCGAAGCGCATGGGCAAGACGCGCATCATCGCCGAGACGGGCGCGGGACAGCATGGCGTGGCATCGGCCACGGTCTCCGCACGGTTCGGCTTTCCCTGCGTGGTCTATATGGGCGCGACCGATGTGGAGAGGCAGAAGCCGAACGTGTTCCGCATGAAGCTGCTCGGCGCGGAGGTCAAGCCCGTTTCCGCCGGTCACGGAACGCTCAAGGACGCGATGAACGAGGCGTTGCGCGACTGGGTAACGAATGTCGAGGACACCTATTACCTGATCGGCACCGCCGCAGGGCCGCATCCCTATCCCGAACTGGTGCGCGAGCTTCAGTCCGTGATCGGCGTGGAAGCACGCGCGCAGATGCTTGAGCAAGAAGGCCGCTTGCCCGACGCGATCATCGCGGCGGTGGGCGGAGGCTCTAACGCAATCGGCCTTTTCCATCCCTTCCTCGACGACAAGGACGTGCGCATCATCGGCGTCGAGGCCGGCGGGCACGGGCTGGACGGCATCGAACATTGCGCGTCGATGAATGCGGGGCGCCCCGGCGTCCTGCACGGAAACCGGACCTATCTCCTGCAAAACGAGGACGGCCAGATTCTCGACGGCCATTCCATTTCCGCCGGTCTCGACTATCCGGGCGTCGGGCCGGAACATTCCTGGCTGCGCGACAGCGGGCGGGTGGAATATGTGCCGATCCTCGACGATGAGGCGCTGGAGGCCTTCAAGCTGACCACGAAAGTGGAAGGCATCATTCCCGCGCTCGAATCCGCGCATGCCATCGCGCAGGCCGTGAAGCTTGCGCCGACGATGGGCAAGGACCGGATCATCATCGTCAACCTGTCAGGCCGCGGCGACAAGGACGTGCACACCGTGGCTTCGATGATGGGGATGGAGATCTGACATGACCGACACCCGCATCGACCGCCGAATGGCAAAGCTAAAGGCCGAGGGGCGCCCCGCGCTTGTCACCTATTTCATGGGCGGCGATCCCGATTTCGCAACATCGCTCAAGATCATGAAGGCGCTGCCGAAGGCGGGCGCAGATGTCATCGAACTGGGCATGCCGTTTTCGGATCCGATGGCCGACGGTCCTGCCATCCAGGCGGCGGGCCTGCGTGCACTGAAAGGCGGGCAGACGCTAGCGAAAACGCTCGACATGGCGCGCCAGTTTCGCAGCGGCGACGACGAGACGCCGATCGTGATGATGGGATATTACAATCCGATCTACATTTATGGCGTGGACCGCTTCCTCGTGGACGCGAAAAAGGCCGGGATCGACGGGTTGATTATCGTGGACCTGCCGCCCGAAATGGATGTGGAACTGTGCATCCCCGCCCTCAAGGCCGGCATCAATTTCATCCGGCTGGCGACGCCGACCACCGACGACAAGCGTCTGCCCAAGGTTTTGGAGAACACGTCGGGCTTCGTCTACTATGTCTCCATGACCGGCATAACCGGCTCGGCGTTGGCCGACACGACAAAGGTTGCAACCGCCGTGAAGCGCATCAAGGCGCATACCGACCTGCCCGTCTGCGTCGGGTTCGGCGTCAAGACCGCCGAGCAGGCCCGCACCATCGGCGCCTCTGCGGATGGGGTGGTGGTGGGCACGGCCATCGTCAACGCCATTGCGAGCGTGCTCGGGCCGAACGGCCAGCAGACCGCCGATCCAGCCGAAGCCGTCGCTACGCTCGTCAACGGCCTTTCGCAGGGTGTGCGTTCCGCGCGTCTTGAGACCGCATAGAGCGCGCATTATTTTTTCACGACGACCCAAGGGATCGCGCGATGAACTGGATCACCAACTACGTCCGCCCGAAGATCAACTCGATGCTGGGCCGGCGCGACATGCCGGAAAATCTCTGGATCAAGGATCCCGAGACCGGCGAGATGGTGTTCCACAAGGATCTGGAAAGCAATCAGTGGGTCATTCCCTCGTCCGGGCACCACATGAAGATCGCCGCGAAGGAACGTCTGCGGTTTTTCTTCGACGAGGGCAGGTATGACGTTATCGAAAACCCCAAGGCGGCGCTCGATCCGCTGAAATTCCGGGATGAGAAACGGTACACGGACCGCCTCAAGGAGGCCAAGGCGAAGACTGGGCTGGAAGATGCGATCCTGTCGGGCCTGGGCACCATTGAGGGCCTCCCGATCGTCGCCACCGTGCAGGATTTTTCCTTCATGGGCGGATCGCTCGGAATGGCGGCGGGCGAAGCCATCATCCGGGCCTTCGAGACGGCGCTCGAAAACAGGCGTCCGCTCGTCCTGTTTGCCGCATCGGGCGGCGCGCGCATGCAGGAAGGCATCCTCTCGCTGATGCAGCTTCCGCGCACCACCGTCGCAGTTGACCGGCTCAAGGAAGCAGGCCTGCCCTACATCGTCGTGCTGACCAACCCGACCACCGGTGGCGTCACCGCATCCTATGCCATGCTCGGCGACGTTCACATTGCCGAACCCGGCGCATTGATCGGCTTTGCCGGGCCGCGTGTCATCGAGCAGACCATTCGCGAAAAGCTGCCGGAAGGCTTCCAGCGCGCGGAATATTTGATGGAGCACGGCATGGTCGACATGGTCGTCTCGCGCCTCGAATTGAAGGCGACCATTGCGCGCCTGCTCAAGATTCTGATGAAGGCGTCAGAGCCTGCCGCAATCGAGCCTGAAATACTGCCGCCCGCCAGGGTAAAGGCTGAGAAAAGACCAGGCGCCTGAAAGCAGGCGCTTCCGCAAGGCTTGTTGAATTGACCAAGGAAAAGGCCGCAGACCGCGAGATCGAGCGCCTTATGGCGCTGCACCCGAAGGGCTTCGACCTTTCGCTGGAGCGTGTCTCGCGGCTTCTCGATAAACTGGGCACTCCCCAGGACCGCCTGCCACCGGTCATCCACATTGCGGGAACCAACGGCAAGGGTTCAGCGGCCGCCTTCGCGCGCGCGCTGATGGAGGAAGCGGGCTACAGCGTCCACGTGCACACATCGCCGCATCTGGTGAACTGGCACGAGCGCTACCGGCTGGGCGCGCCGGGCGGCGGCAGGCTGGTCGCCGACGATGTGCTGGCGGAAACCATCGCGCGGATCGCGAAGGTCAATGACGGCCAGACGATTACCGTTTTCGAGATCCTGACGGCGGCGACGTTTTTGCTGTTCTCCGAATATCCCGCCGACGCGGCCATCATCGAAGTCGGGCTTGGCGGGCGCTTCGACGCCACGAACGTCATCCGCAATCCTGCCGTTTCGCTCATCATGCCGATCTCGATGGACCATGAAGCCTATCTCGGAGACCGGGTCGAGCTGATCGCAGCCGAAAAGGCCGGAATCATAAAGCCGGGATGCCCGGTAGTGATCGGCCAGCAGGATCATGACGAGGCGGAAGCTGTGCTGGTCGACCGGGCCGTGCGGCTGGGTTGCCCCTTGCTCGTCTACGGTCAGGATTTCTTCGCCTTTGAGGAAAACCGCCGCATGGTCTATCAGGACGAGACCGGGCTGATGGACCTTTCTCGCCCGCGCCTGCTTGGCCGCCATCAGTTCGCCAACGCGGCAGCGGCCATCACGGCGGTACGGACCGCCGGGTTCGAGTTCGACGCCGACGATGCGGACCGGGCGATGACGAATGTCGAGTGGCCAGGACGCATGCAGCGCCTCACCACCGGGCGGCTGGCGGAACTTGTCCCTCCCGGCGCGGAATTGTGGGTGGATGGCGGTCATAATCCCGGCGCGGGTGTGGTCGTCGCCGAAGCGCTCGCGGAACTGGAGGAAAAACAGCCGCGCCCACTGTTCCTCATTTCGGGAATGATCAACACGAAGGACCAGACCGGCTATTTTCTACCGTTTCACGGCATGGCGCGCCATGTCTATACGGTGCCGGTCAGCATGAGCGACTCCAGTGTTCCTAACTCTGAGCTTGCGGTCTATGCGCAGGCGGCAGGGCTTTCGGCGGAGCCTGTCAGCTCGGTCGCAAATGCGCTGATGCTGCTGCGTGACACATGGAGTGCTGCCGAAACGCCGCCGCGCATCCTGATCTGCGGGTCGCTCTATCTCGCCGGGCAGGTGCTGGCCGAAAACGGCACGCCGCCCACCTGAAACGAAAAAGCCCGGCAATGCCGGGCCTTTCCGTCAGCGATAGATGCTTCAGGCGACCGCGCCGTTGATCCAGTGCGAAAGCGCCGTCTTGGGGAGCGCGCCGACCTTGATGTCGGCCACTTCGCCGCCCTTGAAGATCATCAGCGTGGGAATTGAACGCACGCCGAACTGCGCGGCGAGTTCCGGGTTTTCGTCGATGTTCAGCTTGGCGATCTTGGCCTTGCCGCCGAGTTCGCTCGAAATCTCTTCCAGCGACGGGCCGATCATCTTGCAGGGACCGCACCACTCCGCCCAGAAATCGACAACGACGGGCTCCTTGGCGTCGAGCACATCGGCCTTGAAGTTGTTCTTGTCTACCTTGACAGTGGCCATGCTGAATTCCTCTCGAAATCGAAGTTGCAACCAAATGTGGTGGTTCGGCGCCCGCCTTTCAAGCCGATCTTGTGTCACGCTTGAGTGAGTCGGGCAAGCGCTGCGGCCAGCGCATTTTCCGGCACCGGAATCAGCCTCGGCGCTTCGGTGTAGAGCAGGGCGGCGCGTATCACGCGGCCCGGATAGAGCGGCCTGAGCAATTGCGCATAAAGTGAAAGTTGCAGCACATAGGCGACCGGCACCTGGTCCAGCGAAAGCGGCGGAGGCCGGTTCGTCTTGAAATCGACGATCTGCACGGCGTCCTGCGTCACCGCGAGCCGGTCGATTTTGCCGGATACGAAACGTTGCTTCCCGCGGATGTCGAGCGTGCCCGCCACCGCAACTTCGGCGCGCGAGCCCTCGGCAAAGAGCGGCGCGTAGAACGGATCGTTGAGGATCGTCTGGACAGACCGCCATGCCGCCTGCCGCTCGCTGTCCGGCCAATCTCGCGCGAAGAGCGACAGGAAGCGCCCGGCGGCCGCACTCCTGTCCGCCTCGGGAACGGCGGGCAGCGCCTGCAACATGCGATGCATTGCCGAACCGCGCGCGGCAGCGAACGAGGTGTCTGCCTGCCCGTCGAGGACCGGCGACCGAGGATCGAAGGCGGCTTCGGGGGCCGGTTCGATGATGGCCGCCGCACCGGAGGGCGAAAGCGGTCGCGGCAGCACCTCGGGGGGGCCAAGCGGCGGCAGCGAGAAAATTTCCTCCGCCTCGCTTGCCTCGCCAGCGGCATCATCCGCCGCAACCGGCTTGCCCGGTGTCTGCGTCACCCGATAGCGGATAATGTCGCCTTGCCCGTCAGGATGCGGGTGCCGTTCGATGGACGCTTCGTTGCTCAAGGCGTTCATCACCAGCCGGTGCCACACATTCGGCGCGGGCGCACGCCTGCCATGATAGCCGCACACGATGAGCCGGTCCTCCGCGCGCGTCATGCCGACATAAAGTAGCCGCCTGTATTCGTCGTCGGCGCGATCCTTCAAATCGTCGCGAACGCGCTCCGTCACGCTGTTCTTCACTTCGGAGTCGGAGCGCCAGAGGAAGCCTTGCACATGCCGCATGTCGCCTGTCGGCGAAAACGGCATGAGGCGCGGCAAATGCTGGTCGGAGAAGGGTGCACTGCCGCTGTCGACCAGAAACACGACCGGCGCTTCCAGTCCCTTCGATGCGTGCACCGTCATCACGCGCACCTCGTTGCGGGTCTGGTCCATCTCGCGCTTGATTTCCGGCCCCGCCGTTTCCAGCGTGGTGATGAAAGCAGTCAATCCGGGCAGACCGGTCCGCTCTTCCGCGAGGCAGAAACTCAGGAATTCATCCAGAATGTCGCCCGCTTCATGGCCGAGCCTCGCGATCATCCGGCGCCGCACCTCGTCGCGCTGGAGCACGTTGCTGTAGAACTCGAAGGGCGGCTTGTAGGCCGCCTCGCTCGACCAGCGGTCGAGCAGTTCGACCACGGCGCGCACGTCGGCCTCGTCGGCGGCAAGCCGGCGCATGGCGTGAATGAGCGACATGCCGCGCGGACGCCGGGCGGCCACGTCGAAAAGCCGTTCCTCGCTGAGGCCGAAGATCGGGCTTTTGAGGAGGGCGGCCAGCGAAAGATCGTCTTCAGCCTGCAACAGGAAGCGGCCAAGCGCCAGCATGTCCTGCACGGCGATATGGCCCGCGAGCTTCAGCCGGTCCGCGCCGGCCACGGGAATGCCCAGCTCCTTGAGGCTGCGCGAAAGCGCGTGCACGAAGCTGTCGCGCTTGCGCACCAGCACCAGCACGTCGCCGGGCCGCACCTGCCTGCCCTTGCCCTCGATAATCTCCCGGTCATTCAGCCACCCGGCGATGGTGCGCGCCACCTGTTCGGCAAGCCTCACCGCCGGGGCGGCGGCATGGTCGATGGCCCTGCGCCAGTCCTCCGGCTCCTCGACCTGTTCCGCGCCGATCGATTCCCAAACCTCGACATAGCCGGGCTCCTGGTCGCGCAACGCGGTGTGGACGATGGTTTCGTCGGCCAGTCCGCGCCGGGCCTCGGGGCTTTCGAACACGCGGTCCACCGCGTGCAGCACGTCCTTGGTGGACCGGAAGGAAAGCGTGAGCCTCACCGGCTCGAAAGGCTTCTTCGCACCGGCAACCAGCCGCGCGAACTCCCGCCCGGATTCGGCGAAGCTTTCCGGCGCCGCACCCTGAAACGAATAGATCGACTGCTTCTCGTCGCCCACCGCGAAAATGGTGCGCGCCGCATCGCGCGCGCTCTGCCCTGAAAAGAACTCGCGCGCTATGCTTTTGACAACCTGCCACTGGTCGGGACTGGTGTCCTGCGCCTCGTCCAGCAATATGTGGTCGATGCCCTTGTCCAGCTTGTACTGGACCCACATTCCCGCATCCGGTCGCGACAGCAGCCGC
The DNA here is from genome assembly GCA_023953835.1 of Rhizobiaceae bacterium. Classification (NCBI taxonomy): domain Bacteria; kingdom Pseudomonadati; phylum Pseudomonadota; class Alphaproteobacteria; order Hyphomicrobiales; family Rhizobiaceae; species Rhizobiaceae bacterium. The sequence goes on along the minus strand of JAMLJB010000001.1, from coordinate 1,122,263 downwards.
ACCGTGCGCGTAATCAGATCGTTGAAGTCAAGAAAGCCCCGGCTGGTTTTCAGATATTCGTAGCGCCCGATCAGCCGGTCGGCCACCGTCAGCGCCGCCGCCGTGCCTTCGAGCATCCGATAGAGCGCCAGCCGGTCGCGCGCGGTGCGCAGCACCTCCGCCGCGTTGGCGCAACGCTCGATGATGTCGGGGATGCGCTGGCGCAGTCCCTTGGCGAACGACCGCTCGCCATAGGCCTGCCCATCCTTTTTGAGAAAGGCTTTGGCAAGCAGGCCCAGCCTGCGCACAGGATCGGTTTCCTGAAAGCCGGCGATTGCGTCCGGAAGTATGTTGTTCTGCACGAAGGCCGCGCCCGCGGCATCCGCCGCCTGAACGAAATCGCTGAACTCGGGCGGTGAAAAGCCGGGCAGCGGCCACACGCTGTCCGCGATGCTTTCAGCCGTCTCCGCGGGCAGGAAACCGAACTCCGTGAAAAGCGGCGCAAAGGCGCGGTCGGTTTCGTCAGGCCCGAAACGGGAGACATCGATGAACCGCCGGATGCCGTCGCGCCGCTGGATGATCTCGCCCAGCAGCTTGTCGAGGCCGAACTCGCCGCCGCGTTCCAGCACTGTTGCGAAGGCGTCCGCCAGTTCCAGATTGCCGCCATCCGCTGCGCCGGAAATCAGGTCGCGCCGCGCCTCCTCGACCAGTGCCTGCTCCATCTTGGAGTCGAGCAGTTCAAAATGCGCGGCAATGTTGGCCTCGAGCGGAAACTGGTGCAGCACGGATTCGCAAAACGCATGGATGGTCTGGATCTTCAGCCCGCCAGGCGTTTCGAGCGCCTTGCTGAAAAGCCGCCGCGCAAGCCCAAGCTTCGCCGCTCCGGGGCGCGCGCCGTCGAGCCGGGCGATTGCGTCCGCCAGCTCTTCATCCGGCAGTGCCGTCCATGCCGACAATTCCCTGAAGACCCTGTTCGCCATGTTCGCGGCGGCGGCGCGCGTATAGGTCAGGCACAGGATGCGGGCCGGATCGGTGTTGCCGAGCAAGAGCCGGATGACGCGCTGCGACAGCACATGCGTCTTGCCGGAACCCGCATTCGCCGAGACCCAGGCGGAGTTGCGGGGATCCGACGCGGTTGCCTGCGCGGCGAGCGTTTGCGGAGGAATGACGCGCGGTTTGTTCACGCCTCGCCTCCTTCCGGCGCATCGCCGCCCGCAGACCATTCCAGAACGCGCGCGAGATGGTCGTAGTCGCCGTCCGTCGCGCCTTCGCGGAAGGGAAGGGCGCGTGACAAATAGCCATTGTCCTCGACCTTGTAGTGGGCGAGCAGTTCTTCGAGGCGCAGCCATGACAGCGCCGCGAGTTCTCGCCCGCTGATCTCGCTGCCCCTGATATCGAGCAGGGATTCGTGCTCGACTTCGCCATCCGGCCTGAGGCGGACATAGGCAAGGTCGGCCACCTCATGCGCGCCGATTTCACGGAACGCGCCGCGCTGCAACAGCGCTGCTTCCAATGCGAGCTGCGGTGAAACCAGCATCCGCGCCTGCCGCAGGGAGGGTGAGGAGCCGGTCTTGTAGTCGATGATGTCGACCATTCCGCCCGCCAGCAAATCCATGCGGTCGGCGTCGCCCGACAATGTGACGCCGGTTGCCCCGACGACGGTCCTTTCCGCATGCACTTCGGCATGCCGCGAGACGACGTTGAGGGCGCGGCTTGCCTCCCATTCCAGAATGCCGCTCGCAAGGCGCTCGAAGCGCGGCCACCACACCGCGTGAACGTCGTCGGGAAGGTCCGCTTCGCCAAAACAGGCGCGACCATCGGACAGGAGCCGGTCCAGCGCCACAGGGCTGCGCGGGTCGATCCCGGACAGAGAAAAGCGGTGCAGGATGGCGTGGAACAAGGTGCCGCGCTCCGCCGCGCCGGGGTCGCGGATCAGCGGGCCGAGCAGCTTCAGGTCGAGGATGCGCCGGGCATAGACCGCGTAAGGATCGCGCCTCAACGTCTCGATTTCCGTGACGGAAAAATGCGTGGGGCGCAGTTCCAGCGGCGGCTTCGGGTTCGGGCGGCGCGCAAAGGATTGGCGCTCGCCTTCGTCCAGCGCGCGGCTCGACCGTATCAAGCGGTCGCCGCGCCTTTTCATCGGCGTTGCCTGCGCCTCACCGACAAAGGCCAGAAGCCGTTGCAGCCAGCGCGACGGAACGGCGGGTGCGTCCCCGTCGCGCGCGGAGCGGCTCAGGATCACATTTTGCGCGCCCATCCCCATCTGGAAGTCGTGCGCGGCAAGACCGATGCGCCGCTCCGGCGGTTCCAGCTCGATTCCGGCCTTCATCACGCGCGACATCAGGCGGTCGGATTCGGGCTTGCGCGGCCAGCTTCCTTCGTTCAGGCCGGCCAGCACCAGCGTGTCCACATCCTGCAACCGCGCCTCAAGCGCGCCCCAGATCGACACGCGCGGATCGCTTACGCTTGTTGGCTTGACGACTTCCGGCGCAACCAGAGCGTTGAGCACGGCGGGCCATTCCTGCGGCTCCAGCGCAAAGGACACCGACGTGCCGATCAGGTCGCGCAGGACATCGGCAAGCGAAGCCCCGGCCTCATGGCCGTAGAGCGCGTCAAGTGCGCCTTCTTCCGAGCGCCCCAGCGCCTCGAACGCCTGCACCGTCGCCGTCAGCAATGCGGTCAGTTCGATGCCGCGGGCGGTGCGCATGCGGGCGAGAGGCTCCAGCGCCGCATGGAGCCGAGCAAGCACCTCCCTTGCGTCCTGCAAGCGCTCCGCACCGAGCCTGTGCATCCAGTGTGGCGGATGCCGCTTTTGGCGTGCGAAGTTCTCCAGCCTCTTCTCGAACAGTTCGCCAAGACGGGCGATGTCGGGTCGCCCCACGCCGCCGCGCAATGCGACCAGTTCGATGGTTTCGGCTGCGTGCCTGACGGCGCGGCGGGGCATTTCGAGATGCAGCAGCGGATGCTTGAGCAAGGAGAGGATCGCGACCGGGTCGCCGGGCTCGAAAACGGCCTGTACGAGAAGGCGCAGCATGCCGGCAGGCGGGGTGTTGGCGAGCGGCGTCCCGCCCGAATCGTCCGCCTCGATGCCGAAGCGGCGCAGCTCGGTCGCAACGCGTCGCGCCAGGCTCCGGTCGCCTGTGACCAGCGCGGCGGTAGCGCCTTCGCCTTCGATCGCCAGCCGCAGGGCAAGCGCCACGGCTGCCGCCTCGTCGCGCTCATTGGCCGCCTCGATGAGGCTGACATTGGCAAGCGCCTCGCCGATGCGCCCGGCACTTCTTGCGGCGCGGCTTCCGATCCATGCGTCGGTCGCCTCGGCTGGAAGCAGCGCCTCGCCCACGATCCATGATCGATCCTGCAACGCAGGCGAAGGCGAACCGATTTCAGCGATTTCGGAGCGTGATGCCCCCATCTTCCCCAGCAGCTTGGCCAGACCGAATTGCGGATGGCCGAAAACGGACGCATCGGAATCGGCGTCCATGAGCAACCGCCATGTCGGATCGTCCATGTCCTTGTCCAACCCCGGCAGGACGACTGCGCCGTTGGGCAGCCGGGCGATGACCGAAAGGAGGTCGGCTGTCGCCGGTATGGAGCCGGTCGAACCCGCCGCGATCACCGGCCCGGCGGGCGGTCGGGCGGCGAGCCGCCGCGCTTCGGCGCGCAGCAGCGCGTCCCTGTGCGCCGCCGGGTTCGATTGTCCGCGCTCCGCAAGAATGGCGGGCCAGTGGCTTGTCACGATCTCCAGAAAGCCGAGCGTGACCTGCCACCACCCGGCAAGATTGTCGGTCACCAGCGTTTTCAGGCGCGCCCAGTCCGCGCCTTCCAGTTCCACCTCGTCCATCAGCGCGGCAAGGTCGCGCGCCAGCCACAGCGCATCCGCTGTGGAGGCCGGCACGATGACTTCCTCGTCATAGAGGCGCGCAACCGTGCCGGGCAGGTTCTGTTTCCATTGCCTGACCAGCGGGGCCAGCAGCAACAGGCGGTCGAAAGGCGAAATCGGCGGCACGAGGGTGAGCGCTTCGGCATCCGCCTCGAACGCAGCTTCCTCGACGTCGAACTCGCCCAGCGCCTTGATCGTAGGCAGGATCGCCGCCTTTCCCTTGCCCAGTTCCGCAAAGGCGGCCCTCAATTCGCGGGCGGCGCGGCGGGTCGGGACATAGATCGTGGCGTCGGCCAGCGCCAGCGGGTCATCTTGCGGCTGGAAGCCGGGCACCAGCCTTCCGCCCGCAAGCGCTTCGGCCAAAGTGGTTAGAAACGGCGCGCCCGGTGCAATTGTGAACAGGCGCGGTGTCCGGCGGTCGGTCATGCGCTGCCGGCGATTGCCCTTGCGACGGCGGCTTCGGCGGGAGCCAGCGCATCGGGCGTCCCGACGGTGATCCAGCTACCCTCCATCCTGACGCCGTACAACCGGCCCTGCTCGATCGCCCTATTGAAATAGGCGTTCAGCGAATGGGGAACCGCCTCCGCGCCATCGAAAATGCCAGGCGAAACGATGGCAACGCCCGCATAGATCAATCCTGCCGGGTCGCCATTCGCACGGCTCAACCGGCCGTCTGCGTCAAGCAGAAAGTCGGTTCCACCCGAATGGCCCGTGGCCTGATCGAATCCGGCAAGCATGAGCAGAATATCCATCCGCTGCGGCTGCCATGCAAGCGCGAGGCGGTCGAGATCGGGAATGCTCCTGTCAATCCAGAACGTATCAGCGTTGAGCACGTAGAACGGCTTTTCGCCGAGAAGGGGCAGCGCCTTGACGATGCCTCCCGCCGAATCCAGCAATTGTGCGGTCTCGTCGGAAATCGTCACACTCGGTTTGGTCCGGCCCGCGACATGGCGCACGATCTGGTCGGGCAGGTAGTGCACATTGACGACCACGCTCGCGACCCCTGCCGCTGCAAGGCTGTCCAGCCCCCGGTCGATGAGCGTCTTTCCCGCCACCTTCACCAACGGCTTCGGGATCGTGTCGGTGATTGGCCTCATGCGCTTGCCGAGCCCGGCGGCCAGCACCATGGCGTGGTCGGGCCTGAAGCTCATGCGCGGTCCTCGGCCAGCAGGCCGTGCCGCTCATAGAAATGGCGCAGGTCAGACAGGCCGGGATGCACCAGCGCGCGGCGCACATAGTCCCGGATGCGCGGCAGATGCCTGAGATAGGCGGGCTTGCCGTCGCGCCGGTCGAGCCGCACGAACCCGCCGAGGATTTTCGAGTTCCGGTGCGCGGCCATTGTTGCGTAAGAAAGAGCGAACATATCGTGGTCCAGACTGTCGGTGGCGCGCGCCTCCTGATAGGCATTGACGATTGCCGCTTCCAGTTCGGGCGGGATGGTGACGCGCGCGTCCATCGCCAGCGATGCGAGATCGTAGCTTGTCGGCCCGATCATCGAATCCTGAAAATCCAGAATGCCCATCCGGTCGCTGCCCGTCCTGTCGCCTCGCCAGACAATGTTGGGCGAGTGGAAATCACGCATCAGCAGCGAGGTTTCCTCCCCGGCGATCCGGTCGAGCGCGGCGTTCCACAGCGCCTCGAAATCATCGCGCATCGCACCGGACGCGGGCGCTCCGGTCATGTAGGGCACGTACCAGTCGAGGAGCAGGCCGACTTCGATCAGCATCGCGTCCCGGTCGAAAGGTGGGACTGTGTGGCGCGCGCCATCCACTTCGATGTCGGTCGGCCATTCGTGCCGGTGCAGCCCGGCCAGCAGGCGCGCCGCCGCTTCATAGCGCTCGCGAACGGGTTCGCCGTCATCGAGAAACGGCCCCGTGCCAAGGTGTTCGATCAGAAGGAAGCCCTTGCCTAGATCGGAGGCATAGATTTGCGGCGCGGCGATGCCGGCCTTCCGCAGAACATGGTCGATGGTGACAAAGGCCGAAACGGTCTGCGCGGTGTGTGCAAGCACGGCGTAAGGTTTGCCGTCGCGCACAGGCGGTCCGAGCACCAATGGCGGCGAATTCATGACGATGCGGTCGCGCACGCCGGACAGGCGCACTGTTTCGTAAGCGCGCGCCGACGCGTCGCCCAACAGGTAGCGCCGTTCGGCCTCGCCCCAGCCGTATGCGGACAGAAACGCCCTTATGTCCAGTGAGCGGCGGATGCGTTCGAAGGCCGAACCATCTCCACTGATGACCGCTTTGCGGCCTTCGCCCTCATGTTCCAACGAGATGGTGACGGCGTTTTCGGGAAGCGCCGCGCGTTCCGGCCACTCCACGAGGCCGACGCCCGTTTCCAGTGCTTCGGCAAGCCCCAGTTCCTCCAGTTCGTCCGGTGAGGTGAGGCGATAGAGGTCGAAATGGAAAACGGGCACCCGCATGTCGTAGGGCTGCACCAGCGTGAAGGTCGGGCTCGGCACGTCCAGCGTGTCGTCCTCGGCAATCGCGCGGATCAAGGCGCGGGCAAGTGTCGTCTTTCCCGTTCCGAGATCGCCGCTCAGCGCAATCAGGTCGCCGGGGCGCAGCGCGAGCGCAAGGTCGGCGCCAAGCCGCGAGGTCGCCAGCTCGTCGGCCAGAAAAAGCGTCAGTTCTGACGGCATTACTCGGCTGCTTCGCGCACGCCGCCATCTGGCGGGAAGGGGAAGAAGCAGATCACGGTCGTGCCCTTGTCGGCGCCGGTCTCGATCCGCACCGTTCCGCCGTGCAGTTCCACGAAGCTCTTCACGATGGAAAGGCCCAGGCCCGCGCCGCGCCTGCGCCCGCCATTCGCCCGCGATTCGAAGCGCGAGAATACGATGCCCAGCATCTCCTCGGACATGCCCGGCCCGTCGTCATGGACCGAAAACTCCACGCCGTTCGTCACTTGACGGCAGGCCAACGTGATGGTGCTGGCGGGCGGCGCGAAATTGGCGGCGTTGCTCAAGAGGTTGTAGAGAACCTGTTTCAGGCGCGCCTCATCGCCGAAGAAGGTGCGCGGCGCGCCCTTCGTTTCGAGTTTCAGTGCGATGCGATGTTCCGCCAGCCGCTCCGCCACAAGCTCGGCTGCGGCATCGATGGCCTCGCGCACGGGAACTTCGCCGAGGTCGAGCTGCATGAAACCCGCATCCACGGTGGCAAGGTCGAGAATGTCGTCGATCGTGTCGGACAGGATGACAGACGATGCATTGATGTGCTGGATATATTCGCGCTGGCGGTCGTTGAGCGGCCCGGTTTCGCCCATGGCGAGAACCTCCGCGAAGCCCCTTATGTTGGTCAGCGGCGTGCGAAGCTCATAGGATACGTGCTGCACGAAATCGTTCTTGAGCTGGTAGGCGCGCTGGAGCGCATCGTTCTTTTCCTGCAACGCGCGCTCGACATTCACGCTGGCCGTAACGTCGATGAAGGTCACCATGACCTGATCGTTCGGAAGCGAAATAACGGCGTAGCGCAGCACGGTGCCGCTTTTCAGTTCCGTCTGGTCCTGACGGTCACGGCGCGAGGCGTCGAAGCCGGTGATGTCGGCCATGAGTTCGCCCCACGGACTGTTGATCGCGACATCGTCGCAGCGGGCGCGCAGCGCCGAAATGTGCATGTCCGTTTCGAGACTGCCCGGCGCAAGGCCCCAGAAGCGCATGAAAGCCGGGTTGAACAGCTTGATCTTGCCGTCATGTCCGAACACGGCAACGCCCTCGGCCAAATTGTCGAGCGTTTCGCCACGAACACGGACTTCGGTCGTGTAGCGGCTCTCCAACTCCATCTGCTCGGTCAGGTTCTCGAAAACCCAGGTCACACCGCCATTGGCCTGCGGGCTGCCCACGACGCGCAGGGTGCGGCCATCGGGCAGGTGCCACCAGTCTTCCTTCGGATCGACGGCCCTATATGCCTGGAGCACGTCCTCTTTCCAGCGCCGCCAGTCAGGCCGTTCGCCGATCTTGCCCTTGCTGCGCAGATGATCGAGCAGCAGCGCATTTTCAGGTGCGCTATCCAGATAGGCGCTGTCCACGTCCCACAATTGCTGAAACGCCTTGTTGTAGAAGCGGAGCTTCTGGCGGGAGTCGAAAATCGCAACCGCCGTCATCAAATGGTTCAGCGTCTCGACATGGTTCTGCTCGGCGCGCTTGAGCTTGTCGCGCAGCATCTCCAGATCGCTGATGTCGCGCGCCAGCCCGGTTCCGCCATTGGCGCCGGAGAAGTCCACCACGGTCATCATTCTGCGGTCGCCGCGCACCACTGTCGAAATATCGTCCCTGTAGAGTGCGGCGGCGCGGTGGCGTCCGGCAATTTCCTCGCGGACCTGGGTGCCAAGCAGTTCGCGAGCCGAATGCACCGCGGTCTCCGGGTCGGGCGCTTCGACCGCATCCGCATAGGCGCGGTTGACCCATTTGAGCTTTCCGTCATAGCCGCGCACCCAGGCCGGCATGTCGAGCCCGTCCATCATCGAGAGCACATCGTCATAGTCGGCGGCGAGCTTCTGGTTCTCAAGCCGCAGCCGCGCCTGCGATTGTTGCAGCCCTGAAAGCGCGATGAACCGCACCAGCGCCGAACCGGCGCTCTGGCGTCCCTGCACCTCAAGCACGGAGCCCTGCTGCGTATCCACCATCAGGTCGAAATTGCGCTTTTGTTCGCGCAACGCCGTGATGGCCTGGTCGAGCGCCGCGGCGGATTGCGGGCTAAGCCAGCGCCCGAATGCGAGGAACTGCGCCCGGTCGTCCGGTGCACCGCTGTCGGAGGGAAGCGCGCCGACGATCTCCGCCTTTCGCGAGTCCGACGCCCAGACAACCGTGCGCTGGTCGCGAAAGCTCATCAGCGCTTCGTAGCGGCGCGCGGTTGCGGCACTCTCGACAAGACGCGATTTGAGTTCTGAATTTTCGGATGCGATGCGCGCGCGGTCGCGGATCAGGATGATTGCCGTCAGGAACGTCGCGGACAGTACGCCCGCGACGATTGCCAGTTGCAGCACCTCGGGCGTCGACAAGGCAGGGAAGAAGGACACGGCCGCTGCCGGCTCCTGCGCGAGAACCTCGGCAGCGCCTGCCCCGAGCGCGATCCCGAAGGCAGCCGTCCGCATGAGCGCCTTCTTCAACGCCAAGCGTGCCGGCATTCGCACCAGCATTGTGGAATCGATCTTGCCGCCCGACCCGGCATTTCCCGCGTCGCGCGGGCCTTCCCCCGGCATATGGTACCTCTCCGCCGCAACGGTGACGCGCGCTCTCCTGTTCCCCGCTGACCCAATCGAGCGCTCGCGAATCACTAAGATACCGAATGGGCGAATCGGCGTGAAGGCGGCGCGGCGCAAAAAAGTAGGCCGGGCGAAAAGTCAATCGCCCGGCCACAATATCTTGTGTTTTTTCAGGAATGGTTAATAGCGGTAGTGGTCGGCCTTGAACGGGCCCTGCTGCGTCACGCCGATATAGGTGGCTTGTTCCTTGCTGAGCTGGGTCAGTTTTGCGCCGAGCTTGTCGAGATGCAGCCGCGCAACCTTCTCATCGAGATGCTTGGGAAGCACGTAGACCTTGTTCTCGTAGGTGCCCTGGTTGGTCCACAACTCGATCTGCGCCAGCGTCTGGTTGGTGAAGGAGGCCGACATCACGAAGCTTGGATGGCCGGTGGCGTTCCCGAGATTGAGCAGCCTTCCTTCGGACAGAAGGATCATCCGCTTGTTGTCGGGAAAGGTGATCATGTCGACCTGCGGCTTGATGTTCGTCCACTTGAGGTTGCGCAGTGCCGCCACCTGAATCTCATTGTCGAAATGGCCGATATTGCCGACGATCACCATGTCCTTCATGGAACGCATATGGTCGAGCGTGATCACGTCCTTGTTGCCGGTCGTGGTGATCACAATGTCGGCGGTGGGAGCCGCGTCCTCCAGCGTCACCACTTCGAAGCCGTCCATCGCGGCCTGCAGCGCGCAGATCGGGTCGATCTCGGTCACGCGGACGCGCGCGCCCGCACCGCGCAGCGACGCCGCCGATCCCTTGCCGACATCGCCATAGCCGCACACGACGGCCACCTTGCCGGCCATCATCGTGTCGGTCGCGCGGCGAATGCCGTCCACGAGCGATTCCTTGCAGCCATATTTGTTGTCGAACTTGGACTTGGTCACAGAGTCGTTGACATTGATGGCGGGGAAGGGGAGCAGGCCGTTCTTCTGGAGCTGGTAGAGCCGGTTGACGCCCGTGGTGGTCTCTTCCGTCACGCCGCGGATCGCCTCGCGCTGCCTTGTGAAGAAGCCCGGCGTGGCCGCCATGCGCTTCCTGATCTGCGCAAAGAGGATTTCCTCTTCCTCGCTGCCCGGTTTGGACAGCACATCCTCGCCGGCCTCCGCGCGCGCGCCGATCAGGATATACATGGTGGCGTCGCCGCCATCGTCGAGGATCATGTTCGACAGGCCGCCATCGGTCCACTGGAAGATCCGGTCGGTATAGTCCCAATAGTCGGTGAGCGATTCACCCTTGATGGCAAACACAGGCGTGCCGCTCTCCGCAATGGCCGCAGCGGCGTGGTCCTGCGTCGAGAAGATGTTGCACGACGCCCAGCGCACGTCGGCTCCGAGCGCCTTGAGCGTTTCGATGAGGACCGCCGTCTGGATCGTCATATGCAGCGAACCGCTGATGCGGGCGCCCTTCAGCGGCTGCCTTTCGCCGAACTCTGCGCGGCACGCCATCAGGCCCGGCATTTCGGTTTCAGCGATGTCGATTTCTTTGCGACCCCAATCGGCCAGCGAAATATCGGCAACGACAAAGTCTTTCTTGGCAGCCATGTTCGGTATCCTGCTTGTGGGTGGTGCGGCCGGGCAACGCATCCGTGCGTGCGGACCGGGCGCGGGTTTGCAGCGTCCTACCAGATCGCCGCCTGAACGGCAATCAGACATAAAGAAATCATTATCTGTGCATGTGAGGGAAGATCACACTTCCTCGCCAAAGCGGCTGGCGACCAGTTCCTCAAGCGCCTTGAGCGCTTCGTCCGCCTGCGGGCCGGTGGCCGATATGCGGATCTTGCAGCCGGGGCTCGCGGCCAGCATCATCAGCCCCATGATGGAGGTGCCCCCAACGCTCGTCCCGTCCTTCTCGACGGTGATCTCCGCGTCGAAGCTGCCCGCCATCTGGACGAACTTCGCCGAAGCGCGCGCATGCAGTCCGCGCTGGTTGACGATCAGGACTTCGCGGGCGGCATCGTCTGTCTCGGGCATGGGATGGATCATTTACCCGCGAGCAACTGGCTGGCGACGTTGATGTATTTTCGCCCCGCCGCCTGTGCTTCCTCGACCGCCTTCTGCAGGTCGCCGGTCTTGCGCACCGATGAGAGCTTGATGAGCATGGGAAGGTTCATACCGGCGATCACCTCGACGCGGCCTGCCTCCATGACTGAAATTGCCAGATTAGAAGGCGTTCCGCCGAACATGTCTGTGAGCACGATCACCCCGTTCCCGGTATCGACGGCCTGAACCGCATCGACGATGTCCTGGCGGCGTCTCTCCATATCGTCGTCGGCTTCGATGGAAACAGTTGCCAACCGCTCCTGCGGCCCCACGACATGTTCGACGGCGTTGAGAAATTCCTCGGCCAACCGTCCGTGCGTCACAAGCACGAGTCCGATCATACTCTACTGGCTCCTGTCAGGCCGACTCTGGCCGCACTCTACTTTCCATCGCGCCAAGCGCCTAGGGTGGGGCGCTATCTTGTCGAGCCGCAGCCCGTTTACAAGTGGCAAATTGCAGTCGGCTTAACCATTTTGCCGCATGTGCACAGCATCAAAAGGGCCAATGCCCAGTCGTGCGATGACAACTGACGCAGCGTCATGGACGGTGCGCGCGGCCAGCTTCAATTCGGGCAGGCTCACCGAATGCAGCACAACGGAGCCCGGCTCCGGCATGCGTTCGGCCTCAGCCGGATCGATCAGGGTGACCACAAGATCGATGACGGCGCGTTCCTGCCATTCGATGGGACGCGGCCCGAGGCCCCTGACTTCCACCAGCCCGGCAATGGTTTCGGGAGCACGCAACACCAGCCGCCCGCCGCCCGTAGATGCGAAGAGCTGGTCGTCTGCCACAAGGCGCGCGAACAGCCCGTACATGCGGGCGCGCGCCAGAAGTTCGAGCGCCAGTTCGGTCTTTCCGCTGCCCGAACTGCCGCGCACAAACACGCCCCGGTCCCCGAGGATGATGGCCGTTCCATGCAGGTTCGAGGCCACGATCAGCTTTCAGCGGGGAAGCTCGCCACGAAGCGGGCGCCTTTCAGGTCCCCCGGCTTCGTGCCCGGAATGTTTTCCGCGACCAGCCTGCCGCCGTGGGCTTCGACGATCTGGCGGCTGATCGAAAGGCCGAGGCCGGAATTCTGGCCGAAGGCTTCGGTGGAAGGCCGGTCCGTATAGAAGCGCTCGAATATGCGGTCTATGTTTTCGACCCTTATGCCCGGCCCGTTATCCTCCACGGAAACGACGTTGAATTTGCCCGCCCGTGCAAGGCGCACAATGATCCTGCCGCCTTCGTCCGGCACGAACGACCGCGCATTTTCGATCAGATTGGTCAGCACCTGCCCGAGCCGGGATTCATGGCCATTGACAAAAAAGCCCTTTGCTCCCTGCGGCAATTTCTCTGCGACGAACTCGATTTCGACCTGCTTCTTGTTCCGGCTGCCGTCCTTCGAGGCCGCGACGAGGTCCGACAGGAACTTGCGCAGGTCCACCCTTTGCGCATCCTCGCGCGCCAGTTCGGCATCGAGACGCGAGGCGTCTGAAATATCCGTGATGAGCCGGTCGAGCCGCCTTACATCATGCTGGATGACCTGCATCAGCCGATCCCGCGAGACGTCCGTCCTGGCGAGCGGCAATGTCTCGACCGCGCTGCGAAGCGAAGTCAGCGGGTTCTTCAATTCATGGCTGACATCGGCGGCAAAGCTCTCGATTGCGTCGATGCGTGCATAAAGCGCATTCGTCATGTCCCTGACCGCCACGGAAAGGTTGCCGATCTCGTCTTGCCGCGCCGAAAAGTCAGGGATTTCCTCGCGCTTCTTGACGCCGCGCCGCACGCGAACCGCCGCCGCGGCCAGCCGCCGGAGCGGATTTGCGATGGTCGAGGCAAGCAGCACGGACAGCACGGCGTTGGCGAGCGCGGCAACGCCGAATACGCGCAGGATGGCCCGCCGCTCGCCGGCGACGATCTTGTCGATGTCGTTTCCTTCCGTCGAGAGCATGAGTACGCCCAGCACCGCGCGGAAACGCTGGATCGGAACCGCAACCGAAACGATCTGCTCGCCCTGTTCGTTGACGCGGACCTGCGTCGAGGGGCTGCCCGTCAGCGCCGTCATCACCTCGGGGAAACCCGCACCGCTGCCGCCGGGCTGCTCCTTGTAGAGCGGAAGGTCGGTGTTCCTGAAAAGGTCGAACACATATCGTTCGACGCGTTCCAGTATGCCCTCGTCCTCGTCGTCTACAGAGGGCAGGTCGTAACGCAATATCTGGCCGCGCGAATAGAGATGCCTGGAATCGAGCAGCAGGTTCGCATCGCGGTCATAGACGCGGGCGCGCGTTCTGGTCGGCGAGATCAGGCGCCGCAGGACCGGCGCGACCTTTTCGGGATTGATGGGAAAATCGAGGCTTCCGAGGTCGGAACCGGGGCCGATATTCTCGCCCGCCTGCAATTCGAAGAGCTTCTCCGGATCGATGTTGAGCGAATCGGTCTCGACCGTCGCCGACGCGGCAATCGCGCCCGCGATGATCTCACCCTGTGTACGAAGGCTTTCCACCCGCGCGTCGATCAATCCATCGCGGAACTGGTTGAGGTAGAGCACGCCGACGACCAGCACCGCCAGCGCGGCAAGGTTCAGGATCAGGATTCGCCTTGTCAGGCTCGAAAACAGATGGTGCTCGAAGAATGTGCGCACGGAGGTTCCGGCCCGGCGCAGGAATCTCGGCGCGAGACGACGACGCGGCTTTGCCGCGATCGGTTTGCTCATCTGCGCTTCAACTGCCATTCACCGGATCCGTAGGGGTTGCCGCCAGCCGGAACCACGCTCAGGCCTCGCGGAAGCGATATCCCACGCCATAGAGCGTTTCGATCATCTCGAAATCCTCGTCCACGGCCTTGAACTTCTTGCGGAGGCGCTTGATGTGGCTATCGATGGTGCGGTCGTCAACATAGACCTGCTCATCATATGCCGAATCCATCAGCGCGTCGCGGCTCTTCACAACGCCCGGACGTTGCGCCAGCGAGTGCAGGATCAGGAATTCGGTTACGGTCAGCGTCACCGGCTCGCCCTTCCACGTGCAGGTGTGGCGCTCCTGGTCCATGACGAGCTGGCCGCGCTCCAGCGATCGCGCCTGCTGGGCGGGCGCCTTGGCGCCGGCCTCGCGGGCGCTTGCGCGGCGAAGCACCGCCTTGACGCGCTCCACCAGCAGGCGCTGGGAGAATGGCTTGCGGATGAAATCGTCGGCGCCCATCTTGAGGCCGAACAACTCGTCGATCTCATCGTCCTTCGAGGTCAGGAAGATCACCGGCAGGTCTGTCTTCTGACGCAGGCGACGCAACAGCTCCATGCCGTCCATGCGCGGCATCTTGATGTCGAGGATGGCGAGGTTCGGCGGTCTTGCGGCCAGCCCCTCCAGCGCCGATGCGCCGTCCGTATAGGTCTCCACGCGGTAGCCTTCCGATTCAAGGGCGATCGAAACAGAGGTGAGGATATTCCTGTCGTCGTCGACGAGGGCGACTGTCGCCATGTCTTGCGGCTCCTTCATTTGCTGAGAGTCCCTTCCGGAGTTGCGTAGGGGCTCATGCAAAACAAATTGGGTACAAAATGTGGCACACATTCATGCAATTGTCACAGGGCGGTTGGGCTTCTCCTGTGGTCAATGGTCCCTTCAATTGGTCGGACCACGTGGATTTCAACCGATTTTGCCCGCGCATTTAAACGATTTAGATATTTTGATCGTTTTTTAAATCGATTAATGATTTGAAATCATTATGCTTTTCTGGTTCTCGTTCTGAACGCCGGAACGACGAGCAGCGGTCGGCGTGTAGCGAACCGGTTCTGGCGATAACAGGGGAATTAGGGAATGGCGACGAATGGGCACGAGCCGGTTGCACGGCTTGCGGGCAGGGAACTTGCAACCAGCGGCAAGGTGTTCACCAATCTTGCGGCGGCGGAGCTTTATGAAGAGGCGGTGCGCCGGGGCGAGGCGAAGATCACCGCCGAGGGCGCTCTGGTCGCCTATACCGGCCAACATACGGGCCGTTCTCCCAAGGACAAGTTCGTGGTGCGCGACGCCACGACCGAAGGTACCATCTGGTGGGACAACAACGCCGCGATTGCGCCGGCGCAGTTCGATGTTCTGCTGGACGACTTCATTGCGCATGCAGCGTCTCTCGACCTTTTCGCGCAGGACCTGATCGGCGGCGCGGACGAGGCGCAGCAGCTTCCCGTGCGTGTCGTCACAGAATATGCGTGGCACTCGCTGTTCATCCGCAACCTGCTGATCCGTCCCGACGAGGCGGCGCTCGCCGGTTTCGCGCCGAAGATGACCATCATCGACCTGCCGTCCTTCCGCGCCGATCCGGCGCGGCACGGCACCCGCACCCAGACCGTCATTGCCGTCGACCTGACGCGCATGATTGTGCTGATCGGCGGCACGTCCTATGCGGGCGAGATGAAGAAATCCGTCTTCACAGTGCTCAACTTTTTCCTGCCGCAGTCCAAGGTCATGCCGATGCATTGCTCGGCAAACACCAACGACACCGGCAACTCGGCCGTGTTCTTCGGCCTGTCCGGCACAGGCAAGACCACCTTGTCCGCGGACCCGTCGCGTACGCTTGTCGGCGACGACGAGCATGGCTGGGGGCCGGACGGCATCTTCAATTTCGAAGGCGGCTGCTACGCCAAGACGATCAAGCTTTCGGCGGAAGCCGAGCCGGAGATTTTCGCCACAACGCAGCGCTTCGGCACCGTGCTTGAGAACGTCGTTCTGGATGCCCGTCGCACGCCCGACTTCAATGACGGTTCGCTGACCGAAAACACGCGCTGCGCTTATCCGCTCGATTTCATCCCTAATGCGAGCAAGACCGGCCGCGCGCCGCATCCGAAGAATATCGTCATGCTCACCGCCGACGCATTCGGCGTGATGCCGCCCATTGCGAAACTGACGCCCGCGCAGGCGATGTATCACTTTCTGTCCGGCTACACCGCCAAGGTTGCCGGGACCGAAAAGGGCGTCACCGAGCCGGAAGCGACCTTCTCGACCTGCTTCGGCGCGCCTTTCATGCCGCGCCATCCGTCGGAATACGGCAATCTGCTGCGCGAGCTGATCGCCGAACACAATGTGGATTGCTGGCTGGTGAACACGGGCTGGACCGGCGGAGCCTATGGTGTCGGCCACCGCATGCCGATCCGCGCGACCCGCGCTTTGCTCGCGGCCGCGCTCGACGGTTCGCTCAAGGGCGCGGAGTTCCGCACCGATCCCAATTTCGGCTTCGAGGTTCCAGTGTCGGTGCCGGGCGTGGACAGCAAGATCCTCGATCCGCGATCGACGTGGGCCGACGCAAACGCCTATGATCGGCAGGCCCGCAAGCTTGTGGACATGTTCGTCACCAACTTCGCCAAGTTCGAGGACCATGTCGACGATCACGTGCGCGGCGCAGCGCCCGGTCTGCGGATCGCCGCCGAATAAGCATTCGAAAGGCCGGAGCTTTTCCGGCCTTTTCTTTTTGCGCGCCAGACGGCATCAAGATGCTTATGGCGGAAGACATCATTCGCATCAGCGCCGAGGCGGCGATCCATCCCGGCGACCTGTCGGAGAGCTTCATCCGTGCGTCGGGACCGGGCGGGCAGAATGTCAACAAGGTCGCGACCGCGGTGCAGCTTCGCTTCGACGCGGCAAACGCGCCGGGCTTGTCCGAGCGCGTTCGTGCACGCGCACTCAAGCTTGCCGGCCAGCGCGCCACGCGCGATGGCGCAATCCTGATTGAAGCGGCGCGCTTTCGCACGCAGGAGCGCAACCGCGCCGACGCGCTGGAACGACTGGTCGAACTGTTGGCGCGCGCGGCGGAACCGCCTCCGCCACCGCGCAAGAAAACCCGGCCCACCAAGGGCTCAGTTGAGCGACGGCTGAAAGCCAAGGCCGGGCGCTCCACCGTCAAGAAGATGCGCGGAAAGGTTGACCGGGACTAATCACAACAACTTGCCCTTGCTCTAAGGCAATGCCAATGTCGGCCCGGATATCTGCATCAGGAGGCCATCAGGCATGGGCATTTTCGATTTCGTGAAGAAGGTCGGTCACAAACTCGGCATAGGTGACGATGAGGAAACGCCCAGTGCCGATGCGCTCAAGAAGGAACTCGATTCCAACAAGCTCGGCACCGAGAACGTCCAGATCGAGGTGCAGGGCGACAAGGCGATCCTGAAAGGCGTGGTGGCCGATCAGTCGATTTTCGAGAAAGCGATCATTGCGGTCGGCAACACGCTTGGCGTTTCGAAAGTCGAAGCAGGAGAGTTGAAGATCGTGCCGCCGGAATCCGGCATCAAGCTCGATGGCGGCGTGGACATGACCGAACTGGTCAAGGCCGCCGCTCCTGCAAAAGAGCCGAAATTCTACACGGTGAAAAAGGGCGACAATCTGTGGAAGATCGCCGAGGTCAACTACGGCAAGGGCAAGGGCGCAAAGCACACCATCATCTTTGAAGCCAACAAGCCGATGCTCAAGCACCCCGACAAGATCTATCCGGGACAGGTGCTGCGCATTCCCGACATCGCGGAAGCGTAGGCAGGCGGATGAGGGGCAGCGCCTGCCTTGCCGCTATCGCCCCTTCCACACCGGCTCGCGCTTTTCGGCAAAGGCCTTGAATCCCTCAAGGCCATCCTCCGACGCATAGAGCACATCCACGGTGCGGAATTTCCGCTTCGTGACCCAGTTCATCGCGTCCTGGAACTCCATCGCTTCGGCGCGGCGGGCCACTTCCTTGATCGCGGCAAAGACCAGCGGCGGGCCGCTTGCGAGCAATCGCGCAATCTCCCAGACCCGCGCATCGAGCTTGTCCGTCGGCAGGATTTCGTTGACCAGCCCCCAGCGATGCGCCTCCTGCACATCCATCCAGCGCCCGGTCAGCAGCAGGTCCATCGCGACGTGATAGGGAATGCGCTTCGGCAATTTGATCGTCGCCGCGTCGGCCAGCGTCCCCGCCCGTATCTCCGGCAGCGCGAAGCTCGCATGCTCCGCCGCGTAAATCAGGTCGCAGGAAAGCGCGAGTTCGAACCCGCCGCCGACCGCCATGCCGTTGACGCAGGCGATCACCGGCTTGTTGAGGTCGCGCAACTCCTGCAAACCGCCGAAGCCGCCGACGCCATAGTCGCCATCGACCGCATCACCCGCCGCCGCGGCTTTCAGGTCCCATCCGGCTGAGAAGAACCTGTCTCCCGCCGTCTTCAATATGGCGACGCGCAGGTCGGGATCGTCACGGAAAGCCTCGAACGCCTTGCCCATGATGCGCGAGGTCGCCAGGTCGATGGCGTTCGCCTTGGGCCGGTCGAGCGTGACCTCCAGAATGCCGCCCTCGCGGCGTGTCTTGACCACTGCGCTCATTGCTTCCTCCGAACCATCAATGCATCGGCAACCCATGCGCCCTTGCCTTCAGCGCACACGATCAGGGGGTTGATGTCCAGCTCTTCGAGATCGTTCGAAAGCGCGAAGGCGGCAATCGCGCGGATCGCGTCGATGGCGGCGCGGACATCCGCCTTCGGCCTGCCCCGGTACCCGTCCAGCAGGGGAAACATCTTCAAACCGCGCAATGCCCGCTCGATCTCTCCGCGCAAGGCAGGCAGGAGCAGCGTCGCACTGTCCTGCAAGAGTTCGACCAGCACGCCGCCCGTTCCAATGGTCATGACCGGCCCGAAAAGCGGATCGTGCACAATTCCGACGATCAATTCGGCTATCCCCCCTGCAATCATCGTCTCGACATAGACGCCGCTTCCAAGCGGCAACAGGTCGCGCGCGGCGTCCTCGACGGCCTGCTCGGTTGCGAGATTGAGCCTGACTGCGCCTGCCTCCGACTTGTGCGCCACGCCCAGCGCCTTGAGCGCGATTGGGTAACCCAGATTCTCCGCCGCCCGCACGGCATCCGCCGGCGAGTGAACGACAACGCCTTGCGGCACCCTCAGACCGGCCTCGCGCAGCAAGAGCTTGGCGCTTGCTTCATCGAGAGTCTCGCGGCCCCCGCGCGCCTCGCCGCGTTTTGCGCCGTTGACAGCGGCGGGAGGTGGCGCGCCCCATGCCGCGCCGATTGCGCTTGCGGCCTGCGCGGCCTCCATCGCTTCTTCGATCCCGAATAGCGGCGCGATACCCCGCGCGACCAGCGATTGAGCCTGAGCCTCCGGCATGTTTTCGGGCATGGAGGCCACCACGGCCCCGCGCGCGGCGTTCGTCGTCAATGCCGTCTCGAAGGCGCGCAGCGTCGGTTGCCAGTCGGCGTCGGAACAGCGGTCGCTCCTCGGAAAATCCAGCACCAGCATGTTCAGGTCGAAATCGCCGGAAACCATCGCGGAAAAGGTGTTCCGCATGGCCTCCTCGTCGTTCCAGATGAAGGTATGGTAGTCGAGCGGGTTGGCGACGGCGACGAGCGGTCCGAGTGTTTCGCCGACGCGCTCGCGATGAGCCTCGCCCAATGCCGGAAACACCAGATTTCGGCCCTCGACGCTGTCGGCCATCACGGAGGCTTCGCCGCCCGAACAACTCATGGAGGACAGGCGGTTGCCCGGAAGGGCCCCATGCACGTGGACCAGCTTCAGCGCTTCGAGGAAGGCGGGAACGGAATCGAGCCGCGCGATGCCCAGCCGCCGCAAAAAGGCGTCAGAGGCGGCGTCCGATCCGGCGAGCGAGGCCGTGTGCGACAGCGTTCCGGCGCGCGCCTGCTCGGAGCGCCCGACCTTCATGGCGACGATCGGCTTGCCGAGGTCGCGCGCCCGCGCCGCGAGCCGCTCGAACCCCTCCACCGAATCGAAGCCCTCGATGTGCAGGCCGAGCGCGGAGACGCGCTCATCCTCGATCAGGCCGAGCGCCAGTTCGGACAGGCCCGTTTGCGCCTGGTTGCCCGCCGTCATGACATAGGCCAGCGGCAGGCCGCGCTTCTGCATGGTCATGTTGATGGCGATGTTGGACGACTGCGTCAGGATCGCCACGCCGCGCCCGCCGCTGAGCCGTTCGCCGCCATGCTGGTCGGGCCATAGCAGCGCGCCGTCCGCATAATTGATCAGGCCGTAGCAATTCGGCCCGATGATCGGCATGTCCGCCGCCGCCGCGAGAAGTTCGTCCTGCAACCGTGCGCCCTCCGCCCCGGCCTCCAGAAAGCCCGCCGCAAAGCAGATCGCACCGCCCGCGCCGCGCTCGCGCAACTGCCGCACGATGTCGATGGTCAGCATCCGGTTGACGCCGACGAACGCGGCGTCCGGCACGTCTGGAAGATCGTCCACGCCTCGATAGGCTTGCACGCCGTGCACCTCCGCCTTGCTGGGGTGAACCGGCCAGACCTCGCCGGCAAAGCCCATCTTTCGGCATTGCTGCACGACATTTGCCGCGAACGACCCGCCGAACACGGCGATGGAGCGCGGCCTTAAAAGCCGTTCAAGGCGATGCATGTCAGCCGCCCACGGCCCGCAGGAGCGCTCGCGAAATGATATGGCGCTGGATTTCGCTGGTGCCTTCCCAGATCCGCTCGACGCGCGCGTCGCGCCAGATGCGCTCCAGCGGCAGGTCGTTCATCAATCCCATGCCGCCGTGAATCTGGATCGCTTCGTCGGCCACGAAGGCGAGCATCTCGGTGGCCTTGAGCTTGGCCATCGCCATGTCCTCGTCCGTCACGGTGTTCTGGTCGTATTTCCAGCCCGCCTCGAACACGAGCAGGTTGGCGGCCTTCATTTCCGTCGCCATGTCGGCCAGCTTGAAGGATACGCCTTGGAACTTGCCGATCTGCTGGCCGAACTGCCGCCGCTCGGCGGCATAGGCAACCGCATGTCCGAAAGCCCGCTCGGCGCGCCCAAGACAGGTCGCCGCCACCTGCAACCGCGTCGCGCCCAGCCATGTGTTTGCAACCTCGAAGCCCTTGTGCACCTCGCCCAGCACCTGGCTCGCGGGCACGCGGCAATCGTCGAACTCGAGCACGGAATTGGTGTATCCCCGATGCGAGACGTTCCGGTATCCGTCGCGAACGGTGAAGCCCTGCGTGCCCTTGTCCACGAAGAACGCGGTGATCTTCTTGCGCTTGCCGCGCGGCCCGTCCTCCTCGCCGCTCGCCATGAACACGATTGCGAAATCGGCCATGTCGGCATGGCTGATGAAATGCTTGGTGCCGTTCAGCACCCAGTCGTCACCGTCGCGGACGGCGCTCGCCTGCATGCTGCGCAGGTCGGACCCCGCATTGGGTTCGGTCATTGCAAGGCAGTCCGATTTTTCGCCACGAATGCAGGGAAAGAGATATGTTTCCCGCTGCTCCGCCGTGCCCGCCAGCAATATGTTGGAAGGCCGCGCCACGCAGTTCCAGTGCAGCGCGTAGCTGGCGCGCCCAAGCTCCTTTTCGTAAAGCAGCCATGTCACCGTATCGAGGCCCGCCCCACCGACATCGGCGGGCATGTTGGCCGCGTAGAGACCGGCGGCGATGGCTTTGGCCTTGATCTCCTCGATCAGCTCGCGGCGCAGGGTGCCGGTGCGCTCAACCTCCGCCTCATGCGGGTACAACTCGTTTTCCACGAATGCGCGCGTCGTATCGACAATGAGTTGCTGTTCTTCGCTCAATCCGAACTGCATGGGCTGCTCCCGCAAGACGCGCCATCATGCCAGCCTTGCGTTCACATGATTCACCAATTACGAAACGTGATTGATGAAAAACGAAATACGCAACGTGTTCAGGGAGGAGCGCGCGCCATTGTCGATCACCGTCCTGGTGCTCGCCAACGCCTCCATCATGTGCGTCGCCTCGACCATCGATCCGCTGAGGGCCGCAAACCGCATTGCAGGCGAAAGGCTGTTCGACTGGCGGATATTCTCGGTGGACGGCGAGGCGCCGCGCACCACGAGCGGCCTGCCGGTCATGGTCGACGGCGCGTTCCGGGCCGAGGCGTCCGATATGCTCATCGTCATCGGCGGCTTCGGCACGCGCGAAACCGTGTCGCGCCCGCTCTTGTCGGCGCTGCGCAAGGGCGCACGCATGGCGCGCAGCTTCGGTGGTGTGGAGGCCGGTTCATGGCTGCTGGCCCGGGCAGGGCTGCTCGACGGGCGTCAGGCCACCACCCACTGGGAGGATCTGGAGGATTTCGCGCAGGCCTTTCCGGCCATCAATGTGCGGCCCGACCGCTATGTGATCGACGGCCCCGCATTCACTGCCGGGGGCGCGTCGCCCATATTCGACCTGATGCTGCATCTGATCCGCAGCCGCCTCGGCATGGCGGTCGCGCTCGATGTCGCCAGCGTGTTCATCTACGATCAGGCGCATAACGCGGCGGACACGCAGCCTCTCGTCTCGCTGGGCCGTCTCGATGGCTTCGACCGGCGCGTCGCGCAGGCCATCGGGTTGATGGAGAGCCATCTGGACGAACCGCTCAGCACAACCGTGCTCGCCGCCCGAACCGGCGTGACGACCCGCACGCTGGAAACCATCTTCCGCAAGGCCATCGGCGAGACGCCGGGCGCCTACTACCAGCGCCTGCGCCTCAGCGCCGCGCGGCGACTCGTGATCGATACGCGCCTGCCCATGGCCGATGTCGCGGCGCGCACGGGGTTCGGTTCGACCGCCAGCTTTTCGCGCGCATTCTCCGCCGCATTTGGAAAGCCGCCCGGCCGTCTGAGGCGGGCCTGAAATCCGTCAACCAGATCAATGGATTAATTGAAATATCTTCTAACGCATTGCGTTTTAATGAGAAATATGCTTCTATTGAATGAATATTCAATAAGTTAGAGCTATGAAAATGGACCAGCACCTGCTCAATGTGGCAGTGCCGGACAATTGGGACCGGCGTGGCCTACCGGGCTGGAGCTATCACAGCCCTGCCTTTCTCGAGCTGGAGAAAGAGCACCTGTTCCGCAATCACTGGCAGATCGCCTGCCATGTCGCGGACGTACCCGAACCGGGCGACTATCTCACCTTCGACGCGGTGGGCGAGCGCGCGCTCGTCCTGCGCGGCAAAGACGGCGTGGTGCGCGCCTTTCACAATATCTGCCGCCATCGCGGATCGCGGGTCGTGGCCGACGAAAAGGGCCATTGCAGGAATGCGCTGGTCTGCCCGTTTCACGGATGGGTCTACAATCTGGATGGCACCTTGCGCGGCGCGGCGCGTCCGCGCAGCTTCCCCGACCTCGACAAGACCGAATTCGGCCTGATCCCGCTCGATCTGGAAATCTGGATGGGGTTCGTATTCATCCGCTTCCGGCGCGGTCCGCAACCGTCCGTGGCCGAACTGTTCAGGCCGATCGAAGGGGAAATCTCCCACTACAACATTGCCGACCTCGTGCCGGTCGCGGAGCCGTGGACGCAGACCACGCCGGTGAACTGGAAGTCGGTGCGTGATGTGGACAATGAGGGCTATCACGTCGCGATGGCGCATCCCGCCTTGCAGGACCTTTACGGCTCGACCTATTTCGACGAGCCGTTCGTCAACGGCGTGTCGCGTTCGTTTGCGACCTACAACCCGCATGCGGGGCGGCGCTGGAGCGTCAGGAACTATGTCAGCATCGCGCCGGAGCCGACCCATCTACCTGAGCACCTGCGCAAGGCATGGATCTATTACGGGCTGTTTCCGAACAATGTCATCACTCTGATGCCGGAGTCGGTGCAGTTCTATCAGGAATTCCCGCTCTCGACCGGCGAATCCGTGCTGCGCGGCTCGGTCTATCGCTTCCGCGACGAAAGCCGGGAGCAGGTTGCCGCGCGCTACCTCGCCATGCGCATCGACCGCGACACCATGGCAGAGGACGTGCAACTGTCAGTCTGGTCGAACGAGGCGATGCAATCGCAGGCCTTTGCGGGCTTCTTCCTCTCGGACCTCGAATATGGCGTGCGCACGCACCACGATCACCTGCGCAGGGAATTGCCGGTGCTGAACCTCGATGACGCCCCGCGCGAAAAGGACATGGCTCGGATCAATGAGGAGATGCGCGCGAGTTAGCTCGCGTGTGCCTCTACTTTCGTCAGCCAGTCCTTACCGATGCCGCGCTCCCGGATGATCGATAGCGGATCCTGATTGTCGAGCCGCGACGAGAGCCGGTAGACCTCCAGCGTCTCCGCATTCATCTCGCCGCGCCGGTAGAAATACATCGCCGCCGCATACCGCGCGCGGCCCGACCACGCCTCGCCGACCGGGGAGAGGACCAGCCACCAGTTTTCCGCTTCCTCGTCCGGTTCGCTCATCGTTCGCCCGGCGGGTTGGCGGTGCGGCGGTCGAGCTTGACGAAGGGGCGCGGCACCACTTTCGCGCGCTTCATCATCTTGTGGTACTGTAGCTCGCGCATCGCGTAGATTTCGACCCAGAGATCGTCCAGCACCGTGTCGCCATAGGGCCGCTCCAGGCTGGCGATTGCGATGTTGCGCTTGGCAGTCGGCGACCAGATGGCGGCGCTGACAAGGCCGACCTCCCGCTTGCCGCGATGATAGACGATGGCGTTCTCCGCCGGGATGTTCCCCTCGATCTCCAGCCCCACCAGAATGTGCTTCAACGTCTTGTTCCTCCGGGCGGAAAGAATGGCGTGCTGACCGTTGAAATGTCCCTTGGCCGGATCGACCATGAAGCCCAGCCCGATTTCGTCGGGCATGCGCAGGCGGTCGGCGCGGATCGCATGCTCGGCGGTCACGAAATCCGCATTGGCGACGATAAGCCCCGCTTCGATGCGCGCCCGGTTCAGCGCGGTGTAGCCGATCGGCCTGATGCCGTGCAGCCGCCCGCCCGCGATCAGGCGATCCCAAAGGCTGAGCGCATGCCTGGCCGAGACAAACAGTTCGCAGCCGAGATCTCCCGTGAACCCGGTGCGGGAGATCGTGACCGCCCCCTTTTCGTGCGCAAATTCGGCAATATCGAATATTTTCAGCTTCTCGACGCCTTCGAACCCGCAATCGCGCAGCACGGCGAAGGAGGTCGGCCCCTGCAAGGCGAGACCGGCCACATCCTGCGTTTCCTCGACGATGTTCACATCATAGCCGACGGCGCTGTCCAGCAGCCACGGCAGGTGCCGCTCCTGGCAGCAAAGCCGGAAGCGGTCCGGCGCGAAGCGGAACAGGGTGCCGTCATCGAGCACGTGGCCCTCGTCATCGCACCAGGCCGTGTAGTGCACACGGGCCGGTTTGAGCTTCGCCACGTCACGCAGCGTGACGCGGTTGAGAAAGGCTTCCGCATCCGGCCCCTCGATGCGGTACTTGACCATGGGGGAAATGTCGAACAGCGCCGCCTGGCTGCGGATCGCGAAATATTCCAGTTCGTCGTCCCACAAAGCGTGTGGCGCCTTGTAGCCCGCCCAGTCGTACCAATCCTGCTGCGCGGCCAGCGCCTCAAGGCGCGGCTGGAAGGGCGAGGGCAGACGCAGCGTGCGGAAATGCGCCTGTTCGGCCAGTATCCTGCGGGATTTCGTCGGGGCAACGGCAGTCATTGCTCAACCCTTTTTCGCCAGCACGCGCCGTGCTGCGTTCAGCCCCGGCACGCCGGATATGCCGCCGCCCGGATGCGAGCCGGACCCGGCGAGATAAAGCCCCTCGACCGGCGTGTCATATCCCGACCAGCCCGCGACCGGCCGCGACATCAGCATCTGGTCGGCCTGCAATTCGCCGTGGTGCCAGTGTCCGCCCGGCATGCGATAGCGCTGCTCGAAATCCGGCGGCACCAGAAGCTCGGCGTGGCGCACCAGCTTTCCGATGCCCGGCGCAACGCTTTCGAGCTGCGCCATCACGGCCTTGAGGAATTTCGCCTTGCCCTTCTGCCAGCCTTCCTTCAGCACATAGGGCGCGAACATGATGTTTGCCGAAAGCACGCAGCCCCCGGCAGGCGCGAGGGAAGGGTCGCTCAGGCTCGGCAGCACGATCTCCATGACGGGTTCGGGCGAGAAGCCACCATATTTCGACGGGTTGAACGCGCGCTCGACATGGTCAGTCGAAGGCGCAAGCACCAGCCTGCCGCGCAGATCGTCCTCCGCCACGCCCGTAAAAGCGGGGACTCCGTCAAGCGCCAGATGCAGCTTTGCGACCGAGCCCTTCATCCGGATGTTCCTGACCTTGCGCACAAAGCCCGTATCGAAGTTTCGTGGCCCGGTGAGTTGCATCAGCGCGGTTGCGGGGTTCGTCGCCGCCAGCACGACCGGCGCGGACAATTCCTCGCCATTGTCGAGCACGACGCCCGCAACCTTTCCCTCATGCACGCTGATTCGCGCAACGGGAGCGTTCATGCGCAACGCAACGCCCGCCTTGCCCGCCGCATGTGCCATCGCCGCGACCACTGCGCCCATGCCGCCGCGCGGCATGAGTTGCGCGCCGGTTTTTCCGGCGATTTCGCCCGTGAGCCGATAATAGAGGCCGAGCAGCGATGTCGGCGAACGCGGCCCAAGATGGCTGCCCAACACCGCGTCGAAGGCGAGCAGGCCCTTCAGCCGGTCGTCGGTCAGGCAATCGTCTGTCACGTCCGCGACGTTCATCAACAGCATGCGCAGGAAGTCGCGCATGTCCTCCTTGCCGAGACGCCGCAGCGACAGTCCGACCATGCCGAGCGCCGATGTCTCGCCGAACGACATGCCCGACAGGTCCGGCGGCCTGCGCGTCAGCATGGGCTTCAATATGCCCGCATAGCGAACCAGTTGCGCGCGCAGGTCCGACCATGCCTGCGCTTCGCTCGGTTGCGCGCCCAGGAGACCTTCGCCATAGGCGCCGGTCAGCACCAGCGGCTCGCCGCCGGGCGACAGCGCAACGCTTGGCATTTCGGATTGTGCGAGGCTCAGCCTGTTGGCTTCGAGAGCGAGTGCCTTGACCACTTCGGGGTGAAGCCGGTTCAGGATATGCGCGACCGATACGCGAAAGCCCGGATGAAACTCCTCGGTACGCGCCGGCCCGCCAGGCTCCGGGCCCGCCTCCACCAGCGCGACGTGCCGCCCGCTCTTGGCCAGCACCACGGCGGCCACCAGCCCGTTATGGCCGCCGCCCACGACGATGGCATCAAATGACGTCATGGGCCGCACTCATGTGATTTGCGCCGCGCTTCAGGTCGCGCAGGATTTCGACAGCGGCGTTGCGCCCCGGCGCACCCATCACCCCGCCGCCGGGATGGGTGGACGAGCCGCACATGTAAAGTCCGCCGACCGGCGAACGATATTGCGCATAGCCGGGGACGGGCCGGTTGAACAGCAACTGGTCGAATGTGAGTTCACCCTGGAAGATATTGCCTTCGGTCAGGCCGGTTTCCGCCTCGATTTCGCGCGGTGTGCGCACTTCCATGTGCACGATCCGCTCGCGGAAGCCGGGCGAATAATCCGCGATCTGCGAGATGACGCTTTCTGCGAACCCGTCGCGGTCCGCGTCGGTCCAATCGCGCCCCTCGACCTTCGGCGGGGCATATTGCACGAAGCAACTCATGAAATGCTTGCCGGGCGAGGCCATCGTCGGGTCGAGCGTCGTCGGTATCACCATGTCGATGAAGGGATCGGCGGACCAGCGCCCCGCCTTCCAGTCATCATAGGCGCGCTCCATGCGCTCCACCGAATCCGTGAAATGCAGGTCGCCCCGGTAGCAGGGCGAGTCATCCGGGAGGGCCGGAAAGACCGGCATCGAATCGAGCGCGATGTTGACCTTGCCCGAGGAGCCGCGAATCTTGAAATTCCTGACGCGGCGCAGGAAAATGTCGGGAAGCTCTTTCGGTTCGACCAGTTTCAGGAAGGTGCGCTTCACGTCGGCATTGGAAACGATCAGCCTGCCGCGCACCTCTTCGCCGCCCGAAAGCACCACTCCTTCGGCATGACCACCCTTCACCAGCACCTGCTCGACTTCCGCGCCCGTGCGGATCGTGCCGCCGGACGCTTCGAAGGAGGCAGCCAGCGCCTGCGTGACCGCGCCCATTCCGCCGCGTGCATAGCCCCATGCGCCGACCGATCCGTCGACCTCGCCCATATAATGGTGCAGCAGCACATAGGCCGTGCCCGGCGACATCGGGCCAAGAGCGGTTCCGATGATTCCCGACAGCGCGAAGTTCGCCTTGATGACATCCGTCTCGAAATATTCGTCGAGGAAATCGGAAATGGACATGGTCCAGAAGCGCAGGGTCAGCGCCATCTCCTCCGGCGTCATGCCGGCGAACTTGCGCCCCAGATAGATCAGCTCGCCGATGTCGCGCGGCCTGAAACTGGTCGGGTCCGGCGCGGTGCGCATCAGCAGCGGCTGGATGAAGCGGCATTGCCGCGTCACGTCCCGCGCATAGCGCTCGTAGGATTCGGCGTCGCGCGGCGAAAAGCGGGCGAATTCGCGCCTGTGCGCGTGGTGGTCGCGATAGTTGGCAAGATAGTCGCCATCCTGCGTGAAGACCGCGCCGCCCTCATACGGGATGACCTGCAGCCCGAAGCGCGGCAGTTCAAGGTCGCGCATGATCTCGGGCCGGAACAGCGAGCACACATAGGAGCAGTTCGAATAGGTGAAGCCTGGTGTCAGCGAGCGGCTGGTTGCCGCGCCGCCCACCCAGTCCTTCTGTTCCAGCACGACCACGTCCAGCCCTGCGCGCTGGAGATAGCACGCGTTCACAAGGCCGTTGTGGCCGCCGCCAATGACGATCACGTCAAAGCTTTTCATGGCAGGCGCATCTCCCATTGCCCGAAATCTGCCACGAGCAAAGCCTCGCTGTCCATAGCAATTGAATGTACGTTCAACAAATAGACTTGCGTTTCTTGCGGCACGGGTTAGGCTTGGGCCGTACATGCACCTGCATTGCGTCCCGCTCGCCCGGAGTCGTTTAATGGCACTTGACATTGCCGACACTCCCTCGTCTCAACTGCGCCAGCGGCGCATCCCGCGCATCGCGAGTGAGTCGGGCATGGACAGAATGACCAGGTCGTTATCCGGCAAAGGAACTTCGGGCGAGAAGGCCAGGCCGCGAACGGCGGCCAAGGATGTGCGTCGCCAGCAGCTCATCGAGGCCACCATCGACTCCCTTGCCCGGCGCGGCTATTCGGAAACCACGATGGCCGATGTCGCCGACGGGGCGGGCCTGTCGCGGGGCATCGTGAACTTCCATTTCGAAAGCAAGGAAAAGCTGCTCGTCGCGACCCTGCAATATATGTCGGACGAGTATGCGGCGCATTGGCGGACGAGCCTTGAGAAGGCCGGGGACATTCCCGCCGACCAGCTTCGCGCTCTCGTCGCGGCGGACTTCGACCGCGCCATTTGCACGAAGAGAAAGCTTGCGGCGTGGTGCGCCTTCTGGGGCGAGGCAAAGTCCCGCCCGACCTACCAGGCGCTGTGCGGTGCGCGCGACGAATCCTATCAAAGGATTTTCGCCGATCTGTGCCACGCGCTCAAGCGTGAGGCCGGCTATGATTTCGATGCGGACGCCATCGCCCTTGCGCTCTGCGCGACGCTGGAAGGGCTTTGGCTGCGGCTGATGATGGGAACTGCGGATCTGAACCGTCAGGGCGCGTTGGAAAGCGCGCTGGAATATCTGGCGGTTGCCTTTCCGAAGCATTTCGAACGACCAAAGGAAACGAAAGAAGAAAAACAGGGGAAATCGGAATGACGGGATTGTTGAGACGCACAGCGATTGGCCTGGCTGCCGCCGGGCTGTTTTCCTTTTCTCTGGCGGGAATTGTCGCCGCCGACGATGGCGAACTGACCATATTCGACTGGTCCGGCTACGAAGCTCCCGAATTTCACCCCGATTATGTTGCGAAGCATGGGGATTCTCCGACCTTCACCTTCTTCGGCGACGAGGAAGAAGCGTTCCAGAAGCTGCGCTCCGGCTTCAAGACCGATCTTGCCCACCCCTGTTCCCAGAGCGTTGCGAAATGGCGTGACGCCGGTCTGCTTGAGCCGCTCGACACGTCCAAAATCACCGCATGGGCGGACATGAACCCGCAGATCATGGGCATGAAGGACCTCGTCTCCACCGCCGACGGCAAGGCATGGTTCCTGCCGTGGGAATGGGGAAATTCACTGCTGACCTATAATTCCGAGAAGGTCGATCCGGCTGACATCGGGTCCCTGCGCTCGCTGGCCGATCCAAAATTCAAGGACCGCGTTTCCATTGGTGACAATGTAGACGATGCCTATGCGCTGGCCGCGCTGGCCATCGGTCTGAAGGACTGGACGCAGATGACTGACGAACAGTTCAAGGAAGCTTCAGATTTCCTGCGGGAGGTCCACAAGAATGTGCGCCTTTACTGGACCGATACGACCGAGATCGTTCAGGCGATGAGCGGCGGCGAGGTCGACCTCGCATGGGCGTGGAACGACGCCGCGGTGCAGTCCGCGCTTGCGGGTGCGCCGATCAAATCGACCCGTGACACAAAGGAAGGGCTTTCGACCTGGGTTTGCGGATATGTACGCATCAAGGACGGTCCCGGCAGTGTGGACAAGGCCTATGACTATCTCAACGCCATCAACACGCCCGAAGTGGCCACTTACCTGCTCACCGATTGGGGCTATGGCCACGCAAACGCCAAGGCGATGAGCGGGATCGACCCGGCGGTGGTTGCCGAGCAGGGCTATGCCGACGTCGACAAATTTCTCGACAAGACGCTGTTCCAGTCGCCCTTGCCGACTGAATTGCGCCAGAAGATGATCGAGGAATTCGAAAAGATCAAAGCTGGATACTGAGCGGCTAGTGCCGGTATTGCTGGATGCGCGTTGTCCGCAACCCGGCGAGGCCGAATTCGTCTATCGACGCCTGCCAGGAGAGGAATTCCTCCGTGGTGAGCTTGTAGCGCTGGCATGCCTCTTCGAGGCTGAGCAAGCCGCCCCGCACGGCAGCGACGACTTCGGCCTTGCGGCGAATCACCCAGCGACGGGTGTTGGACGGGGGCAGGTCCGCAATTGTAAGCGGGCTCCCATCCGGTCCAATGACATATTTGACACGCGGTCTAATCAGATCGGTCATGCTACTCTCGATACAAAACACAATTGAACCAATCGGATTCAAGCTAAACAAACAGCTTTAAAAATTGCCTAAGTGGTTGGTAATCAACTGATAAGCTTTGTAAAGGAACTGTTAGTACGTGTGGCGCCGGTGCGGCAGTTCCTTGGCCGACGAATTTTCACGCAATGTGACTGGCATCTGCGTCTAGTTGACGACCCCGACAGCTTGAGTTCGGTGCAACGCCTCGTTATGTCTCCGCAAAATTCTTGCTGGTCCTAAGTATGAAGCCGCGCATTGCTGTTCTGGGTTGTGGTTACTGGGGGTCGAACCACATTCGCACCCTTTCGTCCCTCGGGGCGCTTCACGCCGTTTCAGATGAGAACATGGCCCGCGCCGAGGGCTTTGCGAGCGATCAGGACGTCGAGGCAATCGACCCCGCCGAGCTTTTCACGCGCAGCGATGTCGATGCGATTGTCATGGCCCTGCCGCCGCAGTTTCACGCCGAAACCGCGATCAGGGCGGTGGAAAACGGCAAGGATGTGCTGGTCGAAAAGCCCATCGCGCTGACAGTGGCCGATGCGGAGCGCGCCGTGGCGGCGGCGCACGCCAACAAGCGCATCCTGATGGTCGGCCATGTGCTGCGCTTTCATCCGGCTTTCGAAAAGCTCAAGGCGTTGATCGATGCCGGAGAACTGGGCGAGGTGCGCTATATCCATTCGCACCGGCTGGGTCTTGGCAAGTTCCATACGGAAAACGATGCGTTGTGGGACCTCGCGCCGCACGATCTGTCAATGATTCTTGCGATCACCGGGCAGGCGCCAGTCGAAGTGCGCGGCGAAGGCGCGGCATTGCTCGACCATCTCAGCGATTTCGCGCATCTGCACATGCGCTTCCCCAACGGGTTGCGCAGCCACCTCTTCACCTCGCGGCTCAATCCTTACCGTGAGCGGCGGCTGACCGTGGTCGGCAACAAGGCCATGGCCGTGTTCGACGATGTCGAGCCATGGGAGCGCAAGCTTGCGGTCTATCGCCATGCGGTCTGGCAGGACAGCGGCCACTGGGCCTTCACACATAACGAGCCGTCCTACGTCCACGTCGAGCAGGGCATGCCGCTCACGCGCGAGCTTGAGCACTTCATCCACTGCATCCGCACGCGCGAAGCACCGCGCACCAGCGGCGAAGAAGCGGTGGATGTGCTGAAAATCCTGACGGCCGGAACCGTAAGTCACGACTGACGAGTAGGCGTTTACGCGTTAGCGCCCTGCAAAGAGGTCATGCGAAGGCGCGCCAGCATGGTCTCGGCTTCGTGGCTGCGTTCCGACCTCTCGATGAAGCCGCCGCCGAAAACGCGCGCCTCATTGCTGTCGTCGCTGTAGAGCACGCAGGCCTGGCCGGGCGCGACGCCTGCCTCGCCGGCCGAAAGATCGACCCACACCGCCCCGTTCGCATGATGCAGTTGCGCGGGGCGTGGAGGGCGGGTGGAGCGCACCTTCGCGTATAGTTCGATCCCTTCGGGCGGTATCCCGTCGATCGCGACGTCGCCCAGCCAGTTGACGTCTCGCAGGTAAATGCGATGCGTTTCCAGCGCCTCGCGAGGGCCGACGATCACCCGGGCGCGCTCGGCATCCAGATGCACGACATAGAGGGGCTCGCCGGAGGCGATGCCGAGGCCGCGCCGCTGGCCGATCGTATAGTGAAGGATGCCTTCATGGCGTCCGAGCGTGCGCCCGTCGATATGCACCACGTCGCCCGGGGTCGCCGCTGTCGGGCGCAGCTTGGCGATGATGTCGTAATACTTGCCCTGCGGCACGAAGCAGATGTCCTGGCTGTCGGGCTTCGCGGCGACCACGAGCCCCATCTCTTCCGCGATTGCCCGGACAGCGGGCTTCGGCATGCCGCCCAGCGGAAACCTCAGATAGTCGATCTGGTCCTGCGTCGTGGCAAACAGGAAATAGCTCTGGTCGCGGTCCGTATCGACCGGGCGATAGAGTGCGCGGTGCGCGCCATTGGCCTTGCTGCGGATATAGTGGCCCGTCGCAAGCGCATCCGCGCCGAGATCGCGCGCCGTCTGCAACAGGTCGGCGAACTTCACCGTCTGATTGCAGGAAACGCAGGGGATCGGGGTTTCTCCGGAGACATAGCTCTGCGCGAAAGGATCGATGACCGCCTCGCGGAAACGCGATTCATAGTTCAGCACATAATGCGGAATGCCGAGCGTTTCGGCCACGCGCTGCGCATCTGCGATGTCCTGCCCCGCGCAGCACGATCCGGTGCGGTGGACCGCAGCGCCGTGGTCGTACAATTGCAGGGTGACGCCGACGACATCATAGCCCTCGCGGTGCAGCAGTCCGGCGACAACGGATGAATCCACGCCGCCTGACATCGCAACCACGATGCGGGTGTCCTGCGGACGCCCTGGAAGATCGAGACTGTTCATGTGTTCACGTTCCGCTCGTCGGCGGTCTCTTCGCGCCGAAAGCAATATAGGTCAACCCCCGCGCGAACGCTACCTGCGCCCCACATTTCCCGGCGCGGCGGCGCTTGGGACTTACATCGCGTTGCGGATATCGTGGTCGCCGTCGCGCCCGCGGCCGTCGCGCGATTCCAGAAGCTCCGCCTTGGCGAGGTCGGCTTCTGCCTCGGCAAGTAGCGTTTCCGCCGTCTTGCGCTGGTCCATCAGGCCCATCTGGGATGTTTTTATATTGTCGCGGCGCAGCCGTGCCGCCTTGGCGAAGGTTGGATAGGCGAAATGGTTGACATCCGTGATGCCTGCCTTCTTCTCCTCTGCCACCACCTGCATCTCCAGCTCGGTGGCCATTCGGTCGAATTCGGCGATCATCTGATCGAGCTGTGCAAGCTGGCGCCGCTTTTCGTCGACTTGAAAGCGCTTCAGCCTGACCAGATTTTCACGAGAGGATTTCATCGTCATACTCCGAAAACACGCCGGCGCCGCCCTTTGGACAGCCGGGCCGCAATCGCCGTTCGGCCCGCGGAACTTTACAAACAAAATCTTTCACAATCGCTCGCCCGGTAACCATTCGTTTACAGGGATGGTTAATCCTATGGCAAAGCCCTTAAGGCACCGTAAAAATTTCGGTTACCATGTGGGGGCGAAGATGGGAGTCTTTGGAGTCGCTTACGCAGGGTTGTTCATGCTGTTGCGTCAAATTCTGAATCAATTTTAACCATCTATATCAATGAGATGGAACAATTTTCTGAATTGTGGTGCTGGCCGTTGCGTAAGTAATTAGGTTTTGTTAACCATTTCGTGGCAGCTTCGGCTTCGGCAATGGCTGCTCTCCCCCGGGGATGTGACAAACGGGGGGCTTGAGCGGAAGAAGGGGATCTAGATGCGCGTTCTGCTGATTGAAGATGACAGTGCAACCGCACAAAGCATCGAGTTGATGCTGAAATCCGAGAGTTTCAATGTCTATACCACCGACCTTGGTGAAGAAGGCGTCGATCTCGGCAAACTGTACGACTACGATATAATACTTCTCGACCTCAACCTGCCGGACATGTCCGGCTACGAGGTGCTGCGGACGCTCCGCCTCTCGAAAGTCAAGACGCCGATCCTGATCCTGTCGGGCATGGCCGGAATCGAGGACAAGGTTCGCGGGCTGGGTTTCGGCGCGGACGACTATATGACCAAGCCGTTTCACAAGGACGAGCTTGTGGCGCGCATCCACGCAATCGTCCGCCGCTCGAAGGGGCATGCGCAATCCGTCATCGCCACCGGCGACCTGATCGTCAATCTCGACGCCAAGACGGTCGAGGTCGGTGGCCAGCGCGTGCACCTGACCGGCAAGGAATATCAGATGCTGGAGCTGCTCTCGCTGCGCAAGGGCACCACGCTGACCAAGGAAATGTTCCTGAACCACCTCTATGGCGGCATGGACGAACCGGAACTCAAGATTATCGACGTCTTTATCTGCAAGCTGCGCAAGAAGCTCGATGCGGCTTCGGGCGGCCAGAACTATATCGAGACGGTCTGGGGCCGCGGCTATGTGCTGCGCGAGCCGGACGATCTGCGCGAAAGCGCCTGACCCGCAACTGGACAGAAAAAAAGCCGCTCTCGGGCGGCTTTTTTGTTTTGGATCGGACGAGCCGGCTCACTCGGCGGTCAGGACGACCTCTTCCGGGGTTGCGTGGATATTGATCGTCATGCCTGCCTCGCGCGCCAACAGCAGCGTGTAATAGGGCTGCACGGCATGGGCGTCGATCGGCTCCTCGGATTTCCCCGAAGAATGCAGTTCGAGGAAACGGGCGGGCACGCGAAGCATTGGCCCGCTCGAAGCGAGACGGAACTTCGGTTGCGTCTCAAGATTTTCCAGCGTCACCACGATCTTGCCGCCGCGCGGAATCGCGGCATTGGCGATGAGGATGAGATTGAGCAGCAGCTTGACCTTGTTCTTGGGCAGGAGCGCGCGCGCCCCGTTCCACACGAGTTCGGGCTTCTCGCCCTTCATGAAGGAATAGGCGACGGACTCGGCGTCGCCCGTGTCGATCAGCATTCCGGCCGACCCAGCCGCCCCGAACGCGATGCGGGCGAATTGCAGTCGGGCCGACGCGTTGCGCGCGCTCGCACGAATGAGGTTCATCGCGTCCTCGTCGGCGCCGCCCTCATCGAGTAGTTCCAATCCGTTGTTTATGGCGCCGACCGGCGAAATGATGTCGTGGCACACCCTGCTGCAAAGGAGCGCTGCGAGATCCGCTGCGGACAGGTTGAAAAGATCGGCCATAGGCTCATTCTTCCATGCTGGGACAGGCTTTTTACCGCGCGACCCGACGCGTCGTCCGAATCAGGCGTTAGTCAGTAATTCTGGTTACACAGCGTTCAGTCGCCGTTCAAGGAAGGCAGGGGAAGATAGGCGCTGCATCAAAGGGGTTTCACCTTTGATCAGGGTTAACAATTGGAAAAGATTTTCCGGTTAATTTTCATCCAATGGGCGCATTCGCCGGACAAGCTCGCCTTTCCCGTGCTGCCGTGCGCTTCTCGACGGAGATTGGACATATGGACCGCAACAAAGTGACTCGCCGTTCGGCGCTGATTCTTTCGGCCGCCGGTCTCGTGACGCTGGCAGCGCCTGCGCTTGCTGCGAACGAATATTCGATGCAGGAGATCGTGGATTCGGGCCACAGGTTCTTCGGCGCGACCTCCGGGGGGCTCGCCAGCGTCGTTGAAAAGGCCTTCGCTTCCTATGGCCTGCCGAACGGCTATGTGCTGGGCGAAGAAGGGTCCGGCGCATGGATCGGCGGGCTCACCTATGGCGAGGGCATGCTGTACACCAAGAATGCGGGCGACCACCGCCTCTATTGGCAGGGGCCGTCGATCGGGCTGGATTTCGGCGGTCAGGGATCGCGCACCATGATGCTGGTGTACAACATGACCGACACCAACAACCTCTACAACAGGTTTGGCGGCGTCGCGGGCTCGGCCTACGTCGTTGCCGGCGTCGGCTTCAACGTGATGAAGCATGGCGACGTGCTGCTCGTGCCGATCCGCACGGGCGTAGGCGCACGCCTTGGCGTCAATGTCGGCTATCTCAAGGTGACCGAACGCCCGACCTGGAACCCGTTCTGAGCAATCGGGCATTCCGAAAAGGATTGGATTCGCCCTTTTTCGATGGCACATACGGCCATTCCGGTATGGCATCCGGTTCGATGAGGCTTAGGTGATCCAGTCCGTCATTGTCTTCGTGCTCGGCTTCCTTTGCGCCACCTTTGTGGCGTTGCTGGCGCTGCCTGCCGTCTGGCAGAGGGCGGTGCGGCTGACCCGGCGTGGCATCGAGGCGTCGCTGCCGCTGACGCGCGAGGAAATGCTGGCGTCGCGCGACCAGCTTCGTGCGGAATATGCAATGGCGCTGCGGCGCGTGGAAATGCAGCTTGCGGACGCAAGAACGAAATCGTCGACGCAAACGGTGGACCTCGGGCGACAGCGCCGCAAGCTCGACCGGGTTGCCACCGAGCGCGATCAGTTGCGGGCGCGGATCGCGGAACTGGAAGAGTTGAAGAACACGTTTCAGGCCGAGATCAGGGCGCGCGACGACATTGTGAAGCAATTCGCCCACAAGGCCGAGGAGGTCGAAAACGCGCTCGCGGGCCGCATCGAGGAGCTGGGCCAACTTGGCCAGCTTTACGAGGAGGCGAAGCTGACTTCGACCGCGCGGCACGTGGAACTCCTTGCGAATGAAACGGAAATCGAGCGGCTGGGCCGGGAAATGGCAAAGCTGAGGCGCGAGCGCACACGCGCCGTGAAGAAGCTCGAAACCGTGGAACTGACTGATAAATCCGTGACGGACAGCATTGAATATGAGCGCAGGCGCGTACGCGAATTGCAGGAAAAGCTCGACAGGTCCGTTGCGGAGATCAGCGACCGGGATGACAAGATCACCCGCCGCGAGCGTGAAATCGCGCGCCTCAAGGCGCGCACGCGCGAATCCGTCTCGGACGATCTGAAGGTCGTCGAACTGCAAAAGGAAAACCTCCAGCTCGTTTCCGAACTGGAGGAGTTGCAGGGGCGGCTGGAAGGCAGCGAGGCAAGGCTGCGCGAAACCATGCACGATCTTGCGGCGCGCGTCGTCGTGCTGACCGCATCGCGTGAGGGTCAGCGCGAGCCGATCCTGCGGGCGCTGGACAAGCAGGCTCCCAAGTTTCCCGACCGCACGGTCGAGCCGCCGCCAAGCCTTGAGGACCGTATACGCCGTGTCAGCCGTGAGGCAGCGCGGTCCTCATAAGTCGGCGAAGCGGTGCAGCGCGATGGCGGTAGCCGCTGCGGCATTCAGGCTGTCGAAATCGCGGCTGATCGGAATGCGCACCGTCTGGACCCTTTGCAGGATCGATTGGGGCAGGCCCGGTCCCTCCGCCCCGACATAGAGCGCCACGCGCCCGCCATTTGCGACCGAGCCAATATCCGTGTCGCCGCCGGGGGAAAGCGCAAACTGTCGGAAGCGCTGCGCATCCAGCATGTCGCGCATCGCATCGAGGCTTTCGAAGCGCGCATAAGGCACCTTCAGCACCGCGCCGACCGAGACGCGCAGCGCCTTTCGATACAGCGGATCGCAGCAGGTCCCGTCGAGAAAGACCGCTCCGGCCCCGAATGCCGCGGCATTGCGGAAGATCGAGCCGATATTGTCGTGGTTGGATATGCCGACGCAGACCACCGCCATGGCCTGGTCCGGCAGGCCGCTTGCTAGCTCCTGCGCGCTTTCCAGCGGTCGGCGCCTGCCGATTGCCAGGATGCCGCGATGGACGTTGAACCCGGCGATCCGGTCCATCAGCGCAGCGTCGACGCAAAAGGCCGGCACGTCCGGGCGGGCGCGAAGCTGTTCTTCGACCAGCGGCACGCGACGGTCGAGCAAGAGGACGGATTCAGTCAGGAATCGATTCGATTGCAGGAGGATGCCAAGAACGACCTTGC
This sequence comes from Rhizobiaceae bacterium, assembly GCA_023953835.1. Taxonomy (NCBI): domain Bacteria; kingdom Pseudomonadati; phylum Pseudomonadota; class Alphaproteobacteria; order Hyphomicrobiales; family Rhizobiaceae; species Rhizobiaceae bacterium. Next base: position 1,083,914 of record JAMLJB010000001.1, on the reverse strand, counting down.
CTTCGGCGACGAAGCGCTCCTCGCGCCCGACAAGATCACGCTCCCTGATGTCGCGATATGGAGCGATGCGCGGGTCGTCGGGGTCGTCTATTGGAATCAGCGTCATTCAGAAACAGATAAGCCGGCCACACAGGGCCGGTCCATCTGCATTGGAGGGTGTCCTGGCTACATTTCGCCGAATATGTCGTTCAGCGTGTTGTAGATCTTGCGCACTTCTTCAGAGTTGCAGGAATAATAGATCATCTGCCGGTCACGGCGCGTTTGCACCAGGTTCAATCCGCGAAGCTTGGCAAGATGCTGTGACAGTGCCGATTGACTTAGCGATACCTGCTCCGCGATTTCGTTGACTGACATTTCCTCGTCAAGAAGATGCCCTACGATTGCAAGCCTCTTCCGGTTGCCCAACGCTGTCAGCAGCTTTGCAGCATCACCGGTTACATCCGCTTTCTGTTTGTTAAGCATTCTAATCCGCCAATTAGCTTTGCAAGGGCCGTCCGCACAGCCCTGCCAATCCTAGTTCTCCGTCGGGATGTTACTCCTCACACATGCTAATACTATCACGCAACCGTCCAACGGCAATACGGAACCGTCGGCCCCCAGCATGCAACAATAGGAGTATTAGCAGTCAGTATCATTAGCAACCCCAATACGTGCGAGTTTCGCGAGGATTCCGCGAAGGTCACCGCAATTTTGCATAGGTTGCGGGTAGGGGAGCCGCTTGAAGCGCGTCTCGGATGCGAGATCGACGCCTTCGGCATCGATGCCGACCAGCCGCCAGCGCCCGTCTTTTGCCCCGGCAGCCCGCGCATAGCGCTCGACCGCGTCCACATGGTCGCTGTTCATGTGATCGAGCGCAGATTGCTCCAGATGATCGAGTTCCTCGTTCGGTCCGGCTGTCAGCAGGTCGCTGTCGGTCAGGCGATAGGCCTTTCCGAAGCCTCCATTGAGGCTGGCGCGTTCGATGGGCAGGGCGAAGAAATTGAAATCGCCGAGGTCGACATAGAGCTTCGCCTTGGGGTGGCGGTTCAGGTACCGGCGGCGCGCGGATTGGTAGGCCGGGCCGTCACGCTCGATGCGTTTGGCGCGGCAGGTCAGCGAAATGCGCGGATAGGCGAGCGGATCGCCCTTGCCGGGTTCGCCGAGCAGAAGTGAGCAGCGCGGATCGGCCAGCAGCGCCTGCGTGTGCTGCGAAAGCAGCGAAACGAGAATGATCGGCGTCCCGTCCAGCAGGGTGGCCACGCCCGCGCGGCTGACGAATGGCGAACCGTCGTCCTTGTCGAGCACGGCCAGTGCGCCAAACTGGGCCGTGCGCAGCAACTGCTTGCCGAGCGCAACCGCCTCGGCGTCTGTCGGGCGGATGACGTCCTTTTTCGCCTCGCTCATCTGGGCGCCATGCGGATCGCTCCATCAAGCCGGATGGTCTCGCCGTTGAGCATCTGATTTTCAACGATATGCAGCGCCAGCGCCGCATATTCCGCCGGTTCGCCAAGGCGCGGCGGGAAGGGCACGGCGGCGCCGAGCGAATCCTGCACCTCCTGCGGCATGCCCGCCATCATCGGGGTCTTGAAGATGCCGGGCGCAATGGTCGCGACCCGGATCCCAGATCGTGCGAGGTCGCGCGCGACCGGCAGGGTCATGCCCACGACGCCACCCTTGGACGCCGAATAGGCGGCCTGCCCGATCTGGCCATCATAGGCCGCGACCGAAGCCGTGTTGACGATCACGCCGCGCTCGCCGCCGTCCAGCGGGTCGAGCCGGGAGGCGCGGTCGGCGAAAAGGCGGATCATGTTGAAGGTGCCGATCAGGTTCACCTCGATGACCTTGCGAAAGGCGTCCAGCGGGTGCGGCCCGTCCTTGCCGACGGTTTTCACGCCGATGGCGATGCCGGCGCAATTGACGAGAATACGCGCCGTGCCGAGCTTTTCCGCGATCTGCGCAAAGGCTGATTCCGCGCTTGCCGCGTCGGAAACGTCGCATTTGACGGCGAGCCCGCCGATGCTGGCGGCAACCTGTTCGGCGCGTTCAAGCCCGAGATCGACAACGGCGACTTTCGCGCCCCTGGCGGCAAGCGCCCGCGCACTTGCTTCGCCGAGGCCGGAGCCACCACCTGTTACGATTGCGATTTGACCTTCCGCGTTCATGCGGCTCTCCCCCATTGGTTTGCCCTGTCTGTAAGACGCGCGGGCCTGCCATGCAACGGGAATGCCTGCGGTCAGGCGAGGTCGATGTGCTTCATCTGGCCGCGCAGCCCGGCAAGCGCGCCCGGCTCGATCTCATGGGCGAGGAAGCGGCGCGGATCGACGGGGCGGGGCATGATGATCTGCCCGGGCGGGATCATGGCAAAACCGAGCGGGCCGTAATAGGGCTCGTCGCCCACCAGCACGACGACCTTGTGGCCCTTGTCCGCAGCCGCCTTCTGCGCAATGGCGACCAGCTTGCGGCCAATGCCGAGGTTCTTGTGGGCCGGGCGCACTGCAAGTGGTCCGAGCAGCAGCGCGCGACCGGAACCGACCGCCACCGGCGTCAGCCGCACGGAGGCGACCACCTCGCCGTTGCGGATCGCCACGAACGACAGCGCGCGGTCATGCGGGCCGCCTTCGCGAATCTTGTAGGCCGCCTTGGTGAAGCGTCCGGGACCGAAGGCTTCTTCATTGATGGCTTCGATTTCGGCGTCGTGGGCCGGAGCTTCCGGCAGGTAGAGCACGTCCAGAGGGAGCATTGTGTCACTCGTCAGCAAGGGATTGGCCGCGCGTGGCGGCACGAAGGGCGATCGCTCAGGCGATGGCCGGTCGTCGTCGTTCGATCCTGATCTGCTTCGACACAATTTTCATGGGGCGAACCCGCTATCACCAAATTTGCCCGGCGTCCAGACGCAGTTGCGGCTCTACCAGAATGGCGATGCGGGATGGCCGCCGACAATCTCGCCGAGCCTGCGTCGGGTCGCGGGCGTGGTGTCGGCGGGAAGGGCGTCGAGCGGAAAGAAGCCAGCTTCTGCGATTTCCTTGTCGGGCCGCTTCGGCCCGGTCTGCCGGAACGCTTCGACCAGAAAGACCGCGATATGGTCGCGCGGGCTGGACTGCCGGTTGAAATGCAGGCTCGCCAGCACCGGCGGCGCCGTCAGCTCGATATTGCCTTCCTCGGCAAGTTCGCGCTCCAGCGACTGCTGGAACGTCTCCTGGCGCTCAACCCCGCCGCCCGGCAATTGCCAGCCGGGCACATAGGTGTGCCGGATCAGGAACACCGAGCCCGCATCGCGGTCGAGGACCAGTCCGCGCACCCCCAGGGTCATGGGCCGCCGCAACAGGAAATATGTGTGGAACAGCCGGGCGCGCAGCCGTGGCCAGCCCGTTTGACGGAAACGTGCTTCTTCATCCGCCATCAGCGCGATTCCCGGGGTGACAACGCCGCGAGCGCTGCCCTAAAAACAGACGATGTTCAGGCTCGCACATATTTCCGACGTTCACCTCGGCCCCCTGCCGGACATATCCTATCGCGAACTCGCTTCCAAGCGCATGGTCGGCTACGTGAACTGGCGCCGCAATCGCCGCCACTCCATGCATGACGGGATCGTCGCGTCCATCGTCGCGGACATCAAGGCGCATGAGCCGGACCACCTTGCCGTGACCGGCGATCTGGTCAACCTCGCGCTGGATGCGGAACTGGAGATTGCGCGCCTGTGGCTGGAAACGCTTGGCCGCCCGCACGATGTCTCGGTCGTGCCGGGCAATCACGACGCCTATGTGCCGGGGGCGTTCGGCAAGTGCTGCCGTGCGTGGCAGATGTGGATGACCGGCGACGATCAGGTCGCGCCGCCCGGTCGCGAGACGTTTCCCTATCTGCGCGTGCGCGACAATGTGGCCTTGATAGGCCTTACCTCGGCCCGCGCTTCGGCGCCTTTCATGGCGTCGGGCTATTTCAAGAGCGGTCAGGCGCGGCGGCTGCGCGCGGTGCTCGACGAGACCGCCAAGGCGGGCCTTTTTCGCATCGTCATGATCCATCATCCTCCGGTTCGGGCTGCTGTCGCGCAGCACAAGCGGCTTCTGGGTATTGGGCAATTCCAGCGCGTTGCGCGCGCGCATGGCGCGGAGCTTGTCATCCATGGCCATTCCCACCTGCCGTCGCTGTTTCACATCGAAGGGCCGTCCGGCCCGATCCCGGTGGTCGGCGTCGCAGCCGCAGGACAGGCGCCGGGTGGTTCAAAGCCCGCCGCACAATGGAACCTCTTTGAGATCGGCGGGCGGCCCGGCCACTGGTCGCTCAAGCTGACCCGGCGCGGCCTGACAAGCATTTCGCTGCCGCCGTCGGAAATGCAGGCGCTCGACCTGATGCACGCCCCGATTCCCGTCATTGAAAAGGCGACGGCGGACGATTGAACTAGCTTTGAAACGCTCTATGGATTGGCGATGCGATCCCACAGATAGTTGGACAGCAGCGCGACGCCGAACAGGCCACCCAGCAGGAATATCGCAACGCCCCAGAAGAAGGACTTCCAGCCGCTTCTGCGGGTCGATGGTACGTCCGCGCCCTGCTTGGCCGGAGCCGCCGCAGTCGGGTTGACGTCTTCCATGTCGAGGCCGCCAGCCTGCCCCATGACGGACGAGGCGGGATCGACGCGGTAACTGACCGGCGCGCCGCCCACAAGCAAGCGCTCGCGCTCGACAAGCCGCTCCGCGATATAGCGCGTCACCTGGTCCGCCACCTGCGTTGGATCCGTAGACTCGGCAAGGATGATGCGCCCGTTGCGCGTGTCCTTCAGAAAACGGTAGGTGCGCTTGTCGCGCCCCATGCTGACATGGCTCACGCCGTCGATCCAGAAGCGCGGCTTGAGGCCGGACGAAATCGCAAAATCGAAAATATCGATGCTGGGCGGAACCTCGGCGATGACCGATGCCAATTCGTTGGCGAGTATTTCGAGCCGCATGCGCTCGGCATCGCGCAATTCTATGACGACATCCTCGCGGTCGGCGTCGGCATTCTTCACAGAGCGAATGACCTCGTCGAGTTTGCGGACGGCATCGAGCACTTTCACATTTTCACTGGCTTCACTCATTCTTTCACTCAACCACGCATGTATGGTGAACAAAACGTTAACATAGCTATTTGTGAAATGCATCAGATTCGTTCGGTTATACCGACATGCGTGCGATCAGCTTCGCGACTTCGCCGGGCGCTTCCTCAAGCAGCATATGACCCGCGCCTTCAAGCGTGATCTTCGTCCAGTCGGGCGGCATAGTGGCCATCTGGGCGTATGGAAGCACGCGATCCTCCGTGCCCCAGATCACCGCGACCGGCATGGCAAGCGCCGCAACATCGGCAGGCGGGAGCACGCCCTGCCGTCCGTCGCGCGTAATCAGCGCCGCGATCTTCTCCAGCATTTCGCGCTGGCCCGCGACGCCACGGTCCCGCTCCATTCGCTCGGCCAGCCCGGCAGGCATTTCCGCCTCCGGCCCGCACATTTCGAGGAAGCGGCGGGTAATCTCGTCCTTCTCCACCGCCGCGCCATAGTCGCGCAGCAGTGGCGCATTGATCTGCGGTCCATAGCCACCGGGCGCGATCAGCGTGAGGCTCGCCACGCGTTCGGGTGCCATGAGCGCCACCAGCGTCGCTATGGCCCCGCCCATTGAATGCCCGGCAAAATGTGCCGCGCCTGTTCCGCGTTCTGCAAGGTCGGCGATGATCGCCTTCGCGGCAATGCCGGGCGAACCGGCATTGGGGTAGGCGAGCGAGCGGCCATGCCCCGGCAGGTCGTAGGCCAGCACGGCGTGGCTGTCCAGCGCCTCGATCACCGGCCCCCAGGCGGCGGATGTCGAGCCGAAGCCGTGCAGCAGGACGACAGGCGTCCCGCTGCCCGGCAGCGTCTCGGCGTGGAGTTCGCTCATGGCTTCGAAACTATGCGGTTGGCGGCGGAGACGATGGCCTCCAGCGATGCGGCGACGATGTTCGTGTTGACGCCCACGCCGAATGTCCGCTTTCCGTCGTGCTCGACCTCGACATAGCTGATCGCGGCGGCGTTAGAGCCGTGCTGCATCGAATGCTCCGAGTAGTCGAACACCGACATCGGCACGCCGACATAGCGCGAGAGCGCATCGACGAAACCATCGATCGGTCCCGTTCCCGAACCCTTGATCGTCACTTCCTTGCCCTTGTCGAGAATCGTCGCCTCGAGCTTCCTCCGGCCCTTGTTTTCCGGGTCGGTGAAGGTGTTGTGATCCACGAACTTCAACCTCGCGCCGGGCTGGTCGACATAGACGCTCATGAAGCGCTCATAAATGCGCTTCGAGGAGACTTCCTTGCCTTCCGAGTCGGTGATGGACTGGATATCCTTCGAGAATTCGATCTGGAGGTTGCGCGGCAGGTTCAGTCCGTAGTCGGCCTGAAGCACATAGGCGATGCCGCCCTTGCCCGACTGCGAGTTGATGCGGATGATCGCCTCATATGTGCGGCCTACATCCTGCGGGTCGATGGGCAGGTAGGGCACCTCCCACAATTCCTTGTTGGCTTTAGAAAGCGCCCTCATGCCCTTGTTGATGGCGTCCTGATGCGAGCCCGAGAAGGCCGTGTAGACCAGTTCGCCCACGTAAGGATGGCGCTCGGCGATGCGCAACTGATTTGAATACTCGTAGACGTCCTTCATGCGCGGAATGTCTGAACAATCCAGTTCCGGGTCCACGCCCTGCGTGAACATGTTGAGCGCCAGGTTGACGATGTCCACATTGCCCGTGCGCTCACCATTGCCGAACAGCGTGCCTTCCACGCGGTCCGCGCCCGCCATCAGGCCGAGTTCCGTGGCCGCGACGCCGGTTCCCCGGTCGTTGTGCGGGTGCAGCGAGATGATGACCCTGTCGCGGCTGTCGATCTGGCGGCACATCCATTCGATCTGGTCGGCATAGATGTTCGGCGTCGCCATCTCCACGGTCGCGGGCAGGTTGATGATGAGCTTGTTTTCGACGGTCGGCTGCACGATCTCGATGACCGCGTTGCAGATCTCCAGCGCGACCTCCAGCTCGGTCCCGGTGAAGCTCTCGGGCGAATACTGGAAGCGATAGCCGCCGCCTGCCTTAGCAGCCATGTCGGTAATCATCTTTGCCGCGTCGGTGGCAATCCGCTTGATTCCGTTCACGTCCTTGTCGAACACCACGCGGCGCTGCAATTCGCTGGTGGAGTTGTAGAAGTGGACGATGGGGGTCTTTGCCCCTTCGAGCGACTCGAAGGTACGCGCGATCAGTTCGGGGCGGCATTGCACGAGGACCTGCAGGTCGACATTGTCGGGCACATTGCCTTCCTCGATGCACCAGCGCGCGAAATCAAAATCCGTCTGCGAGGCGGAGGGAAACCCGATCTCGATTTCACGGAATCCCATGTCCAGCAGCAACTGGAACATGCGCGCCTTGCGCTCCTGGCCCATCGGGTCGATCAGCGCCTGGTTGCCGTCCCGCAGATCGACGGAGCACCAGACCGGCGCTTTTTCGATCCGCTTCTCCGGCCATGTGCGGTCCCGCAGCCCCACCATCGGATAGGGTTCATATTTGCGCGACGCGCTCGGCATTCCCTTTGCGACGCCTGTCGCCGTTTGAATGGATTGAGGTACGTTCATTTCATCTTCTCCCGGCGCGTTAGCGGTCCGGTCAGGGCCTGGCTGCTGCGCCAAATGCAAATTCAGTCGGTGATTGGGTGCTGGCAAGGAGCATGCGCACAAGGCGGGTCATCGACCGCCGGGCGCTCCTTCAACGAGCCCGGCGATCGCCAGTAAGGCTGAGGAGAAGCAGCGCCGAGGCAAGCGCGCGCACGGTCTCGACCGCGAAAGCGGAGGATCGTGACAGGTTGTTTGCGCGCAACGAAGACATGGGAGTGCCTAATAGCCGAGACGCAGGCGCTTCACAAGGCCGGAGTTCCGCCTTTTCGACGGCGTTCAAATGCGCCACAGTGAGGCGGCATCCTGGGAGGGGTTTCATGAATTTCGTGTTCTTCTCGCCGCATTTCCCCAATACGGGGTCCGATTTCTGCGACCGGCTGAAAAAGGCGGGAGCCACCGTGCTCGGCATCGGCGATGCGGCCTACGAAGCGCTCGACCCGAAACTGCGCGCCGCGCTTTCCGAATATTACCGCATCGCGGATATGGAGGACTATGACCTGACCTATCGCGCGATGGGCCATTTCATCCACAAATGGGGCCGCATCGACCGTTTCGAATCGCTGAACGAGCACTGGCTCGACCTGGAAGCCGGTATCCGCACCGACTTCAACATCGAGGGCATCAAGCTCGACTATGTGAAGAACATCAAGCGCAAGAGCCGCATGCGCGCATCCTTCCGCAAGAGCGGGGTGGATACCATCGCCCAGCGCAAGACCTCGGAACGCTCGGGCGCCTTGGAGTTCATCCGCAAGGTCGGCTATCCGGTCGTGGTCAAGCCGGATTCGGGCGCTGGCGCTGCGCACACCTACAAGATCTCGAATGCGGGCGAGCTGGACGATTTTTTCCGCATCAAGCCGCCGGGCGTCACTTTCGTGATGGAGGAATTCATCGACGGGCTGGTCGTGACCTATGACGGGCTGGTGAACCGCGACGGCGAGATCGTGTTCGCCGCCAGCACCAAATATGACGGGTCGATCATGGATGTGGTCAACAAGAACCTGCATATGAGCTATGTGTGCCGCCCCGGCGTTCCACCCGAAATCGAGGAGGCGGGCCGCAAGATTGTCAAGGCTTTCGCCCTCCGGGAGCGGTTCTTCCACATCGAGCTGTTCGAGACGAAGGACCACCGCGTCGTCGCACTCGAAGTGAACATCAGGCCGCCGGGTGGCTACATGACGGATGCCATCAATTACAGCTACGACATCGACATCTATGCCGAATGGGCGAACATGGTCGTCAACAATCGTGTCAGCGGCGATTTCATGGGCAGATATTTCACCGCCTATGCCAGCCGCAAGAACCACTACCGCTATCGCCACAGCCATGAGGAGGTGCTGGCGGCGCTCAACGACATAGTTGTGCGGCACAACGCCATCGAGCCGGTTTTCGCCCGCGCCATGGGCGACTATGCCTATCAGCTTCGGTCGAAGGACCCGCAGGCGCTGCGCGAGGCCGTCGCCTTTATCCAGGAGGTCTGATCTTGGACATTTCCTACCACAAATTCCACAGCGCCGCGCTCGGTCGCGACATGGAATACAAGCGATACGGCTATGCGGGCCGTCCGGTCGTGGTGTTTCCCACCTCCGAAGGGCGCTTCTACCAGTTCGAGGATTCGGGCGGGGTCGGCGCGCTGGCGCGTTTCATTGATGACGGGCGCATCCAGCTATTCACGCTCGACGGCGTGGACAGCGAGAGCTTTTTCGCGCGCGGTGCGGACAATACCGGGCGCATTGCCCGCCACGAAGCTTATTTTCGTCATGTGCGGGAGGAGGCGCTGCCGCAGTTTGTTGCCACCGCTGCGGCCTCCAATGGTGGGCGCGCGCTCAAGCCGCTTTTCTCCGGCTGCTCGATGGGCGGCTATCATTCGTCGAATTTTGTCTTTCGCTTCCCCGACCTTGCCAGCGGCGTGATCGCCCTGTCGGGCGTGTATTCGACGCGAGATTTTTTTGGGCGCGACATTGCCGGGGAGATCTATTTCAATTCGCCGCTGGATTACCTGCCCGGCCTCAACGACGGCGCCGTCCTCGATCGCATCCGCTCCCTGCGGCTCATTTTCTGTTGCGGGCAGGGCGCGTGGGAAGAGCGCATGCTTGAGGACACGCGCGACCTCGAACGCGTCCTTCATGCCAAGCACATTCCGGCCTGGGTGGACTATTGGGGCGGCGACGTCGACCATGACTGGCCGTGGTGGCACAAGCAGCTCGATTATTTCATGTCGCGCTGGCTGGACGAGGACCTCAAGGACCGGCTGGATTAGCGGCTGTTCTGCCAATCACGCAAACGGCACGGCGACGGTGCCCTTGGGCAGCTTCGCCTCATCGTCCGGTTCGACATGGATCGTCACGCGTACACTCGGAACTTCCGCCTTGAGCGCCTCTTCGATGCGGTCGCAGATGACGTGGCTTTCGCCGACGGTCATGTCCGAATCCACCACCAGATGAAACTCGATGAAGGTGGCGCGCCCCGCAATGCGTGTCTTGAGGTCGTGCACTTCGAGCGCACCCTTTGAATTTGCCGAGATGATGTCGCGGATATGAATCGCCTCGGCGGGTTCGACGGCCTTGTCCATCAGGCCGCTGAGCGACGATCCGATCACGTGCCAGCCCTGATAGAGGATGTTGACGGCGACGAGGGCCGCAAGCGCGGGGTCGAGCCAGTACCATCCTGTCGCGATGGCACCGAGCAGGCCCACCAGCACGCCGACGGAGGTGATGACATCCGTCATGATGTGCTTGCCGTCGGCGACCAGCGCAGGCGAGCGCGCCGTGGTTCCGGCGCGGATCAGGATCGTTGCCCAGATGCCGTTCAGCACCGATGCGAGCGCGTTGACGCCGAGGCCCGGCCCCGGTTGTTCGATTCCGCGAGGGTTCTGCCAGACATGCCACACCTCGTTCAGGATCAAGAGCGCGGCAACGACGATCAGCACGCCTTCGAGCACGGCGGAGAAATACTCCGCTTTGTGGTGTCCGTGCTGATGGTCGTTGTCGGCGGGCTTGTGGCTGACCTGAATCGCCCAGAACGCAGCAACAGCCGCCACCACGTTCACGATGGATTCCATCGCGTCCGAATAGAGCGCGACCGAGCCCGTCAGCCACCAGGCGACGAGCTTGAGCGCGAAAACCAGCGTCGCGACGGGGATAGACCACATCGCAAGTGCGGCAACTTTTGCTTTCCGGTCCATGACGCCGTCCGTTGTTTGCCGTCCGGGAAAAGGGCGCGCGTCAGGCAGCCTTTTCCTTTGCCTTGCGCGGCAGGTGCGCCACGATGTTCTCGATCATCCGCATGCCCGCATTCTGCCCGAGCGTCATGATCGATTCGGGATGGAATTGCACCGCTGCAATCGGTTCTTTCCTGTGCTCAAACGCCATGATCACTCCGTCTTCCGTTTCCGCGGTCACGAGGAAATCGTCCGGCAGTCGCACCGGATCGGCGAAGATGGAATGATAGCGGCCGACGGTCACTTCTTTCGGCAGACCGGAGAAGATGACGCCCGGCTTGGAAACCCGGATGCGCGACGGCTTGCCGTGCATCGGCACATGCAGGTGGCGCAATTCGCCCCCATAGGCTTCGGCTAGCGCTTGCAGCCCGAGGCAGACGCCGAAAATCGGCAGGTCCCGCTTGCGCGCGTTCTTGATCGTCGCCGCGCAGTCGAAATCCTTCGGCGAACCCGGTCCCGGCGACAGCACCACCAGATCGGGGTGCAGCCGGTCGAAGATTTCATTGGGGACAGGCGTGCGCACGGTCGAGACGTTTGCGCCGGTCTGGCGGAAGTAGTTCGCAAGCGTGTGAACGAAGGAATCCTCGTGGTCTACCAGCAGGATATTGACGCCTTCGCCGACACGGGCGGTCTGGCGCTCCGTGCCGGCGGCATTCGCGGTCTTGGCATCGCGGATTGCAGAGAGCATGGCAGAGGCTTTCAGTTCGGTTTCGGCTTCTTCTTCCTCGGGATTGGAATCGAACAGGAGGGTGGCCCCGGCGCGCACCTCCGCGATCCCGTCCTTGATGCGGATCGTTCGCAGCGTCAGACCGGTGTTCATGTCGCCGTTGAAGTTGACCATGCCGATCGCCCCGCCATACCAGGCGCGCGGGCTCTTTTCGTGCTTTTCGATGAAACGCATCGCCCACAGTTTCGGCGCGCCCGTCACCGTCACCGCCCAGGCGTGCGACAGGAAGGCGTCGAATGCGTCCATGCCTTCGCGCAGCCGTCCCTCGATGTGATCGACGGTATGGATCAGCCGCGAATACATCTCGATCTGCCGGCGGCCGATCACCCGCACCGATCCGGGCTCGCACACGCGACTCTTGTCGTTGCGGTCGACGTCCGAGCACATGGTCAGTTCTGACTCGTCCTTCTTGGAATTCAGCAGCTTGAGGATCTGCTCGGAATCCGAAATGGCGTCGCTGCCGCGCTTGATCGTGCCGGAAATCGGGCACGTCTCGACGCGCCTGCCGTTGACCCGCACGAACATTTCGGGCGAAGCGCCGATCAGGTACTCGCCGTCTCCCAGATTGATGAAGAAGGAATAGGGCGAAGGGTTGATCGATTTGAGCTTGCGCGAAATCTCGGAAGGCTGCGTTTCGCAGCGTTCGTAAAACATCTGGCCCGGAACCACCTCGAACAGGTCGCCCCGCTTGAAGCTTTCCATCGCCTCGCGCACGAGCGCGGCATATTCGCCGGGTTCGTGGTCGCCGCGCGGCGGAATGCGGTCCGAGGTCCTGAACGGCTGTTCCACGCTTTCGCGCGGCAATCCCTCGGTCGTGTCCCCGGCAAAGGCGAAATCATAGGAATCGATCCAGGCCGAGGCGGTGTAGTGGTCAACCACAAGGATTTCGTCGGGTAGGAAAAGCACCAGGTCGCGCTGATCCTCGCTGCGTTCGAGATGCAGGTCCACGGGGTCGAACTGAAATGCGAGGTCGTAGCCGAACGCGCCGTACAGGCCGAGATTGGAATCGTCGTGCGTTTTGAACAGCGAGGTGATTGCCCTGAGCACCGTGAAGACCGACGGAGCGCGCGAGCGCTCCTCCTCGGTATAGACGCGTCCCGGTTCTGCAATGTCCAGCCGGATGACATCGTTGCCCTTGCGCGCGACCTTCACATGCGTCAGCCCGGACAGCGCCTTGCATACGATGGCCAGTAGCGCGCGTCCGCGCGGGTTCAGCGCCTCGACATGCATGACGCGGCCGCGTGCGGTTACGACAAGCGGCGGGTCGATGATCGCGGTGTCCCAGCGCGTGTAGCGGCCGGGATATTCGTAATTCGAGGAGAAAACCGCCCCGCGTCGGCTGTTCAGCCCATCCACATAGCGCTCGATTGCGCCGTCATAAACGGTCGAGCGCCGTTGGCGCGTGATCGTCACGCCGCCTTCGGTGATGAAGCGCTCGGCTCCATTGTCCAGAACTTCCAATGTCATCCCTGTCTCCAACGTTCAGGCAAGGAACCCTGGGCACCCAAGAAAAAGCAAATGGCCGCCCGGATTTTCCGTTGCGGCCACCACATTCCACGCGCACGCGTTTGCTCAGGCCGCTCTCAGCAAGCCCACCACCACGCGGTTGCGATCGATTTCATCTTCATGGGAGCATCCATAGCCGCGATTGAAACCTGCTGCAACTGTTTCTGATGGCATGCGCGAGCATGCAAGGGCAGCACAAACCCCGCCCGGTGCAATTCCGCCCTCATTGGAAATCGAATGCGCTGAGGCCTGTCGCCATTTCGTCCAGCCCGAGCGGGCGCGTGACGGGCGGCTCGGCGCGGGCAAGGCATCCCTGCCGTTCGCAGAGGCGGCAGGCGGGGCCGACCGGCGTTGCGGCCACCTGCCCGATCCGGGTCGAGGCGCCCGGCGCAGGAGCAGGCAGCGCGGCGCTGTAGACGATCTCGTCCTTGAACCCGATGTCGCAGCCAAGCAGCAGGGCGGTGCGTCGGGGCCGTTCCGCGAACGAGCCCTGCGGCCCTTCAAGCGTGCGCGAGACGGTGAGGAACTCCGCGCCATCGGGCATTTCCACCGCCTCGACGAATATCTGGCCGGGCTGGGTGAAGGCCGCATGCACCGACAATTTCGGGCAACCACCGCCGAAGCGGCTTTGCGGAAACCCCTGCGCTCCCGCGCGCCGGAAGCGATGCCCGGCATTGTCGACCTCCAGCATGAAGAACGGCGCGCCCGCCGCGCCGGATCGTTGCAGCATGGTGAGCCGGTTCGCCGCCTGCTCGAAGGAAACGCCGAAGCGCGAGCGCAGCACGTCGATATCGTATCGCGCGCGCAGCGCCGCAGATTGAAACGCGGCGTAAGGCATCATCAATGCGTGGGCGGCATATCGCCCAAGCTCGAAGCGGGCCAGCCGCCGCGCCTCGTCCGAAGACAGTTTCAGCGCCTGTATCTCGCCCGCCACCGCCACCTGCATGCGGATGAGGCATGCCTCCATCGCCACCTCGCGCAACTGGTCGAAGGGCGACAGGCGCTCGGAGATGAACAGGCGCTGCGAGTGCCGGTCGTAGCGCCGCCGCCAGTTGGGCATTGTGGCGACCGGCAGCACCTTGACGACGATGCCGTACTCGCGTTTCAGCCACGCCTTCAGCGCGCCGAACAGGTCGTCGCCGGGATCAAGCAGCCGCGTGAAGGCTTCCGCCTCCTCCTCGATGTTGGGATAATGGTTCGCCCGCCGCTCGAAAATATCGCGAACCTCGTCGATGGGCAGCCGAGCGGAGGACAGAGCAGTCGCATGGCCCTCCCGCGTCATGATCTCCGACAGGTCCGACAGCCGCTCCGCCTGCTCGCGATAGGCGCGGAACAGCTTGACCATCGCGGCGGCCGCGTTGGGGGCGGTTTCCACGACCTCGACCAGTTCCTGGTCGCCCGGCAATTCGCCTGCCAGCAGCGGGTCGGAAAACACCTCCCTCAGCGCCGCGACCGACCCTTTCGCCTCGCCCTGCAATTCGACCGGGTCGACATTATAGGTGGAGGCGAGCTTGAGGATGAGTTGCACCGTCAGCGGGCGCTGGTTGCGCTCGATGAGGTTCAGGTAGGAGGGCGAGATTCCCAGCCCCTCCGCCATGCCGGTCTGGGTGAGGCCCTTGGCATTGCGGATGCGGCGGATGCGCGGCCCGGCGAAAATCTTCTGCTCAGCCATGGAATTGCCGCTCCCGCCCCGGATTTACAATCATTTACACGCAAGCGCACCAGATGACGTTTTACATCTTTTATAAATTTACACAGAGGTCCAGTCAAACACAATACAGATTTTCCCTAAAGATTTTGGGCTAAATGCGAAATTTCTCGCGTTTGCTTCGCACTGCAATGTAAACGATGTCAAAGGCAGCGCGGGCTGATTTCTCCGGGACCGCGCTTCTTGCAACGAACACAGGCAGATTGGAGTTGTCGCAATGACTGATTTTTACAACCTCGTTCCGTCAGCGCCGGAGGGCCGCTATGACGGCATCGACCGCACCTATTCGCCGGACGATGTGAAGCGTCTGCGCGGCTCCGTGCAGGTGAGGCACACGCTTGCCGAAAACGGCGCGAACCGCCTGTGGAAGCTGATCCACGAGGAGGATTTCGTCAACGCGCTCGGCGCGCTTTCCGGCAACCAGGCCATGCAGATGGTGCGCGCCGGGCTGAAGGCGATCTACCTTTCCGGCTGGCAGGTGGCCGCAGACGCCAACACGGCGTCCGCGATGTATCCCGACCAGTCGCTCTATCCGGCCAATGCCGCGCCGGAACTGGCGCGCCGCATCAACCGCACGCTCCAGCGCGCCGACCAGATCGAGGTTTCCGAAGGCAAGGGCCTTTCGGTGGACACATGGTTCGCGCCCATCGTCGCCGATGCCGAAGCCGGTTTCGGCGGGCCGCTGAACGCGTTCGAGATCATGAAGGCATTCATCGAGGCGGGTGCCGCGGGCGTCCACTTCGAGGACCAGCTCGCTTCGGAAAAGAAGTGCGGCCATCTTGGCGGCAAGGTGCTGATCCCGACCGCCGCGCATATCCGCAACCTTACCGCAGCGCGGCTTGCCGCCGACGTGATGGGCGTTCCGACGCTGATCGTCGCGCGCACCGACGCCGAGGCCGCCAAGCTGCTGACCTCCGACATCGATGAGCGCGACAAGCCCTTCGTCGACTACAAGGCGGGCCGCACCGTCGAGGGCTTCTACCAGGTGCAGAACGGCATCGATCCGTGCATTGCGCGCGCCATTGCCTATGCGCCCTATTGCGACCTGATCTGGATGGAGACGGGCAAGCCAGATCTGGCGCAGGCGCGCAAGTTCGCGGAGGCCGTCCAGAAGGTGCATCCGGGCAAGAAACTGGCCTACAACTGTTCGCCGTCCTTCAACTGGAAGAAGAACCTGGACGACGCGACCATCGCCAAATTCCAGCGCGAGCTGGGCGCGATGGGCTACAAGTTCCAGTTCATTACGCTGGCCGGGTTCCACCAGCTCAACTACGGCATGTTCGAGCTGGCGCGCGGCTACAAGGATCGCCAGATGGCGGCCTATTCCGAGTTGCAGGAGGCCGAGTTCGCGGCAGAGGCCAACGGTTACACCGCGACCAAGCACCAGCGCGAGGTGGGCACCGGCTATTTCGACGCCGTGTCGGTGGCCATCACCGGCGGCCAGTCGTCGACCACGGCCATGCGCGACTCGACCGAGCATGAACAGTTCAAGCCGGCTGCCGAATAGGCACCGCGCGCCGGGAATGTGCGGAGGACCGAATTCCCGGCGCCACAAATCCAAACCCTCAGACCATCAAGGGAGAATGACATGACGCCAAGAACACGGGTCAAGGAGCGGGCCGCCGAACAGGCTTCGGCGATGAGCGACGAACAGCAGGCCGCCATCCGCATCGTGGCAAACGACCTGCACAGGCTGAACCAGGCTGTGATGAAAGCGGTCGAGGCCGGCGTCTCCGTGGAACTGGTGCGCTCCGCGCGTCACCATGGCGGCAACGGAAACTGGGGCGACCTGCTTATTCCGGTGATCGTTACACAGGCGCACGGCTGACCGTTCCCCAGTCGCTCGCGCGGCCCCCGTCGCCTTGGTGGCGGGGGTTTTTGTTTGGTTCGCCGCTTATCCACACCCTCCCCCTTTCCTTATTTCCGCCGCAGTGGCAGATTCCGTCATCCGCAACCAGATTGGTGATTGATGCCAGACGCGAAGAGGGAAGCCCGCCCGAAAACATCCGGCGCAAGAAAACGAATACCTGCCTTTCTCAACAAGTCCCGAGGCGTGAAGAGCTGGAAGGAAGCGTCAAGCTGGCTCGAATGGCGCGGCATCGAGGACATCGAATGCATCACCCCCGACCAGGCAGGCGTTGCGCGCGGCAAAATGATGCCGTCGAACAAATTCACCTCCAACACCTCGCTCGCGCTGCCGTCCGCGCCCTTCATGATGACCATTTCCGGCGACTACCCGGAAGACGGCAACGGTTTCGAATATCCGGAGGATGACGGCGACCTGAAACTGGTGCCGGACCTTTCCACGCTTTCCGTCGTGCCGTGGGAATCCGATCCCACCGCGCAGGTGATCTGCGATCTGGTGCATCAGGACGGGCGCATGGTGGAGTTCACCCCGCGCAACGTGCTGCGCCGCGTGGTCGAGGCCTATGATGCGCGCGGGCTGAAGCCGGTCGTCGCGCCCGAGATCGAGTTCTACCTCGTGCGCAAGAATCCCGACCCCGACTATCCGTTGTCGCCGCCGGTCGGCCGCTCGGGCCGTCCCATTGCCGGCGGCTCGGGATATTCCATCGCGGGCGTCAACGAATATGACGAGCTGATCGACGACATCTACCATTTCTCCGAGGCGCAGGGGTTGGAGATCGACACGCTGATCCACGAGGAGGGCGCGGGCCAGCTTGAAATCAACCTGCGCCATGGCGATCCCGTCGCGCTTGCCGACCAGGTGTTCATGTTCAAGCGCACCATCCGGGAAGCCGCGCTCAAGCACGATGTCTATGCCACCTTCATGGCCAAGCCCATTCAGGGCCAGCCCGGCTCGGCAATGCATATCCACCAATCCGTGGTGGACCGAAAAACCGGCCGGAACGTTTTCACCAATGCCGACGGCACCGAGAGCGAGGCTTTTTTCCATTTCCTCGGCGGCATGCAGAAGCATGTGCCGAACGCGCTCGTGATGTTCGCGCCCTATGTGAACTCCTACCGGCGGCTGACGCAGGCCGCATCGGCCCCGGTCAACAACAAATGGGGCTACGACAACCGCACCACCGCCTTCCGCGTGCCGCGCTCGGACCCCGCCGCGCGGCGCGTCGAGAACCGCATTCCTTCCTCCGACGCCAATCCCTATCTCGCGCTGGCGGCGTCGCTCGCCTGCGGGCTGATCGGCATTGTCGACAAGCTACCCTGCGAAGCCGCCGTCACCACCACGGCGAACGAGGACGAGATCGACCTGCCGCGCGGGCTGCTGGAGGCCGTGGACCTGTTCGAGCAGGACGAGGAATTGCGCAAGCGGCTCGGTCTGCAATTCGCCAACACCTACGTCGCCATCAAGCGCGCGGAATTCGAGACCTTCATGGAAGTGATCTCGCCGTGGGAGCGCGAATATCTGCTGCTGAACGTGTGACGGCATGGCCTACCAGTCCCCCATTTCCCCCGGTCGCTCGTGGTATGAGGATTCTGTCGCGGAGCGCCCCGCTTTTCCGGCGCTGGACGGCGACCGGCAGGTCGATGTCGTGGTTGTCGGAGGCGGCTTCACGGGCCTTTCGGCGGCGGTGCACCTGGCCAAGGCCGGAACCCGCGTCGCGCTGATCGAGACCCACCGCTTCGGCGACGGCGCATCGGGCCGCAATGGCGGCCAGTTCGGCACCGGCCAGCGCGCCTGGGCCGAGGAAATGGAAGCCGAATATGGCTTGACGCGCGCGAAGGCGCTGTTCGATCTGGCCGAGGAAGCCAAGGCGCACCTGCTCGAATTTACCGCCGCCAACGGCATCGACATGGACTTTCGCCCCGGCCAGATGTCGGTCGCGCACAAGCCGCGCTTCGTGGACGACTACCGCGCCCATGCCGAGATCATGGCGACACGCTTCAACTATCCGCATATCAGCTTCATGGATGCTGCCGAGACCGCCGGGCGGCTCGGCTCGACGCAATATTTCGGCGGCACGCGCGACACCGGCACCGGCCACATCAACCCCCTCAAATTGCTCGTCGGCACCGCCCGGGCCGCCGCCGATGCAGGCGCGGAGCTTTACGAGCAGACCAGCGCTTCCGCCATTTCCTCGTCCGGCGGCAAGGTGTCGGTCGCGACCCCGCGCGGCACCATCACCGCCGACAAGGCGCTGATTGCCGTCAACGCCTATGGCGGCGATCTCGAACCGCAGAGCGCCGCGCATGTCATGCCCATCGGCTCCTTCATCGGCGCCACCGTGCCGCTGCCTGCCGACACGCCGGTCCTGCCGGGCGGCGAGTCCGTGGACGACAGCCGCTTCGTCGTGCGCTATTTCCGCAAGTCGCCCGACAACCGCCTTTTGTTCGGAGGCCGCGAGATCTACGCGGTGAACGATCCAAAGGACATTCACATCCACATCCGCAAGCAGATCGCGGAAATCTATCCCTTCCTGAAGGATGTCGAGATCACGCATGGCTGGGGCGGCTATGTCGGCATCACCATGCCGCGCAAACCGTGGGTGCGCGAGGTCATGCCGAATGTCATCTCGGCGGGCGGCTATTCAGGCCACGGCGTCATGCTGTCGAATTTCGTCGGCAAGCTCTACGCCGAGACGGTCGGCGGCAACCGCGACCGGCTGAAGCTGTTCGAGGACCTGAAAATCCCGGCGTTCCCCGGCGGACGGCGCTTCCGCGCCCCGCTTCTGTTTCTGGCGCTCAACTGGTACGCGCTGCGGGACCGGCTTTAGGCTGCGCCGCCCCTCAGCAATTCCTGCCTGGCTTCCTCATACTCGCGCACCAGTCGATCGACCAGTTCGGCGGTGGGCACGACCTTGTCGATGACACCGATGCCCTGCCCGCAGCCCCAGATTTCCTTCCACGCCTTGGCGTCCGTCGCGCCGAAGTTCATCTTCGTCGGATCGGATTGCGGAAGGTTGTCGGGGTCCATGCCCTGCGCGCGGACGGAGCCCTTGAGGTAGTTTCCGTGCACGCCGGTAAACAGGTTGGAATACACGATGTCGGCGGCTTTCGAGTCCACGATCATCTGCTTGTAGGCGTCCGGCGCGCGGGCTTCCGTGGTCGCGATGAACGGCGAGCCGATATAGGCAAGGTCGGCGCCCATCGCGCACGCCGCCAGCACGGCGCGGCCCGTGGCGATTGCACCTGACAGCAGCAACGGCCCGTCAAACCATTGCCGGAGTTCCTGCACCAGCGCGAAGGGCGAGAGCGTTCCCGCATGGCCGCCCGCGCCCGTCGCGACGGCGATCAAGCCGTCCGCGCCCTTCTCGATGGCCTTGCGCGCATGCCGGTCGTGAATGATGTCGTGCAGGACGATTCCGCCATAGGAATGCACCGCCTGATTGACCTCCTCGACTGCTCCCAGCGAGGAAATGACAATCGGCACCTTGTACTTCACGCACATGGCGAGGTCGTGCTGGAGCCTTGTGTTCGACTTGTGGACGATCTGGTTCACGGCAAAAGGTGCGGCGGGGCGCTCCGGATGCTTCGCGCTAAAACCAGCGAGTTCCTCGGTGATCTCGGCCAGCCATTCGTCCAGTTGCGCCTCGGGGCGCGCATTGAGCGCCGGAAACGACCCGACCACGCCCGCCTTGCACTGCGCCAGCACCGACGGCGGATGCGCGATGATGAACATCGGCGCGGCAACCACCGGAATGCGTAGATTGTCTCTCAGCACGGCAGGCACCGCCATCGTCCGCTCCTCCATTGACGTTTTCGTAAACGTTAGTTTCTAGCGGGATGCGGAAGAATAGCAAGTGGAGGGGTAGACCTTGCCGCATCGTCGCGCTGCCACTGCTGCGGTCAATCCTCCAGTGCGCCGGGGCGGTGCGTTGCGCTTGGCCGGCTCCCGATCAGCTTTATGAGGTCGTCCCCGGCAAAGGCGGCGCGGTGATTGCGCCGTGTCAGGATCAATCCGCCCTGCGGTGCGAGGACGTCCAGCCGACCGTCCGGGTCGCCGGGTGCATGAACGATCGTCACGAGGCGGGCACCCTGTTCCACGCGGTCGCCCGGCCTGACATGGTAGAGCAGCGCTCCGGCGCGGGGCGCGCGGATCATCTCCACATGTTCGACGGGAGCCGCAACGCCCTGAAACGGGGACGAGGCGGGCACGCCGGGGTCGGCAACCACGCCGCGCGTCACCAGCAGCCGGTAAAGCCCCTTGGCATCCTCCCGCGCAAGCGAGGGATCCACATCGGTCATTCCGCGATATTCGACGGTGGAAACCACGCGCCTGTCGAACCGTGCCAGCGCGGCGGGACCCGAGATATATGGATCGATGGACGCCTGGTCGAATGCCGCCCCACAATCGCCGTCCCACAGGATCACGGCCTCCATGTTCATTGCCGAACTGCAATCCTGCATCGAGGGCCAGAGCACGGTCGGAACATAGAGATAGGCAAGACTCTCGTCGTCGCAGTGGAGGTCGAGCACGATGTCATGCCCCATCGAAAGCTTGAGCAGGCGGGCCTTCAGCCGCTGGTCTGCCGTCGCGTTGTCGAGCGTCGCCTCAGGGTCCTCGTCGGGCGAGGCGAGCAGTGGAAACTCGCGGTTGAAATTGGTCTGGGTGCCGAAGTGGAAGCGGCCCATCAGCTCGCCCGCCTGATATTGCGAGCGGCCTATCGGGTTGGCGGACGGCACGATGGTAATGCGTCCGCGAATCCTGCCCTCGTCATCGGCCTTGCGCAGCATCGGCATGAGCGCGTCGATGGCCACGACGCCCGGCAGTTCACCGCCATGCAGCGCGGCCTGCAGATAGGCCGACGGCGCATCCTCCCGGCCGTCGAAATGAAAGACCGGGAA
This sequence comes from Rhizobiaceae bacterium, assembly GCA_023953835.1. NCBI lineage: Bacteria > Pseudomonadati > Pseudomonadota > Alphaproteobacteria > Hyphomicrobiales > Rhizobiaceae > Rhizobiaceae bacterium. The sequence continues at coordinate 1,062,358 of JAMLJB010000001.1, read as the reverse complement.
GGCGTAGGAAACGCCCTGCGTATCGCCCGCGATCAGCTCAACCGTTCTGCGCATCGGCCCTTTGTGGGCGGTTTGCGCGGCGGGCTCAAGGGGAAAAAGACTGGGGCAGGATGAACGGCATGTTGCCGGGCGGCGTCTTTCCGACGCTGAGCCTGCATTCAAAGGCCGCGCCGATCACCTCGTCGCGCATCACCTCGGTCGGCGAACCGCTCGCGGCCATTCGTCCGCGCGACAGCACCACGATGCGGTCGCCATACATGGAGGCGAGATTGAGGTCGTGCAGGATGGCGACAACGCCGCCGCCGCCCTCGGCATAGGCGCGCGCGGTCTCCATGATTGCGAGCTGGTGCTTGATGTCGAGGCTCGACACCGGCTCGTCGAGAAACAGGAAGCGCGGCGTGCCGTCGAGCACCGGCTCCCACACCTGGCACAGCACACGCGCGAGCTGCACGCGCTGTTGCTCGCCGCCGGAAAGTTCCTGATAGAGCCGTCCGGCAAAGCCTCGAAGGTCGACGGCGGCAAGCGCGCGTTCGGCGAGTTGGGCATGGCGCGCCGGTTCGACGCCGCTGCGTCCCGAAACGATGCCGAGATTGACGATCTCGCGCACGGTGAAGGGAAAGGAAAGCGTCGTCGCCTGCGGCAGCACGGCGCGCATCGCCGCCTGCCTCGCGGGCGGGGTCGACGACACGTCCTGCCCGTTGAGCCGGATCGAGCCGCGATAGTCAGCCTCGCCGGACATTGCCTTCATCAAAGTCGTCTTGCCCGAGCCGTTCGGGCCGACGATTACCGTCACCTCGCCTGGGTGCGCCTCGAAGCCGATACCGTCGACGATGGTGCGCGTGCCGATGGCGACGGAAACATTGTCGAGCGCGATCATCGTCAGAGATCCAGCATGCCGCGCTTGCGCAGCAATATCCAGAGAAAGAACGGCGCGCCAGCAAGTGCGGTCACGATGCCGATGGGCAATTCGGCGGGCGCGACGATGGTGCGCGACACGGCGTCCGCCAGCAGCAGCAGGCTTGCGCCGAGCAGCGCGGAGGCCGGAAGCAGGTAGCGGTTGTCGGGGCCTATGGCGAGCCGCAGCATATGCGCGACGACAATGCCAACGAAGCCGATGCCGCCGCTGACCGCCACCGATGCGCCGACCGCAGCCGAGACCGAGAGGATTGCCGCATATTTCAGCCGTTGAACAGGTACGCCGAGGTGATGCGCCGTCGGCTCTCCCAGCGCGAGCGCGTTGAGACCGCGCGCGAGAAAGGGGCTGACTGCCAGCGCGGCGACGATGATCGGCGCGATGGCCCAGATTTTCGACCATGTGGCCCCGGCCAGCGAACCCAGCGACCAGAAGGTGAGGTCGCGCAACTGCCGGTCGTCGGCCATGAAGATCAGTATGCCCGTCAGCGCCATGGCGAGCGCGGCGAGCGCAATGCCCGCAAGCAGCATGGTCGCGACCGAAGTGCGCCCGTGGCGGGTGGCGACCTGATAAAGGATGAAGGTGGTGGCGAGGCCGCCCGCGAATGCCGTCACGGGCAGGGCAAGCGGCCCGAGTGCGGCGTTCAGCGGCCCGAGCAGCGTCGGCCCGATGACGATCATCGTCACCGCGCCGAGGCTTGCGCCCGACGAGACGCCGACCAGTCCCGGATCGGCCAGCGGATTCCGAAAAAGCCCCTGCATGACCGCGCCGGACACGGCGAGCGAAGCACCGACGAGAACGCCCATCAGCAGGCGCGGCAGGCGGATGTCGTAGATGATGATGCGGTCCCGCACGCTGACCGCGCCCTCGCCGCCCAGAATGTCGCGCAGCACGGTTGCCGCCGTCACGTCGGACGCGCCCGAAGTAAGGCTGAACAGCATCGTCGCGACGAGCAAGAGGAACAGAAGCACGATGGCCAATTGCGCGCGGCGGCTACGGTCGCCTTCCGCTGCGTTTCCGTTTTCGATCCGCTGCTCGGCGGCCATCGTCTGAAGCGCCACGATCCGCGTCTCAGTTCGCCAAGGCGTCGCCGTAGAGGCCGGCGGCAAGCTCGCGTACCGCGCTGGCGGTGCGCGGCCCGAACCCGAGCAGGTAGGCGCCGTCCATGCGCAGGACTTTCTTTCCCTCGCCAGCCGGGGTCGAGGCGATGGCTGGATGCTGCACGATCTGCTCGTCGCTGATCGACTCGCCGGACCGGTCCATGACCAGCACCACATCGGGCCGCGCGGAAATGACCGCCTCGTCCGTCAGTTGCTTGTAGCCGGTGAACCCGTCGATCGCATTCACCGCTCCCGCCAGCTTGATCATGCCGTCGGCGGCGGTGTGCGTGCCGGAGGCCAGTATTTTGCCGCCCTGCAACGACAGGACGAAGAGCACGCGCTTGCGGTCGGAAATGCCCTTCGTCAGCGTTTCGGCGGCATTGAGGTCGGCATCGACCTGCTTTGCAAGCGCGTCGGCCTTGGAAGGTTCTCCGATCGCCGCGCCGACGATCTCGATCTTGTCCACGATTCCCTTGTGGTCGAAGGTCTCGGGCACCTCGACATAGGGGACGCTGGCCTTCTTGAGAACGTCGACCGCCTCCTTCGGCCCCGCGCTCTGCAGGGCAATGATGCCGGACGGATTGACCGACAGAACACCTTCCGGGGAAAGCTGGCGCATATAGCCGACATCGGGCAGCGTGAACGCTTCCTGCGGATACACACTGGTCGAATCGCGCGCGACGAGCTTCTCCTCCGCGTCGAGTGCGTAGAGGATCTCCGTCACCGACCCGCCGATTGCGACGATGCGGGTCGTGTCGGGCAGTGCCGCCACTTCCTCCGCCTCCGCCGCGCCTGCAAAGCCGACGCACACAAGCGCGACGGCTGCAATGTTCATCACTTTCATGGTCACGACCTCAAGCTGCGCTCTGCGCCGGAAGGCGCGGCAATGCTTCGACCAGCATGCGCCAGTCATTGCGCTCGGCATGGCCCTCGTGCCGCTTGCCGAAGAACTGGATGATCATGCGCCCTTCCGCGTCATAGGCTTCGAGCGAGGTGACATGGCCGTCCTTGGTCGGCTTGCGCACGCCCCAGACCTCACGAATGTGATCTGTGCGAAGATGCAGATGGAACGTCTCGTCGAGTACGTTGAGCCACGGTCCCATCGGCTTGACCGAGGCAATCGGCCCGGAATGGATCTGGATGCAGCCGCGATTGCCCACGAAGCACATGATCGGCAAGCCCGATTCGGCGGCACCCTCCATCATGGCGGCGACAGCCTGTGGGTCGAGCGTCCAGGCATAGTCCTGCCCGACCATGCGCATCGCTTCGCGGCGCGACAGTTTCAACGCGCGCAACATCCCGAAAAATTGATGCACATCCGTCATCTTGCTCCAGCGTTCGCGAAGCTCGTCCGCCGTGGCTGATGATTGTTCGGGCGTCTCGGGTAGGATCGGCGCGACGGTGACGGTCTGGCTCTGGTCCGCCGAGACATGCGCTGCGACCAGCGCTTCATAGGCTGCAATGTCCGATGCAGGGCGCAGATGCACCTTATGGACCGCCTCGCCGGATGCGTCGAAGAACTGGAGTGAGCGGCGAATTTCCTCGCCGTCGCGCTTTTCCACCGCGAAGCCGTGCGTCCAGACATGCGGGAAAATGCGCAGGTCGATCTGTTCGCCGAGCGTCAGCACTGTGTGGTCGCCGGCAATCACCTTGTCATAGACGCCGATCTTTTCGTGGACCGCGCTGTCGTTGCGGGTCAGCGCCATCACCTCGCCCACCGCTTCCAGCCCGCGCAGAAGGGCCGCGACCTTCGGCTCGATGCGCGTGACGCCTTCGCCGCAGTGCGCTGCAACAAACTCCGCTTCCGAAATGCCGAGGCTGACCGAAAGATCGCGCTCGCGCATTTTCGGATTTTCCTCTCGCGCGCGCCGGATATCCGCCGGGGCCGGCTTCATTGCAATGTTCATTCAACCCTCTCTGTTGCCTTTGGGCCGCAGTCCGATTTGCGAGCATTCGCAAGGGCCTGCATTTATCTTGACTCGACAAGTCAGCTTTAATAGCTGTGCATTACCGGAGTTTGAGAGTCAAGTTTAGACAACCGGAATAGGAGTGCAAGCAAGCGTGTTGCGCAAGCCAGCATCGGCAACGCAATTGGAGTGGGAAATGGGGATAATTCGGCTTAACAGTCTCGCGCTTGTGTGCAGCGCGGCATTCGGGGCGAGCGCTTTTTGCGGCGCGGCATTGGCACAGCAGCAGGAACAACCTGTCGAATTGGCCCCTGTGGTCGTGCAGACCCAGCAGCAGGCGGACCAGCCCGTACAGAACGCCACCGAAACCACGATCGGCCGGCCGGTGCTTCAAAACCGCATGGCCGAGGATTTCGACGATGTCGGGCGCCGCATCGACGCCGGCGTGAATTTCAACGACCAGAACGCGAGCATCAACCTGCGCGGCCTTCAGGACGACCGCGTGCTGACCACCATCGACGGCGTACGCGTTCCGTGGCTCGTCGACCCCCGCGACAGCGCGAAGGGCGGACTCAACGCATTCGATTTCGATTCGCTCTCGACGCTCGATATCGTGCGCGGCGCGGATTCCAGCCGCTACGGGTCGGGCGCGCTTGGCGGCGTTGTCCAGTTGCGCACCATCGACCCGGAGGACCTGATCGAGGACGGCAAGCAGTTCGGCGCAATCCTCAAGGGCGTATATGACAGTGCTGACAGGAGCTGGCGCGGCAACGCTGCGGTCGCCGGTCGGGCGAACGACACCTGGCTTCTCGTGCAGGGCGGCTATCGCCGGGGTCACGAGACGGAGAACATGGGTGATGTGGGCGGTTACGGCTCCACCCGCACCGAGCCCAATCCGGGCGACTTTGACCAGCGCAACCTGCTCGTGAAGCTGCATCAGTATATCGAAGGCGGCCATCGTCTCGGCCTGACGGCGGAACTGGCGAATCGCGACTTCGACTACGACAATATGAGCGGCACCACGTCGAGCTATGTGCCCGGCAGCTTTGAGTCGGGCGACGAGACCGACCGCAAGCGCGTTTCCGCCGACTACAAGTTCGAATCTCCCGACAAATCGGACATCGTCGATACGGCGAACCTGACCGTTTACTGGCTGGAGCAGAAGCTGAACGCCACGACAGACGCCATTCGCGTGCCGGATGCGCGTTCATTCATCATCCCGGGCGATCCGTTCATGTACGGCTACCCCTACGGCCCCTATACCCGCGACAACTGGATCAAGCAGACAAGCTACGGCTTCACCTCGGACGGCACCAAGGAGCTGGACCTCGGCGGCCATTCCAACGAATTGCGTTTCGGCGCGGAACTGTACGGTCAGAAGACGACGCAGTTTTCGAGCGGCGAGGACAATTGCCCGGACGTCAACTGGAACTTCATCCCTGACTTTTTCGGCCCGCAAAGCTGCCGCTTCCTGCACACCAACACAGCCGACATGCCCGAGGTGGACAGCACCTTCTTCGGCGCTTTCCTCGAAGACGACATCAAGTTCTACGATGACCGGCTGACGCTGACGCCGGGGCTGCGTTTCGACTGGTACCGGCACAGCCCGAAGTCGACGCCCGAATATCAGGCAAGCCCGAACTACGATCCGGCCTATCTGGTGGACAACAGCGATTCGCGCGTTTCGCCCAAGCTCAGGCTGGCATGGCAGGCGACGCCCGATGTCGAGCTGTTCGCGCAGTGGGCGCAGGGCTTCCGCGCGCCGAGCGCAAGGGAACTCTATGAGAACTTCGCCAATGCCGGCCAGTATGCCCGCATCGGCAATCCCGACCTCAAGCCCGAAACCAGCAACGGCTTCGAGATCGGCGCGGCCTACACGACCGCCGACTACGGGATTTCGGCCAACATCTTCAACAATTACTACCGGAATTTCATCGAGGACGTCTCACTCCCTGCGACGCCGGACTATCCGCTCGTCTTTTCGTACCAGAACCTCGCGCGTGTGCAGATCTATGGTGCGGAGGTGCGTGGCTATGCGCGTTTCAACAGCAACTGGAAGGCGTGGGGATCGCTTGCCTATGCCGAAGGCAAGAACACCGACACCGATGAATACCTGAATTCGGTGCCGCCGCTGCGCGCCATTCTCGGCCTCGGCTACGAGCAGGAAACATGGGGCGTGGACGTCTCGACCACCCTTGCGGCGGCGCGCGACAAGGTGAGCGGAACCGGCTTTGCCGCGCCGGGATACGGGATCGTCGACCTGTCCGGCTACTGGGAGCCGGCTGAGGTCAAGGGACTGCGCATCCAGGCGGGCGTCTACAATTTGTTCGACAAGAAGTACTGGAACGCGCTCGACGTGCCGGATGGCACCAATCCCGACATCTACGACCGCTATTCCGAACCTGGCCGGACCTTCCGACTGGCCATAACGCAGAAGTTCTGAGGGGTCTCGATTGTCCAGGACAGGCATGGCCATGGCTGCCGCGGTGCTGCAATTCGCAGCCGTCGCGGCGGCGCAAGCACAGGACGGGGGCGCGCCACAATCGGGCACGCTCTCGCTCGAACTCAATGCCGCCCAGCCTTCCGACAAGGGCTGCCGCCTGACATTCGTCGTGAACAACGGACTGCCCGCCGATATCAAGACAGCGTCGTTCGAGCTTGTGCTGTTCGACAGGTCCGGGGTAGTTGACCGCATCACCGCTTTGGGTTTCAAGGAAATGCCTGAGGGAAAGACGAAGGTTTCGCGCTTCGACCTTTCGGGAGTGGATTGCGGCAAGCTCGGCCGCGTGCTTGTCAATTCCGTGACGGAGTGCGCGGGCGAGGGCATCGAGCCGGAAAACTGTTCGCGCCGGCTCAAGACATCCACCAGGGCAGGCATCGAATTTGGAATGTGAGGCCCGCGCTCAAGATGCGGGACGAGAAAAGTGATTCAGACAGAACGAAAAGCCATGCACGTCACAACCCGAGCGAAAGCATCGGTGCCGGTTCCAGTGCTCGCCATTCCAGCAGCGATCGCCGGGATGACCTCCGGGGCGTTCGCGCAGGAGGCGGGCAGCGCGCACTCCATCGTGCTGCCCGTCAACCTGTCGCCATGGGGCATGTTCATGAATGCCGACATCATCGTGAAGGCGGTGATGATCGGCCTCGCCTTTGCCTCGCTGGTCACGTGGACCGTCTGGCTCTACAAATCGCTTGAGCTTTTCGCGGCCCGCAGGCGTGCAGAAAAGGGGCTGGTCACGGTCGTGCATGCCTCCAGCCTGAACGAAGCCATCGAGGCGGTCGGCAAGCGCGGCGATGCGTCCTCGCTGCTGGTTCGCGCCGCAGCAGAAGAACTTGAAATGTCCACGCCCGTCATCGACCGCGCGGGCGGCGAGGGCGTGAAGGAACGCGTCGCCTCGCGGCTTTCGCGCATCGAGGTCCGGGCTGGCCGCAATATGTCGCGCGGCACCGGGGTCATCGCGACCATCGGCGCAACCGCGCCCTTCGTCGGCCTGTTCGGCACGGTGTGGGGCATCATGAACTCGTTCATCGGCATTTCGGAAGCCCAGACGACCAATCTCGCCGTCGTTGCCCCGGGCATCGCGGAAGCGCTGCTGGCAACGGCCATCGGCCTCGTTGCGGCCATTCCGGCGGTGGTCATCTACAATGTGTTCGCGCGCTCCATCGGCGGGTACAGGCAATTGCTCGGCGACGTTTCCGCCGGTGTCGAACGGCTGGTCAGCCGCGACCTGGATCGCCGGGCGATGCCGCGCCACAGGCTTGCGGCGGAGTAGGTCATGGCCGCGCGCATCCGAGAAAACAGCGGCGACGACCTCGAGGAATCGCACGAGATCAACGTCACGCCGTTCATCGACGTGATGCTGGTGCTGCTCATCATCTTCATGGTGGCGGCGCCGCTTGCCACGGTCGACGTCAATGTCGACCTGCCCGGATCGACCGCGCCCGCCACGCCACGCCCGGAAAAGCCGGTATTTCTTACCGTCAAGGACGATCTCAGCCTGTCGCTCGGCAACGAGACCGTCGCGCGCGAGGCATTCGGCGCCAAGCTCGTGCAGCTGACCGACGGCGACAAGGAAGCCCGCATCTTCCTGCGCGCCGACAAGGATGTGCCCTATGGCGAACTCACCGAAGTCATGAACCTGCTGCGCGGCGCCGGCTATCTCAAGGTCGCGCTGGTCGGACTGGAAAGTGCGCCGGTTCCGGCGGCGGGGCAATGATCGCGGACCATCACGACCACGCCGAACTCGACCGCATGCCCTGGCGGCGCGATGTGCTGAAATGGGGCGCGGCGGCGTTCGTCGTCTGCATCGCGCATGGCGCGGCGGCCTACGGCGTCATCGCGCTCGCGCCGGAACAGGAGCCGCAGGCCGTTGTCGAGGCGATGAACATCGAACTGACGCCGCTCAGCGTCAGCACCGCCGAGCCGGTGACCGAAGACGCCGCCGCCGAGGTGCTGCCGGAGCAATTGGCGGAAATCCCGGACCTGCCGACGGAGGTCACTGAAACCGTCGAGGAAGAGCAGCCCGAGGAAGTCACGGAGACCGAACAGGAGGAGCCGGACGATCCCCGGCCACCCGAAGTCGCCCGGGCCGAGGTGACGGAAGAGGTCGAGGAACTCGAACCGATCCCGGAAACGCCCGAGGCGGTCGTTGCCCTGCCGCAGCCGAGGCCCGAGATCGTCGAGGAGACGGTCGAGGTCGAAAAGCCGAAGCCGCGCAAGCCCAGGCCGCGCAAAGTCGAAGAAAAGCCGGTGGTCAAGACGGAGAAGCGTCCCACCCAGTCGCGCCAGTCGATTGCGGGCGCCGCCGCGCCGCGCGCGCCGAGCATCAGCCCCAATCGCTGGTATGCACAGGTTCAGGCGGCAATTGCGCGCAGGAAGCCGCGCGGCATGGGCGCTTCCGGCAAGGTTGCGGTGCGCTTCGTGGTCAATCGGTCGGGCGATGTCGTCTCGTCCGGCATTGCGCGTTCATCCGGCAATGGCCAGCTCGACAGCGCCGCGCTCGGCATGGTGCGCGGCGCGCGCGTGCCGCCGCCGCCCGCCGGCATCACCAGCCACACCTTCACGATCCCCGTATCGTTCGAGATGCGTTAGAGCGTTTCACAGTTAGTTTGAATCATTCTGTTTGTCGTTTTGGCGCGGCGGTCCACAAGGAAGGGCGCGAAGGACGGGCTGGTTGCCCGGTCGAGCGGCATGACGAAGTGGGTGCCCGCCAAACGCAAACCCGAAGGGCCGGGCCGGTTTGCGCCAAATCCTTCGGTCTTTGTCTTGTCCGGGCCACCAGCCCGACCTGCGACAAACCCCTTGGCCTTGTCGCAAACCATCGCCGGCAGAATGCTTCAAACTAACTGCGAAACGCTCTAGCGCTTCGCTTCCACGGCGTCCCAGAACAGCGCCGCGACATCCGCGCCGCCGAAGCGCTTGATCTCGCGGATGCCGGTCGGCGAGGTCACGTTGATCTCGGTCATATGGTCGCCGATGACATCGATGCCGACGAGGATGAAGCCGCGTTCCCTCAGCGACGGCCCGATGCGCGCGCAGATCTCGCGCTCGCGCGCTGTCAGTTCGGTCTTTTCGGCGCGACCGCCGACATGCATGTTCGAGCGCGAATCATGGTCCGCCGGCACGCGGTTGATCGCGCCCACCGGCTCGCCGTCGATCAGGATGATCCGCTTGTCGCCCTTGCGCACATCCTTCAGGTAGCGCTGGACGATATAGGGCTCGCGGAACAGTTGGCCGAACATTTCGAGCAGCGAGGCAAGGTTCCTGTCTGCCTCGGCCATGTGGAAGATGCCCGCGCCGCCATTGCCGTAGAGCGGCTTGACGATGATGTCGCCATGCGCCTTGCGGAAAGCGGCCACCTCCTGCGGGTCCTTGGTAATCAGCGTTTCCGGCATCAGGTCGGGAAACTCCGTGACGAATATCTTCTCCGGGCTGTTGCGCACCCAGGCCGGGTCGTTGACCACCAGCGTGGCCGGGTGGATGCGCTCCAGAAGATGCGTGGTGGTGATGTAGTTCATGTCGAAGGGCGGATCCTGCCTCAACAGGATCACGTCCATTTCCGACAGGTCGGTGCGCACCGGGTCGCCCAGCGTATAGTGATCGCCCTTCACGTCGCGGACCTGCATCGGCTCGATGCGCGCGAAAACCTTGCCGTCCTGCATCGAAAGCCGGTCGGGCGTGTAGTGAAAGAGCTGGTGGCCGCGCCGCTGTGCCTCGAGCGAAAGCGCGAAGCTCGTGTCTCCTGCGATTGTGATGGTCGACACATGGTCCATCTGGACGGCGACTTTGAGCGGCATGTGAACTCCGGCGCTGCGACAGTTTGCTCTCATCTACAGCCTCCACGCCATGCTGCCAATCGGTCCGCGCACCGGCGCGTTGGTCCAGACGACCGGCTTGCGCGCCGAGCGTCGGCAGGCGTAGAAACAGGAGGCAGGTCTCAGGGAGGGATTTCAGGCCAATGCAGTCAGCGGTCCGCTATCCGGAACTCGACGGCGCATCGGTGCTCATCACGGGCGGCGGCTCGGGCATCGGTGCCGCGCTGACGGAAGGTTTCGCGCGGCAGGGCAGCAAGGTCGCCTTCCTCGACATAGACGAACAGGCGAGCATGGCGTTATGCGCGCGCGTCGAGGCCGAAACCGGCATCCGCCCGCTCTTCCTCAAGACCGATTTGCGCGACGTCGCCGCGCTCCGGCACTCCATCGCGCGCGTTGCGGAGATACACGGAACCATCACGGTTCTGGTCAACAATGCCGCGCGGGACGAGCGCCATGCGCTTGACGAAATGAGCGTCGAATACTGGGACGACAACCAGGCGATAAACCTGCGCCCCCATGCTTTCACCGCACAGGCCGTCGCGCCGGGCATGAAGCGGGCAGGCGGCGGCTCGATCATCAATTTCACCTCGACCGCCTATCTCATCAATCATCCCGACATGCCGTCCTATACGGCGGCGAAGGCGGGCATTGTCGGCCTGACCAAGGGACTGGCGGGCCTGCTCGGCAAGGATCGCATCCGGGTCAATGCAATAGCGCCCGGTTGGGTCATCACCGAGCGCCAGCGTCAGCTTTGGGTTACGGAGGAATCGTTGTCGTCTCATGTATCGAGGCAATGCATCAGGGATGTCATGACGCCCGACGACATGGTCGGACCTGTGCTCTTCCTGGCGTCAAACGCATCGCGCATGCTCACCGCGCAGACGATGATCGTCGATGGAGGCGTGTTGTGAGTGCCGCGCCCGCCATAGCGGCAGTGGATTGGGGCGTCACGCATCTGCGGGTGTGGCTGCTGGACGGCGCGGGCAACGCGCTTGCCGAACGACGCAGCGGCGAGGGCATGTTGTCCGCGGCCGGAACGGGTTTCAGCAAGGTGCTTGAGCGCAATCTGTCAGAACTTGCCGCCCCAGCGGACCTGCCCGTCATCATATGCGGCATGGCGGGCGGGCGGCAGGGCTGGTTCGAAGTGTCCTATATGGAGACGCCTGCCCTGCTTGAGGCCGTGCTCGGCGGCGCGGTTTCCGTGCCGGGCGCCGGCCGCGATGTCCGCATCGTGCCGGGACTGGCCCAGCGCGCCGCGGATGCGCCGGACGTGATGCGCGGCGAGGAAACCGGGCTGGCCGGCCTGCCCGAACTGCACGGGGCTGGAAATCATGTCGCCTGCCTGCCCGGCACCCATTCGAAATGGGTCGCGCTTTCGAACGGCGCGGTGACGGGGTTCGGCACATGGATGACAGGTGAACTCTATGCCGTCCTCACGCAGCAATCTGTGCTGAAACATTCGGTCGGCGGCGGCGCGACGGCGTTTCCTCCTGCGTCCCCATCATTCGCGAAGGGCGTGGAAATCGGATTGGCTGACAGGGCAGACCTGACGAGCCACCTGTTCGGCATTCGCGCGGGCGGGCTTCTGTTCGGCCTCAGTTCGGAAGATGCGGCGGCGAAGTTGTCCGGCCTGCTGATCGGCGCGGAAATCGGCGCGGCGGAGCGGCGATATCCTGCGGCGGGGCCAGTCATGCTGGTCGGCTCCGGCCTTATGTATGCGCTCTACCGGAGCGCCTTCTCCATTGCCGGCATCGAGGCGCACTATGCCGATGCCGAAAGCGCCGTGCGTGCGGGATTGTTCGAAGCGGCACGGCGCTGCGGCATGCTCGACTGACATCGATGGCGCAGCCGGTCCTGATCCTCGCCTATGAAACCGAGGCCGCATGCAGGGCGCGCCTCGCCAATGACGGGATCGACGCCGCGCACGCCCGCGAAATAAGCTCCTATCTCGCGCAATCCACAGACCTCAGCGAAGAGTTCGGCGAGCTGGAACATGCCTGCGCACGCTTGGGCATGGCCTTCCTTCCGGTTGAATTGGACGACCTCGACGCTGCGCTGTCGCGCTGCGATCCGTCGAAATCGCTGGTCTGGACGCTCACGGACGGCATTGCCTATTTCCGGGGAAGCGCCGCGCCCGCGCTCGCCCGCCTCCGGGGCTTCCAATGTTTCGGCTCGGAGGATTCTCTGTTTGCACTCTGCCAGGACAAGTTCCGTTCCGGCGCGGTCCTGCATGCGCTTGGCCTTCCCTGCCCGAAAGGGGGGCTCGCGCGCGATGGCGCGTGGCTGGTCGAGCCGCCCGCTTCGGCGCTGGGCTGGTTCGTGAAGCCGAACAGGCTCGGCGCGAAGATCGGCATCTACCCCGACTCCCATGTGCAGCAACTGAAAGACGCGCTTGCGCTGAGCCGACGGGTCTTTCGCGCCTATCGCGACGACGTCGTTGTCCAGCCCTATGTCGGCGGGCGCAATGCGCGGGCAAGCTTTCTCGGCGTGGAGCCGCAGGCCTCGACCGGGCGCATCGGTGTCGGCTTCGTGGAGTCCGGCTCGGACTTCCAGACCATGCAGGAAAGCCTTGCGCTCTATGGGGAGAGCGGCGCGGCGGCAAAGGCTGCCGGGACCTACGCAGAGCCCGTGATCGAGGAGGTGGGCCCCACCATGCCGCACGCCGAACGCGAGGTCCGGGCCATCGCCGCCAGAATGATGGCCGGGCTCGGCCTGCGCGACGTGTTCTCGCTCGACCTTCGCGTCGAGCCGGACGGCGCCGTGCATCTCATCGAGTTCGAGGTCTGCCCGGGCCTCCCGTGCTTCGATTTCCGCGACTATTGCCGCCGCACCTGGGGTCTGGAACTGCCCGAGGCGATGGCGCGCGCGGCGCGAGCGCGGCTGGCGGGCTGATCAGACCTTGGCGATGCAGACGGAGGCGGAACCGCTGCGCACCATGCCGATCTGGCTGGCAGCACCCTTGGAAAGGTCGAGCATCCGACCGCGAATATAGGGACCGCGATCATTGACGCGCACGACGACGCTCTTGCCGTTGCGCTTGTTGGTGACGCGAAGCTTTGTGCCGAAGGGCAGGGACTTGTGCGCGGCGGTCATGCTGGACTGGTTGAAGCGTTCTCCGCTGGCGGTCGAGCGGCCATGGAAACCTGGCCCGTACCAGGAGGCTTTGCCGCATTGCGCATGCGCGATGGATGTTCCTGCCACCGTAAGCAGTGCTGCTGCGACGATCCCGGCGCGCGCCGAGCGCTTCATTCCCTTCATCAGGCAAGTCCCATGCTGTTGACGATGGATGCCGCCTAGAAATGAATCGTGCAGATGTCTTGGCCACAATGTGACCATTGGAAGGCAACTTCGCGATGCCATTCATGATGTGTGAATATATATTTCTAATATTTCCAAGAATATCCGTTGGTCATGAATAGGGATACTGTCCTATTGGCCTTTCACGTGGAGGGATATGCTTCATGAGAATTTCACTTTGGATCACCGTTGATATGCGATGGTCCGGCATAACGTGAAAACAGCGGTCGCCGTCATATCGTTCCATTCTCCTGCGCGCTCAAAGGCGGCGAGGGATGGGCTGGATCGCGCTGCGCTGGGGGGTAAAGCCTGCGGCAGTCGGTCGCGCAGGAAGTCGCGAAGCTGTCATGCCCGCCCTGGAGCGGCGCCAGAAGCGTGCAAATGCAGGCACTTGGCCTGGCAGATAACTGGACTATTCTAGTTTAGAATAATTCTAAGATATTGAAATTAAAGGATTTTGCGATCGCATTTGTTGACAGTCGCGGGCGATTGGGTTTTATGGCGATGAACCTTTGATGTGTGGGCCTTTAACCCATTCGATTGGAGGAAATGGTGGTTTTTCTTTTTCGCGCGCCCTTTCGCGTGCGCCGACACATTCGTGCAAGCAGCATGCTGTCGCCCGTGCCGGGGTTGGCTTCCGCTTGTCCTGCCGGGGGCGCTTTCAGATGAATGCGTCGGCGGATTTCGGCTGCTATTTCGAGCGCGCGCCTGAAAAGCTCGTCCTCGAAGGCTATCGCCGCTGGATGGCGGGTTTCGAGACCGGCTCGGTCACGCCGTGGGAAACGGCCTGGGGCGTCTATGCGGAAGTGCTCGGCCCCACTGAAGCGCGCCGCGCGCTGGCCGAACTGTCCTATTTCGTGCGCACCTTGCGTCATTGCGCCGCGTGTCCGTTGCGCAGCTTCCCGTTCGGTGCGCGCCACATCTGCCGCGACGAATGCGTGACGCTCGGCCTGATCGCCGGCCTCCAGCACGGTGATTCGCGAGCGGCCGACAGATGCCTTGAGGCAATCGCCTGCCCGGCGCTTGCAGACATGGTCTGCGAGGCGGCCTCCGGGTTCGCGCATGTCCTGTCGGATTGCGAGCAGCATCTGCTGCCCATCCCGCTCGCCGCCATCGAGGACGTTCTTTCGCGCGCAGGCCGCGCAACAATTCATTGAGGAGATCATAATGGGAAAAACATCGCTCGTTTCGCCGCGCCGGGGCCGGCTTGCCGCCATCGCGGCAACCGCAGCACTTACAGCGGCGGTTTTCGTGCTGCCCGCCAAGGCGGCCACCGACACCGGGGCGGTCATCAAGAATTATTCCGACATCGCGCTCGCCATGTACGAGGATTCGCTGACCACGGCGCAGGCGCTCGACGCCGCGGTGGACGCGCTGATCGCGAAGCCTTCCGCCGAGACGCTGGATGCCGCGCGCGCCGCATGGAGAGCCGCCCGCATCCCCTACCAGCAGACGGAAGTCTACCGCTTCGGCAACGCCATCGTGGACGACTGGGAAGGCCGGGTGAACGCGTGGCCGCTGGATGAGGGCCTGATCGACTATGTGGACAAGTCCTACGGGAGCGAGTCCGACGAGAACTCGCTCTATACAGCCAACGTCATTGCCAACAAGGAAATCGAGATCGACGGCCAGAAGGTGGACGTCGCGAAGATCACGCCGGAGCTTCTGTCGGGCACGCTCCAGGAAGCCGGCGACATCGAGGCGAACGTCGCGACCGGCTATCACGCCATCGAGTTCCTGCTCTGGGGGCAGGACCTGAACGGGACCGGCCCCGGCGCCGGCAACCGCCCTTACACCGACTACGACACGGCCAACTGCACGGGCGGCAATTGCGACCGCCGCGCCGACTATCTCAAGGCGGCGACCACGCTGCTGGTCAGCGACCTTCAGGAAATGGTCGACAACTGGAAGGACGGCGGCGAGGCGCGCAAGACGCTTGTGGACGGCGACGCCACTGCGGGCATATCGACCATCTTCACCGGCATGGGCTCGCTCTCCTATGGCGAGCTGGCGGGCGAACGCATGAAACTCGGCCTGCTGCTGCATGACCCGGAGGAGGAGCATGACTGCTTCTCCGACAACACCTATATTTCCCATCTTTACGATGCGGTCGGCATCCGCGACATCTATCGCGGAAGCTACAAGCGGATCGACGGTTCGGAGGTTTCCGGCCCCTCGGTCTCCGACCTCATCAAGGAAGCCGATCCGGCCATCGACACCGAACTGAACGGCAAGCTCGACGCGACCGTCGCGAAGATGGAAGCCATCCAGAAGCGGGCCGAGGGCGGCGAGGCCTATGACCAGCAGATCGGCGAGGGCAATACGGAAGGCAACGCCACCGTGCAGGCGGCCATCGACGCCCTCGTTGACCAGACCAAGTCCATTGAGCGCGCGGTGTCGGTCCTCAAGCTCGACGCCATTGCCTTCGAGGGATCGGACAGCCTGGATGCACCCGACAAGGTGTTCCAGTAAGCGGAGCAAACAGCCAGCCGGGGCCGCGCGCGACCCCGTCAGCCATCAGAGAAAAACATGCTGATCTGCCACTGCAACCTCATCACCGAGAAAGAGATCGAAGCAACGATTCTCGAATTGCTCGATGAGGATGCGTGGCAGTTGATCGTGCCTGCGAAAGTTTATCACAGGCTTCGCATGCGCGGTCGTTGTTGCGGCTGTTTCCCAAATGTGGTGGAAACGATTATTCGGATAACCGAAGCATATCATTCGCGCTCGGAGGCGAGCGGACTGGATGTCGTTTCACACCTGGACCGCGTCAGGGAACTGCGCGTCCAATTTGGGTGCAGGACCTATGAAGGGCGACAAAGAAATCATCGAGCGGCTTAATGAAGCGCTTTTCCTCGAACTTGGCGCCGTCAACCAATACTGGCTCCACTACCGGTTGCTGGAAGACTGGGGTTTCATGAATCTCGCGAAGAAAGAACGCGCGGAATCCATCGAGGAGATGCAGCACGCCGACAAGCTCGTCGCGCGCATCATCTTCCTCGAAGGCCATCCGAACCTCCAGTCGGTTGCCCCGCTGCGCATCGGCCAGAACGTGAAGGAAGTGCTCGAAAGCGACCTTGCCGGCGAGTACGACGCCCGCACCTCCTACAAGAAGTCCCGCGAAATCTGCGCGGACAAGGGTGACTACGTCACCATGAAACTGTTTGAGGAACTGCTCATCGACGAGGAAGGCCATATCGACTTCCTCGAAACGCAGCTCCAACTGCTGGAAACCATCGGCGAAGCCAAATACGGCCAGCTCAACGCCGCCCCGGCCAACAAAGCCGAGGACGATCACTAAGGAAATGCCATGCGGTGCAGAATAGACATTTTGCGCCGCACGGCCTGTGCAACCACCATGCCGTTCATGCGCCGTCACGTCCGTCCGTTCGGGCGCGGCCTGTTTCTCCTGTTCCTCACTTTTGCTGCGCCAACCGGGGCAACCGAGCCGGATGCGGCGCTGCCCACCGTTCGCAGCGATGTCGGCAAGGAGGACATCGCCCGCGTGCGCGCCGTGACCGCGCCGACGCGCGACTTTTCAAAGGCCGAGCAATTCGAACTCCTGCCGGGTGGCGCGGGCACCACGAAGAAGCGCCCCAATCAGGATGCATTCTCGCAATCCTCCGCGAACATAACGTTCGAGGAGGAAGCGACCTTCAAGCTCGGCAACGGCCTGTTCCGCAAGGTCTGGGTTTCCGCGCCGTCGTCCACGCAGGCATCGGACGGGCTGGGGCCGCTTTTCAATGCGCGCGCCTGCCAGAGCTGCCATTTGAAGGATGGAAGGGGCCACCCGCCGGAAGGCGCGCCGGACAGCACCTCTATGTTCCTGCGGCTGGCGCGGGCTGCCGAAACGGAGGAGGAAAAGCGGCTCGTCGCCGAGCATCGCGTGCTCAATTTTCCCGACCCCGTCTATGGCGCGCAATTGCAGGACCTCGCTGTTCCGGGCCTTGCGGGCGAAGGCCGCATGAAGATCGCCTATGAGGAACTGCCGGTCACATTGGCGGACGGCACCGCGCTGTCGCTGCGCAAGCCGAGCTACACAGTGGAAAACCCCGCCTACGGGCCGCTCGACCCGCGCATCGCGCTTTCGCCGCGCGTCACCCCGCAGATGATCGGCCTTGGCCTTGTCGAGCAGATCCACCCCGCCGATATCCTCGCCAATGCCGATCCCGACGACAAGAACGGCGACGGCATATCGGGTCGCCCTAACATCGTGCGCAACCGGGACGGCGAAATCGCGCTTGGCCGCTTTGGCTGGAAGGCGCAGACGCCCTCGATCCGGGAGCAGGCATCCGATGCGTTCGCCGGCGACATGGGCATATCCACGCCCGATGTCCCGAAGAGCTATGGCGACTGCACCGAAGCCCAGGCCGCCTGCCTCGCAATGCCGGTCGGCGTGCAGACGCGGCTCGGCCCGGTGGAGGCCCCCGATCCGGTCATGGATCTGGTCGAGTTCTATTCGCAGAACCTTGCCGTTCCGGCGCGCCGGGGGATGGACAAACCGAATGTGCTGGAAGGCAAGCGGCTCTTCTACGAAAGCGGCTGCATTTCCTGCCACACGCCGAAATTCGTCACCCGCAAGGACACGCCGAACAAGGCGCAGAGCTTCCAGCTCATCTGGCCCTACTCGGATTTCCTGCTGCACGACATGGGCGAAGGCCTGGCCGATGGCCAGCAGGTCGGCGAGGCGAGTGGCGCCGAGTGGCGCACGCCGCCGCTTTGGGGCATCGGCCTGACCAGGCGGGTCAACGGCCACACCCTGTTCCTGCACGACGGTCGCGCGCGAAATCTCACCGAGGCGATCCTGTGGCATGGGGGCGAGGCACAGGCCGCGCGCGATGCCTTTGCCGGATTGTCCGCGGGGGACCGCCAGAACCTCATCGATTTCCTGGAGTCGCTGTAATGACCGTCCTGTCGCGTATAGCCTTGAGATCGAGCCTCCTTCTGGCCTTCCTCGTCCTGATGTCGGGCCTGTCTGCGGCGCATGCCGCCAATCAAACCATTGCCGACGCCGTGGACGGTTTCATCCGCCCGGCCTATCGCGAGTTCGCCGCGAAAACCCATGAGATGGTTCCGGTCGTGAGCGCGCTGTGCAAGGCGCATGGGCCGAAAGAGTTTGACGCCGCGCGCGCTTCATTCGGGAATGTGGTGGAGGCGTGGAGCGAGATCGAGACCGTCCGGATTGGTCCGGTCACGCAGGACAACCGGCAGGAGCGCATCCTTCATTGGCCCGACCGCAAGAGCATCGGGCTCAAGCAGGTGCAGGCCGCCCTTTCGAACGAGGACGCGACGGCGACCGACGCGACGCGGCTTGCCGGCAAGAGCGTCGCCATGCAGGGGCTGGGCGCATTGGAATTCTTGCTGTTCGGCACGGGCGCTGACGATCCCGCAGCATGGACGTCCGGCTATCGCTGCCGCTATGCGGAGGCGATTTCGGAGAATCTCTCGAACATGGCCGGGGACATCAGCCGCGAATGGGAGGCTGCGGACGGCTTCGCCTCGACCTGGGAGAATCCCGGCTCCGCCAATGCGCTTTATCGCAATGACGATGAAAGCCTGACCGATCTCATGGACATCCTGGTGCAGGGCACCGAAATGGTCCGCGATGTACGGCTGAACGGCTTTCTCGGCGAGAACGCGGATGACGACAAGCCGAAACAGGCGATCTACTGGCGCTCGAACGGCACGGTCGATTCGCTTGCCGCGAATATGGAGGGCATCGCGAAACTGTTCGCCGCATCACATCTGGCGGAGCTCGCGACCGGCGACAATGCCTATCTCGGAAGCTCCATCGATTTCGAGTTCGGAAATGTCCGCACCGCGCTGTCCGCTCTCAAAGGCAAGCCGCTGGACACGATCCTTCCCGACAAGGACGCGCGCTCGAAGCTTTCCTATTTCGGGGTTGTCACCTCCAGCCTGTCCGACCTGTTCGGCACCCGGCTTTCGGGTGCGCTCAACCTGACGGCGGGCTTTTCCTCGCTCGATGGAGATTGATGATGGCACGGCATCTCATCGATCGCCGCTCTTTCATGAAGGCCGCCGGCATCGGCTTTGCGGCGGCGCTTGCCCCGCGCGGGCTTGCTGCTGCCGCCGAGGCCGATGCCGTGTTCGCCACCGCCTACCAGAAGCGCGACGGCAGCTATGGTGCCGCCATTCTGACGGAACGAGGCGAGCTTGTGCATTCCGTGGCGTTGCCCGAGCGCGGGCATGACGTCGCCTTCGATCCCATCACGCGCCGCTCGGTCATTTTCGCCCGCCAGCCCGGTACATTCGCAATCGTGTTCGATCCGGCCGGAAAGTCCGCGCCGGTCACCATCGACAGCGTGGAAGGCCGGCACTTCTTCGGCCACGGCGCGTTTTCGCCGGACGGCGGATTGCTCTACGCGACGGAGAACGATTTTGACAACGCCGCCGGCATGGTGGGCATCTACGACGCGCGCGACGGCTTCCGCCGTCTCGGCGAATTTCCCACCTACGGCGTCGGCCCGCACGAGCTGATCCTGCTCGGCGACGGCCGCACACTTGCCGTGTGCAATGGCGGGATCGAGACGCATCCCGATTTCGGGCGCGCCAAGCTCAACGTTTCGTCCATGAAGCCGTCCTTCGTGTTCATCGACCGGCTGACCGGCGACCTGCTCGAGAAGCACGAGCTGCCGCCCGACCTGCACAAGCTTTCGATCCGCCACATGGACGTGGCCGCAAACGGGGCGATCTGGTTCGGCTGCCAGCATGAGGGGCCGGAAAGCGAGACGCCGCTGCTTGTCGGCAAGGCCGAGCGCGGCAAATCGTTCGGCCTGGTCGACATGCCGGAGAAGATACTGGGCGGCTTCCGCAACTATATCGGCTCGGTCGCGGCAAATCGCGATGCGGGTACGGTCGCAGTCTCATCGCCGCAGGGCAACGCCTTCGCCATACTGGATGCTGCGAGCGGCAAGGTGCTTTCCGCGACCAGCCTGACCGAGGTCTGCGGCCTCGCGCCCGACCGCGCGGGGTTCCTGGTCAGCACGGGAAAAGGCGAGATCGTCGCGCCGGGCGGCGATCCGGTCAGCGAGCCGGAATTCGTCTGGGACAATCACCTGCTGCGGATTGTTTCCTAGAGCGTTTCACAGTTAGTTTGAAGCATTCTGCCGGGCCGGTTTGCGCCAAATCCTTCGGTCTTTGTCTTGTCCGGGCCACCAGCCCGACCTGCGACAAACCCCTTGGCCTTGTCGCAAACCATCGCCGGCAGAATGCTTCAAACTAACTGTGAAACGCTCTAGAAAGACCGACCGTCCACCTTTTTCGGGTCCAAATTGTCAGGTTCGACACCTTCAAGCCATCGGGCATTGATTGCGATCATGTCAGAGCCATCTCTTCCCTTGCCGCGAGCAAAGGATTCAATCCCGCAGGTTGAGCAGAACAGGTGATGGATGACATGCTTGTTGAACTGATAGTCCGTTAGGTCGTCTTCACCTGAGATCAGCCGGAATGCGTCAGTGGGCGCAAAGGTCAGGATCGAGCCCAGCCGTCCGCATCGCGAGCAGTTGCAACTGATCGTATTGTCGAGATCGGCTTCCACTTCGTAGCGCACCGCGCCGCACTGGCAGCTTCCCTTGTATGTCTGAATGGCCAACGTTCATTTCCTCAAGGTGGATCGTCGTCCAGATGAAACATCTTTGCGGTCGTCGCCGCAACCCATGTCTGGAATCCCTCCTGCCAAGCTGATAACCGGGCGGCATGGCGCGCACGTTTGACGAAATCCGGATCGACCTGCCTGTCCGGGCAGCGATCCCAGACCTGCTCGAAGCTCTTTCGCAAGGCAGCAGCGCCGTGCTTGTCGCCCCTCCGGGCGCGGGCAAGACGACGCTGGTGCCGCTTGCGCTGCTGGACCAGTCCTGGGCGAGAGGCGGCAGGATCGTCCTGCTCGAACCCCGCAGGCTGGCCGCCCGCGCCGCCGCGCGCCGCATGGCCGAACTGCTTGGCGAGGAGGTCGGGCAGACGGTTGGCTACGCGATGCGCATGGAAACACGCGTCTCGGCAGCCACCCGCATCCTTGTCGTCACCGAAAGCGTGCTGTCGCGCATGATCCTCGACGACCCCGAGCTTTCCGGCACTTGCGCGGTGCTGTTCGACGAGTTCCACGAACGGTCGCTGGACGGCGATTTCGGCCTCGCGCTCGCGCTCGACGTGCAGGGCGCGCTGCGGCCCGACCTTCGCGTGCTGGTGATGTCCGCGACCATAGATGGCGCACGGGTCGCCGCGCTCTTGCGAAACGCCCCCGTCATCGAAAGCGAGGGCCGCAGCTATCCCGTCGAAATCCGCTATTCCGAACGCCCGCCCGGCGAGGCGATCGAGGATGCGATGGCGCGCGCGATCCGGGACACGCTGTCCGGCGAAACGGGAGGCATTCTCGCCTTCCTTCCCGGCCAGCGCGAGATCGTGCGGACGCTGGAGCGGCTGCAAGGGCGCGTTCCCGCCGATACGGACCTTGTGGCGCTTTATGGCACGATGGACGGCAAGGCGCAGGACATGGCGATACGCCCGGCGCCGCCCGGTCGCCGCAAGGTGGTGCTGGCGACCGCCATCGCCGAAACCTCCATCACCATCGACGGCGTGCGCGTCGTCATCGATTCCGGTCTCTCGCGCCTGCCGCGCTATGAACCCGCGACCGGCCTGACGCGGCTCGAAACCGTGCGTGTCTCGCGCGCTTCGGCCGACCAGCGGGCAGGCCGCGCGGGCCGCACGCAACCGGGTATCGCGCTGCGCCTGTGGCGCGCGGAGCAGACTGCCGCGCTGCCGCCTTTCACTGCGCCGGAAATCCGCGAGGCCGACCTTTCGGGATTGCTGCTGGACAGCGCCGCCTTCGGCGTTTCCGATCCGTCCACCCTCGCTTTTCTCGACCCGCCGCCCGCTGCCGCGCTGGCGGAAGCGCGGGCTCTGCTGGGCGAACTCGGCGCGCTCGATGAAACGGGCCGGCTGACGGCGACCGGTGCTGCCATGCGCAGGCTCGCCCTGCCGGTGCGCCTTGCGCACATGGTCGCCGAAGCGGCGAAGCAGGGAAGCGCCTCGCAGGCGGCGCGCCTCGCCGTGCTTCTGACCGAGCGCGGACTGGGCGGTGATTCCGTCGATCTGGAGCAGCGCATGGCACGCTTCATATCCGAACGTTCGCCCCGCGCGAATGCGGCGCGGCAACTGGCCGAGAGGCTGGCGCGGCAGGCGGGCGGCGGCGCGGCGCAATCCGACCCGCCGCTCGGGCGATTGCTGATCGACGCCTGGCCGGATCGCGTGGCGAAAGCGCGTGGCGCGCGCGGAAGTTTCGTCCTCGCGAACGGGCGTGGCGCAAGCGTCGACGAAGCCAGCCCTCTGGCGGGCGCACCGTTCCTCGTCGTGGCCGATCTTCAGGGCAGGGCGCAGTCGTCGCGGATCGCCGCTGCCGCCCCCGTCGAGGAGGCCGACATCCGGGCTGCGCTCGGCAGCCGGATCGAAAAGCGGACAGTCACCGAGTTCGACCCGGAAAAGGGCGCGGTGCGGGTGCGCGAACTGACGCGGCTTGGCGCGATCACGCTTTCCGGGCGCATGCTGCCGCAACCGGCGGGAGCCGAGGCCGACAGCGCCGTCGTCGCGGCGGTGAGGGAACACGGGCTGCAAATCCTGCCGTGGAGCAAGGAGGGCGAACGCCTGCGGCGCAGGCTGCATTGGCTGCATCGCGGGCTGGGCGACCCCTGGCCGGACATGTCGGACCCGCACCTTCTGGCGCGGCTGGACGACTGGCTGGCGCCCTTCCTGACCGGCGAGGCCAACTTGAAGCGCATCGACCCGTCATCGCTGCGCGAGGGCCTGCTGTCGCTGGTGCCGCACGACCTCCAGCGCAAGCTCGACCAGATGGCGCCGACCCATTTCGCTGCCCCGTCCGGCAGCCATGTGCCCATCGACTATGATCGTGAGCATCCGACGCTTTCCATCCGCGTGCAGGAACTGTTCGGCTTGGGGACCCATCCTTCGATCGCCAACGGCACGGTGCCGCTTGCGGTCGAGCTGCTTTCGCCTGCCCACCGCCCGATACAATTGACCAGCGACTTGCCCAGCTTCTGGCGGGGCTCATGGGCCGATGTGCGTTCCGATATGCGTGGCCGCTACCCGCGGCATGTGTGGCCGGAAGATCCCGCCGCTGCGCAGGCCACGAACCGTGCGAAGCCTCGCGGCAAATGATTGCCCGCCAGCCCCTTTTCATCGCATAACACGCCCATGAAAGAACCTGGTCTTTCCGGTCCGGCGCAGGCGCACAGGCTTCGCCTCAATACGCTCATTCGCCTGCGCTGGCTGGCGATTGTCGGGCAAAGCCTGACCGTGCTGACGGTCGCATACTGGCTGGACTATCCGCTGCCGGTCAGTTTCTGCTTCGCGCTCATCGCCTGCTCGGCCTGGCTGAACCTTTTCCTCGCCTTTCGTTATCCGGCTTCCCATCGCCTCGTGCCGCTCGCGGCCTTCAGCATACTGGTGTTCGACAGCCTGCAACTCGGCGGCCTTCTGTATATGACCGGCGGGCTGACCAATCCGTTTTCGCTCCTGCTCACCGTGCCTGTGGTGATTTCAGCAACCTCCCTGCCGCTCAGGCTGACGGCGCTGCTCGGCGGCTTCGTCATGGCCGTAGCCACGCTGCTCGTTTTCTTCCACCTCCAGCTTCCTTGGGTGGACGGCCAGCGGCTCGAAATCCCCTTCGTCTATGTGGCCGGCATGTGGATGGCGGTGTTTTCGTGCATCTCCTTCACCGGGCTTTACGCCTTCCGCGTCGCGGAAGAGGCGCGGCAGCTTGCGGATGCGCTGGCGGCGACCGAACTCGTGCTTCAACGCGAGCAGCACCTGTCTGCGCTGGACGGCCTTGCGGCTGCCGCGGCGCACGAACTGGGCACGCCGCTTGCCACCATCACGCTCGTCGCGCGGGAAATGGAGCGCGCGCTCGACGGTGACAGCCGGTTCCGCGAGGACGTAACGCTCCTGAGAACGCAGGGCGAGCGGTGCCGCGAGATTTTGAAGCGCCTGACCAGCCTCTCAAGCGAGAGCGAGGCGCATCTCGCGCGCCTCCCGCTGACCTCGCTGATCGAGGAGGTCACGGCTCCGCATCGGGATTTCGGCATCGCCATCGAGCTTGTGCCGGGCGAGCGCATCGGGCCCGAGCCGGTCGGCCAGCGCAACCCCGGCGTGATCTATGGCCTCGGCAATCTGGTGGAAAACGCGGTCGATTTCGCGAAGGAGACGGTCACGATCAAATGGGAATGGGACTTTGAGTCCGTGCGCATCAGCGTGCTCGATGACGGCCCGGGCTTCCCGCCGGAAATCATCGACCGCATCGGCGAGCCCTATGTTTCGACCCGCCAGGCGAACCCTGACGCGGCGGGCGGCGGGCTGGGTCTTGGCCTGTTCATCGCAAAGACACTTCTGGAGCGTTCGGGCGCGGAGCTTCGCTTCGGCAATTCGATGGAAAGGGGAGAGGGCGCACTGGTGGACGTGTCATGGCCGCGCGGCAATTTCCTCAGCAGCACCGAGTCGGACCGGCAGCTCGAGTTTGGATGAGGAATATCGAATGCTTTGCTGGCAGGTGGTACGCAAACTGGCTATAAGTGATCAAGAAAAAGGCAGCAGTGGTTGAAAATGAGCACAGAGACGAACACGCCACAGGTCACCGGTGATGACACGTCGCTTTTGCTGGTGGACGACGACAAGCCGTTCGTGACGCGGCTTGCGCGCGCGATGGAAGCGCGCGGCTTCGTCGTGGACACGGCGGAAAGCGTGGCCGAAGCGGTGGCCAAGGCCAAGTCCAACCCGCCCGCCTATGCGGTGGTCGACATGCGGCTTGGCGACGGAAACGGTCTCGACGTGGTCGCCGCGATCCGCGACAAGCGGTCCGATGCGCGCGCGGTGATCCTCACGGGCTACGGCAACATCGCCACCGCCGTCACCGCCGTGAAGCTCGGCGCCATCGACTATCTCTCCAAGCCCGCCGACGCCGACGATGTTTTTGCAGCATTGACCAACAGCGGGGAGCAGCGCGCGGCTCCGCCCGAAAACCCGATGTCCGCCGACCGTGTTCGCTGGGAGCACATCCAACGCGTTTTCGAGATGTGCGACCGCAATGTTTCCGAAACGGCGAGGCGGCTCAACATGCATCGCAGGACGCTCCAGCGCATTTTGGCCAAGCGCGCGCCGCGCTGACGGAGCGCTACTCGCTTTCGCCATCGAGCGCGGCAATCGAGACACCCGCAAGCTCGGCCGCAAGCAGCCGCGCGGCGCCTGCGCGCGCAAGCCGCAGCATCAGCGCCTTGCGCGTGGCGGCGGCCAGCCTGTGTTCCGGCGCGTCGCGCAATATCTCCGCCCCATAGCCGTCGGAGAGAATGAAGCCGCATTCCTGCGGAAATATCTCCATCGGCACACCGGGATGCGTCGCGAAGAAGAACCTGTCCGAATGCAACCTGTATTCGGGCCATTTGCGGTCCACCCGAAAATCTTCGACGGAGGATTTCACCTCGATGATCCAGATGTCGCCATGCCGGGTCAGCGCCACGAGATCGGCGCGCCGTCCCGATGCCAGGCAAAGTTCGGGCAGCACATGCATTCCCATGTCGGTCAGCAGGCGCTGCACGCCACGCCTCACCAGCATGGCGCGCTCGGACTGACGGCCATCGGCCAGGGGATTGGAAGCTATCGGCGAAACAATTGGCATGGACTCAACATGGCATGCTTTGTTCACGTTTTGAACTGGATTCCGCTGGGCGATTGCATATCGCGCAGATCATCCTGCATTGATGGTGATGCACTGCCCATTGGCCGCATTGGACTTTTCGTGTTCGCATTGACATCCCGTGAGGTGAATGGGCATATGAAGATAGCCTTGGCGGGGGACTTGTACGAGGGGGCGGTACAGGCAGAGCGAATGGACACGCAGTATTTTGTAAAAGCCGCCTGGGATGACGAGGCCAAGGTCTGGTATGTCGAGGATACCGATGTACCCGGGCTAGCCACTGAAGCCCCCACGATGGATGCTTTGCTGGAAAAGCTGGTCCGCATGGTTCCGGAAATGCTGGAACTGAACGGCGTGGCGGAGCCAGCCAATTCGGATATCCCATTCTCGTTCTCGACGGACGTCAAGGCAATCGCGCATTGCTGAGCGGCGACAAGTGCCTGGATTTACGCCCGACCTCAAGAAGAAGCTGCGTGAGCATGGTTGCGAGTTTTTCCGTCAGGGAAAAGGCGACCATGAAGTCTGGTGGAATCCGACCGCCGGAAAGAAATTCGACGTGGACGGCAACATCAAGTCGCGGCACACGGCAAACGCCGTCCTGAAGCAGGCAGGGATCGACTTCAAGTTTTGAGATATAGCCGCAGGCAAAATGCTGCCGGGAAGCCATGGCGATAAGTCGACGAGTACGCCCATCACGAAAACAATCGCCTTCCGCAAGCTGCTCATGAATACGGAATTGAACAGGGAAACATAATTTCCTAATGTAGAAACACCTCAATTCGGGAGGCGTTTCTTGAACGGTGCCAATTCGGTTCTTTCCGGTCCGGCTGTGGACGACAGCCAGAGCTTCGATCCTCCGCTGGACTGCACGACACCCCTTGTAGAACTCCTGAAGAAGGAGAACTTCGAGCAGGTCGCTTCGGAGGCCGACCTGCTGCTCAATGTGTTTCCGAAATCGGTCACCCTGCTGTCGCTTGGCGTTTCGGCGAATGCCAGGCTCGGCAACAAGGCGAAGGCGGAAGAATATGCGCGCCAGACCGTGCTGCATCATCCGAACCTCGCTTCAGGGTACCTCAATCTCGGCATAGCCTTGCGCTCGCAGGACAAATTCGACGAGGCGCTCGATGCCTTTTCGCGCGCCGCGGAACTCGACGAGCGCCTCGCGTCTGCGCATTTCCATCGCGGCCTTCTGCTGGTCAGAAACGGCGATGTCGACGGCGCAATCGCGTCCTTCGATCGCGCCGTCGCGATCAGGCCGAACTATGCCGCCGCGCACTACAATCGTGCGGGCGCGCTCGTATCGAAGGGCGAGCACAGGGCAGCTCTTGCCGCATATGACGCCTTCCTCCGCTTGAAACCCGAGTCTGCCGAGGCGTGGAACAATAAAGGTGTGGAGCACCTCGCGCTGATGGAAATGAGCCTTGCAGCCGACGCGCTCAGGAAGGCGGTCCAGCTTCAGCCCGATCTCGCCCCTGCCTACGACAATCTCGGAACGGTCCTGTGCGGCATGGAAGATCTGCCGAATGCGGTCGCAGCTTTCGATCAGGCCGTGCGTCTCAACCCTGAATCGCACAGCGCACTGACGCAAAAGCTGTTCGCCGAGGCCCGCATGTGCAGGTTCGTGCCGAACGTCGCCGCCGCCGCGGATCGGGCCGGCGACGACGTCACGCCGTTCTGGCTGATGTCGCTTCAGGACAGCCCGGAGCGCCAGGTAGGGCGCGCCGCCCATCAATGGAAGCGTCGCGCCGGGGCCATCGCACCGCTGCCGCTGCCTGCTCGCCCGGTGTCGCGGCCCGCCCGGCTGCGGATCGGCTATTTTTCATCCGACATCCATGAACATGCCACGCTCTACCTCATGTCCGGCCTCATTCGGGAGCACGACAGGAACCGTTTCGAGATATTCATGTACAGCTACGGGCTGGGCAAGGAAGGCCGCCAGCGCGAAAGGGTCGTCAATAGCGACCTCCGCTTTCACGACATCGAATCGCTTTCCGCACATGACATCGTCAAGCTGGTGCGGTCGCATCGCCTCGACATCGCCATCGACCTCAAGGGCTACACGTCAGGCACACGCTCCGAGTTGTTCGGCTACAGGTTCGCGCCGATCCAGATAAATTATCTGGGCTATCCGGGCACCATGTCCACCGAGGCGATGGATTACATCATTGCCGACAAGACCATCATACCGATGGAGCTTCGGCAATTTTATTCCGAGAAGATTCTGTACATGCCCCACACCTACCAGCCGAACGACGATCAGCGCGAGATCGCGCCGATTTCCACCGGCCGGTCGGATTTCGGCCTGCCCGAAAACGGCTTCGTCTTCTGCTGCTTCAACAATTCCTACAAGATCACCGCCGAGGAATTCAGCATATGGATGCGGCTTCTGGGCAAGCTGAACGGAAGCGTGCTCTGGCTCCTGTCGTCCAACGTCTGGATGGAGCAGAATCTGCGCCAGGAGGCCATCTCTCGCGGCGTCGATCCGGCGCGTCTGGTTTTCAGCAAGAAGGTGCCACATGAGGAGCATCTGGCGCGGCTCCAACACGCAGATCTGGTCGTCGATTGTTTCAACTATAACGCCCATACGACGGCGAGCGATGCGCTGTGGACCGGCCTGCCGATTGTCACGCGGATTGGCCGGCAGTTTTCGGCACGTGTCGCCGCCAGCCTGCTCAATGCGATCGGGCTTAGCGAACTCGTGACACGGACCAGCGAAGAGTACGAGGCCAAGATCCTCGACCTTGCGACACGCCCCGAAGAACTGAACAGGATAAGAAAGCGCCTCGAACGCAACCGCCTTGCGCGGCCGCTGTTCGACACCGTGCGCTATACGCGGAATTTCGAGGCAGGACTGGAGTTGGCTTACGATCGCTATTTTGCCGGCAAGCTGCCTGCGGACATCACCATTCCCGACATCGACGACTCCAAGTTCGGGCGGCTATAGCGGCTCGCCCGCAATGTCGTCGAGGATCGGGCAGTCGGGGCGCTCGTCGCCGTGACAGGCGCTGACGAGGCGCTGAAGCGTCTTTCGCATCGCCTCCAACTCGCCGATCTTTTCCTCGATCTCGGCCACGTGCTCCAGCGCGATCATGCGCACATCCTGGCTGGCGCGGCTGCGGTCCTGATAGAGCGCCATGAGCTGGCGGCAATTGTCGATTGAAAATCCAAGTCCCCGGGCGCGCCTCAGAAAGGCCAGCCGATGGATGTCGTCGCTGGAATAGTCGCGATAGCCGTTCGATGCACGGGCAGGCGCGATCAGGCCGATATCCTCGTAATAGCGGATCGTTTTGGCCGGAAGACCGGATTTTCGGGCGGCTTGACCAACATTCATCGCAAAAACCTCACAAATCCGTGACTCGAATCGCAATCGCCGGCCCTGTACCCTGTGAAAGTCCGGCGCAATCGCGCGCTACCACGCAAGGTTGTTGCCGAAATACCATATTGGCATGGGACCCGACATGGATGAGCGCAAAGATTGGGTTGACGACCTTGGCAAGCAAACGGCAGCCCGCTTAACAATTGCGGCAATGATGTGACCGAATCAACCGGGACCTGGCGGGAGAACGGATGAAATTGAAAGCGGCATTGGCGGCATTGGCGATGAGCACCGCGCTTGCAGGGTGCAGCTTCGACAGCATGCCCACACTCGTGACCGCGAACTATGGCGCGCAACGCGATCTTGGCTATGCGCTGCCTGCAATCCCGATCTACAAGGTGCCCGCGCAGTACCGGCGGCAGGTCGTGCGCTACGACACGAGCGAGCAGCCCGGCACCATCGTTGTCGATACAAACAGAAAGTTTCTCTTTTTCATCCTGCCCAATGGCAAGGCCGTTCGCTACGGCATCGGCGTTGGCCGCGAAGGGTTTGAGTGGAAGGGAACGGCCCGTGTCGCGCTCAAGCGCGAATGGCCGACATGGACCCCTCCGGCTCCGATGATCAAGCGTCAGCCGGAATTGGCGAAATGGGCGGGCGGACAGCCGGGTGGATTGAAGAATCCGCTCGGCGCCCGCGCCCTCTATCTGTTCAACAAGGGCGGCGACACCGGCTACCGGCTGCACGGCACCCCCGAATGGTGGTCGATCGGCAAGGCCATGTCTTCGGGCTGCATCCGCCTGATGAATCAGGACATTATTGATCTGTATGACCGCGCCAGTGTCGGCGCGAAAGTGATTGTGCTGTAAGCGAACCGTCCGGCAACAAGGACCAGCGTACTGAAAAGCCGGGCAAAGCCCGGCTTTTTTGCGTTTGCGAGCCGTTATCTACGGCCTAGGCGACCTGCTCGACCTGCTGAACTTCTGGCACGAAGTGGCGAAGCAGGTTCTGGATGCCGTGCTTGAGCGTTGCGGTGGAGGAGGGGCAGCCGGCGCATGCGCCCTTCATGTTCAGGAACACGGTGCCGTTTTCATAGCCGCGGAAGGTGATGTCGCCGCCGTCCTGCGCCACGGCAGGACGCACGCGCGTGTCGAGCAGTTCCTTGATCGTCAGGACGATTTCCTCGTCCTCCTTGTCGTAGAACTCGTCCGCCTGATCGGTCTCGGACTGGCGCGGCGCGGTGTTGGCCATGACCGGAGCGCCGGTCATGAAGTGCTCCATGATCGCGCCCAGTATGGCCGGCTTCAAATGCTGCCAGTCGGGCCCGTCCTTGCTGACGGTGATGAAATCATAGCCGAAGAAAACGCCGGTCACGCCGGGAATGTCGAACAGACGCCCGGCCAGCGGCGAAGCGGCGGCCGCGATGTCGGCATCGCGAAAATCCGCCGTGCCGTCCACAAGCACCTCGCGGCCCGGGAGAAACTTCAAGGTCGCCGGATTCGGCGTGGCTTCGGTCTGGATGAACATGGCGAAAACTCCGCGCGGTTCGCGCTCAATTCTTAGAACGGTTCTAAAATAAACCGGAACGCCGTCGCGTTCAAGTCCATGTGGCCTGTATATAGAAGGTTCGACGGACGATTGCGAGACCATCGCGCCGGATCAGGTCAGGCTGTCGATTTCCTCATCGGAGAGGTTCATCGGCACGACCGTGACGGGAATGGGGAAGGCCGCGGATTTGCCTGCGATGGAGGCGACCAGCGGCCCTGGGCCCTCCTTGTTGCTGCCTGCCGCCAGGACGAGGATCGCGATGTCCTGGTCGTCCTCGATCAGCTTGTGGATTTCCTCGGTCGCCTTGCCTTCGCGAACCACGAGTTCGGGCTCGATGCCGAGGGTCGTCCTGATCTTCTGCGCGGCCGTGTCCAGAGCCGCATTGGCTGTGGCGGTTGCTTCTTCCCGCATGATGCGCTCGACGCCCAGCCATTGCTGGAAGTCGCTCGGATCGATCACATAGAGCAGCACCACGACGCCGTTCGTGTTGAGCGCGCGCTTCGACGCATAGGCGACGGCGCGCTCGCATTCGGGCGTATCATCGATAATGGCAAGAAATTTGCGCCGATGTCCCGCCTCGCGGCTCAGTCGCTTGGATACCATGAGTGTGGTTTCCGATTTCCCTCTTTTGCCGGCAATCTGCCATTCGGCGGTCCGGTCCGCAAGCAGGCCTAGTCCTGAAGCAGGCCGATGATGGAGCGCACATCCCGCATCGTCGTCTCGGCCAGCGCCCGCGCACGGTCGCCGCCGTCGCGCAACACATCGTCCACATAGGCACGGTCGGCGCTGATGCGGCGCATGTCCTCGGCGATGGGCGCCATCGTCACCACAGCAAGCTCCGCCAGTGCTGGCTTGAAGATCGAGAACTGCTTCCCGCCGAACTCGCGCAGCACCTGCTCCTTGGAAATGTCGGCCAGCCCCGCATAGATGCCGACGAGATTCTCGGCTTCCGGCCGTCCGGCCAGCCCTTCCACCTCGCTCGGCAGCGCGTCGGGATCGGTCTTGGCCTTTTTGATTTTCTTCGAGATCGTGTCCGCATCGTCGGTCAGGTTGATACGCGACAGGTCCGAAGCATCCGACTTCGACATCTTCTTCGAGCCGTCGCGCAGCGACATGATGCGCGCGGCGGGTCCGCCGATCACCGGCTCGGTGATCGGAAAATAGCCGCTCACGGTCTCGTCGCCGACCTTCATCTCGACGCCCAGCCCGCGCGCCTCAATCCGCGCCGAAAAGTCGTTGTTGAATTTCTGCGCGATGTCGCGGGTCAGCTCCAGATGCTGTTTCTGGTCTTCGCCCACCGGCACATGGGTCGCCCGGTAGAGCAATATGTCCGCAGCCATCAGGCTCGGATAGGCCAAAAGGCCGAGCGACGCATTCTCGCGATCCTTGCCGGCCTTGTCCTTGAACTGCGTCATGCGGTTCATCCAGCCAATGCGGGCCACGCAGTTGAATATCCAAGCCAGTTCGGCGTGTTGCAGCACGCGGCTCTGGTTGAACACGATGTGCTTCTTCGGATCGATGCCCGACGCGAGATAGGCCGCCGTGATTGCTCGCGTCTGGTCCTCAAGGTCCTCATGCACGAGTTGCGCGGTCAGCGAATGCAGGTCCACGACGCAATAAATGCAGTCATAGCTGTCCTGCAGCGCGACAAAGCGGCGGATCGCGCCGAGATAGTTTCCCAGATGCAGATTGCCGGTCGGCTGGACGCCCGAAAAGACGAGCGGTTTGAAGGCGGACATGTCAATTCCTCGTGGCTTGTGGAGGGCCGTTTCGCGCGCGGCGAAAATCGCGAGCGGCTTATGACCGATGCGGCGCGCTCAATCAAGCTCCGTATTCGTTTCGTCCGATATGCCAGCCTTGCGACGGATGTTGCGCTGCACCATGCCGATGTCCGTGCCGCCCAGCCCGAAGGCGGCGGCGAAATAGACCAGCGCGCCGCTCCCGGAGAGAATGGCAAGCGCTATCGCTTGCGTGGTGAGCCGCACGCTGCTGTGGAGGTAGGGCGCAAGAAGGCCGTTTCCGTACCAGAGCGCGGCGGCCATCAGTACGGACGCCAGGAACAGGCGCGGAATGCGTTTCAACAGCGGCCCGTCCTGCCCCCAGTGCCCCCGTCGCACCAGCGTCACGAACAGCATCGCCGCATTCAGCCATCCCGACACCACCGACGCCACCGCGATGCCGGGCGCGCCGATGCGCGGCAGCAATGTGATCGCCAGCGCCAGGTTCACGCCGACCGAAATGGCGGCAAAAATCATCGGGGTGCGCGTGTCCTCGCGCGCGAAAAAGCCGGGCGTGAACGCCTTGATCAGCACGAAGGCGGGCAGGCCCAGGCCGAATATGGCGAGGATCGCGGATACGGTCGGCGTGCTGTTGGTGGCGGCGAACTGGCCGCGCTCATAAAGGACGCGCACGATCGGCTCGGAAATCACCACCAGCGCCGCCGCCGCCGGAAGCGTCAGGAACAGCGTGAACTCGACCGAGCGGTTCTGCAAATTGTCCGCCTCCAGCCGGTTGCCTGCTTTCAGTGCGCGCGACAATTCCGGCAACAGCACGATGGCAACCGCGATGCCGACAACGCCAAGCGGCAACTGATAGATCCGGTCGGCATAAGCGAGCGAGGAAACGGCACTGCTGACACTCGACGCGATGGCCGTTCCCACCAGCGTGTTGATCTGCGTGATGCCGCCCGTGATGGCGGCAGGCAGCGCCAGCAGCAGCAGCCGCTTGACGTTTGGCGTCAGGTGCGGACGGCGAAAGCCGATCGAAATGCCCGCATGCCGTACGGCTCCCCACACGATGGCCAGTTGCACGACACCGGCTGCGAGCACGCCCCAGGCCAGCGCATAGCCGATATCCGTGTCCGGCATCCCGTAATACCAGGCATAGGCGAGCACGGCGATCAGGATGATGTTTAGAAAGACCGGCGCGACGGCGGCGGCGAAATATCTCCTGAGAGAATTGAGCATGCCGCTCATCATCGCCGCCAGCGACATGCAGATCAGGTAGGGGAACATGATCGTGGCGAGGCTTACCGCCATGTCGTATTTCTGCGGATAATTCACAAAGCCCGGCGCAACCACAAAGCGAACGATCAGCGGCATCGACAGTTCCATGACGATGGTCAGCGCCAGCAGCGTGGTGAAAAGTACGCCGAACACCTCCTCGGAAAAGCGCTTGGCGCCCTCCGTTCCGTTGGCCTCGATCTCCTTGGCGAAGAGCGGCACGAAGGCCGAGTTGAACGCGCCCTCGGCAAACAGCCTGCGGAAGGTGTTCGGAAACTGGAACGCGGCGTTGAACGCATCGGCGATCGGTCCGGTGCCGAGCGCCGCCGCCATGAACATTTCGCGCGTGAAGCCCAGAATGCGGCTCATCAGCGTGCCCGAGGCGACCGTCGCGAATTTTTTGGCAAGGCTCATGGACGGATTCCGGGCCGTGCGGAAAGGGGGCGGCGAAACCCCTCATCCCGCTGCCGCGACCTTCTCCCGCAAGGGGAGAAGGCGGATTTCGTCCGCGCCCGGTTCAATCGCCGAAAATGCAAAATGAGCGAAGCACTGGCGAAGTCTGCCTTCTCCCCTTGTGGGAGAAGGTGCCGGCAGGCGAATGAGGGGTATGGCGCCGTCACCTGCATCTATTTCGCCGTCGCGGCGGCGCGGTTCTTTTCCGCTGCCTTGTTGCCGCGCAGTATCTGGAGCAGGCGGGCCTGAATGGCCTTTTGCCGCGACGGGTTTTCGATCTTCTGGCCGGTAAGATCGGTCACGTAGAAGGTATCGATTACCTTCTCGCCGAATGTGGTGATATGCGCCGAGGTGATGTCGAGCAGCAGGTCCGACAAGGCGCCGGTGATTTCCGAAAGCAGGCCGGGCCGGTCGAGGCCCTCCACTTCGATCACCGAAAAGCGGTTGGAAAGCGCGTTTCGCACGGCGGCGCGGGGCTCGATGACGAATGCCCTGGTGCGCTTTGCCTTGCGCTTTTCGATGATGTCGGGCAGCCAGCTCTTGCCGCTCAGCACATCCTCGATCAGTTGTCCGACCCGTTGGCCGCGCCTCAACTCGTCCTCGTCGTGGTCGAACTCGCGGCTGATGAGAATCGTATCGAGCGCGCGCCCGTCCGAGGTGGTGAAGATCTGCGCATCGACGATGTTGCCGCCCGCCGCAGCGCAGGCCCCGGTCGTCACCGACAGCAGGCGCGGATGGTCCTGCGCCAGCACGGTGATTTCCGTCACAGCCTCGAAGCGATGGACCTTCACCATGGTCGCCATCTTGCGCCCGCGCGCGTCGGCGTCGCGAATGAATTCTGCGTGGCGTACCTGGTCGGCAAGGTCTACGGTCAGCAAATAGTTGTCGTAGTGCAGCGAGGCGTATTTGGCGCCAAGTCCCTCCGGCCAGTCGGACAGCGCTTCCTCCAGCCGCCGCCGGGCCGCCTGCGTGCGTTCGGCGCGCGACACTTCTGAGAAGCCGCCGGTCAAAAGCAACTCGGTCTCGTAGTAGAGCGTGCGCAGGAGCTGGCCCTTCCAGCCGTTCCAGACGCCGGGGCCGACCCCGCGAATGTCACAGACGGTCAGCACCAGCAGAAGCTTGAGCCTGTCCACCGACTGCACGATCGAGGCGAAATCGTCGATGGTCTTGCGGTCGTTCAGGTCGCGCGTCTGCGCGGTCATCGACATGACGAGATGGTTCTGCACCAGCCACGCAACAAGTTCGGTGTCGGCAGGCGACATGCCCATATGCGGGCAGATGCGCCGGGCGATGCGCGCGCCCACCTCGGAATGATCCTCCGGGCGGCCCTTGGCGACATCGTGCAGCAGCACGGCGACATAGAGCGCCTCGCGATAGCGGCGCAGCCCCGGCATCAGCGTGTGCGTCAGCGGATGGATTTTCTCGCCCTGCCCGTGCTCGATCTGCGACAGCACGCCGATGCAGCGGATCAGATGCTCGTCCACCGTGTAGTGGTGATACATCGAAAACTGCATCATCGCGACGATTCGGCCGAATTCGGGAATGAGCTTGCCGAGCAGGCCAGCCTCGTTCATGCGCCGCAGGTTCAACTCCGGGTTGCGGTCGGAGGTGAGGATGTCGAGGAACAGCCGGTTGGCTTCTTTGTCGCGCCTCAGGTTCTTGTCCACGAGGCTGAGCGAGCGCGTCAAGAGCTTGAGCGCGTCGGGGTGGAATTCGAAACCGTGCCGGTCGGCGAACCAGAACAGGCGAAGGAGGTTGACGGGATCGCGCCTGAACACATCGTCATCCGCGACATTGATGCGGTGATTGTCCACGATGAAATCGGAGGTGCCGGCGATCTTGCGCTTGCGGCGCGAGAAGGTCGCGAAGATGCGGTTGAAGCCGGGCACGTGCTTGGCCTGCTCTTCTTCCAGCGCCGCGCAGAAGATGCGCGTCAGGTCGCCGACATCCTTGGCGACGAGGAAATAGTGCTTCATGAACCGCTCGACGGCCGAAAGCCCGGGATGGTCGGTATAGCCGAGCCGCGCGGCGATCTCGCGCTGCATGTCGAAATGCAGCCGCTCCTCGGCTTTGCCGGCAAAGAAATGCATGTGGCAGCGCACCGCCCAGAGAAAGGCTTCCGCCTTCTTGAACTGCAGATATTCCTGCCGGGTGAACACGCCCTTTTCGACCAGTTCCTCCGGGTCGCGCACGCGGTAGAAATATTTGCCGATCCAGAACAGCGTGTGCAGGTCGCGCAGGCCACCCTTGCCGTCCTTCACATTCGGCTCGACAAGGTAGCGGCTTTCGCCGCCCTTGGAGTGGCGCGCGTCGCGCTCGGCCAGTTTCGACTGCACGAATTCAGGGCCGGTGTTGCGCACGATCTCGTCGTCGAAACGCTGCACAAGCTCATCGAACAGGGACCTCTCGCCCCAGATGTAGCGCGCTTCCAGTATGGACGTTCGGATCGTCATATCCGCCTCGGACTGGCGCAGGCACTCGTCCACGTTGCGCGTGGCGTGGCCAACCTTCAGGCCCATGTCCCACAGCATGTAGAGCATGTATTCGACGACCTGCTCGCCCCACGGCGTCTGCTTGTAGGGCAGCACGAAAAGCAGGTCGATGTCCGAACCCGGCGCCAGCAGCCCGCGACCGTAACCGCCGACAGCGACAATCGCCATGCGCTCCGCGGTCGAGGGGTTCTTGGAGCGGTAGACATGCTGCACGGCGAAATCGTAGATGACGCGAATAAGCTCATCCATGAGCTGGCAAAGCCGCTCGGCGCAGCGCGTGCCGTCGCCGGTGCGCGTCAGCCCGGCCTCGGCCTCGGCTCTGCCGGCGCGCAGTTCCTCCTTCAGGATCGTCAGCACCTGTGCGCGCGTCGCGGAACTGGAACCGTCGCCGTCCGACCTTGCGGTGAGGGCCGTCAGTCCGGAGCGAAGCGCGTCCGGATCGATAAGCGAATCAAGGGTTGCCATTCGTACTCGTTCATTTCAACCGGCGCGGTCTATAAACGGTTTCGTCCGGGGCTGGAAGGGTTAGTGCTTATGCGGCTTCGGCGCGGACCTGATAGTCCTTCACGTCGGTGAAGCGGATCGCCTTCCAGCGTTCGGCCTCGTAGTTCAGCGAAAACGCATGCTGGGCGAGGAACACCGGGTCGCCGTCGAGGTCGCGCGCAATGTCGCCGCGATGCGCGTCGATGAAGCGCTGCACCTCGGCGCGGTCGCCCGCGTCGATCCAGCGGCAGACCGAAAAGCGCGACATCTCGAAATCGACCGGCAGGCCGTATTCGGCGGCGAGG
This sequence comes from Rhizobiaceae bacterium, assembly GCA_023953835.1. Classification (NCBI taxonomy): domain Bacteria; kingdom Pseudomonadati; phylum Pseudomonadota; class Alphaproteobacteria; order Hyphomicrobiales; family Rhizobiaceae; species Rhizobiaceae bacterium. The sequence continues at coordinate 1,024,515 of JAMLJB010000001.1, read as the reverse complement.
CGCTCCTTCAGCACGTCGAGCTGCAGCGCGCCCACCACGCCGACGATGGCCGGCGAGCCGTCCTCCGGCTGGAAAAGCTGCACGACGCCTTCCTCGGCCATCTGTTGCAACGCTTCCTTGAGCTTCTTCGCCTTCATGGCGTCGCCCAGCCGCACGCGGCGCAGGATTTCCGGCGCGAAGTTCGGCACGCCCCGGAACAGCACGTCCTCGCCTTCGGTCAGCGTATCGCCGATGCGCAGGGTGCCGTGGTTGGGAATGCCCACCACGTCGCCCGGAAAGGCTTCGTCGGCGGTCACGCGGCTGCGCGCGAAGAAAAACTGCGGCGCGGTCAGGCTCAACTGCTTGCCGGTGCGCACCAGCTTGGCCTTCATGCCGCGTTCCAGCGTGCCGGAGCAGACGCGCACGAATGCGATACGGTCGCGATGGTTCGGGTCCATGTTCGCCTGGATCTTGAACACGAAGGAGGTCATCTTGCCTTCCGTCGCGTGCACGGTGCGCGTGTCCGCCTCCTGGTCGCGCGGCGGCGGCGCCCATTCGCCCAGCGCCTCGATCAGGTCGCGCACGCCGAAATTGCGCAGCGCCGAGCCGAAGAAAACCGGCGTCAGATGTCCTTCGAGGAAGGCCGTCCGGTCGAACGGGCGGCACGCCTCGCGCGCAAGCTCCAGTTCCTCGATGAAGGCCTCGCGATCGTTTTCGGGAAGCAGCCCCGCGACGCGATTGGAATCCGGTCCGTTGACCTTCTGCCGCTCGACCTCCTCGTCCCCGCGCCGCACGGCATTCGCGGCAAGGTGGTAGGTGCCGGCAAATGTCTTGCCGCTGCCGATCGGCCAGGTGATCGGCGCGGTGTCGAGCGCGAGCTTCTGCTCGATCTCGTCCAGTATCTCGTACGGGTCGCGGCTTTCGCGGTCCATCTTGTTGACGAAGGTGACGATGGGAATGTCGCGCAGGCGGCACACCTCGAAGAGCTTCAGCGTGCGCGGCTCGATGCCCTTCGCGGCGTCGATCACCATGACCGCGCTGTCGACCGCCGAGAGCGTGCGGTAAGTGTCGTCCGCGAAATCCTCGTGGCCGGGCGTGTCGAGCAGGTTGAAGACATTGTCGCCATACTCGAAGGTCATCACCGACGTGACGACCGAAATGCCGCGCTCGCGCTCGATCTTCATCCAGTCGGACCGCGTGTTCATGCGGTCCTTCTTGGCCTTGACCTCACCCGCAAGCTGGATCGCGCCGCCGAACAGCAGCAGCTTTTCTGTCAGCGTGGTCTTGCCGGCGTCCGGGTGCGCGATGATCGCGAATGTACGGCGGCGGGCGACCGCCTTCTCGATTGTCTCTGCCATATCAGGATTCCGTTCGGGTGAACGGCATATAGCCATCAGGCCGGCTCATGTCGAGCAATCGCGTTCACGCAGCCGCCGGGGCGGCCACATCGGACATGAAGGGTTCGATTGCGATGTCCAGCCGCGTCGCGGTCACGAAACTGTTGGGCGCGACCGCCTGCCACCGGCATGCGTCCTGGTCGAAGGGTTCCGAAACGAGGCATCGCCCGCTTTCGGCGGTGTTGGCGAAATAGAGCGTCGGCGCGAATGCGTCGGTCGCGTAGCGTATGGCGTAGAGCGCCTCGCCGTTCGAAAAGGCGGAGGTCAGCCGCACATGCGGCGCGATGCCCGCCCGCCGCGCGGCATCGATCACCAGCGCCACGGCGCGCCGCGCCGCACCCGCCGGATCGCGGTCGAGGCCGTTCTGCACCATCAGCAGGAACAGCAGTTCGGAATCGGTCGTGCCTTCGAGCCGGTCGTAAAGCTCGTCGGAAATCTCGGCTTCCAGCCTGCGCCGCAGCCTGTCGAAACCGCCGATCTGGCCGTTGTGCATGAAGCTCCATCGGTCGAGCACGAAGGGGTGGCAGTTCATGCGGCTCGTGGCGCCGCCGGTCGAGGCGCGCACATGGGCCAGGAAAAGCGGCGAACTGATCTGGCGGCAAAGGCTCTTCAGGTTGGGATCGGACCATGCGGGCAGGATGTCGCGATAAAGACCCGGCTCGGGGTGCTCGCCATACCACGCCACGCCGAACCCGTCGCCGTTGGTCGGCGTCTTGGCTTCCAGCGCGTGGTGGCTTTGCGCGATGAGCGAGTGGCAGGGCGCGGTTACGATCTGTTCGAGGAAAACCGGTTCGCCCACATAGGCCGCCCACCTGCACATCGTACTATTCCCAATTGCCCCGTCGCCTTCTGGAACGAAAATTATGGCATTGGCAAGGTTAAACTGAGGTTGCCGTGGATATCCCTCTTGCCGGTATCTTTTGCGATTGACCCGGCTTGGCCGGACGCCAATAGCATGTGCCCATGGAACTCGTGCGAGACGGTCGTCCTGAAACCGGCCCCCATGTCGGCCCCCATGTCGGCATCGTGCGCCTGCCGCACGCCGACGGCCTTGCCTTGCCCGCCTATGAAACCGCCGGAGCGGCGGGTATGGACCTGCGCGCCGCGGTTCCCGAGGACAGGCCGCTGCTCATCCTGCCGGGCAAACGCGCGCTGGTTCCGACCGGCCTCGTCATGGAAATACCGGATGGCTTCGAAGGGCAAATCCGGCCGCGCTCGGGCCTCGCGCTCAAGCACGGCATCACCTGCCTCAACACGCCCGGCACCATAGACAGCGACTATCGCGGCGAGGTGAAGGTGCTGCTCGTCAATCTCGGCGACGAAGATTTCGCGGTGACGCGCGGCATGCGCATCGCGCAGATCGTGTTCGCCGCGGTGGCGCGCGCCATTGTTTCCGAGCGCGACCTCGGCATGGCGACCGGGCGCGCCGCCGGAGGGTTCGGTTCCACCGGAACGGCCTGAGCAGGAGAAAACATGTCAGGCCAAACCACATGACGCTTTCCGTGGTGGACATGCACACGGGCGGCGAGCCGGTCCGCATTGTCACGGGCGGATACCCGCAGATTCCGGGCGCGACGATTCTCGAAAAGCGGGCCCATGCGCGCGACCGGCTGGACGGGTTCCGCAAGCTGCTCATCTTTGAACCGCGCGGGCATTTCGACATGTACGGCGTGATTCTGGTCAAGCCGTCGCTGCCTGACGCGCATCTCGCCGTGCTCTTCATGCACAATGAAGGCTATTCGACGATGTGCGGTCACGCCGTCATCGCGCTTGCCAGATATGCGGTGGACCAGGGGATCGTGTCGCCGGTCGAGCCGCTGACCACGGTCAACATCGAATGTCCATGCGGACTGGTGGCCGCGTCCGTTATGGTGGAAAACGGCAAGGCCGGCATGGTGACGTTCGAGAGCGTTCCGGCCTTTCTGCTGGCGCGCGATTGTCGCATCGAACTGCCGGGCATCGGCCCGGTCGAATTCGACATCGCATATGGCGGCGCGTTCTACGCGCTGGCCGATTGCGCGCAATGGGGGCTGGCCTTCGGCGCAAGCCGCGTCCGCGAATTCGTGGACGCCGCAACGGCGCTCACCGAAGCCGTGAAACGCACCCATGCCATCGTCCATCCCGAACATGCAGACCTCGGCTTCCTGTACGGGACGATCCTCACCGATGGCGGTGACGGAAGCGACGGCGTGGCGACGCGCAATGTCTGCGTGTTCGCCGATGCCGAGGTCGACCGCTCGCCGACCGGCTCCGGCGTCACCGCGCGCCTTGCCGCGATGCATGCCAAGGGCGAAATCGCGGAAGGCGAAACCCGGCTGTTCGAGAGCATCACGGGCGCGCATTTTTCCGGCGAGGTGATGCGACGGTCGCGGCTCGGCCATCATGACGCGATCGTTGCGCGGGTGGGTGGGCGAGCGTATTATACGGGACGGGCCGAATACACGCTGGAGGAGGGTGACGAGCTCGGCAAGGGATTCCTGCTGCGATGAAAGCGCCGGTCATCTTGATCCTTCTCGCCGCCGCGATGCCTGCGCCCGCGCTGGCCGCCAAGCTTCCCGACGCCATGCAGATGCAGCTCATCATGCTGTTGCAATCCGAAATCGCTCCCTGCTGGACCATGCCGTCCATCGAGGGAAAGTTGCCGAAGCCCGTCACGATTCAGGTGATGCTCAGGAAGGACGGCTCGCTGGCGCGCAAGCCTCTTGCCGTCGCGCTGCCGCAGGACAAGGCGGCAAGGGCGCTTGCGACCAGCGCCATCAGCGCGGTTGAACGGTGCGCGCCGTTCGACAGCGTTGCCCGGCACCCCAAGGCCTATGACAAATGGCGCGAGTTGCGGATCAACTTCGCTCCGGTCGGCAACTGAATTCCGGCTTTTCTTTGCTCCTGAAAGTCTTTAGACCCGCGCGCGTGGCACTGTTGGGGCGCGCATGAGCAAGTATGACGTTCTTTGTATCGGCAATGCGATTGTCGATATCATTTCGCACGGCGACGAAGCATTCCTGGTCGAGAACGGAATCATCAAGGGCGCGATGAACCTCATCGACGCGGAGCGTGCAGACCTCCTGTACAACCGCATGGGGCCGGCGATCGAGGCGTCGGGCGGCAGCGCCGGAAACACCGCGGCGGGCGTCGCCAGCTTCGGTGCGAGGGCCGCGTTCTTCGGCAAGATCGCGCAGGACCAGCTCGGCGAAATCTACACCCACGACATCCGCGCGCAGGGTGTCGCTTTCGACACGCAGCCGCTTGTCGGCCCGCCGCCCACGGCGCGCTCGATGATCTTCGTCACGCCCGACGGCGAGCGTTCGATGAACACCTATCTCGGCGCCTGCGTGGAACTGGGGCCGGAAGATGTCGAGGAGGACAAGGCACGCGGTTCGAAGGTCACCTATTTCGAGGGCTATCTCTGGGACCCGCCGCGCGCCAAGGAAGCCATCCGCATGACCGCCGACTATGCGCATGCGGCGGGCCGCGAAGTCTCGATGACGCTGTCCGATTCCTTCTGCGTTGCGCGCTATCGCGACGAATTTCTTGACCTCATGCGGTCCGGCACCGTCGACATCGTGTTCGCCAACAGTCACGAAATCAGGTCGCTGTACGAAACCTCATCATTCGAGACAGCCGTAGATCTCATCCGCAAGGATTGCCGTCTGGCCGCGGTCACGCGCTCCGAAAAAGGCTCGCTCATCGTGCGCGGCGACGAGACCTATGAAATCGAGCCGCGCACGGTACGCCAGGTGGTGGATACCACGGGCGCGGGTGACCTCTACGCGGCGGGCGTGCTGTTCGGCTACACGCAGGGCCTGGACCTCAAGCGCTGCGGCGATCTCGGGTCGCTGGCTGCCGGTCTCGTGATCGAGCAGATCGGCCCGCGACCCCGCCAGAGTTTGCGCGAGGAAGCGGTGAAGGCCGGGTTGCTGTAACGCTTGCACGACCCCTCATCCGGCTACCGCCACCTTCTCCCACAAGGGGAGAAGGACGATAATCTTCAACGCGGGTGTTTCCCTCGCCCCGTTTTTACGGGGGTCCGAAGGACGGGCGAGACCCGTGGCTCGCCCCGGAACGGGTAAGGGTGAGGGGCAGTGCTGACCTTGCCGCGCTTGCTCCGCTCCTCATCCGCCTGCCAGCACCTTTTCCCACAAGGGGAGAAGGACGAAGTTCCATCGTCTCGCCCCTTCTGCAACGTTGGAGATTGAAGCCGCCGCGAATGACATCCCCTTCTCCCCTTGTGGGAGAAGGTGCCGGCAGGCGGATGAGGGGCAGCGCCGACCTTCAAATATGCAGAGCGTGTCCGAGTGCCTTGAGCGCGGCTTCCTGAAAAGCCTCGCCTTGGGTGGGATGCGCGTGGATGGTTCCGGCGATGTCCTCGAGACGCGCGCCCATCTCGACCGCCAGTCCGAACGCGGCCGAAAGCTCCGACACACCCTGTCCGACCGCCTGGATGCCGAGCACCAGATGGTTGTCCGCCCGTGCCACGACGCGCACGAAACCGTCCTCGGCGAGCTTGGTCATGGCCCGACCGTTGGCGGCGAATGGAAACAGGCCGATCTTCACCTCGCCCGCTACTGCCTTCGCCTCGTCCGGCGTCAGGCCGACCGAGAGCACTTCGGGATCGGTGAAGCAGATCGCCGGAATGCAGCGCTTGTCCCACACGCGCTTTTGCCCCGCGACGATCTCGGCCACCATCTCGCCCTGCGCCATGGCCCTGTGCGCCAGCATGGGTTCGCCTGTCACGTCGCCAATGGCGTACACGCCGCGCATGGATGTGCGGCACTGGTCGTCGATGCGCAGGAATTTTCCCGCCATGTCGAGGTCGAGCTGATCCAGCCCCCAGCCTTCGGTGAGCGGCTTGCGGCCCACCGTGACCAGCACCTTTTCGGCAGCGATCTTTTCTTCCTTGCCGTCTGCGGTTTCGACCAGCAGCGCATCGCCTTTCTTCGAAAGTCCCTTCGCTTTCGCGCCCGTCATCACGGTCACACCGAGGGCAGCCAGTCGCTTGACGACCGGACGCGTCAGTTCCGCGTCATAGGTCGCAAGCAGGCGCGGCAGCGCCTCCACGATGGTCACTTTCGATCCCATTTTCGCGAATGCCGTGCCAAGTTCGAGGCCGATATAGCCGCCGCCGACCACGGCGAGCGTTTTCGGTACTTCGGCCAGCGAAAGCGCCTCCGTGGAGGAAATGACATTCCCTCCAAAGGGCAGGAAGGGCAGTTCGACCGGCACCGATCCGGTGGCGATCACCACCGTTTCCGCGCGGATCACCTGCGTGCCGATTTCGGTTTCCACCGCCACCGTCTTTCCGTCGCGGAACGTGGCCCATCCGCTGACGACCTTGACTCTTGCCTTCTTCAGCAGCCCGGAAACGCCGCCTGTAAGACGGCTAACGATCCCATCCTTCCATGCAATCGTCCGGGCGAAGTCGAGCTTCGGCGCGGAGGCGCTGATGCCGAGCGGGCTGTCGCCTTCCGCGTAATGCGTGGCCTTTTCGAACTCCTCCGCTGCATGGATCAGCGCCTTGGAGGGAATGCAGCCGATGGTCAGGCAGGTGCCGCCCGGCTTCTTCGCCTCCACGATCACCGTATCGATGCCAAGCTGGCCCGCCCGGATCGCGCAGACATAGCCGCCCGGCCCGGCCCCGATGACCAGCAGCTTGCAGGTGATTTCCTTCATCATGTCAGCCCTCCACGAAAATGAGAGCGGGGGTTTCCATCAGCGCCTTGACGCGCTGCACGAACACCGCGGCATCCCATCCGTCGATCACCCTGTGGTCGAAGGAGGAGGAGAGGTTCATCATCTTGCGCGGCACGAACTGCGTGCCGTCCCACATGGGACGCACCGCCATCTTGTTGACGCCGACAATGGCCACCTCGGGATAGTTGATGACCGGCGTCGTCGCGATGCCTCCCATCGCGCCAAGCGAGGTAATCGTGATCGTCGATCCCGTGAGTTCCTCGCGCGTCGCGGTGCCCGATTTCGCCGCCTCCGAGAGCCGGTTGACCTCCGTCGCGCAGTCCCAGAGGTCGCGCGCCTCCGCGTGTCGGATGACCGGGACCATCAGCCCGCTGGCGGTCTGCGCGGCCATGCCGATATGGATACCACCATGCTGATAGATCACGCCCGCATCGTCGTCGAACAGCGCGTTGAGCTGCGGCTGCTCGCCGATTGCCTTCACCATGGCGCGCATCAGGAAGGGCAGCAATGTCAGCCGGGGCCGGTCGGCGCGCTTGTCCTTGTTGAGCGCGGCGCGCAGGTCCTCCAGCGCCGTCATGTCCACTTCCTCAACATAGGTGATGTGCGGGATGCGCGATTTCGCCAGCCGCATCTTCTCCGCGATCTTGCGGCGCAGCCCGACAACCTTGATTTCCTGCACCGCCATGTTCTGGACCAGCCCGCCGCCCTTCGCGGCAGGCTGCGGCCCGCGCGCGATGAAGCCGTCGAGGTCCTCATGGGTTATCCGCCCGGCCGGGCCGGAGCCCGCCACCTGCCGCAGGTCCACGCCCGCCTCCCGCGCTCTCAGCCGCACGGCGGGCGAGGCGAGAGGCTTTTCGCCTTCCGCGCGCGGCGCGCCGGTCATGGCGCGAACCGCCGCCGGTTTCGGCGCTGCCGGCGGTTCCTCCTGCCGCGGCGGGGCGGGCTGCGCGACCGGCTCCGGCGCTTTCGTCGGCTGTTCTGGGACAGGCGCGGGCGCGTCACCGGCCTTGGCGTTGCCGTCGCCCGCCACTTCCAGCCGGACGATGGGCGAGCCGATGGCCACCGTGTCGCCGATGTCCGCGCCGAGCCAGATCACCTTGCCATCGACGGGCGAGGGGATTTCCACGGTCGCCTTGTCGGTCATCACGGCGGCAAGCACCGCGTCCTCGCGCACGAGGTCGCCGACCTTCACCTGCCATTCGACGAGTTCGGCTTCCGCCACGCCTTCGCCGACATCGGGAAGCTTGATGACATATTCACCCATCGCTCAGGCCTCCATCGCTTCGACGAGCGCGCGCCCGACGCGGGCAGGGCCGGGGAAATAGTCCCATTCCTGCGCATGGGGGTAGGGTGTGTCCCAGCCGGCGACGCGTCCGATCGGTGCTTCCAGCCGATAGAAACAATGTTCCTGCACCAGCGCCACGAGTTCCGCGCCATAGCCGGACGTCGTGGTTGCCTCGTGGATCACCACGCAGCGTCCGGTCTTGTTCACTGAGGCGACAATCGTGTCGAGGTCGAGCGGCACCAGCGTGCGCAGGTCGATCACTTCGGCGTCGATGCCGGTTTCCTCCGCCGCGGCCAGCGCCACATGCACCATGGTGCCGTAAGCCAGCACGGTCACGGCCGCGCCCTCGCGGCGGATCGCCGCCTTGCCGAGCGGCACCACATAATGCCCGTCCGGCACCTCGCCCAGCTCATGCTTGGACCACGATGTGACGGGGCGGTCGTGATGCCCGTCGAACGGGCCGTTGTAGAGCCGCTTCGGCTCCAGCACGATCACCGGATCAGGGTCCTCGATTGCCGCGATAAGCAGGCCCTTCGCATCGACGGGGTTGGACGGCACAACGGTTTTCAGGCCGGAGACGTGGGTGAACAGCGCCTCCGGCGACTGGCTGTGCGTCTGGCCGCCGAAAATGCCGCCGCCGGTCGGCATGCGCACGACGAGCGGGCAGGTGAAGTCGCCTGCCGAGCGATAGCGCAGCCGCGAGGCTTCCTGCGTAAGCTGGTCGTAGGCCGGATACATATAGTCCGCGAACTGGATTTCGACGCAGGGGCGCAGGCCGTAGGCGGCCATGCCGATGGCTGTGCCCACGATGCCGGATTCGTTGATCGGCGCGTCGAAGCAGCGCGTCTTGCCGTATTTCGCCTGCAATCCCGCCGTGCAGCGGAACACGCCGCCGAAATAGCCGACATCCTCGCCATAGACCACGACGCGCTTGTCGCGGTCCATCATCACGTCGAGCCCGTCGCGGATCGCCTCGATCATCGTCTTGCGCGGCATGATGTCAGACTCCTGCCTGCTGGCGCTGGCGACGCAGGTGCGGCGGCATTTCCTCGTAAAGCCCCTCGAAGATGTCGCGCACGGAGGGCTTGCCGCCGGAATGCAGCGTGCCGTGCCGCTCGGCCTCCTTCTGCGCGGCGATCACGCCGTCCATCACCTCGGCCTCGGCCTGCTTGTGGCGCTCCTCGCTCCAGATTCCGCGCACGATCAGATGGTTCTTGAGCCGCAGGATCGGGTCGCCCAGCGGCCAGGCGTCCGATTCCGTCTTGGGACGATAGGCAGACGGGTCGTCGGAGGTGGAATGCGCGCCCGCGCGGTAGGTGACATATTCGACCAGCGTCGGCCCGAGATTGCTGCGCGCTCGCTCCGCCGCCCATTTGGCGACCGCATGCACCGCAAGGTAGTCATTGCCATCCACGCGCAGCGAGGCGATGCCGAAACCCAGCCCGCGCGCCGCGAATGTTCCCGCGCCGCCGCGCGCAATGCCCTGGAAGGTCGAGATGGCCCACTGGTTGTTGACGACGTTCAGGATGACGGGCGCCTTGTAGGTCGAGGCAAAGACCAGCGCGGAATGGAAATCGCTTTCCGCGGTCGAGCCATCGCCGATCCACGCCGCCGCGATGCGCGTATCGCCGCTGATCGCCGAAGCCATCGCCCAGCCCACGGCCTGCACGAATTGCGTCGCCAGATTGCCGGAGATCGTGAAGAAGCCGTGCTCGCGCGACGAATACATGACCGGCAATTGCCGTCCCTTGAGTGGGTCATGGTCGTTGGAGAAGATCTGGTTCATCATGTCGACCATCGGATAGGCATCGGCAATCAGGAGCCCCGCCTGCCGGTAGGTCGGAAAGTTCATGTCGCCCTTTTCGAGCGCCTTGCGGAACGCTGTGGAGACCGCTTCCTCGCCCAGATGCTGCATGTAGAAGGACGTCTTGCCCTGCCGCTGCGCCATCTGCATGCGCGCATCGAAGGCGCGTAGCGTCATCATGTGGCGCAGCCCGTCGGTCAGCTCCGCATCCGTCAGCGCACCCGCCCATGGGCCGACCGCTTCGCCCTTGCGGTTGAGCACGCGGATGATTGAAAAGGCGAGCTTGCGGATCGATTCCGGTTCCGCATCGACCGGCGGCCGTTCCACCGATCCAGCTTCCGGAATCACGACTTTTGAGAAATCGGGCGTGTCGCCGGGTCGCACCTCCGGCTCGGGCACATGAAAGCGTAGCGGCGCGCTGTCGGCCATTGTCATCCTCCCGGTCGACTGGACTTGGTGAGGCTTCACCTTGTCAGTCGGCCACGCTTCTGGGTGCTTTTCAAGGTGTTTTCAATCCGTCGCCGACCGGGTCGCGAAAATAGCAAGAGCGGGCCGCAAACCGGCCCGCTTCGCGCAACATTCGTTCCTTGCGCGGGTTCGCCGCGCAACTATGATTTGTGGTGCACTTTCTGCAATCCGTAGACCGGAGTGGCGATACCCTCCATGCGGGCCTTGAGTTGCAGCGCCAGATAGAGCGAATAGTGCCGCGACTGATGCAGATTGCCGCCGTGGAACCACAATCCCTCCTGCTGCGTCGGCTTCCACATGTTGCGCTGCTCGCCCTCCCAGGGGCCGGGGTCCTTGGTGGTGTCGGAGCCGAGGCCCCAGCACTTGCCCACCTTGTCGGCGACCTCCTGCGAGATCAGGTCTGCCGCCCAGCCATTCATGGAGCCGTAGCCGGTGGCGTAGATCACCAGGTCGGCGGGAAGCCGCGTGCCGTCCTTCAGGATCACGGCGTCTTCCGTCAGCTCCTGCACGTCCGAGCCGCTTTTCAGCTTGATCGAACCGTCGATCACGAGATCGCAGGCGCCGACATCGATGTAGTAGCCCGAGCCGCGCCTCAGATACTTCATGAACAGGCCGGAGCCGTCATCGCCCCAGTCCAACATGAAGCCGGCCTTTTCGAGCTTGTCGTAGAAGTCCTTGTCGCGCTCCTTCATCTGCTCGTAGAGCGGTATCTGGAACTCATGCAGGATCCGGTAGGGGATCGAGGCGAAGATCATGTCGGCTTTTTGCGTGGTGACGCCGCTCTGCACTGCCTTTTCCGAATAGAGCGCACCCAGCCCGATATCCATCAGCGTGTCCGACCTGACGATATGCGTCGAGGAGCGCTGCACCATGGTCACGTCCGCGCCTGCTTCCCACAGCGCCGCGCAGATATCATGCGCGGAGTTGTTCGAGCCGATCACGACAACCTTCTTGCCCTTGTATTTGTCGGGGCCGGGATGGGTGGAGGAATGCTGCTGTTCGCCCCTGAAAATGTCCTGTCCCTTGAATTTCGGCCAGTTGGCCTTGCCCGACATGCCGGTGGCGAGCACAAGCTGCTTCGGCTTGAGCGTGATCTCCTTGCCGTCGCGCTCGACGGTCACTGTCCATTCCTTCGTCTTCGGGTCGTAGGTCGCCTTCTTCGCGGTGGTGGACGCCCAGTAGTTGAGTTCCATCACCTTCGCATACATTTCCAGCCAGTCGCCGATCTTGTCCTTGGGCGCGAAGACCGGCCAGTTCTTCGGAAAATCGATGTAGGGCAGGTGATCGTACCAGACCGGATCATGCAGGCAGAGCGACTTGTAGCGCTTGCGCCAGCTATCGCCAGCCCGCTCGTTCTTCTCGATGACGATGGTCGGCACGCCGAGCTGCTTCAGCCGCGCGGCAAGCGCGATGCCGCCCTGTCCGCCTCCGATGATCAGCACATAGGGCTGCTTGCTGTGGCCAAGCTGCGCGATCTCCTCGTCGCGTTCCTCGCGCCATGTCTTGCGACCCTTGCCGTGGCCATGCTTGGCCCCGAGCGGACGGGTGAAGCCGGCCTTTTCCTCATGGCCTTTCAGTTCCGTCAGCGCCGTGAGCAATGTCCAGATGCGGCCGTCCCTCAGGCGCACCAGCCCGTAGCCGCGCCCGACCGCGGTGTCGAACTGGATCCAGCTTTCGGTGATCCCGTTGGCTTCGGTCGCTTCTTCACCTTCCGCGATGCGCCAGTCGCTCGACTTTGCCGAGCCGAGCTGGGCCTTCAGCATGTCGCGGATCTGATCCTGGCCCTCCAGCGTCTTGATGTTCCATGTGAACGCGATCAGGTCGCGCCAGTAGCAATCCGTCTGGAAGCAGCTCACCGCTGCCTCGATGTCATTGTCGGCGAGCGCCTTCCCGAATTTCTCCAGGAACGCCGCCATCTTTGTGCTGGGCGTTTTCTCTAGCATGCCGTCTCCTCCACGACCTCCCGCACGAGGATCGTGGCGCGGGCGCGCGAAGGCGGCAACTGTACTATCCGGCAATGGCGCTTTGCCGCTCCTCACTCAGCGCGGCGAGGTTTACGCTGCCCCTCATCCGCCTGCCGGCACCTTCTCCCCGTGAAAAACGGGGAGAAGGGCGATAGTCGCAAACGTCGATGACAGCCTCCTTCTCCCCGCGAGCGGGGAGAAGGTCGCGGCAGCGGGATGAGGGGCGGTTCAAGCATGGCAGGATCAAGTGCCGCCCCCACTCTGTCGCGCGGCGACCGCCTATTCCTTGTCGGTGCGCTTCAACTCGTCCAGCGTCGGCATGGAGACGATGTGATAGCCGCTGTCGACATTCAGCACTTCGCCGGTCACGCCGCCGCCGAGGTCCGAAAGCATGTAGAGCGCCGATCCGCCGATCTCATCCAGCGTCACAGGGCGGCGCAGGGGCGAGTTGCGCTGCTGGAAGGAGAACATGTAGCGCGCGTCGGCGATGCCTGCTCCCGCCAGCGTCCGGACAGGCCCCGGCGACAGCGCGTTCACACGGATTCCGCGTGGCCCGTAGTCATTGGCGAGGTAGCGCACGCTGGCTTCGAGCGCCGCCTTGGCCACGCCCATGACATTGTAGTTGGGCATGACGCGCACCGAACCCGCATAGGTCAGCGTCAGCAGCGAGCCGCCGTTCGTCATGAGTTCGGCCGCATGGCGCGCCACTTCCGTGAAGGAAAAGCACGAAATCACCATGGTCCGCACGAAATTGTCGCGGCTGGTGTCGGCATACAGCCCCTTGAGTTCGTTCTTGTCCGAAAAGCCGATGGCGTGGACGAGGAAATCCATGCTTCCCCATTCGGCCTTCAGCGCCTCGAATACCGAGGCGACCGAGGCTCCATCCTCTACGTCACAGGGCAGCAGCAGTTTTGTGCCGACCTTCTCGGCGAGCGGTGCGACGCGGCGCCCGAATGCCTCGCCCTGATAGGTGAAGGCCATTTCCGCCCCATGCGCGGCGAGCGTCTGGGCAATGCCCCAGGCGATCGAATGGTCGTTCGCGATCCCCATGACGAGGCCGCGCTTGCCTTTCATCAGACCGTCCATGTGATACCGACCTATGCGTAACGCTGGAGAACGAGCGTGGCGTTGGTGCCGCCGAAGCCGAAGGAATTGGACAGCGCGACATCGATCTTTGCGTTGTCGATGCGCTTGCGCACGATGGGCATGCCCTCGAATTCGGGGTCCAGTTCCTCGATATGCGCGCTTTCGCCGATGAAATTGCCCTGCATCATCAGCAGCGAATAGATGGCTTCCTGCACACCCGCGCCGCCGAGCGAATGGCCGGTCAGCGATTTGGTGGAGCTGATATGCGGCATTTTCTCGCCGAACACTTCGCGGATGGCGGCCATTTCCCGCGAATCGCCGACAGGCGTCGAAGTGCCGTGCGTGTTGATATAGTCGACCGGGTTGGCGACCGTGGAAAGCGCCTGCTTCATGCAGCGCACCGCGCCTTCGCCGGACGGAGCCACCATGTCGTAGCCGTCCGAGGTCGCGCCGTAGCCGACGATTTCCGCCAGTATGTTCGCGCCGCGCGCCTTGGCGACGTCGAGCGCTTCCAGCACCAGCACGCCCGCGCCGCCCGCGATCACGAAGCCGTCGCGGTTCACGTCATAGGCGCGTGAGGCGACGGATGGCCGGTCGTTGAAGTCGGAGGACATCGCGCCCATCGCGTCGAACAGGTCGGACATGGTCCAGTCGAGGTCCTCGTGACCGCCCGCGAAGATGCGGTCCTGCTTGCCCCACTGGATCAGTTCATAGGCATTGCCGACGCAATGCGCCGAGGTGGAGCAGGCCGAGGAGATGGAATAGTTCACGCCATGGATCTTGAACCAGGTCGCGAGCGTCGCCGATGCGGTGGAGGACATCGCCTTCGGCACCGCGAACGGCCCGATGCGCTTGGGGCTGTTGTTTTTCAGCGTGGTTTCGGCTGCTTCCACGATGACACGCGTCGAGGGACCGCCGGAGCCCATGATGATGCCGGTGCGCTCGTTCGAGATTTCGGATTCTTCAAGTCCCGCCTGCGCAATCGCCTGCTGCATGGCGACGTGGTTCCACGCGCCGCCCTTGTGCAGGAAGCGCATGGCGCGGCGATCCACCAGAGGCGTGGGGTCGAGCGTGGGCGCGCCCCAGACCTGGCATTTGAAGCCGTGGTCCGCGAACTCCTGGCTGAAGGAAATGCCCGATCTGGCGTCGCGCAGCGATGCCTGCACTTCGGCGGCGTCGTTGCCGATGGAAGACACGATGCCAAGGCCCGTGACGACGACACGTCTCATGATATGTACTCCGTTCCTGCCCTCAAAAGCCGCTCAGGCGGCGGCTTCCTGCTTGGCGAGCCCGACGCGCAGGTCGGTCGCCGTATAGATGGTGTCTCCATCGGCTTTCAGCCAGCCGTCGGCAATGCCGAGCACCAGCCGTCCGCGCATGACACGCTTGAAATCGACGCCATATTCCACGAGCTTCACCTTGGGCGTCACCATGCCCTTGAACTTCACCTCGCCGGTCGAAAGCGCCATGCCCTTGCCGGGTTCGCCCAGCCAGCCGAGAAAAAAGCCGGTCAACTGCCACAGCGCGTCGAGGCCGAGGCAGCCCGGCATCACCGGATTGTCGATGAAATGGCACGGGAAGAACCAGAGGTCGCGATGGATGGCGAAATCCGCGCGGATGAAGCCCTTGTCGAATGCGCCGCCGGTCTCGCTGATCTCCGTGATCCGGTCGAACATCAGCATCGGCGGATAGGGCAATTGTGCATTGCCCGGGCCGAACAATTCACCCTTGGCGCAAGACAACAGATCCGCGTATTCGTAACTGGACTTCCGGTCCGCCATAGATCATCCCCGTTGGGCCAGCTTCATTATATCAGTCGGTCGTGGTTTATCACTGGCACGACGCACGGTTAAACTGCCGCCAGCCTGCGGTCAATGTGCCGCTATTGATCGGTTTTGGCGCACGGAATATATGTGTGAAGAACAAGGCGGTCCGGGAAGTGCGGTAACCGGTGCGCCTGACATTATGCTGCAAGCGACCATAAGGGCGATATGACGCACGGCCACGATCACAAATCGCATGCAACTGCCGACCGGCGCGTTCGGGCAGCCGGATTGCGCCCGACCCGCCAGCGCATCGCATTGGCGGACCTGCTGTTTGCCAAGGGCGACCGTCACCTGTCGGCGGAAGAGCTGCACGAAGAGGCGGTCGAGGCGGGCGTACCGGTGTCGCTCGCCACGGTGTACAACACGCTGCACCAGTTCACCGAGGCCGGCATGCTGCGCATTCTGTCGGTCGAAGGCTCCCGAACCTATTTCGACACCAACACCTCCGACCATCATCACTTTTTCGTGGAGGGGGAAAACCGGGTGTTCGACATCGAGAACGAAGACGCGCCGATTGCGATTTCCAATATTCCCGCCCCGCCCGAGGGCATGGAAATCGTCAATGTTGACGTGGTCGTGCGCGTCAGGCCGAAGAGCGTCTAGTTCAACGCTCCTTCCCTTGCCAATTCAGCTTCTGCTCACTATGTTACATGTAACATAGGAAGGAAGGCCATGCCGACGCCTGTAAGCGACAGGGTTCAGAAGAGACGGAACGCGCTGCGCGCCTCCGGGCTGCGACCCGTCCAGATCTGGGTCCCGGACACGCGCCGTCCCGGCTTTGCCGAGGAATGCCGGAGGCAGTCGGGCATCGTCGCCGCAGCCGACGCGGCAGATACCGATCTGAATTCCTTCCTGGACGCAGCCCTTTCCGATCTGGATGAGGAATGAGGCGGGGCGACCTCGTTACCATCGCCTTGCCCGGTGACTTCGGAAAGCCGCGCCCGGCTCTCATCATTCAGGCGGATGCATTCGACCAGACGGGCACGGTTACGCTCCTGTTGCTTTCCGGGACGCTGGTGGACGCGCCGCTCCTTCGCCTGACAGTTGAACCCGGTGCCGAAAATGGCCTGCGCAAGCCGTCGCAGGTCATGGTGGACAAGCTGATGTCGGTCAGGAGGGACAAGGTCGGGGAACGCTTCGGGCGGCTCGACGAGGCGACCATGCTTGCCGTCAGCCGCAGCCTGGTCGTTTTTCTCGGAATCGCTTGAGTCTTGCCTACTCGCCGACCTGTTCGTCGGGATAGGCACCCCAGATCAGCGTCTGCCTGACCCAGCCCGAATTGCCGTCGAAGGTCGCCTCGCACCACAGGCCGTTGCAGGTCTTGATCTTACCGACCACGCCCGGCTCAAGAATCGCGACGACGCTGGATTTCTCGTCCGGCTCGCTGAGCAGGTTGACGTTGATCTCCTTGCCCTTCTGCCACGGCGCGACGATTGCCGTGCGCTTGCCAGAAAGCAGCGACTGGTTGACCCAGCCTTCCGCGCCCTCCGAATCGCGGACACGCCGCCAGTTGTCATATTCCTGGAGGATTTCCATGGGCAGCCCGGCCTTCAGGTACAGCCATTCCACCGCATAGTTGAGGCCGGGGCCGGTGCGCACGTTGACGCGGCCCGACTTCAGGCTGACGAAGCGCGGCAGGGGCAGGCCGCTCGGGCCGCGCTGGATGCTGCCCGTGGCTTCAGGGTCCGCGCCGCCTTCCTCGGCCTGCGCGACGGGTGCGGACATTGCCCAGACGAAGGCAGCCGCCAACAGACCTCGCCAGATCGACCCCGTCACCTTCTTCTCTCCTCGGCTGCTTTGCTTCCCGCGCCGGCCTTGCTAGAACGCATCAGGCCAATCCGGTTTTCAGTTTCGCCGGTCTTGGTTAATTAGGTCTCAACGGGGTCCGATTCGAGGGAATAATGGCGGGCAGAAAAAAGCCACTCGTGGTGATCACGCGCAAGCTCCCGGATCCGGTCGAGACGCGCATGCGCGAGCTTTTCGACGCCCGCCTCAATCTCGACGACCACCCGATGGGCACAGACGAGCTGGCAGAGGCGATGCAGACCGCCGAAGTCCTCGTGCCGACCATCACGGACAAAATCGACGCTGCGCTGATCGAGCGTGCGGGTCCGAGCCTCAAGCTGATCGCCAATTACGGCAACGGCGTCGAGCACATCGATGTTGCGGCGGCGGCGAAGAAGGGCATCGCCGTCACCAACACGCCGAATGTGCTGACTGAGGACACGGCGGACATGACCATGGCGCTGATGCTGGCCGTGCCGCGTCGCGTAACCGTTGGCGCACAGATGCTCATCAAGGACGGCAAATGGCCCGGCTGGTCGCCGACATGGATGCTTGGCCGCCGCATCTGGGGCAAGCGCCTCGGCATTGTCGGCATGGGCCGCATCGGCACGGCGGTGGCGCGCCGCGCCAAGGCGTTCGGCCTGTCGATCCACTACCACAACCGGCACCGAGTCGCGCCGCGCATCGAGGACGAGCTGGAGGCGACCTATTGGGAAAGCCTCGACCAGATGCTGGTGCGCATGGACATCATCTCTGTGAACTGCCCGTCCACGCCTGCGACCTTTCATCTTCTGTCGGCGCGCCGCCTGCAACTCATGCAGCCCACGGCCTATATCGTGAACACCGCGCGCGGCGACATCATCGACGAGGATGCGCTTGTGAAGCTGTTGCAGGAGGACAAGCTGGCAGGCGCCGCGCTCGACGTGTTCGAGCATGAGCCCGCCATCAAGCCCGCGCTGCTCGACCTCGCCGCGAAGGGCAAGATCGTGCTCCTGCCGCATATGGGCTCGGCCACCATCGAAGGCCGCGTCGACATGGGCGAAAAGGTCATCATCAACATCCGCGCCTATGCGGACGGCCATCGCCCGCCGGACCGCGTGCTGCCCAACCGGGTCTAACTCGAAATTACGCCATCCGGCGAAAGGTGCACCTCACGCCCTGCAAATATGCCATGCAACTCGCGGTCCAATTGGACCGCAGGCGGCGTGGTCCATTGCATTTCGCGCGCCACGATGAGGCCGAGCAGCAGGATCGCATCCGGCTCGTGCAGCACCATGGCCGCAGGCGCATGGCCGTTGCGGACCAGTTCCATCAACACGGCGGACGCCGATGAGGAGCCGATCGTGCCGGGCAGGAAAAGCACGGTTCCGGCAATCGCCGCGCCGCATTGGGGATGCCGCACATCGGCGACCGTTCCGCTTTTCGGATCGACGCCGCCCCAGAAGCTGATCGGCTGCGTGAACACGAGCGCAGGCCCCAGCGCCCCGCCGCCTTCCACCAGTATGCGCGCCGCCTGCCTCATTTCCGCGCAAAGTCCGGCCGGCCCGTCACCGCGCTTTCCACGCAGTCGGCCAGCGAGCCGTAAAGCACCGCGTAGCCGGTGTTGCCGGGCGCATATTGCGCGAATTTCCCGGAATTGGTCATCAGCACGCCGCCCGGCAGGTCCGCCATGATCGGCGTCACGACCACGCATGTGTCCGCGACGATGGTGATGCCCTGCGCCTCCAGCGCCTTCCTTGTCCCGCTGCTGTCGAGGCCGGCCAGCACATGCCGCCCCGTACATGCGTAGAAAGGAACGGCGACGCTCCGCCCTGCCAGCAGGGTTTCCAGCCTCGAAAACTCCTCCGCCGAAAGATGCGGGCTGCCGATGGCGACGGCATCGATCCGGTCCGGGCGTCCGGCGGTCGAAAGCCGGGTCTGCGCGTCGCGCACCATGTCGGCGGTCACGGCGATGCGCCCGATACGCTGATCGTCGGCCAGCACCGTGGCAAGGTCCGGCGCTTCTGGCGTCACGCCCGCGATATGGAACAGGCCGACCGCGCCCGAGGACGCCGCCGCCGCGCCGAAAGCCTTCAGCGCATCCTCGCCCGGATGGTGGCGGATGCCCGTTACCACGCCGATTTCGCTCCCTGCCAGCCGCCCGTACAGGCTGCCGAGTACAGGCCATGCGATTTCGGAGGCCAGAAAGGCAGGGTTCAGCGCCGACACGTCGAAAACGAACCGCGCCGCCCGGTTTTCCGACCTGTGCAGCCCGCAATCCGGCGCCTTGCCGCTGATTGCGCAGGCAATGTCGAGAAAATCGCCATAGCGGTTCGTGCGCGCTCCGAGCACCGAATTGCAGAACACCACGGCGTTGGATTCGCCCCACGCCACGTCGCTGCCCGCCGCCGGGCGGTGCCCACCCTGATAGGGCGCGCAGGTCCAGCTCGGCTCGCAGCCGAGGTCGAGATAGGCACTCATCATGCGCCGCGCCATCTCGCGTTCGTGGCCCGCCAGCCGCACGCGCGCACAGCCGGTCAGGTCCAGCGAGCCGACATTCAGCGTTGCGCGCACCGCGGCTTTCGCGCCACCCTCCACCAGTCTTTCCGCAAACAATGTCCCGGAATCGCCGTGATAGAGCGCCCCGTCAATATGCGCCGACGCAATCGGAATGAGGCGCGGCGCGCCGAGCAGCCGCGCGGCATCCGCCACGATGCGCATCGCCATGGCCGCGCCATCCCCCTTCGCGCCTGCCGCGACGGCATGCTCTTGCGGCGACAGCGAAAGGCTCATCGGTGGTAACGCACCGTGTCGAAACGCGCCGCCAGCGCGTCGTAGAGCAGCAAACGTCCCACCAGCGGCTCGCCGATGCCGGTCACGAGCTTGATCACTTCCATGGCCTGCAACGTGCCCATCACGCCGGTCAGCGCGCCAACCACTCCGGCCTCGGCGCATGAGGGCACAAGGCCCGGCGGCGGCGCTTCGGGAAAAAGATCGCGATACCTTGGATTGAGCGCGCCGTCATCGCCTGTTTCATACGGCATCAGCACGGTGATCGATCCATCGAACCGTCCCACCGCGGCATGCACCAGCGGCTTTTTCTCTGCCTCGCAGGCATCGGCAAGGGCATAGCGCGTCTCGAAATTGTCCGAGCCGTCCACCACCAAATCATACAAGGATACCAGGCCCCGCGCATTCCCGGTGGAAAGCCGCATATTATGTAATTCAACGCTTACGTCCGGATTGATCCGCATGATCGCGGACTTTGCACTTTCGCCCTTGTCCAGCCCGACAGCGGCGGTGTCGTGGATCACCTGCCTCTGCAAGTTCGAAAGCGAGACCGTGTCGTCCTCGACGATTCCAAGCGTGCCGACGCCTGCCGCGGCCAGATATTGCAGCACCGGCGCACCGAGGCCGCCTGCACCCACCACCAGCACACGCGCGCGCTTCAACTGCTGTTGGCCCGCGCCGCCGATCTCGGCCAGCACGATATGGCGCGCATAACGCTCAAGTTCGCTGTCGGAAAGTGGAGCGGATCCTGTCATGGCCGGACCATAGCCGCCATTTCTGTCATTGTCAGTCGGGATGCAAAGGGCGTTGTCCGCTCCACTCCGGCATCAATCCGCTGTGGGCGCGACGTTCCCGTGTTCGACGCTGAGAAACCGGGCGCGGCCTTTCAGGCTTGAAAACAACGCGGCCTCGGTCCCGGTCATGAAGCATTGACAGCCGAGATCGTCTAGAATGGCAAACAGCGCGGCGCGCCGACCGGCATCGAGATGCGCGGCGATTTCGTCCAAGAGCAGGATCGGCGTCAGCCCCGACATTTCGCCGCAAAGCCTTGCATGCGACAGCACGATGCCGACGAGCAGCGCCTTCTGCTCACCGGTAGAGCAAAGTTCCGCCGGCATATCCTTCGGGCGGTGACGAACGCGCAAATCCGTGCGGTGCGGGCCTTCGATGGCGCGCCCGGCGGCGCGGTCGCGCTCGCGCCCCTCGGCCAGCATGGCGCGAAACCGCTCCTCGGCCTCCACAGCGGGCATCTCCGGGACGAGGCCCTCCACCGAGCCTTCCAGCACAAGGTCAGCCTGCGGAAAAGGCCCGCTGTCGGGAAGGCGCGCGACCATGCCGACGATCAGTCGAAGCAATTCCACCCTTGCGGCGGCGACCGCCACACCCGCTTCCGCCATCTGGGCCTCGACGGCCTCGAACCAGCCGACATCGCGCACGTTGTCCGTAAGCATGCGATTACGGTCACGCATCGCCTTTTCATAGGCGGAGGTCATCTGGCCGTGTGTCGTGTTCACCGTCAGCACGAGGCGGTCGAGAAACCTGCGGCGCTCCGCCGCCGGGCCGGTGAACAGGCCGTCCATTCCGGGCGTCAGCCACATGACCCGCAGCCATTCCAGAAGCGCGTCCGCGCTGCGGGCATTCGCCCCGTTGATGCGGACCTTCCGCGTCGCTTCTCCGGTCAAAATGTCCTGCGCCGCCGTCCCCGTACCGATCTCGGCGGCCCCATCGGGCCCGTCCAGCAGGGCATGGATGGCGAACGCGCCGCTGCCGCCTTCCCGCGCGACCTCGGCAAGCGTGGCGCGGCGAAAGCCGCGTCCCGGCGCAAGGAAGGAGATCGCTTCGAGCAGATTTGTCTTTCCGGCGCCATTTTCGCCGGTCAGCACCACAGCGCCCGGCGCAAGGCCGAGGCTCAAATGGCCATAATTGCGATAATCAGTAAGCGTTAGCTTACTTATAAAAGGCATCCGGCATCAGACCCGCATCGGCATCAGCACATAGAGCGTATGCTCGTCGGCGGCATCCTGTATCAGCGTCGGCGAACCCGCGTCGGCCAGCATGAAGCGCGCTTCGCTGCCGGTAAGCTGCGCGGCCACATCGAGCAGATATTTGGCGTTGAAGCCGATCTCGATGGGGTCCGATCCATAATCGGCGGCAACTTCTTCCGTCGCGCTTCCCGAATCGGGGTTGTTGACGGCAAGCGTCACCTGCCCGTCACCGATGGACAGCTTCACGGCGCGTCCGCGTTCGGAGGAAATCGTCGACACACGGTCCACCGCCGCCGCGAAGGCCTGCCGGTCGAGCACAAGCTTTTTGTCATTGTTCGCCGGAATAACGCGCTGGTAGTCCGGGAAGGTTCCGTCGATGAGCTTGGAGGTCAGGATGACCGGGCCGATGGTGAACCTGATCTTGCTCTCGGAAACCTCGGTCGTCACCGCGATGTCGGGATTGTCGAGCAGCTTCTGCAATTCGCTGACCGTCTTTCGCGGAATGATGATGCCGGGCATGCCTTCCGAACCTGCCGGAGCATCCATCTCGGCGCGCGCAAGGCGGTGCCCGTCTGTGGCGACGGCGCGCAGCGTCAGCTTGCCGTTGCTTTCATGCGTGTGGAAATAAATGCCGTTGAGATAGTAGCGCGTTTCCTCGGTCGAGATCGCGAATTGCGTCTTGTCGATCAATCCCTTCAGCGCGGTCGATTCCAGCCTGAAGATATGGGGGTAGGAGCCGCTGGAAAGGGCGGGGAAATCCGACGCGGGCAGGCATTGCAGGCGGAACGAGGTCCGGCCCGAAATGACGGCCATGGAACTGCCGCCCTCATCGACCTTGAGCATCACCTCCGCACCGTCCGGTAGCTTGCGAACGATATCGTAGAGCAGATGGGCGGGAACGGTGGTCGAGCCGGCTTGCTCGACACGCGCGGGCGTCGCCTCGTTCATTTCAAGGTCGAGGTCGGTCGCCTTCATTTCGAGGCTCGCGCCTTCCGCCGTCAAAAGCGCGTTCGAGAGTATCGGAATTGTATTGCGCCGCTCCACCACGCGATGAACATGGTTGAGGGATTTCAAAAGGTTGGACCGTTCGATGATGACACGCATTGCAGCTCACTTGGCGGACAGCAGCGGAAGGGAATTTGGCCCCGATTCCGCAGGGAAACTGGCCCAAATGACAGGAAAAGCACCTGAAAGGCAAGTGTAAGGCGGGGTTCCGGCGCGTCCACGCAGGGGATAGGGCGCTTCCTGTTGAAAACTCGCGCCTCACTATACCTTCGCCCAATCGTCCCCGGATGCGTGCCATGCTATGGGCGGGGTCTGTCGGCATGCTGGGAGGGAGGCCTGTGCACGCTTCGTTCCCACAATGCTGATCGGCATATTCTCCGACATTCATGCCAATCGCGAGGCGTTCGACGCGACTTTCGCCGCCGCCGAACGGGCAGGGGTGGAGCGTGTCGTGCTGCTCGGCGACCTTGTCGGCTACGGTCCCGATCCGGCATATATCGTTGATCGCGCAAGGGAACTCGTCGCCGCAGGGGCGCTCTGCGTCAAGGGCAACCACGACGAGGCGGCGGTGACCGGCAATTTCTCCGGCATGAGTGAGAACGCGCGCGACGCGCTTCGCTGGACGGTGGGCCGCCTTTCCGCCGCGCAGCGCGCCTTTCTGGATGAAATGCCGATGGTGCAGCGGCAGGACGACATTCTCTATACTCATGCCGGGGCATGGCGACCCGAAAGCTGGTCCTATGTGAAGGACATCGCGGATGCGCGACGGAGCTTCGAGGCTGTCGATGCGCGGATCGCCGTTTGCGGCCATACGCATGTGCCCGTCGTCTTTTACCGCCTGCCAAATGGCGCGATCACCAGTTTCGTGCCCGTCGCCAACAAGCCGGCACCGCTTTTTCCGTCCCGCCGCAGCGTCATCGTCTGCGGCGCGGTGGGCCAGCCACGAGACGGCAACCCGGCCGCATGCCTGGGCTTGCTGGACACCGGCGCGGCAACTGTCACAATGCTGCGCGTGCCGTATGATTGGGACGAAACGGCACGCAAGATCAGCGATGCCGGCCTGCCGGGCTGGCTCGGCATGCGCTTGAAGATAGGGCGATAGAAGTGAGCCGCAATTTTGAACCCGGAATGGCGATCGATGGCTTCGAGCTTGTGGAGCGCCTGCCCTCCGGGGGCATGGCGTCGGTCTGGAAGGCGCGCAAACCCGGCATCGATGGAATGGTGGTCCTGAAAATCCCCTTCCTCGATCCGGGTCAGGATGCGTCGATCATCGTCGGCTACGAGGTCGAGGACATGATCGCGCGCCGCCTGTCGGGCAAGCATGTGCCGCGCTTCCACGGTTTCGGCGACCTGCGCGACGTGCCCTATGTCGCGATGGAGTTCGTCGAGGGGGAAAGCGTCGCATCGCTCATCGGTAAGGCGCCGCTTCCCTTCGAGGAGGTCAGGCGCATCGGCATCGAGACCGGCGTGGCGCTCGCCGCCCTGCACGAGCAGAAGGTCGCCCATCTCGATCTCAAACCGGAAAACATCATCCTTGCGAAACGTGGCGCGGTGCTGCTCGATTTCGGACTGGCCGCGCATGCCGAGCTACCCGACCTTCTGGGCGCGGAAAGCGACGTGCCGATGGGGACCGCCGCCTATATCTCGCCGGAACAGGTGCTGGGCGTCCGCAACGATCCGGCAAGCGACATATTTGCGCTGGGTTGCATTCTCTACCAGCTCGCCAGCGGGCAGGAGCCGTTCGGCTGGCCGCAGACGACGGCGGGCATGCGCCGCCGCCTGTTCCAGCGGCCCACGGAACTGCGGACGCTCAACCCCGCCATCCCGCGCTGGCTGGAGCAGATCATCGAGAAATGCATGGAGGTGGACCGCGCGCGGCGCTACACGGACGCCGCGCAGCTCGTGCACGATTTGCGCAATCCCGACCAGGTGCGGGTGGTCGAGCGCAAGCAGCAGGCCACTGGAATCAAAGGGTTTTTCGCCGGTCTGTTCGGGGGCGGCGAAAAGCAGGCGGAAATCAGGGTCAAGCGTTCGGCGGACACGGGAGCAGGGCCGCCGGTGGTGCTGGCTGCCGTCGACCTTTCCGAGGGCGTCGATGCGCTGGCCGAGCAGATCCGCGCCGAGACCGGCATTGTGCTTGCCGCGCGTCGCGATTCACGGCTGACCTGTGTCACCGTGCTGAAAACGGAGATCATCGGCGACCAATCCGAAGTCGATGCAGAGGGCCGCTCGCGCTATGTCAACCTGCTCGTCGCGCTCAAGGACTGGGCGCATCCGCTGCATCTGGCGGACGGGCGCGCGAGCTTCCACGTTCTGGAAGCCGTCAGTCCCGCCGATGCCATCCTCGACTTTGCCGAGCGCAACCAGGCCGGCCACATCGTGATGGGGGCGCGGGCGTCATCGGCCATGCGCCGCCATCTCGGCTCCGTTTCGACCAAGGTGGTCGCGGAAGCAAAATGCTCCGTGTCGGTCATCCGGGTCAAAGCCATCGAGACAGCGGCCCGCGCCGAGGAGGAGCAGGAAGCGTAAGCCGTACCTGACCTAGGCTTGATCGACGATCAGCCGGCGCAGCAATTCAAGTTCCTGCGCGAGCGTCTGGTCGCTTGCGGACAAATCCTCGATCTTGCGCACGGCGTGCAGCACGGTCGTATGATCGCGCCCGCCAAAGCGCCTGCCGATTTCCGGCAGGGAGCGCGGCGTCATGGATTTCGATAGGAACATCGCGACCTGGCGCGGCTTGACGATGGTGCGCGTGCGTCGGTTCGACAGGAGTTCCGTCTTGGAAACGTTGTAATGCCGCGCGACGATGCGCTGGATGTCCTCGATGCGCACGCGCTTCGGCTCGCCAGACCGGTAGATGCGGCCAAGAATATCGTCGATGCGGTCGACGGTGATCTGCGGTTCCAGCGTGTGGCGCAGCAGAAGCTGGTTGAACGCGCCTTCGAGGTCGCGGCCGCTGCCGGTGATGGTGCGTGCGACATGCTCCAGCACTTCCGCGGAGATTTCGACGGAGGCGTCTTCCGCCTGCACGCCGTCCAGCCTCTGCTTCAGCATGTCGAGGCGCATCGAATAGTCCGGCGCGGAAATCTCCAGCGCAACCCCGCCGACGAGGCGCGAGCGTACGCGCGGCTCCAGCGATTCCAGGTCCGACGGCGGGCGGTCGGCCGCAACCACGACCTGCTTGGCGCTGTCGAGCAGCATGTTCAAGAGATGGCAGAATTCGTGCTGGATCGACTTACCCTGCAGGAACTGCATGTCGTCGATGATGAGCAGGTCGATGTCGCGGAACTGTTCCTTGAGAACCAGCGCATAATTGTCGCGGATCGCGGTTGCGAAGCGCCACATGAAATATTCGGCGGTCAGGTAGACGACGCGCGCCTTCGGATTCTGCTTCACGGATTCCGCCGCGATTGCCTGCAGAAGATGCGTCTTGCCGAGCCCCACCGAGGCGTGGAGAAAAAGCGGATTGAAGCGCACGGCGCTGGCGTGGGATTCGGCCACGGCGCGCGCCGCCGCAAAGGCGACGCGGTTCGACGGGCCTTCGATGAAGGAGCCGAACGTATAGCGGCTGTCGAGCGGGGAACCCAGCACCGCCGACCGGCCGGGATCGGCGGAAGCGGGCGCGGACGCAGGTTTCTGCGCATAGCTGCGTTCGCTGCGCGTCGATGTCGTGGCCGGCGTGTGCGTGGTAGCGGAGGCGGTCGAAGCGCGCGCGGGCTGCGCCGTGGCGGCTGCTGCGCCTGCGGGCACATGCGATGCGCGGGCTGCCGACCGCACGACGATTTCGAGTTTCAGAAGGTCCGGCTCCTCCTCGCGCCACAACTCGACGATGAGGTCGAGATAGTGACTGTTGATCCAGGAGCGGAGAAACGCCGTCGGAACAGAGATGCGCACGAGGCTCTTCGACGCCTCGGCCAACTTCATGCGCTGGAACCAGCTCGAATAGACCTCGGTCCCGAGCCGGGCCTTCAGTTGCGCCCTCACCCGGTCGAAGGTTTGCGCCGCTGCATCGGCTTTGGCTGCGCCTCCTTCATGATCCGTATCCTGCGCCCCCGTATCCTGCGCCCAATGAGATGGCACCGCGCCCACTCCAATTGACATCCGCCCTTCCTTCTTCCTTCCTGGCAACACAAATCCAGCCGCCGCGCGGAGCGCAGCGGGAAAATGTGCATTCGGTTTGAAAGTGCTTCCGCGAAGAATACCCCTCCGGCTCAAGAAATGGAGCCAGCGCGAAAGACACACAGAACTATACTACGAACCTCGTTCCCCGCCGCGCTAAGACAAACCACACCCGTTCCCGGAATCGCTTCCTGGCCGGATATCGCCGCCGCTTTGGCTAGGTTTGTCGGGCGTGGCCCGTTGTTTGATGAACGAACATTACAGAAATCGCAGAGCGAAGGGCAAGGGCGTAACTAACGATTTTTTAACCCGGAGCGGCCCCAAACGCCTTCCATCGCGGCTTTGCGAGCGACAAGGTATTGTGATTCAATCCTTTTCAGCAGGTGCCGAAACACCGGGCGAAATCTACTTTTTTTTCGCTTGACACGAACCTAGCCGGCTTGGGCCGGCCCACGGTCGCGCGGCTTCTCGATTATGTGCCGTAAGTGACTGGGATATATGGATAAAAGCCGTCAAGGCGCGAACTCAACTCTGGGTGGATTCTGCTTAAAACCGTTTAGCCAATTGATCTTTCGCAATAAATTCCGCGCCGTTCCCGCACAGCGTGCACGAACATGAGCAGGTGCAATATGAGGGGGGTCTGATGCAATAGGAAACTATGCCCGCCCGATCCTCAAGATCATTTGCCGGCAAATAAAAAAAGCGCCCATAAGGCGCTTTTCCAAAAGCTTAATTTTTCAAAGGGTCAGGCTTCGACGGCACGCACGCGCTTTGCGAGGCGGGAAACCTTGCGGGATGCCGTGTTCTTGTGCATCACGCCCCTGGTCGCGGCGCGCATCAATTCGGGCTGTGCGGCGAGGAACGCGGCTTCCGCGCCCGACTTGTCGCCGGCGGCAAGCGCCTCTTCCACCTTGCGCACGAAGGTACGTACGCGCGAACGGCGGTTCTTGTTTATTTCGGTCCGGCGAGCAATCTTGCGCGTCGCCTTCTTGGCCGAAGAGGTATTGGCCATGATGCCTCTCTAGACGTTTTTCGGTGGCTGGCTACCGGAATTCTGTCCGGGCCAAAAACAAAGGGGCAGCCAAAGGCCGCCTCAGTTGGCGCGGCTTATAGTGCAGCTTGCGCGCGCCGTCAACGGTCGTTGAAGCCGATTTCACCTGTTGCGGAAATCGGGTTGACGTTTTTCGACAAAGGCGGCCATGCCTTCCTTCTGGTCCTCGAACGCGAACATGGAATGGAACACGCGGCGTTCGAAGCGCAGGCCCTCCGCCAGCGTCGTTTCGTAGGCGCGGTTCACCGATTCCTTGTTCATAATGACGGCGGGCAGCGACAGCGACGCGATCCGGTCCGCCGCCTTCATCGTTTCGTCCAGCAATTGCTCGAGCGGCACGACGCGCGACACCAGCCCCGAGCGCTCCGCCTCGGCGGCATCCATCATGCGCCCCGTAAGGCACATGTCCATGGCCTTGGACTTGCCCACGAAGCGCGTCAGGCGCTGCGAGCCGCCCATGCCGGGCATCACGCCGAGCGTGATTTCAGGCTGTCCGAACTTCGCATTTTCGGCTGCGATGATGAAATCGCACATCATGGCGAGTTCGCAGCCGCCGCCCAGCGCATAGCCGGCCACCGCCGCAATGACGGGTTTGCGCACGCGGGTCAGGCCTTCCCACTCGACGAAGAAATCGGCGAGATAGGCGTCCACATAGGATTTCGCCTGCATCTCCTTGATGTCCGCCCCGGCGGCGAATGCCTTTTCCGACCCTGTGAGCACCATGCAGCCGATTCCGGGGTCGGCGTCGAACGCCTGCGCGGCCGCGACGACATCCGCCATCACCTGGCTGTTCAGCGCGTTCAGCGCCTTGGGCCGGTTGAGGGTTATCAGGCCCACCTTGCCGCGCGTTTCAACGAGAATGGTTTCATAGGTCAAGGTCAGTCCTCCTCGCGAATGTTCGCCCGTGCTGTACTCAACGTTGGCACACCGGGCAATAAAAAGTCGACCGCCCGGACTGCACGATCCGCTGCACCGTGCCGTCGCAGCCGGGCTTGCGGCAGGGTTCTCCCTCGCGGTCATAGACCGAGAAGCGGTGCTGGAAATAGCCGAGCGAACCGTCGGTCTGCATGTGGTCGCGCAAGGATGACCCGCCGGCCTCGATGGCTTCCGCGATGACGGCGCGGATTGCGTCGGCAAGCCGCTCCGGCCTTGCGCCCGCGCCGTGCCTTTTCGCGACGATGCTGCCTGCCATGCGGCGCGGCGAAAGGCCCGCCCGCCACAGCGCTTCCGACACATAGATGTTGCCGAGCCCGGCGATCAGCCTCTGGTCGAGAAGTGCCGCCTTGAGCGGGGCGGAGCGTCCGCGCAGCAGATCGGCAAGCGTCGCTCCGTCGAAGGCGTTGCCGGTCGGCTCGACGCCCAGTCCTGCCAGCATCGGATGCGTCTCGCGGCTTTCCGCAAACAGCATGAAGCCGAAGCGGCGCG
Organism: Rhizobiaceae bacterium; assembly: GCA_023953835.1. Lineage (NCBI taxonomy): Bacteria > Pseudomonadati > Pseudomonadota > Alphaproteobacteria > Hyphomicrobiales > Rhizobiaceae > Rhizobiaceae bacterium. The sequence continues at coordinate 994,879 of JAMLJB010000001.1, read as the reverse complement.
GGTCATTATAGACGATGCGAAAGCGCCGACCGTCCGCATGGCCGATCTCGAACACGACATGGTCGTGCTTTTCGTCCCTTGACCGCGCCTGGTGAAACACGCCCGGCGTCGTCGGTCCGCCGTCGCGTTCGATGCGAAAGGACCCCGACATGCCGAGATGCGCGATCAAAAGCGGCGCATCCTGCGCTTCGATCAGCAGATATTTCGCGCGCCGCCCGACCGAAACGACGGTCTTGCCCGACAGGGTTTCGGCAAATGCAGCGGGCAGGGGAAAGCGCAGGTCGGCGCGCCGCGCCGTCACGGCCATGATGCGCCCGCCTTCCATTGCAGGCGCAAGGCCACGCCTTACCGTTTCGACTTCCGGCAGTTCAGGCACGGATCGCGCCGAGGAAGGATGTTCCGTGTTTTCCGGGCGCGAGGCCCAGATGCTCCGCAACGGTTTCTCCGATATCCGCAAACGACGTGCGCAGACCCGCCGGGCCGCCTGCAAACCCGCGCCCGATGCCGATGACGGGAACGCGCTCGCGCGTGTGGTCGCTTCCCTTCCAGCCCGGATCGCAGCCGTGGTCGGCGGTCAGCACCAGCAGGTCACCCGGCTTCAGCTTCGCGATTGCCTCCGGCAGCCGCCGGTCGAATGCTTCCAGCGCCGCCGCATAGCCCGCAATGTCGCGGCGATGCCCGTAGAGTGTGTCAAAATCGACAAAATTGGCAAAGACCAGATCGCCGTCCCGCGCATCGTCCATCGCTCCCAGCGCCTTGTCGAACAGCGCGTCGTTGGTTGGGCCTTTGCGAACCTCGGACACGCCCTGATGAGCGAAGATGTCGCCGATCTTGCCGATGCCGATGACCTTGCCGCCGCGCGCGGTCAGCCTATCGAGCAGTGTCGGCTCGGCGGGCGGCACGGCGTAGTCCCTCCGGTTTGCGGTGCGCGTGAATTCGCCCCTGCGCTCGCCGACGAAGGGTCGGGCGATCACCCGCCCTATATTGAGAGGGTCGACCAGCTTCCGCACGATTGCGCACAGATCATAAAGGCGCTCCAGCCCAAAATGGGTTTCGTGCGCGGCGATCTGGAACACGGAATCCGCCGATGTGTAGCAGATCGGCTTGCCGGTCCTTATGTGCTCCTCGCCCAATTCGTCGATGATTTCGGTGCCGGAGGCATGGCGGTCGCCCAGAATGCCCGGCAACCCGGCCTGCTCGATGATGCTGGCCGTCAGCTCCGCCGGGAAAGTCGGCTGTGTCAGCGGAAAATAGCCCCATTCGAAGGGAACCGGCACGCCTGCGATTTCCCAATGGCCGGACGGCGTGTCCTTGCCTTTCGAGATTTCCTCGGCGGCTGCGTGAAACGATCCTTCGGCAAGCGGCGTGCCTGCGGCCGCGCTGCCGTTGCCGGCAAGCCGGGCAGCATGGTCGAGACCAAGCGCGCGCAAATTGGGCAGGTCGAGCGGTCCCTTGCGCAGGCCGGCGCGGTCGCCGCGTCCCGCCTCACATGCCTGGGCAATGTGCCCATAGGTGTCGGAGCCTTCGTCGCCATAGGCGGCGGCATCCGGCGCACCGCCGATGCCGAAGGAATCCAGCACGAAAAGGAAAGCGCGCGCCAAGGTCCACCTGTTCGATCAACAGGCGAGAGATAGTGTTCGCCGTGGCCTTTGGCAATCAGGCTTCAGCAGTCGCTGCAGTTGACCGTATCGCCGACGCGGGGCCGGTAATAGGAAACTTTCTTCATCGGAATGCCGCTGAAGAAGCCTGCAACGCCATATCGGGAAGCACTCTGCCCGTCCCAGGCGAGCAGGAGATTGTAGTCCATCGAAGTTTCCACCTTGATGACCACCTGTTCCTTGACCTTGAATGTCGCGGGCACATCGACCACTTCGCCGGAAGCGGGCGCGCTGGAGAAGTTGCCGCCAATGCGATTGCGCTTCCAGAGCACGGTGGCGGTGGGCGATGCGGAGTTCGACATTTTCACGGCAGTGATGCGGATGTCGGGCTCCGATCTGTCGTAGGGCATCAGCGATGCCTCACCGATCTGCATGATGGCGTCGAGCGTGGCTCTCGTCGTGTTGGTCTGCTGCGACGCCAAATCGGCAATCTGGGACGAAACCCGCCCGAGCTTGCGGTTCGCATCGACGGCCTGCATGATTTCGATCGAGCCGAAATACATGCACAGCAGCAGTGGCATGAGGATCGCGAACTCAACTGCGGCAACGCCGCCGCACGCGTTGCGGAAGCGCCTGATCCGGGCAATCGTGCCCGCAATGCCCCATGCGTTCGCGATGCGGCCCATGGCTGAGTTCCTGAAAGGCTCAAATTTGTCTGTATTGGTACCGGTCATGGCGCCCACTCAATAATCTTCGTTCTGCCAGGTCTGCGAAGCCGAAAGCACCCGCTTGCCGGTGCCTCCGGTCGACATTGAGGATTCCAGCATCTTGGTCAGCAGCGGCCAGAAATAATAGGCGCGCAGCGTCTGCTTCGATTTCGGGCCCCCGATCTGTGCCGCCAGCGGCAGGCTGTTGCCGTTGTTGTCCAGGAGCGCCACATTGTTGTTCGTCACACGGACGTTCTGGTCGGCTGCCGCCTGAAACGACGCATAGGACCGCAGGTCCACCCGCAAGCCGGGGCAGCCGTCGCTGACCAGGAGCTCGATGCGGTCGCAGATGAGATTCTTGAGCGCGGTCTGGTTCGTGGAGGTGATCTGGCCGGTGCGGATCTGGCGCGCAACGTCATCGGTCGCGTTGACCAGCATCTGCTGCACCGCCATCGAGATGCCCGTTTCCAGGATTGCGAACAAGGCCATGAGGAACGGAATGGCGAGCAGCCCGAATTCGATAGCCGTCGCGCCGTCCGAATTGCGTACAAATCGGCTCAAACGCAGCCGTATCAACGGCCTTCGCGGCCGCCTGCACCTTTGCGATGTCCCTGTCATACCCGTAACCCTGCTGCTTCCCACCGGCAGCGAGTATGAACGAGAGGCGTTGAATTACAGTTTGAAGGTCACGTTGAAATGTGCCGTCGAACTTTACGCACAGTTAACGACTGGCCGTGGGAGAGATGCGCTATTGCGCACCCATCGAGGCGTCGGAGCGCGCTTCCGAACTGCTCGCATAGGCCGCTTCGCAGAACGGCGTGCACGACAGGGTCTGCACATCCGCACGGCGGTAGACGCGCAGCGTCGATACGGTCTGCCTCGACACGGTGATCTGCTGGTCGACGATCGCGGTGCCCTCGCGGGTCAGCACCACGAGGTTTGTGACACCGAAGCCCTTTCCGGTAATTACGATGGTCCTGTCGTCCTGAACGGCGACATCGGCGATTTCCGGATTGCCGACGATCACGGTGTCGGCGGCCTGCGGCAGCTTCACGATCTTGGCCTGGTTGGTCTCGACCTGGATGCCGTCCGCGGCCAGCCCGGGCGCTGCCGTCAGCAGCAGCTTGCATGCGAGCGCATAGGCGATGCAGCGAATTACCGGGGAAGGGTTCATAAGGAGGCTCCAGCCTTTTCGATTCAATGGAAAGTGAATCAAATTGGTGAACCAACCGTTAAGTGCCGTTTGCCTGCCCGGCGGACGGGCCGCTCGCTCACTATAATATATAGAGCCAGTTGTTCTTATATTGAGTAAAATTTTATCTTATGTATTTTTACGATGGAAGATGAAAGAGTATTAACTACAGCACAGACTTGCAGAAAGAAAGGAATTGGTAAGGGTATTTCTTAAGGCGATTGCAACAGCTCCCGCGTAGTTTCGCAGCATCCGATCTGCAAGAAAAAAGCCGACGGAGAGAGCTGCAAACAAATGGAGTAAGGGAATGTCCAATCTCATCGCACGTTTTGTTAAGGACGAGTCGGGCGCAACCGCTATCGAGTACGGCCTGATCGCCTGCCTCATCGCTGTCGCCATCATCACCGGCGCCAAGGCGCTCGGCACCTCGCTGGATACCACGTTCACCGCCATCTCTGGCGAAATCGACGCGAACCAGCCGTAACAGGCGGTTTGACGGCTGCGGCCGGTCGGTAGTCACCGAACAGAAGGCCGTCCTCAAGGGCGGCCTTTTCTTTTCGACAGAGCGCGTGCAGGACAATTCAACATGGCTGAAGCAATCATCCTCGTCGTTTTTCCATTCTGCATGTTCTTTGCAGCCGTCTCTGACGTGCTGTCCATGAAGATAAACAACATCGTGCCGCTGCTGCTGCTGGGGGCATTCCTCGTGGTCGCGCCGGCGACCGGCATGCCGGCTGGCGTCATCGGCATGCACCTGCTGGCGGGTGCGCTGCTGCTTGCGGTCACATTCGCGCTGTTCGCTTTCGGCGGAATGGGCGGCGGCGACGCCAAGCTCATCGCTGCGAGTGCGGTGTGGATGGGGTTCGGCCCCTCCCTCATTAATTATTTAATGGCGATCACGCTGATCGGCGGCCAGTTGACCTTGATGATCCTGGTGTTCCGCCGCTCGCCCTTGCATCACCTGGCTCATCAAAGCCGCTTCCTGCGCAACTTCGCGGCGGATGCAAAAGGCGTTCCCTACGGCATCGCGCTCGGCGCGGGCGGCGTCATCGCCTACGCGCAATCGCCCCTGATGATCTGGGCGCTGAACCGGCTCGCCGGCTGATCGTCATATTAGCTGGAAGTACATAATTAAGCGCAACCGTAAGCATTCTGTTAACCATAATTTGACGATTGCCGCTGCAATGTCGGGCCACAACAGGTGATCCGCAGGCAGGGAGCCGGTCGCATGGCAGCATCGAGAGTGCTCATACTTGGGGTGGCGGTCGCAGCAGCGATCGGCGCCGGCTATGTTGCAAAGACAATGCTCGTGCCGCAGCGGGTCGTGGTCAAATCCGACACGCCTTCGATCAACCTGAAGGAAGTGCTGGTGCTGACGGGCGACGTGCCGATGGGCTCGCCGCTGGACGGCAAGATCGCGTGGCAATCATGGCCCGCGAGCAATGTCGCGCAAGGTTTCATCACCCGCGAGGCCGAGCCGGACTCGCTTGAGACGCTTGGCAAGTCGCTTGCCCGCGTCGCGCTCTATGCGGGTGAGCCGCTGCGGCGCTCCAAGCTGGTCGGCGAGGGCCAGAGTTTCCTGTCGTCGATCCTTCCGGCGGGCAAGCGCGCGGTCGCGGTGCAGATCGCCGCAGACACCTCGGCGGGCGGCTTCATCCTGCCGAACGATTTCGTGGACGTCATCATGACGCGCCGCGCCGACGCCTCCTCAGGCGGTGCTGCCGGCTTCACGACGGAAACCATCCTCCAGAACATCAAGGTGCTGGCCATAGACCAGACGATCCAGGAGGACGAGGACGGCAAGAAGGTCCGCGTCGGCGACACCGCCACGCTGGAACTCACGTCGCAGCAGGCGGAAATCATCACGGTCGCGCAGCAGATGGCGGACCGGCTGACGCTGGCGCTCCGGTCGGTGGCCGATGCGCAGGAAAAGCCGAGCCGCGAAGCGGACTATCTCGTTTCCGGACAGGGCCGCACAGGGACAGTGCGGCTTATCAAGTCCGGTGAGGTCACAGAGGTTGGGGGCAGGGAATGATCTCGACAATGAAAGCGTCAAAAGCGGCAATCCTTCTGGCGTCAACGGTCGCGGTGCTTGTCGCGACGCCGAAATGGGAGTCCTCGGAAGCGCAGGCGGCCTCGACGCGCGTGACGGCCACGACCGCCAGCCAGCGCATCAAGCTCGGCCTCAACAAATCCATCGTCATCGACCTTCCGAACGACGCCTACGACATTCTGGTGGCGAACCCGGCGGTCGCCGACGCGGTCACGCGCACCTCGCGCCGCATCTACCTGTTCGGCAAGGCGGTGGGCGAAACCAACATCTTCGTGTTCGGGGCCAATGGCGAGCAGATCGCCAGCCTCGACCTCCAGATCGAGCGCGACGTGGCCGGTCTTGAAGCCTACATCAAGAAGATCCTGCCGACCTCGGACGTGAAGGTCGAGCTTCTGAATGACAATGTGGTGCTGACCGGCACCGTCGATACGCCGCTCGACGCGAAGCGTGCCGCCGAACTCGCCCAGATCTTCGTCACGGGCGGCGAAGCGACGACCGGCCAGTATGCCCAGACCGCATCGGCCCCGACCGACGGCGGCGGCGTGTCCATCGACAACCCGGACCAGCAGCGCCAGGTTTCCAAGATCGTGAACCTGCTCCAGATCATCGGAGAGGACCAGGTGATGCTGAAGGTCACGGTCGCCGAAGTCAGCCGCAACGTGATGAAGCAGCTCGGCGTCAACCTGATGGCCAGCAACACCAACAGCGACGGACTGACCTTCGGCACCGTCAGCAACAATGTCTACGGCCTCGGCAAATCGCTGATCGGCAGCGGCGGCTCGACGCTCGGCCTGTTCAAGGCAGGCGCCACGGCGCTCGACATGTCACTCGACGCGATGGAGCAGGCGGGCGTTATGAAGACGCTGGCCGAACCGACGCTCACCGCCGTCTCGGGCGAGCAGGCGACCTTCCGCGTCGGCGGCGAGTTCAACATCGTCACCGGCTATTCCGAAAACAGGTCGGAGGAAAACCTCGACGGCGACCCGACATGGGAGCACGAGAAGATCGAATACGGCATCGGCCTCGAATTCAAGCCGGTCGTGCTCTCTGCGGGCCGCATCAGCCTCAAGGTGCGCACCAGCGTCTCCGAACCCACAAATGAGGGCTCGATCGCAACGGGCGGCAGCACCAGCATCATCTCGCTGCGCAAACGCCTCGCGGATACCACCGTCGAACTGCCCTCGGGCGGCACGATGATGATAGCCGGCCTCGTGCGCGACGATGTGCGCCAGGTCATTAACGGATTGCCGGGGGCCTCGAAGATTCCCGTGCTCGGGACCATGTTCCGCAGCCGCGATTTCGTGCGCAACGAGACCGAGCTGGTCATCCTGATCACGCCTTACCTGACCAAGCCCACCGCACGCGCCGACCAGTCGCTGCCGACCGACAATTTCAATCCGGCGGGCGACCTCGACGGCTACTTCATGGGCAAGGTCAACCGGATTTACGGAACAGCAAGCGCAGCCAAACCGAACGGCCAATATCATGGCGTCGTCGGCTACATCTACAAATGATTTGAGGGGTCAATCATGCTTCGTGTCTCCATGCGGATCGTTACGGTAGCCGCCCCGTTGGCCATGATCGCGCTCGCCGGATGCGCGGATCGCATGAAAACGGCGACCATACCGGATGACTACCGGACCAACCATCCCATCTCCATTTCCGAACAGGAAACCTCCATCGACCTGCCGGTCGGCTCGACCGAACGCGGCGCGACAAGGGCGCAGGTGCAGACGCTTGAAGGGTTCCTCGCGAACTATGACAAGCACGCCGCGCCGGTGTTGATGATCATGCGCCCGAACGGCGCGCTCAACGATGCCGCCGCCGCCCGCGCCGCAAAGGATTTTGCACGCGTGGCGAAGGCCAACGGCGTGCCCGCCGGACGCATCAGCATCGTCACCTATGAGGCTGGCGCCCCCGACGTTTCCGCGCCGGTGCGCGTTGCCTACAACGCGATCCGCGCGACGACGAATGAATGCGGGCTTTGGCCGGAAGACCTCACGCGCACCAGGGACAACACCCACTATGCGAATTTCGGCTGCGCCTACCAGAACAATGTGGCCGCGCAGCTTTCCAACCCGAACGACCTGCTTGGCCCGCGCAAGCAGACCACGATCGACGCCGAAAACCGCAGCGTGGTCATCGACGATTATCGTGTGAACTCGCGGCCATTCGTGCCGACCATCAATTATTAAGCGTATGGCAGTTATGATTTCGCGGAATAGTAGTGGGCAGGGAACCCCGACATGAGCAATCTGGCCCTTGAGGAGCACATCGGCGACGAAGACGGCGATTCCGCCGCGCTTCGCTCGGTGAGGCCCATTCCGCGCATTTCCATCCAGGCCTTCTGCGAGACCGAGGCGGTCGCCAGCCCCATCGAGCGGGCGGGCCAGGACCGCCGCATGATGAAGACGCATCTCAAGGTGCATATGGGCGGCATCTCGACGGCGCTGGAATTTTACCAGTCCGCGCCGACGCCCAACCTCATCATCCTCGAATCGCGCAGCGAGCCGAAGGCATTGATGGACCAGCTCCAGCAGCTTTCGGAACTGTGCGATCCCGCCACCAAGGTCATCATCATCGGCCACTACAACGATGTCGGCCTTTATCGCGAGCTGATGCGCGCGGGCATTTCTGAATACATGGTCGCTCCGGTTGCGATGTCCGACATCGTCGGCGTGGTCGCCGGCATATTCGTCGATCCCGAAGCCGCGCCGATGGGCAATTCCATTGCCTTCGTGGGCGCAAAAGGCGGTGTCGGCTCCTCAACCATTGCGCACAATGTCGCGTGGAGCATCTCGACCCTGTTCAAGTCGGAAGTCGTCGTTGCCGATCTCGACCTTGCCTTCGGCACCGCGAACATCAATTTCGACCAGGACCCGCCGCAGGGCATGGCCGAGGCGGTGTTCGCGCCGGACCGGGTGGACGAAGTCTATCTCGACCGCCTGCTCACGCAATGCGCCGAGCATCTTTCGCTCCTCGCCGCGCCGTCGACGCTCGACCGGACCTATGATTTCGACAGCGACGCCTTCAGCCAGATCATCGACACCGCTCAGCGCAGCGCGCCGGTGCTGATCCTCGACCTGCCGCATGTCTGGACCGGCTGGGCGAAGCAGACGCTGATCCATGCCGATGAAGTGGTCATCACCGCCACGCCCGAGCTTGCCAATCTGCGCAACGCGAAGACGATGATCGACATGCTGATGAAGCTTCGCCCGAACGACGCGGCGCCGAAGCTTATCCTCAACCAGGTCGGTATGCCGAAGCGCCCGGAGATCGCGCCGAAGGAGTTCACCGATCCGCTGGGCATCGAGCCGCTGGCGGTTATTCCCTTCGATCCGCAGCTTTTCGGCAAGGCCGGCAACAGCGGGCGCATGATCGGAGAGACCGACGCGAAGAATCCCGTCACCCAGCAGTTCGCGGAAATCGCCCGCGTGCTGACTGGACGAGGCGAGATCAAGCAGAAGAAGCAGAAATCATTGGGTAGCCTTCTGGGCAGGCTCAAGCGGAAGAAGAAGTGAGGCGCGGGGAGATGGTTTCATACCCCTCATCCGCCTGCCGGCACCTTCTCCCACAAGGGGAGAAGGGGACTTTCCGCGATCTCTCGCGAATTCTGAAACTTCGGAGATTTGAGCCGCCGATGATGGCATCCCCTTCTCCCCTTGTGGGAGAAGGTGCCGGCAGGCGGACGAGGGGTATGGCGCAGGCGCGGCAAGTTGCATGCTGCCCCTCACCCTCTACCCGCATGCGGGGCGAGGGGAACGTCGGCGCTGTGGATTATCGTCCTTCTCCCCTTGTGGGAGAAGGTGCCGGCAGGCGGATGAGGGGTATGACGCAGGCGCGGCAAGCGCCGCTCTGCTCTCCCGGTGGCGCAATGACCATGAGTTCAAGTAAGAGCGGTGCGTAGGAACGATGTTCGGCAGAAGAGGCAATGAAGAGCCAAGGGGCAATGGCCTGAGGCCACCCGTGCCCCCGGCGGCGCCAGCGCGGGAACCCGCTTCGGCTCCGGTTGCGACCGCGCCTCGTCCGGCAGCCCGTGTCGCGCCTGAGCCGGTGCGCGCCCCCGAACCGCCCAAGCCCGCCACCCGCGAACGAAGCGACGCCTATTACGACACCAAGAGCCAGGTGTTTTCCGCGCTGATCGATACGATCGACCTGTCGCAGCTCGCCAAGCTCGAACCGGAAAACGCCAGGGAAGAGATTCGCGATATCGTCAACGACATCATCGCGATCAAGAACTTCGCAATGTCGATTGCCGAGCAGGAGGAACTGCTCGACGACATCTGCAACGACGTTCTCGGCTATGGACCGCTGGAGCCGCTTCTGGCGCGCGACGACATCGCCGACATCATGGTCAACGGCGCGAAGCAGATCTACATCGAAGTGAACGGCAAGGTCGAAAAGACCGGCATCCGCTTTCGTGACAACCAGCAGCTTCTCAATGTGTGCCAGCGCATCGTGAGCCAGGTTGGCCGCCGCGTCGACGAATCTTCGCCGATCTGCGACGCGCGCCTGCCCGACGGTTCCCGCGTCAACGTCATCGCCCCGCCGCTGGCCATCGACGGTGCAGCACTCACCATCCGCAAGTTCAAGAAGGACAAGCTGACGCTCGACCAGCTTGTGCGGTTCGGGGCAATCTCGCCGGAAGGCTCTGAAATTCTGAAGATCATCGGTCGCGTGCGCTGCAACGTCATCATTTCGGGCGGCACCGGCTCCGGCAAGACGACGCTGCTCAACTGCCTGACGAACTATGTCGATCGCGAAGAGCGCGTCATTACCTGCGAAGACTCCGCCGAATTGCAGCTCCAGCAGCCGCATGTGGTTCGCCTCGAAACGCGCCCGCCCAACCTCGAGGGCGAGGGGCAGGTCACCATGCGCGACCTCGTCAAGAACTGCCTGCGCATGCGTCCCGAACGCATCATCGTGGGCGAGGTGCGCGGCCCCGAAGTGTTCGACCTGTTGCAGGCCATGAACACCGGTCACGACGGATCGATGGGCACCATCCACTCCAACAGCCCGCGTGAATGCCTGAACCGCATGGAATCCATGATCGCCATGGGCGGCTATTCGCTGCCGCAGAAAACGGTTCGTGAAATCATCGTCGGTTCGGTGGATGTCATCATCCAGGCCGCCCGCCTGCGCGACGGTTCGCGTCGCATCACCCACATCACCGAGGTGATCGGCATGGAAGGCGATGTCATCATCACCCAGGACATCGTTCTCTATAACATCACGGGCGAGGACCAGAATGGCAGGCTTGCCGGCCATCACGTCTCGACCGGGATTGGCCGCCCGCAATTCTGGGAGCGCGCCCGCTATTTCGGCGAGGAGCAGCGTCTCGCCAATGCCCTCGAAGCCATGGAAGTCCAGAGAGATTGATTTTGTAGTCCGGTCGTCCCGGAGCGTGTGTTCGGCGTAAGGAGTTGGTACAGTGCAGGTGTTCGGGCTCGATGTGACCTTCATCGGCATTCTCGTGCTGTCGGCGGTTTCAGCCGGCGCGCTCGCCTATGCAATCCTCTTCAACACCGTGCGCGAGGAAAAGCACCAGCAGCGGCGCTTCGAAAGCGTCAAGCGCGCCGAGGAGGACCGCACTGCCGCCAAGGTCATGCGCGACCGCCAGGCAGATGTCACCAAGCGCCGCAGGGCGGTTCAGGAATCGCTCAAGGACCTCGAGGACAAGAACAAGGCCCGCGAGCGCAACACGATGCGCCCGCCCCTGAAAATCCAGATCAGGCAGGCGGGTCTCAGCATGTCGATGCAGCGGTTCTACGTGCTTTCCGCCATTTGCGGCGTGGTGCTGACCATTGGCGGATGGATGATCGCCATGCCGTTCTACCTGCTGCCCGCAATTGCCATTGTGGGCGGCGTGGGGCTTCCGCGCTTCATCGTGTCGTTCCTCAGGAAGCGGCGCGTGAAGCAGTTTCTCGAAGAGTTTCCGAACGCGCTCGACATCATCGTGCGCGCTGTGAAATCCGGCCTCCCGCTGAATGACGGCATCCGGCTGATCGCCACCGAATCGCGCGAGCCGGTGCGCACTGAATTCCGCAGAATCGTCGAAGCGCAGGGGGTCGGCATGCCGGTGCCCGAGGCCGCCATGCGCATGACCGAAACCATGCCCTGCGCCGAGGCGGGGTTCTTCGGCATCGTCATCCAGATCCAGTCGCAGGCCGGCGGCAACCTTTCCGAAGCGCTCGGAAATCTGTCGCGCGTGCTGCGCGACCGCAAGAAGATGAAGGCGAAGGTAAACGCCCTGTCGATGGAAGCCAAGGCGTCCGCCGTCATCATCGGCGCGCTGCCCGTGGTGGTGGCGTTTCTCGTCTACCTGACAAGTCCGACCTACATCATGCCGCTGTTCACGACGTCGACCGGCAATCTCATCATCGGCATCGGCTTGTTCTGGATGGGCATCGGCATCTTCATCATGCGCCAGATGATGAATTTCGAGGTATAGACCATGACGAACTATGTTTTCTCCACGCTCACCGACGGATCGTTCCTGATCTCCCTGCTGGTTGCGGTGGCGGTCTTTGCCTCGCTGCTCACCATCATCCCGAGCTTCAGCGGCAACACGCTGGCCTCGCGCATGAAGTCGGTCGCGCTGGAACGCGAGGAACTCAGGAACCGTCAGCGCACGCGTCTGGCCGAAGCCGAGAACCGGCGGCGCGGATTGCGCGTCGAGGAATCCGCCGGCATGCGGTCCATCGTCGAGCGGCTCGACCTGCGGCGCGCCCTGGCCGACGACAATACGGTCGCCAAGCTGCGGGTCGCCGGTTTTCGCGGCAACGATCCGCTGACGCGCCTGCTGTTCTTCCGGCTGGTGCTGCCCTTTGTGTTTTTCGGCGGCGCGCTGTTCTATATCTACGGCCTTGGCGAGTTCGCCGAGCAGGCCGCGCCCATCCGCTTCTTCATCTGCGTGCTGGCCGCCTATGCAGGCTTCTATGCGCCTGTTCTCTATATCAACAATCGCGCCAACAAGCGTAAGGCGTCGATCCAGAAGGCATGGCCCGACGCGCTCGACCTCATGCTGATCTGCGTGGAGTCCGGCATGTCGGTCGAAGCCGCCCTGCGCAAGGTGGCCGAGGAGATCGGGTCCCAGTCGGTCGATCTCGCCGAGGAACTGGTGCTGACCACCGCGGAACTGTCATTCCTCCAGGAAAGGCGGCAGGCATATGAGAACCTTGCCTCGCGCACCGGCGTGGATGCGGTGAAGTCGGTGACGCAGGCCCTCGTCCAGGCCGAGCGCTATGGTACCCCGGTTGGACACGCGTTGCGTGTGCTTGCTCAGGAAAGCCGCGAGGCCCGCCTCATCGCCGCCGAGAAGAAGGCGGCTGCCCTGCCGCCGAAACTGACCGTCCCGATGATCCTGTTTTTCCTGCCGGTCCTGTTCATGGTGATCCTCGGACCTGCCGGCATGCAGATCAGCGCACAGGGAGGCTTCTCGGGAATGATGAGCGGCGGTCGCTAAGCGCAAAACGCAACGCAAAAAACCGGAAAATCCGCGCAAGCGCGGATTTTTACGGTCGCGTTTTCGACTGTTTGGCGATTTTTGCGCGCAGAATGCGCAAATTCGACGCCATTAATTGGTGTTCGTTTCCTGATCCTTGAGCTCGCTCCAGGCGTTTTGCTGGGAGAGCATGCTGCGCAGATAGGCGACGTTCGCTTTGGCCTGATCGGGCGAAAGCTCCTGGCTGGCGATCTGTTCCGCCTCGCCGAAACGCCCCTGCAGGCCGACCACCAGCGCGAGGTTCTGCCTGACCCTGCTATCCGCGCCGGGCTGCTTGACGGCCGTGGACAGATATTTTTCCGCCGTCTGCAGGTCGCCCTGCAACACATAGGACATGCCGAGATTGGACAGCACGCTCGGCTCGTTCGGCTGGATGTCCAGCGCCTTGCGATAGAGCACCCGCGCCTGTTCGCGATTGCCCAGCTGGTCGACGATCGACCCTTCAGCGGAGAGCAGCCGCCAGTCCGGATATTCGGGGGTCTGCGCCCTGCGCACCGCCGAAAGTGCGGGCTCGAATTGCCCTGCGGCGGCAAGCGCCTTGCCGTAGGCGGCCAGCACTTCGCGGTCTTTCGGATGCTCGATGGCGAGCTTGCGCATCACCGCAAGTGATTGATCCGTATTGCCACCTGCCTGCAGCGCATTGGCATATCCGAGCGCCGTCGACTTGCTGGCGGGATTGGCGGCATAGGCGCGCCCGAGCGAACTGGCATCACCCGTGGCCGCGAAGGTTTCCGGCTGCCCGGAACCGTCATTGTTGATCGAACCTGTGGTCATCTTGCTGTTGGCGCATGCCGAAACGCTCGCCGCGAGCGCCAACGCCATTGCGGTCCTGATGATGCGCCTGCCGGTTGACTTTCCGGCATTGTTGGTACTGATCGCCATCTCTTTGCTCCACAGCGGCCCCTTACCGCAACCTCTCGAAGAAATATTCTGTTAACCCTAACGCTTGGTTAACGGGCCGCTGAAAGGACGTTCTATTTCAATACCTTGTTAACCCGATGGAGCATCGCGCTAACGCGCGGCCATGGCCTCGAAAGCAGCCTCGATCGCCCGCGAATACCGTCGCGTGTCGAACAGCGGCGAGGTCTTTCGATTTTCGGCAAGCCGCTCCCTGATCCGGTTGAGTTTCATTGGTTCAAGCGCCATCTGCATTGCCACGGACTCGTAGTCGGCGAGTGTCGTCGTCACCATTTCCGGCAGGCCAATCGCCTTCAACAGGCTTGCGGCCACACGCGCCTGAAAACCGTGTCCCATGCAGGTCAGCACCGGAAGTCCAGCCCACAATGCATCGCTCGCGGTCGTGTGCGCATTGTAGGGGGCGGTGTCGAGGAAGAGGTCCGCTGCCCGCTGGCGTGCCAGATGTTGTTCCATCGGTATGCGCTTTGCAAAGATCAGTCGAGCACCGTCCACGCCCCGTCGCTCCGCCTCGCGCCTGAGATTCATACTTGCCAGCGCATTGTCCTCCAGCAGCCAGAGCACGCTTGCATCGACGCGCGTGAGCAGCCTCATCCACATGTCGAAAACGGGCGGCGTGATCTTCCACGTGTTGTTGAAACAGGAAAAGACGAAGCCGCTTTCCGGCAGATCGAGTTCGGTCCGCGTGGGGGCCCAGTCGGCAATGCGGCGCTTGTCGTCATTGACCTGATAGCAATGGGGCAGGTACACGACTGTCTCGGAATAATGACGCCTGCTCGACGCCGGAATGATCGTCTGGTCCGCGATCAGGTAGTCGAAGCAATTCGCCGCCAGCGTGCCGGGAAAACCCAGATAATTCACCTGGATAGGCGCCGCCCGGGCGGCGAATATTCCCGGGCGGGCATCCTGCGTGTAGCCCTTGAGGTCGATCGCTATGTCGATTTCGAGGTCGCGCGCCATCTTCGCCACCTGAATGTCGGTCATCGACCGCACGTCGATGAACCTGTCGAACGCACGCTCCACCCGATTCCGGGCCTCGTTGTCGGCGGCAGGTCCGAACGAGAAGGCGATGATCTCGAACTTCGTCCGGTCGTGCTGCTCGAACAGCCCGGCCATCAGGTGAACTGTGGCATGGCTGTGGAAGTCGGCCGAGAAATAGCCAACGCGCATTCGCTGGCCGGGCATGCGTATTTTCACCGGGCCAGGCGTCGGACCGGGCGGACAGGCCACGGCGGCGTAGATTTCCGCGACGCGCCTTTGCAGCGCCGGATCGTCGAAGAGCCCGAGCGCGGTGAACGGCATGGTCGCCTTTTCTCCGCGCCCGATCATGCTGCGCATGGTGGCGAGGTCGGCGTCATGGTTCGCCCATTCCGCCGTCTGCAATTTCAGTTGCACGACCGTGCCGAACGTCCAGTTCCGGTTCGGTTGCAGGGCAAACACTTTTTCGTAGCATTCCCGCGCCGCCGGATATTTTCCCACCCGCATCAGTGCAGCGCCGCGTCCTTCCCAACCATCGATGTAGCGGGGGTTCGCTTTCGTTGCCGAGGCGAAGCTTTCCGCCGCTTCCGAGTTGAGTTCGAGCGACAGTTCCGCAAGGCCCTGAAAATACCAGTTCACGGCAGAGGCGTCGCAGGCGGTTGCACGCTTGAAGCCCGCCAGCGCCTCACCGTGCCGTCCCAGTCGCCTGAGGCAATAGCCAAGGCCATGCCATGCTGCGGCGCGGGAAGGCTCCAGCGCAACCACCGCCGTGAAGCTTTCCAGCGCCGCCGCAAATTCGCCCCGGGCGATATGGGTCCCGCCCCGATTTATCAGCGCGTCGAAATGGTCGGGCCTAACTTGAAGTGCGCGATCATAGCTCTCGATGGCCTCCCGGCTCCGGCCCAACTCGTAGAGGATCGCGCCGCGATTGTTCCATGCATCGGCATTGCCGGGATCGAGCGCCGTTGCCATGTCGTAGGACGCAAGGGCCGCTTCTCTGTTGCCTGCCTTGTGGTGATTGCTCGCGGTAAGGAAATGCTGCCTTGCCAGTTGCAGATTTTCATTTGGCGGCGAGGGAACACGGTCAGGGCTATGCAACGGAATGCCTTACTATAAGTTGAATCAAGAGAATTTATTCAACCAATACTTTCAGTTTCAGAGGGATGGATTTGAAGAGAACTAGTGTACATGAATGGAATCTTCAATTCGAAACTCCAATCAAATCGGGCATGGATGACGGCGCGACGCGGCGGGTCTCAGGAGAACTTGAATTGTTGCGGGAATCTGCCATTCGGTTGTGAGGAAAGCGGGCCGCCAAAAGCGCGCAGCATGATGAAGGATCGCCCCATGCAGATCGAATTCCTCGAAGCCGGTGCCGACGCCCGACCCGTCCATCTGATCTCTGCCGGAGAGCTTGAGGACTCGGGTGCGGGCGCGCGTGCATATGCCTGGGCGCAGGCGAACGGATATGCTGGAAAAGCCGGCAGGCTGCTCGTCCTGCCCGGTGCGGACGGCACGCCGGATGGCGCATTCTTCGGCCATGCCGGCAGCGCCGAAACGCTCAGGCTGGCCGCGCTTTCGAAGGAACTCCCCGAAGGCGACTGGCGTCTCGAAGGAGACGTTGCCGACGCTACGCTGGCAACGCTCGCCCTGAAACTCGGCGCGTATGAATACACCCGCTACCGTAAGGAAACCGAGCGCAAGATCCGCTTTGCCGTGCCGGGCGGGGCAGATTTCGCGCGGGCGTCCCGACTGGCCGAAGGCGTGTTTCTCACGCGTGACCTCATCAACACGCCGACCAATGACATGGGGCCGGACCAGCTTGAGGAAGCAGTCCGCACGCTTGGCAAGACGCATGGGGCAGAGGTCTCCGTGATCGCGGGCGATGCGCTGCTCGGCGAGCGGCTTTTCATGATCCACGCCGTGGGGCGCGCCTCGATCCACGCGCCGCGCCTGATCGACCTGCGCTGGGGGCCGAAAGATGCGCCAGCGGTGACACTCGTGGGGAAGGGCGTGTGCTTCGACACGGGCGGCCTCGACATCAAGCCCGCCAGCGGCATGCTGCTGATGAAGAAGGACATGGGCGGCGCGGCGAATGTGCTTGGCCTTGCTTCCATGATCATGGCCGCGAAACTGAAGCTGCGCTTGCGCGTCCTGATACCGGCGGTCGAAAACTCGATTTCCGGCGATGCGTTCCGTCCGGGCGACGTGCTGCAAAGCCGCAAGGGCGTGACGGTGGAAATCGGCAACACCGATGCGGAAGGACGCCTGATACTGGCGGATGCGCTTGCGCTGGCCGACGAGGAGGAGCCATCGCTTCTGGTCGACATGGCAACCTTGACGGGGGCGGCGCGCGTGGCGCTTGGACCGGATCTGCCTCCCTTTTACACTGACGACGACGGCTTCGCGGCAGAGCTTGAGACGGCCTCCGCCGCCGTGTCCGACCCGCTGTGGCGCATGCCGCTCTGGACGCCCTACGCGTCGAAGCTGGATTCGAAGATCGCGGACATGAACAATGTCACGACGGATGGATTTGCAGGCTCGATCACGGCGGCGCTTTTCCTGAGGCGCTTTGTGGAAAAGACGGCAAGCTGGGTTCATTTCGATGTGTTCGGCTGGAATCCGACTGCAAAGCCGTGGTCGCCCGTGGGCGGTGAGGCGCAGTGCATTCGCGCATTGGAGCACGTCCTGACCACCCGGCATGGCGGCTGAATCCTGAAACGGATGCGAAACGATTTGGGGCTATCCTTGCCGGAATGGCGGTTGTTCTGCGTCCGATACAGGCACTGCGGCTATGGCAGCAGGTCGCACTTGCGGAGGTCCATGAAGAGGGGCCTGACCTTTCCACGCGCCAGATCGCCATCCTGCTGTGCATCTATCTCGACCAGCCGCCGCACACCGTGAGGGGTCTTGCCGCAAGGCTGGGCGTCACCAAGCCGGTCATTTCGCGCGCGCTCGACACGATGGGTGCGCTTAACCTCGTCCACCGGCACCGCGATGAAAACGACCGCCGCAACGTTCTGGTGCGTCGCACCGTGGAAGGCGCGCTTTATGTGGAGCGCCTTGGTGATATGATCATTGCGAAGGCGAGGGAGTTGCCACTTTGACGCATTTCGACCGGCGGTTGCACGCAATCCGCGACGACCTCGCGGACGCGCGGCTGAAAGCCGATGTGGCCGCTCCGCGATATGCGGATGGTCGCCGCGCCTTCGTGCGAACGCCGGTGGCCGATCTGCGGCGCAAACCCGCTGACGATGCGGGCCTCGATACGCAACTGGTCTTCGGCGCGGCCGTCACCTTGTTCGACGAAATGGACGGGTGGGCGTGGGTCCAGACGGAGCATGACGGCTATGTCGGCTATGTCGAGGCAAACGTGCTTGCGGAGGCGCAGGAAAAGCCCACGCATCACGTCGCCGTTCCCCGGACTTTCGTCTATCCCGGGCCGGATTTGAGGTTTCCGCGTCGCGCCGTCTTGTCCATGGGGTCGGCGGTATCGATCGTCGGAGCCGCCGAAACAAGGGGCACGCATTATGCCGTGACGGCGGATGGCGAGGCGCTGATTGCGGCCCATCTCCTGCCGGTCGGCGAGGTCGCGCAGGACTTTGTCGCCATGGCGGAATTGTTCCTGAACACGCCCTATCTCTGGGGAGGAACGACCGGCTTCGGCATCGATTGTTCGGGTCTGGTGCAGACTTCAATGAGGATGGCGGGCCGAAGGGTGCTGCGCGACACGGACATGCAGGAAGCGACCATTGGCGCGGAGATAGATCCTGCCGGGGGGCTGCGGCGCGGCGACCTGGTTTTCTGGAAGGGCCATGTCGCGATCATGACGGGGCCAGACATGATGATCCACGCCAATGGCCATACGATGATGGTATCGTCGGAGCCGCTGGCCGACGCGATTGCACGGATCGGCTATCTGTACGGCCAGCCGACGCGCTACAGGCGGCCTTAATAGCCCGTCGATCGGTCTACCAGGTGGCGCAGCGGCTTGCCTTCGTCGGCGGCGCGCATCTGATCAAGCATCGGGCCAACCAGATGCGTCGGGTCCGAAGTTGCGGCGGCATGCGGCGTGATGAAAACCTTATGGTTTGTCCAGAACGGGCTCGTTTTCGGAAGCGGTTCCATTTCGAAAACATCGAGGCTGGCTTCTTTGAGCGTGCCATCGTCGAGCGCGCGCAGGATGTCCGCATCTTTATGGAGCTTGCCGCGCCCGGCACTGATGAGCACCGCGCCGCCAAGGCCGTTGCGCCGCCGCAATTCGCGTAGAAGCTGGTAGTTGACGATCCCGCGCGTCTCGTCCGTCAGCGGCAGGAGCACGACAAGAATATCTGTCGCGTTGAGGAAGGGGACCAGTCCGCTTTCGCCGCCATAGCCGTTCACGCCCGCGACCGTGCGTCCTGTCCGGCTCCATCCATTGACGTGGAAGCCGAGCGAGACGAGCGCGCCGGCTGCCGCTGAGCCGAGCGCGCCAATGCCCATGATGCCTACGGAGATATCGCCTGCGGTGCGTTGCGGGCGATCGTGCCAGACCTTGCGGCCCTGCTGCGCGCGATAGGCCGCGCCCTGGCGGTGGTGGTCGAGCACGCGCCACACAATGTACTCCACCATGTGCTGGGTAAGGTTGGGGTCTATGACGCGCACGATCGGGACATCGGGCAGGGTGGGGTCGGCCAGAACATGGTCAACGCCCGCACCGATGGAGAATATCGCCTTGAGATTTGGCAGGCCGGCGAGAAGCTTCGGCCTCTGCTTCCACACCACCGCATAGCGGATCGATGGATCGTTCGGCCCGTCCGGCTCCAGCACCACCTCGCGCTCCTGCGAAAGCAGTTCGTGCCAGCGATGCGGATTGATGCCCGTGACGGAAAGAAGAACGCGGTTTTCATTCATGCGCGGAATTCATACGCACGAGGCTCGCGGTCTGCAACTACTGGCTGACGACGCCTTCCTTCGCCGTCTCGATGCGGAAGGCTGCGGAGATCAGCGCACGGGTATAGTCCGTCTGCGGGTCCTCGAAAATCTGCCGCGCAGGGCCTTGTTCCACCACCTTGCCGTTGCGCATCACGATCACGTCATTGGCGAGCGCCCGGACCACCTTGAGGTCATGGCTGATGAACAGATAGGCGAGATTGTGCTTCGCCTGCAGGCGGCGCAGCAGGTCCACCACCTGCGCCTGCACGCTCATGTCGAGCGCCGACGTCGGCTCGTCCAGCATGACGAAACGCGGATTGAGCACCATGGCGCGCGCAATGGCCACGCGCTGGCGTTGGCCGCCGGAGAATTCATGCGGATAGCGGAAACGCGTCTCGGGATCGAGGCCGACCTCGTTCAGCACCTCGACCACGCGCTGGTCGCGCGCATCCACGTCGAGCTTCGGCTCGTGAATCTTGAGCCCTTCCTCGATGATTTCGGCGACCGACATGCGCGGGCTGAGCGAGCCGAAAGGGTCCTGAAAAACGATCTGCAATTCGCGCCGCAGCGGGCGCATCTGCGAATAGCTGAGCGTGTCGATCTCGCGACCGTTGAAATCGATGCGGCCCTTCGACGAAATCATTCGCGCCAGCGCGAGGCCGAGCGTGGTCTTGCCCGAACCGGACTCGCCCACCACGCCGAGGGTCTGGCCTGCCCTCACCTGCACGTCGATGCCGTCCACGGCTTTGACATGATCCACGACCTTGCGGAAGAAGCCGCGGCGTATCGGGAACCACACCTTCATGTCGTCGCCGGCCATGACCGTCGGCGCGCCGGGATCGGGCACAGGCGGCATGCCTTTCGGTTCCGCCGCCAGCAGCTTCTGCGTGTATTCATGCTGGGGATGGGAGAAGATGCGCTCGGTCGGACCCTGCTCGACGATCCTGCCATGCGTCATGACGCAGACCCGGTCGGCGATCTTGCGGACAATGCCGAGATCGTGCGTGATGAACAGCATCGACATGCCGTTCATCTTCTTGAGCTTTGCGAGCAATTCGAGGATCTGCGCCTGCACCGTCACATCGAGCGCGGTGGTCGGCTCGTCGGCAATCAGCAGCTTCGGCTCGTTGGCGAGCGCCATGGCGATCATCACGCGCTGGCGCTGGCCGCCCGACAATTGATGCGGATAGGCGTCCAGCCGCTTTTCGGGATCGCGAATGCCGACTTCCCGGAACAGTTCCAGCGTGCGGGCGAGGGCGGCCTTGTCGCCCATGCCTTTGTGCAGCTTCAGCACCTCGATCACCTGGTGGGAGATGGTGTGAAGCGGGTTGAGCGACGTCATCGGCTCCTGGAAGATGATCGTGATGTCGTTGCCGCGCACGCGCCGCAACTCAGGTTCGGAGCATTTCAACAGATCCGTGCCGTTGAACTCGATGGCCCCGCTCGGATGGCTCGCGGGCGGGTAGGGGAGCAGCTTGAGCACCGATAATGCGGACACCGACTTGCCGGAACCGGACTCGCCCACCAGCGCGACCGTCTCGCCTTTGCCGATGTCGAAGTGGATGTGGTCGACGGCCATGGTCGTGCGTCCGCCCTGCGTGAAGGCGACAGACAGGTCGCGGACGGAAAGCAGCGGCGCGGTCATTTGAAGGTCTTCCGCGGATCGAACGCATCGCGGGTGGCTTCGCCAATGAAGATCAGGAGCGACAGCATCAAGGCCATGACCATGAAGCCGGTGAGGCCGAGCCATGGGGCGTTCAAATTGCGTTGGCCCTGCTTGAGCAGTTCGCCGAGCGAGGCCGAACCCGGCGGCAGGCCGAAGCCCAGATAGTCCAGCGAGGTGAGGGTGGTGATGGACGAGTTGAGGATGAAGGGCAGGAAGGTGAGCGTCGCCACCATCGCATTCGGCAAGAGATGGCGGACGATGATCGTGGCGTTCGTCACGCCGAGCGCGCGCGCCGCATTCACATATTCGAAATTGCGTGCGCGCAAGAATTCGGCGCGCACCACCGCGACGAAGGCGACCCACGAAAACAGCATCATCAGGCCGAGCAGGATGAAGAAGCCGGGCGGCAGGATCGCCGCCACGATCATCAGCAGATAGAGCGTCGGCATGGCCGACCATATCTCGATGAAGCGCTGGAAGATGAGATCGGTCCAGCCGCCGAAATAGCCCTGTATGGCGCCCGCCGAGACGCCGATGAGTGCGGAGCCGATGGTCAGCAGCAGGCCGAACAGCACGGAGATGCGGAAGCCGTAGATCACGCGGGCGAGCACGTCGCGCGTCTGGTCGTCGGTGCCCAGCCAGTTCCAGTTGCCGATGGTGCAGTTCGGATCGTCGGCCCCTTGCTGGTAGCGCTGGCAGCGCACATCTATCGGATACATCCATGACGGTTTCGCGGGCGCGGCTTCCGGGATTTCATTGTTCGGCGTGCGATAGGAATAGCGGATCGGCGGCCAGATCATCCAGCCATTGGCGTTGATCTCTTCCTGTATGACCGGGTCGCGATAGTCCGTGACGGCGAGGAAGCCGCCGAACTTCTCCTCGGGATAGTCGACGATGTTCGGGAAGAGGATTTCGCCCTTGTAGAAGGCCAGAACCGGACGGTCGTTGGCAATGAATTCGGCGAACATGGACAGCACAAACAGGACGAGGAAAATCCACAACGACCAGTAGCCGCGCCGGTTCGCCTTGAAGTTCGCCCAGCGCCGCTGGTTGAGCGGGGACAGGAAAGGACGCCGCGGGCGGCGTACGACAGTTTCCGCGACCGCCATCAGACATCCCTCCGCTCGAAGTCGATGCGCGGATCGATCCAGGTGTAGATCATGTCGGACAGGAGGTTGATGATGAGGCCCATCAGCGAGAAGATGTAGAGCGTGGCGAACACGACCGGATAGTCGCGGTTGAGCACCGACTGCCAGCCAAGCAGGCCGAGGCCGTCCAGCGAGAAGATGTTCTCGATCAGCAGCGAGCCGGAGAAAAAGGCCGAGATGAAGGCGCCCGGAAATCCGGCAATGACGATCAGCATGGCGTTGCGGAACACATGGCCGTAGAGCACGCGGTGCTCGGTCAGGCCCTTTGCGCGGGCCGTGACCACATATTGCTTGCGGATTTCGTCCAGAAAGGAATTCTTGGTCAGAAGCGTCGTGACGGCGAAGGCCGAGAGCAGAAGCGCGGTGAGCGGCAGCGTGATGTGCCACAGATAGTCGAGCACTTTTCCGCCGAGCGACAACTGGTCGAAATTGTCCGAGGTCAGGCCTTGCAGCGGGAACCAGTCGAAGAAAGAGCCGCCCGCGAAGAGCACCATCAGCAGGATGCCGAACAGGAAACCCGGAATGGCATAGGCGACAATCACCACGCCGCTTGTCCAGATGTCGAAGCGCGAGCCGTCCTTGACCGCTTTGCGAATGCCGAGCGGAATGGAGATGAGGTTCGACAGGATGGTGATCCACAGCCCGATGGTGATCGAAACGGGCATTTTCTCAAGAATCAGGTCCAGCACCGAAATGTCGCGAAAATAGCTTTCGCCGAAATCGAAGCGCGCATAGTCCCACAGCATCTTTCCGAAGCGTTCCAGCGGCGGCTTGTCGAAGCCGAACTGCTGTTCCAGCTTGGCGATGAATTCGGGATCGAGGCCCTGCGAGCCGCGATATTTGGAGCTTTCGCCGCTTGCATCGAAATTGCCGCCAGCGCCCGCATCGGCTCCGCCACCCGAGAGGCGGTCGTCGCCGCCCTGTCCGCTGATGCGCGCGATGACCTGTTCGACAGGGCCGCCCGGCGCGAACTGGATGACGATGAAGGAGATCGCCATGATCCCGAATATGGTCGGGATCATGAGCAACAGACGGCGAAGGACATAGGCCGCCATTGCGTCAATTCGCCCCGAAGCTTCTCAATCGAGATTGTTCAAGCTTTCCCAATCGCCTTCGCCTTCGCTTCGTCAAACCACCAGAGCGTCTCAACCGGAAAGCCGTAGTCGGGCTTCGGCTCCTTGAAACCGAACATATCCCAAAAGGCGGCGCGGTGATTCGCCAGATAATATGTTGGAATCCAGTCGAGCCGCGCGCGCAAGACCCGGTCGAGCGCATTCAGGGCGGTGACCAGTTCCGCGCGCGAACCTGCCTGCCCGGCCTTGTCGACAAGCGCGTCCACCGCCGCGTCTTCGGTGCCGGGATAATTGCGCGTGCCGGGGCGTCTCGCCGCGCGCGAGTGATAGAGCGACACGAGCGAGTCGACCGTCGGTGTCGCGCCGATGTTGACGGCCAGCATGTTCACGTCAAAATCGAACTCGCTCTGGCGCGCTTCGTATTGCGTCGCGTCCACGAGGCGAATGGTTGCATCGACGCCAATGGCTTTCAGGTTTTCCACCCATGGCGAATAGAGCCGCACGATGCCTTCGTCATTGGCGAGGAATTCGGCGGCAAGCCGTGTTCCCTTCTCATCCTGGACGAAGCTGCCCTGCCGTTTCCAGCCGGCCTCCGCCAGCAGCTTTGCGGCTTGCCCCAGCAGCTTGCGGTCGCGGCCCGATCCGTCCGAAACGGGTTGCAGGACCGCCTCGCCAAACGCCTCCGGCGGCAGTTCAGCGCGCAGCGGTTCGAGCAATGCCATTTCTTCCTGCGAGGGCTTTCCCTCGGCCTTGAAGTCGGAGTTCTCGAATGTCGATTGGGAGCGGTCGTAGGAGCCGAAGAACAGCGCCCGCTTCGACCATTCGAAATCGAAGCACAGCGCGATGGCGCGACGCACCCGTGCGTCGCGAAACTGCGGACGCCGCTGGTTGAGCGCGACGGCCTGCATCTGCGGCCATGCTTCGCCGGGAAATTCGCGCTTGATGACGCGCCCGTCCGTGATCGCGGGAAAATTATACTCGGTCGCCCAGACGCGCGAGGTGAATTCCTGCCGGAAAGTCGTGTCGCCCTTCTTGAACGCCTCGAACGCGGCCTGCCGCTCCTGGTAGAAGTCCATGCGGATGCGGTCGAAATTGCATTGCCCGACGCGGACGGGAATGTCGCGGCCCCAATAGTCCTCGACGCGTTCCAATATGATGTTGCGACCGGCCGTGATCCTGCCCATCCGGTATGGACCGGAGCCGAGCGGCGGCGTGAGCGTCGACGCCTCGAAATCATTTGCGGTGTAGAAAGACTTCGACACGATGGGCATGACCGCGATGTCGAGAATGTTGAGGGCCGACTGCTCGCCATTGAACCTCAGGCGCGCCGTGTGGTCGTCGACGGCGACCGCATCCAGCATGTCGCGTAGCGGCAACAGCAGGTCGGGATGGCCCTTTTCCTTGTAGAGCTTGTAGCTGAAAGCAACGTCGTGCGCCGTGACGGGCGACCCGTCATGCCAGCGCGCCTGCGGACGAAGCTTGAACGTAAACGTGTTGCGGTCGTCCGAAAGGGTCACGTTTTCTGCGAGAAGGCCGTAGACGGCGTCGGGTTCGTCCAGCGCGCGAACCATGAGCTGGTCAAAACAGAGTTCGGTGCGCGGCGGAGATTCACCCTTGAGCACCAGCGAATTGAGCGTGTTGAAGGTGAACGGGGTCTGGTTATAGATCCAGTTGGGCGGCTGGAAATTCATCTGACCGCCCTTCGGCGCATCCGCGTTCACATAGTCGAAATGCGTGAAATCAGCGGGATATTTCAGGTCGCCGAACGCCGACAGGCCATGCAGCGGCGTGTCCGTCGCGGCGGCCGCAAAGAGCCTCGCGGGCAGGAGCGGCCCGGCGGCGACAACCGCAGCAGCCGACAGCAATGTGCGACGCGAGACCCGCCGCATCAATTGACGCTCTTGTATCTGGCGGCGAGAGCCTGCTCCTTCTGGGGGTCGATCCACCATGAATCGAGGTCCGGCCCCAGATAGTCCGGCTGCTTTTCCGGCATTCCGAACTTGTTCCAATAGGCGATCCAGCGTTCGCCGCGATTGTATTGCGGGATCACGTAGTAGTTCCACAAGAGCACTCGATCCAGCGCATGCGTGGCGGCAAGCAGGTCGTCACGGTCCTTCGCGAAGATCACCCGGTCGACCAGCGCGTCCACGACCGGGCTCTTGATGCCCGAGAGATTGCGCGAGCCGGGCGTGTCCGCCGCCTTCGTGGACCAGAAATCGCGTTGTTCATTGCCCGGCGATTCCGATTGCGCGAGCACCGTGCTCACCATGTCGAAGTCGAAATTGTTGATGCGGTTGACGTATTGGCTGGGATCGACGATGCGCAGCGAGGCGTCGATACCGATCTTGCGCAGCGAATTGATGAAGGGAAGCGAAATGATCTCATCGGTCGAATCGTTGCCAAGGATTTCCAGCCTGAACTGCTCGCCGGTCTGCGCATTGATCATTTTGCCGCCCTTGATGTTCCAGCCAGCCTCGCCGAACAGCTTCACGGCGGCCTGAAGGTTTGCTCGCTCTGCCTTCGGTGAATCGTAGACGGGCAGGTCGTAGGGCTTGGTGAAAAGCTCGGGCGGCAACTGATCCCTGAACGGCTCCAGAATTTCGAGTTCGCGGCCTTCGGGAACACCGCTCGACGCCAGTTCGCCGCCCACGAAAAAGCTCTTGGTGCGCACATAGGAATTGAAGAAGGAGGTGCGATTGAGCGTCTCGAAATCGAACGCCTCCGTCAGCGCCTTGCGTACCCTCGCATCCTGGAACTGCGGTTTGCGGGTGTTGATGACGAAGCCCTGGAACTTTGCGCGCGCGGCACTCGGGAAAGCCTTCTTGATGACGTCGCCCGACTGCACGGCGGGAAAATTGTAGGCGGTCGCCCACCGGCGCGACACATTCTCCTCGTGGAAGTCCTCAAGCCCGCCCTTGGTGAAGGCCTGCCACGCAGCATTGTCGTCAAGGAAATAGGTGTAGCGGCGGCGGTCGAAATTCTCCCGGCCAAGCTTGACGGGCAGCTTCGCACCCCAATAGTCGGGCACGCGCTCCCAGATGATCTCCGATCCCGTCTTGAAACTGGAAATCCGGTAGGCGGCGGAGCCGAGCGGCGGCTCCAGCGTCGGTCGCGTTATGTCGCGCTTGTTGCCCTTGGCGTCCGTTCCTTCCCACCAATGTTTCGGCAGCACGACGAGATCGCCCATGATCTTGGGCAATTCGCGGTTGCCTTTCTGGTCGAAGCGGAACTCGACTTCCCGGTCGTTGAGCGCGACGGCTTCGGTGACATTCTCATAGTAGCGCGCATACATCGGGCTGTTTTCCTTCAGCACCTTGAAGGACCAGATCACGTCATCGACCGTGATCGGCTTGCCGTCGTGCCAGCGCGCATCGGGATCGAGCCGATAGGTTGCCGAGGAATAGTCGTCGGGGAATTTGTATGCATCCGCGAGCAGCGCATGGCTCACGCCCGGCTCGTCCGTCGCCTGCTCCATGAGAGTGTCGTAGAGCAGTCCCCCGCCGAATTGCGCCAGCCCGGCTGCCGCCGTGCCGCGCACGATATAGGGATTGAAACTGTCGAACGTGCCGGGAACCGTCTGGTTCAACTGGCCTCCCTTCGGCGCGTCGGGCGTCACGTAGTCATAGTGCTGGAAGTCCTGCCCGTATTTGGATTCGCCCATGAGGGACGAGCTTGCCTGCCAGTCTTGCGCCGACGCGACATGCGTGACCGATGCCAGAGCCACCGCCACGGCAGCCGCCCTGAAATAAGCCGGCAGGTATTTTCCATCCATCACGCGCGTGCCTTTCCCGAAAAGAATGGGAGCCTGTTCCATAACTCAATAGCAAAAAAGCCGGGGCGAACCCGGCTTTTTCGTGATGATTACATGAAATCTTCGTTAGTTCGCAGGCTTGGCTTCGCCTTCCGCGGGAGCCTCTCCCGCCGCGGGTTCCGCCGCCGGCTGCTCGCCGCCCGGAGCCGCTGCCGGTGCTGCGGCCGCCGCGTCGGGCAGCGGAGCGGGGTTGTCGGACAGCGTGCGGAGATAGGCGATCAGGTCGGCCCGCTCCTGCGTCTTCTTCACGCCCGCGAAGCCCATCGCCGTGCCTTTTACGAATGCCTTGGGGCCGGTGAGGAAATGGTCAAGGTTTTCATAAGTCCATTTCTCTTCGCCGCCCTTGGAAAATTCCTTCATCGCGCCCGAATAGGAAAAGCCTTCATGGGTGGCGACGGGGCGGTTCACGATGTCCCAGAGATTGGGGCCAGTCTTGTTCGCGCCGCCTTTTTCCACGGTATGGCAGGCCATGCACTTTTTGTGCACCGCTTCACCGTCCTCGATATTGGCGCTGGCGAGCAGAGGAAGAATGGACTCCACGACAGGTGCAGCGCCCGCTTCGCCGGCGCCTGCCGCGCCTTCTTCGGCAGCCTCGATGGCAAAGCCCGGCTTGTCCGGTATCGGCGAGGCGAAGATCGCATCGGACAGGATGCCGAGCGTCAGCACGACGAACACCGTGGCGAGCATGGCTCCGATGATCTTGTTAAATTCGAAAGAGTTCATCCGCCCTAAGCTCCCTTTGCGGCCGGTCCGTTTCGATTCGAGGACCGCGTAGTGGTGCAAAATCCTTCCGCCACCTAGGCATCCCCTGCTGATGGCGTTCATTTTCCGTCTAGGTCTTTTGACTGGGTGTTGCAACACCTATAAGGGCGCTCGCAGTGAGACTTTTTGACACTTTGCACTGAAGGCCCGCGACGCAATGTCCACCCTCGTTCTGATTCCCGCCCGCATGGCTTCCACCCGGTTGCCCGGCAAGCCGCTGGCCGATATCGCCGGCAGACCGATGATCGTGCATGTCGCGGAGCGCGCCCATGAAAGCGGGCTGGGGCGCGTCGTCGTGGCGACCGACACCGACGCCGTGGCGGATGCCGTTCGCGCGCACGGCTTCGAGGCTGTGATGACCCGCGCCGACCATGAATCGGGCTCCGACCGCATTTTCGAAGCGCTGACGCTCATCGATCCGCGCTGTGAGGTGGAAACGGTCGTCAATGTCCAGGGCGACCTGCCGACCATCGATCCGGCGACGATAAGGGCGGCTTTCAGCCCTTTCGAGGATCCCATGGTGGACATCGCCACGCTCGGCGTCGAGATCGCCGATCCGCAGGAGCGCACCAATCCCAATGTCGTGAAGATCGTCGGCTCGCCGCTGTCGGCGACGCGGCTGAGGGCGCTGTACTTCACGCGGGCGACCGCGCCGTGGGGTGACGGCCCGCTCTACCATCACATCGGCCTCTATGCCTATCGGCGCGAGGCGCTGGAGCGCTTCGTCGCACTGAAGCCGTCGGCACTTGAACGTCGCGAAAAGCTGGAGCAATTGCGGGCGCTGGAGGCTTCGATGCGCATCGATGCGGAGATCGTCGAGACGATACCGCTCGGCGTCGATACGCCCGAGGACCTTGATCGCGCCCGCGAAATTCTATCGAAAGCCTGACCATGAACGCCGCAAAGACCAACCGCATTTCCTTCCAGGGCGACCCCGGTGCGAACTCCGACACGGCCTGCCGCAACATGTTTCCAGACATGGAGCCGCTGCCCTGCGCGACGTTCGAGGATGCCTTCAACGCGGTGGAAACCGGCAAGGCCGACCTCGGGATGATCCCGATCGAGAACACGATCGCCGGGCGTGTCGCCGACATTCATCACCTCTTGCCGGAATCGAAGCTTCACATCGTGGGCGAGTATTTCCTGCCGATCCATTTTCAGCTCATGGTGCTGCCGGGGGTCGAGCGCAAGGAGATCAAGACGGTTCACAGCCACATCCATGCGCTCGGCCAATGCCGCAAATACATTCGAAAAAACGGCTGGAAACCCGTCGTGGCGGGCGACACGGCAGGGGCCGCCAAGCTCGTCGCAGAGCTTGGGGAACGCAGCATGGCCGCCCTTGCGCCGCGCCTTGCAGCCGAACTCTATGGCATGGATATCATTGAGGAAAACGTCGAGGATACCGATTCGAACGTCACCCGCTTCGTGGTCCTGACCAGGAACAAGGCGTGGGTCGAACGGCCGTCGCCCGACACGAAGATGATGACCACGTTCATCTTCCGCGTCCGCAACGTGCCCGCCGCGCTCTACAAGGCGATGGGCGGTTTCGCAACCAACGGCGTCAACATGACGAAGCTCGAAAGCTATCAGCTCGGCGCGTTCACGGCGACGCTGTTCTATGCCGACATCGAGGGCCACCCCGACGATCCGGGCGTGAAGAATGCGCTGGAGGAACTGCGCTTCTTCTCGCGCGAGGTGCGCATCCTCGGTGTTTATCCTGCGAGCGAATCGCGCGAGGAATGGAAGGTCGCCGACTGACGGCGACTATCCGGCATCAGCCCATGTGCGGATGAGATGGTGCGCGATGGCGCCGGCCTGCGGCGTGAAAATGCCGTCGGGATGGCGCTTTTCCAGTGCGGCGCGGACCTCGTCGCGCGTGAACCAGCGGCAGGCCTCGAGTTCGGAAAGATCGGCCACGATGTCCTCGTTGAGCGCTTCGCCGAAGCAGCCGATCATCAGCGAATAGGGAAAGGGCCAGGGTTGGCTGGCGAAATAGTGCACACGCCCGAGCCTTATGCCGCTTTCTTCCAGAGTTTCGCGACGCACCGCGCTCTCGATGGTTTCGCCCGGCTCGATGAAACCCGCGAGCGCGGAAAACATGCCCGGCGTGAAATGGCGGCCCCGGCCAAGCAGGCAATGGTCCTGCCGGACGGCCAGCATGATCGCCACCGGGTCGGTGCGCGGGAAATGCTCCGCGCCGCAACTCGTGCAGACGCGCTTGTATCCACCCGCCCGCATTTCGGTCGGCGCGCCGCAGCGGGAGCAAAACCGGTGGTTCTGGCTCCATGCGAGCAGAGCTGCGGCCTGCGCCAGCGCGCCGAGGGCTTCGGGGTCCAGCAGGCCCTGCATGTTGATGGACCGGAAGTCGATGGCCTTGATTCCGTCTGGCAGCGCTTCCGGGTCGAGCGCGGCGGGAGCGGCGAGCACCGGCCCGCGCCCATCGCGCCCGAGAAGCATCGCTGCGTCGAGATCAGCGTTCAATGCGCGGGCTTCTTGAGGCGGGAACCATGGGTCGAAAGTTTCCCCGGCAAGCTTCATGCACAGCCTGCCCGCGACGATGACCAGCAGCCTGACGGCGGCATCGTCAAGCGCGGTCGTCACGCAATCGTCGCTGCGTTCCTCCGACTGACGCCAGATGCGGTTTCCCGAAAAGCCGATCGCAGCGCTCGGCTCGGGAAAGGGTGCGTCGAAGAGGCGGAATACCATCGCAGGTCCGGTGGGAGTGAATCGAGGAAGGAAGGCAAGCCTATTCGCCTTTGACCTCAAATCGCAATGGCTATAGCGCCCTTTTCAGCCGTTCCTTGAATTCATGCAGCTCGGTGCGGACGTAAGGCTCTCTCTGTCCGTAGCCCCAGACCGGCCCCGGCCAGCCGGGATCGCCCTCGCTGCGGGCTACGACATGAACATGCAACTGCCGCACGATATTGCCCAATGCGCCGACATTCATCTTGGTGCAGCCGGTCACCTGCTTCATCGCCTGCGCAACCAGATTGGTCTCGAAGGTGAGCATGGCCTGGTCCAGCGGCGTGAGTTCGTGCAGTTCCTCGACGCCCGGACGCTGCGGCACGAGGATCGCCCATGGCCAGCGCTTGTCGTTCATCAGCCGCAATTCGCACAGCCCGAGCCAGAACAGAGGTTCGCTGTCCGTCTCAAGGCGACGATCCAGTTCGAATCCTCTCTGCAGGACTGATTGCATGCGGGCTTCCTCCCTTTTTAGCAGGCTATGGCGGCGGCGGGCGGACGGCAAGAGGCACATTGCGCACAGGGCTTGCATTTCGATGCGCGATTGCCGATATGGAGGCCGGGAGGTTGGTGGTGGACGAGCCACTCGCCAACCGGGTCAGGTCCGGAAGGAAGCAGCCCTAACGAGCCACGGCACGGGTCATCGTGCCAGCCTCCCGCCTCATTTCCCGCATGCGTCGACGTTGACGGCCCCATGCCCGGCGGGCGAAACTCGCCCGGAGAAAAATGGAATCGGCAGCCTGTCGCTGCGAGAGGATCGAATTTGCGGCGCAACATCGGAAATTTCGGCACAATAGCGGTCTGCGCGGCATGAGCGGCGAAGCTGAAGGCAGGGATGCGACGCAGCAGGGCGGCTATCGCGTGCTTGCCCGGAAGTATCGTCCGAAGGATTTCACCGGGCTGATCGGCCAGGAGCCGATGGTGCGCACGCTGACCAACGCCTTCGCCACGGGACGCATCGCGCAGGCGTGGATGCTGACCGGCGTTCGCGGCGTCGGCAAGACGACGACGGCGCGCATTCTTGCCCGCGCGCTGAACTACAAGACGCCGGAAGTGGACGCGCCCTCGGTGGACATGCCGATAGAGGGCGAGCATTGCCGCGCGATCATGGAAGGCCGCCATGTCGATGTCATCGAGATGGACGCCGCATCCCATACCGGCATCGATGACATTCGCGACATCATCGACCGGGTGCGCTACGCGCCGGTCTCGGCGCGCTACAAGGTCTATATCATCGACGAGGTGCACATGTTGTCCACGCAGGCCTTCAACGGCCTGCTCAAGACGCTTGAGGAACCACCGCCGCATGTGAAATTCATCTTCGCGACCACCGAAATCCGCAAGGTGCCGATCACTGTGCTGTCGCGTTGCCAGAGGTTCGATTTGCGCCGCATCGATGCTGCGCTGATTACGGAACATCTCGGGCGCATAGCGGGGCTGGAAGGCGTTGCGGTCGAGGACGAGGCGCTCGCCATGGTGGCGCGCGCGGCGGAAGGCTCGATGCGAGACGCCCAGTCGATCCTCGACCAGGCCATCGCGCATGGCGGCGGGTCCGTCACCGCGCCCGCCGTGCGCGACATGCTCGGCCTTGCCGACCGCGCCCGCGTGGTGGACCTGTTCCAGCAGCTGATGAGGGGCGACGTTGCCGCCGCGCTTGCCGGTTTCCGCGCACAATACGACACGGGCGCCGATCCTGCCGCAATCCTCACCGATCTCGCGGAATTCACGCATCTGGTCACGCGGCTCCGCTTCGTTCCCTCGGCGGTGCAGGATGCCTCGCTGACCGAGACCGAACGCAGTCGTGGCGGAGAATTTGCCGAAACGTTGTCGGTGCGGGTGTTGTCGCGCGCATGGCAAATGCTGCTCAAGGCGATCTCTGAGGTTCAGGCGAGCAACCGGCCCGCCATGGCCGCCGAGATGGCCCTGATAAGACTGGCGCATGCAGCCGACCTGCCGACACTGGACGAGGCGCTGAAATCGCTAGACGGCGAGGGTGATGGCGGCAATGCCGCGCGCCCGCCTGCCGCAAGCGCGGCGAGGGGGCCGTCCTCTTCCGGCACGGCCTCGGCCCTCGCTGGCACGGCGATCCCGTCCGCGCCTTCCGGCGGCGCACAGACCATGCGGCTTGTCGAGCCTCGCCCGGAAGAGCGGTTCGAGCCGAACCCCGCGCCTGCGCCGGATGTGGCCGAGGTTACGATCCGGTCATTGTCCGACATCGCCGCGCTTGCCGACGCCAACCGGGACATGAAGCTGAAAGTCGCGATCCGGCGCTATGTGCGACCCGTGCGGCTGGAAGCGGGCAGGCTGGTGATCGGCCTTGCCGAGGGGGCTGAGCGCGACCTGCCGAACGAACTCGCCAGGAAGTTGAAAGCTTGGACAGGCCGCACCTGGATGGTGTCGCTTTCGCAGGAGCCGGGCGGGCAAACGCTTGCCGAGCAGGAAGCCGACAAGCGCGAATCGGCAATTCTCGATGCGCGCGCCGACCCGACCGTGGCAGCCATATTGTCGCGGTTCCCGGGTGCACGCATCATCGACGTGCGCATTCCCGACGCGGCAGAAACGGACAGCGCCGAGAGCATCGATCCGGCGCCCGAAGACGACGACACGAACTGAAGGATCATTGCGATGAAAGACCTTTTGGGCCTGATGAGCAAGGCCAAGGAAATGCAGGCGAAAATGCAGTCCATGCAGGAGGAGATGACCTCCCTCGAGGCGACAGGACAGTCCGGCGGCGGGCTGGTGTCCGTGACACTGTCCGGCAAGTTCGAGATGAAGGCGCTCAAGATCGATCTGTCGCTCGTCAAGGAAGGCGAGGGGGAAATCCTGGAGGACCTGATCGTGGCCGCCTACAACGACGCCAAATCGAAGATCGAGCAGGCAATACAGCAGAAAACACAGGAAATGACGTCCGGGCTAGGGCTTCCGGCGGGGCTTAAACTGCCGTTTTAATTCAACTTTTAGGCGCGACCTACCACAGGTTGTAACTAATTAACCATTTTCGCGCCATGGTTTCGCCAGAAATGTCCGCATTCTGACCGCACTCGCACGCAGCGGCCGGGGGACAATGAGGCGCTTTTCGTGAGACCTGTGATCAAAGCACAAGCGGTTCTGGCCGCATTTGGCGCGTTGGCCCTGGCGGGTTGCAGTCAAAGTGCAAGTGGACTTGGGGATGGGCTTTCATCCTCTTCTGCCTACAATGCCGCGCCGACGACCTCGTCGGGAAAGCGCGCGGCCGCCTATCGCGCAACCGACAAGGATCGCGATTGCCTGGCGCGTGCGATGTTTTTCGAGAGCAACAGGTCCAGCCGCGACGGCCTCGTGGCTGTCGGCTCGGTGGTGATGAACCGCCTTGAGTCACGCCGCTGGGGAGACGATCTCTGCGGCGTCGTTGGCGCAAAGCGCCAGTTTGCGCCGGGCGTGCTGACGCGGCCCATGAATTCGCAGGCGCTGCCGGATGTGATGGCCGCCGCCGACGCTGTGCTGAAAGGCGAACGCCATCCGGAAGTGAAGCAGAGTGTGATGTTCTTCCACACGGCGGGTCTGAAATTCCCCTATAAGAACATGCACTACACAACCGTTGCGGGAGGCAACGCCTTTTACGAGAAGCGCAGCCGCATGCCTTCGCCGGATGCGCTCGCGCCATCCGTGATGGTGGCGTCGAACGACATGCCGCCTGCGCTTGAAGCAGCGGGGCAAATGCACATGGCGAATGTGGCGCCGGCCATGACGTCGCTTGCCGCGGAAGAATCGGTTTCGCCGGCAGGCGAGGTGCTTCTGGCGAGCAGCATCGACACCGTGCCGACCCCGAGGCCCACCGCAGCGGATGCAGCACCTCCGGGCGTCACCGGCCTGCCGATCGACACGCCTTCAAAAGACCGCTTTGGCGGGGCGGCGCCCGTGATGACGGCGGAAATGAAATCCACCTTTGACACATCGGGCACATCCGTCGCCGCATTCGACGCCAGCCCGGAGCAGGCATCGGCCATCGGCGCGATGTTGCTGGCGCAGCGCACCGAATAAGCCCGGCGCGCCGGCGCTGTTCGCCGCGCGGCAATGGTTTTATACAGCTTGAATGTCCAAGCGAATCGCCGGTCCTGAAATTGAGCGCCTGATACAGCTTCTGGCCAAGGTGCCGGGACTGGGACCGCGCTCGGCGCGCCGCGCCGCGCTGCACCTTATCAAGAAAAAGGACCAGCTTCTGGCCCCGCTCGCGGATGCGATGGCCGATGCGCGCGACAAGGTGCGTGTGTGCTCGATCTGCGGGAACGTGGACACCGCCGATCCATGCATGATCTGCACTGACCCGCGCCGCGACGCGGGCACGATCATCGTCGTGGAGGACGTTTCGGATCTCTGGGCGCTGGAACGAGCAGGGGCGATGAACGCGCGCTACCATGTGCTTGGCGGCGTGCTTTCGCCGCTCGACGGCATCGGCCCGGATCAATTGACCATCCGGCAGCTCGTGGACCGCGTGGCCGCGGGCGGCGTCAGCGAAATCGTGCTGGCCGTGAATGCCACCGTGGAGGGGCAGACCACCGCGCACTACCTGACCGACCAGCTTGCGCATATGAGCGTCAAGGTCACGCGGCTGGCGCATGGCGTGCCGGTCGGAGGCGAACTCGACTATCTCGACGAGGGAACATTGGCTGCGGCGTTAAAATCCCGCACCGCATTTTGAGGCGGATCATGGCGCGTGTCCTCGCTTTCCTGTTGTTTCTGTTGGTCGCGGCGGGTGGCGCAGCAGCGCAGTCGAAGATCGACAGCCAGTTTCGCATATGGCTGGAACAGGATCTTTGGCCGCAGGCGCAATCCGAGGGCATTTCGCGCGCCACCTTCGATGCGGCCTTCGAGGGCGTGCGGCCCAACACCAAGCTGCCCGATCTCGTGCTACCGGGCGAGAAACCGTCGACGCCGAAGCGTCAGCACCAGGCGGAGTTCAACGCGCCGTCGAAATATTTCGCCGAAAAGACCTTGGCTGCCGTGACAGGTGGCGGGCGCAGCCGCGCGAACCGTCTGGCCAAGACGCTTGCGGCCCTGGAAAAGCGATACGGCGTGCCGGGCGAGATCGTGCTCGCGATCTGGGGCCGCGAATCCGGCTTCGGCGCAGCAAAGATGCCTTACGATGCGTTTGAGGTGCTGGGAACGAAGGCGTGGCTCGCCACGCGCAAGGACATGTTCCGAACCGAACTGATTGCCGCGTTGCAGGTCGTCCAGTCCGGCATGGCCACGCGGCAGGCGATGCGGTCCTCATGGGCGGGCGCGCTCGGCCAGCCGCAGTTCCTGCCGACTTCGATCCAGAAGCACGGCGTCGATTTCGACGGCGACGGCCGGATCGACATCTGGCGCTCGGATGTCGATACGCTGGCGTCGATTGCGAAATATCTCGCCGATTATGGATGGGAACGCGGACGGGATTGGGGCTTCGAGGTCGTCGTGCCCGCCGATGTTTCTTGCGCTCTTGAGGGACCGGACCAGGGCAAAAAAGTTTCGGCATGGGCCGACATGGGAATCACTCGCGCCAACGGCAAGGCATTCCCCGCTTCGGAGCGCGCCCGCGAAGGCTTCCTGCTGATGCCCGCCGGGCGCGGCGGACCGGCTTTCATCGTCAGCAGGAATTTCTATGTGCTGAAGGAATACAATGAAAGCGATCTCTATGCGCTGTTCATCGGCCACGCGGCGGATCGCATCGCCTATGGCGACAAGTCCTTCACGGGCGCGTGGGGCAAGGTCGACGCGCTGCACCGTTCGGAGATTGCCGCCATGCAGCGCACGCTTGAAGGGCAGGGCTATGATGTCGGCAGTGCGGACGGCCTGCCGGGATTCAAGACACGGCGCTCCATCGGAGCATGGCAGGCGAAGAACGGAATGGCTCCGACCTGCTTTCCCACGAGGAAAATCGTCAGTTCATTAGGCGGCTAAGGACGCGCGCGTTTCGGCCAGAATGCTATAGGAACGCTTGCGCGCCTCGTGGTCGAAAATCTGGGCGGTGACCATCAATTCGTCGGCTCCGGTCCGGGCGATGAAGTCGGCAATGCCGGCGCGCACCTTTTCGCGCGTGCCCACGACCGCGCAGGAAAGCGCGTGGTCGAGCATCGCCTTCGCCTCAGCATCGATTTCCTTTTCGTAATCCGCGCGCGGGGCAGGCAGCTTGCCCGGCCTGCCGCTGCGCAGATTCACGAATGCCTGCTGGAGCGAGGAAAAAAGCAGCCGCGCCTCTTCGTCCGTTTCGGCGGCGCACACGTTCAGGCCCAGCATGACATAGGGCTTGTCGAGCCGCTCCGACGGCTGGAAACGCGAACGGTAGACATCGAGCGCACGGTCGAGGTCGGCGGGGGCGAAATGCGACGCGAAGGCGTATGGCGCACCGATGACCGCAGCCAGATGCGCGCCATAGGTGGATGATCCCAATATCCAGACCGGCACCTCGCGTCCCTCGCCGGGCACGGCGTGGACCCGCTGTCCTTCCTCGGGTGGGCCGAAATAATTGATGAGTTCCACGACGTCGTGGGGGAAATTGTCCACGCCGCCTTCGAGATTGCGCCGCAACGCGCGGGCGGTCAGCATATCGGTGCCGGGCGCGCGCCCGAGGCCAAGGTCGATGCGACCAGGAAACAGAGCGTCCAGCGTGCCGAACTGTTCGGCGATCACCAGAGGCGAGTGATTCGGCAGCATGATGCCGCCCGCGCCGACGCGGATGCGGCTCGTCCCGGCTGCGACATGGCCGATGACCACGGAAGTCGCAGCGCTGGCGATGCCAGGCATGCTGTGGTGTTCGGCCAGCCAGTAACGATTGTAACCGAGGACTTCGGTGTGGCGCGCCAAGTCGAGCGTGTTGGCCAGCGATTGAACGACATCGCCCCCCTCCGGCACGGGTGAGAGATCCAGAACGGAAAAGGGAATCATGGGGACCTGTCGCGATGGTGGTACGAACGCCTGATGTAGGACATGCCGGGCACGATGCAAGCACATGACATGCGTGTCTTTGCCTCAACCCGATGCGGCTTTGGCGCTAAAAAGCTGCTTTGCACCTGCGACATGGCAGGATTGCAATGCCGTTTTGGTCAATTTTGCCCTTGAAGTCTTGCGTCGCATGAGTATGTAAGGCGCGGACTATCTCCTCAGGACAAGACAAAATTGGCAATTTACAGAGACCTCTCGTTTGCCGAGCGGCGCGATGCGGCCAATGCTGCCAAGCAGGCGCTTCTCGATAAATTCAAATCAAAGCCTTCCGCAGACGATCCGGCCGTACAGGCCAGGGCGGCGGAACGACGCGCAATCATCGAAGCCCGCGAAAAGCGCGAGGCCGAAAAGGCAAGGCAGAAAGCCGAGCGCGACGCGCGGGACGCCGAAGAAAGGGCGCTACGTGCAGCCGAGGCCGAAGCCGCCCGGGTGAAGGCTGAACTGGAAGCCGAAGAACTCGCCCGCGTTCAGGCGGAGGAAGAAGAAGAGCGGCTGGCCACCCAGCTTGCACTCGAAGCCGCGCAGAAGGCCAAGCGAGATGCGCGCTATGCGGCACGCAAGTCTCGCACGCGCCGCGCACCGCCCGGTCGCTGATCCCGGGAGCATAGAGTGCAAAGGACCGTCGCGGCATTGCCGCGGCGGCGCTGTTCGATGTCAGCTGGCGAGCTTCAGACCGACAATTCCCGCAACGATCAGTGCGATGCTGCCGACGCGCATTGCGGTTGTCGGCTCTCCGAGCAGAAGAATGCCGAGGATCGCGGTGCCCACCGCACCGATTCCGGTCCATACCGCATAGCCGGTCCCAACGGGTAGCGCTTTGAGCGCAAGGCCAAGCAGTACGATGCTCGCAAGCATGCACCCGACGGTCCAGACCGTCGGCCACAATCTCGAAAAGCCGTCAGTGTATTTGAGACCGATTGCCCAGCCGATTTCGAGCACGCCCGCGATGAACAGGTAAACCCAGGCCATCAAATGACCCTCCATCCACATGGCGGGTCGTCCCGTCCGAAAGCCGATAACGCAGGGCCGTCCCTGCGCTGCTCACATACTGGCTGAGGGCCTGTGTTTCAAGGAACGCGGCGAGCGCAACCGAAATCTGCGTTCAGCCTGCCTTCGGCTTCGCTCCCAAAGCGGGCTTTGCAGCCGCTGCCGGCTTCTTCGCATCCTTCTTGGGTTTGCGAACTTCCTTCTTGGGCTTCGACGCACCTTTGGCCATCGCCAATTCTCCCTGCAACGTTCGAGGTGAGATGATTCTGCACTGATGACCTTTTCAAGGCAAAGCGCGACAATCCGGTGTGCTTACCTCATGTCTCGTCGACAACCCGCAGGCGCAGCGATCCCTGCGGCGTCTCGGCCGGACGGGAAGCGGGCCGCGCGCCCGTTTCGCGCTCAGCCGAATCGCCTTCGCCGGCAAATTCAAGCGCTTCGATCTTCTGGCCGCGCTTGGTGACCTTGTTGGTCGAAACGAGAATATCGTCGATGTCCTTGGCGGCCTGCCCGAAATGGTTCTGGAGCTTGCGCACGCGGTCGTCGAGACGGCTCACGTCTTCCATAAGCCGCACCACTTCGCCCTGAATCAGATGAGCCTGCTCGCGCATGCGGGCATCCTTGAGGATCGCCTGTATCACCTGGATCGAAAGCATCAGCAGTGAAGGCGACACGATGACGATGCGTGCACGATGGGCGCGTTGCACGAGCGATTCGAAATTTTCATGGATCTCAGCGAAGATCGATTCCGACGGCACGAACATGAACGCCGTGTCCTGCGTCTCGCCGCGCAACAGATATTTATCCGCAATATCGCGGATATGGACTTCCACGTCGCGCCGGAAAGCCTGCGCGGCGGAGCGCTGCGCCTCCGGCCCATCCGCGGCACGGATGGCGTTCCACGATTCGAGCGGAAACTTTGCGTCTATGACAAGCGACGGCGTGTCGTTCGGCATCTTCACGAGACAGTCGGGTCGGCTGCCATTGGTGAGCGTCGCCTGAAACTGGTACGCGCCGGAGGGCAGGCCATCCGCGACAATCGCTTCCATCCGCGATTGGCCGAATGCCCCGCGCGTCTGCTTGTTCGAGAGAATCGCCTGCAATTGCACGACCTGTCCGGCCAGTGACTGGATATTGCTCTGCGCGGTGTCGATGACCGCCAGACGCTCCTGAAGCTTTGTCAGATTTTCATGGGTGGCGCGGCTTTGCTCCGCCATGGTCTGGCCGATCCGCCCCGTCATCGCATCGAGCCGCTGGCTGAGCGACTGGGTCAGTTCCGCCTGCCGCGCGCCAAAAACCTCGGCGACGGTGCCGAGCCTTCCCTGAAGCTCAGCCTGCGATTGCAGGATTCCTGCCATCCGGCCTTCCATGTCGCGCGCACGGTCCGCCGCTTCGGCGGCCGCCACGGCGCGCGCCCGCGCCGAACGCCACAGCGCCGCGACAAGCGCGAAGAGCAGCAATGCGAAGAACCCGACACCGATCAGCAGCGCGTCGCCGAGGTCGATCATCGTGGTGCCGACCCGCAGGACGGGCTGGGACAGCAGGCTGGACAGGTCGTTCATGGGGACACCATAACCGATTCGCGGCGCCGCACCAGATCAAAGCATGAACATTTGACAGGAGAAACGGTTGACGCTTGCCTGCCTACGCCTTAGGTGAGGCGAATGTCGATCAAGCCGCTCGTCATTCTTCCCGACCCCTTGCTTCGTCAGGTTTCCGAACCTGTGGCGAGCGTGGATGAGCGCATCAAGACGCTGGCGCGCGATATGTTCGAAACGATGTACGATGCGCCGGGCATCGGCCTTGCCGCGATACAGGTGGGCGTGCCGCTGCGTATGCTGGTCATCGACCTCGCAAAGGAGGACGAGCCGAAAGCGCCTCAGTTGTTCATCAATCCGGAGATCGTGGAATCCTCCGACGAGCGTTCGGTGTATGAGGAAGGGTGCCTTTCCATTCCCGATTATTATGCCGAGGTGGAGCGGCCCGCCTCGGTGCGCGTGCGCTATGTGGACGGCTCCGGCAAGGAGCAGGAGATGCAGGCCGAGGGGCTGCTCGCGACCTGCCTCCAGCATGAAATCGACCATCTCAACGGCGTGCTTTTCATCGACCACATTTCCAAGCTGAAGCGTGATATGGTCGTGAAGAAATTCAAGAAGCTCGCGCGCGACCGCTCCCCGGCGGTGTGAAAACGGGTTCTCCAATGCGTGTCATCTTCATGGGTACGCCGGATTTTTCCGTACCGACGCTACGCGCCATCTGCGATGCGGGCCATGAGGTCGTTGCCGTCTATACGCAGCCGCCGCGACCGGCAGGGCGGCGCGGACTGGAAATGGTGGCTTCGCCGGTTCAGCAGGAAGCCGAGCGGCGCGCAATCGAGGTGCGCACACCGCTGTCGCTGAAAGATGTCGAAGCGCAGGAAGCGTTTCGCGCGCTAAAGGCTGACGTCGCGGTCGTGGTCGCCTATGGCCTGCTGCTGCCCCCCGCGATTCTGGGCGCAACGCGGCTTGGCTGCTACAATGGGCACGCCTCGCTCCTGCCACGCTGGCGGGGAGCCGCGCCGATCCAGCGCGCGATCATGGCGGGCGACGCCGAAACCGGCATGATGGTCATGAAGATGGAAGCGGGGCTGGATACGGGGCCGGTGGCACTGACGGCGCGCATCGCGATCGGCCCGGACATGACGGCGGGCGAATTGCACGACCGATTGATGGATGCGGGCGCGAAACTCATGGTCGAAGCGCTGGCGAAACTCGAACGGGCCGAGCTTCCGCTGGTGCCGCAGGCCGAGATCGGCGTGACCTATGCGCGCAAGATCGAAAAGGCGGAAACACGCATCAAATGGTCGAAGCCGGCTATTGACGTGCATAACCATATTCGCGGCCTGTCGCCGTTCCCCGGGGGCTGGTACGAAATGGCTCCCGGGGCTGAGCGCGTCAAGGTGCTGCGTTCCGCCCTGGCGGAAGGGGCCGGCGAGCCGGGAACCCTTCTGGACGACGGCTTGACCGTCGCGTGTGGGCAGGGCGCCGTGCGTCTGGTCGAGGTGCAGAGGGCAGGCGGCAGGCCGATGGCTGCCCAGGATTTCCTGCGCGGCGTGAAACTGGAAAAAGGAATCAAATTGCTATGAGCATGATGTCGATAAGGATGGCGACCCCGCGCGACCGCGCCGCAATTCGCCAGGTCGAGAAACATGCGTTCGGGCAGGACACCGAGGCTGGATTGGTCGACGCCCTGGTGGACAATGCGGATGTGGTGCTGGAACTGGTCGCCGAAGAAGAAGGCGCGGTGGTGGGCCACATCCTCTTTTCGCGCCTCTATGTGGAAAAGGAAGGTTCCCGCGCGGCTGCTGTGGCGCTTGCGCCGCTTGCTGTCGAGCCCTCCTTTCATGGAACGGGTATCGGCGGCGCGCTCGTCCGCGAAGCGCATCTGCGGCTCAAGGCGCTAGGCGAAACGCTGTCCATCGTGCTGGGCGATCCTGATTATTATGGCCGTTTCGGATACAGCCATCAAAGGGCCGCCGGGTTCGAGAGCGACTACCAGTGCGACGCGCTGCAGGCGCTGGATTGGGGAAGCGCGCCGGAAAGCGGCAGGCTGGTCTATGCCGAGCCGTTCCGGACGCAGCTTGCCGCCTGAGCGACGTGCACCGGTTCCGCCTCGACATCGAATATGACGGAGCGCCCTATGCCGGGTGGCAAAGGCAGGCGGGCCATCACACGGTTCAGGCAGCGATCGAGCAGGCCCTGCTGGCATTCTCCGGCGAAGACGGCAAGCTGCGCGGAGCAGGGCGCACCGATGCCGGCGTTCACGCCACGGGGCAGGTGGCCCATATCGACCTGTCGCGGGAGTGGAAGCCCGACAAGGTGCGCGATGCGCTGAATGCCCATCTGCGGCTGAATGGCGAACGCGTATCGATCCTGGCGGCAAAGCCCGTGGCGAGCGATTTCGACGCGCGCTTTTCCGCGAAGGCGCGCCACTACGTCTACCGTATCCTGAACCGAAGGTCGCCTCCGGCGCTGGAGGCCGGCAAGGTGTGGTGGGTGCCGAAGCGGCTCGACGCCGAAGCGATGCACGAGGCCGCGCAGCCGCTTCTCGGCAAGCACGACTTCACCACGTTCCGCTCGACGCAGTGCCAGGCCACGAGCCCGGTGCGCACGCTGGACAGGCTTGACGTGGTGCGCTCGGGAGATGCGATCGAAATCCACGCCTCTGCGCGATCCTTCCTGCACAACCAGGTGCGGTCCATGGTGGGGTCGCTCAAGCGCGTGGGCGAGGGCGGCTGGCCGCCGGACGCGGTCAAGGCGGCGCTCGACGCGCAAGACCGCGCGGCCTGTGCGGGCATCGCGCCGCCGGAGGGGCTCTATCTCGCGCAAGTGGATTATTAGGCGTCGATGCCGAACAGCCACGCGAAGAGATAAACCGTCATGATCGACGCAACGAACATGGCCGTAAAGACGGCGGTGGCGACTGCCGCACCCTTGCCGATTGCCACATTCGTAAGACGCCAGACGAAAAACATCGTGGCGAGGAAAACCAGGAGCGAGACCGCCGCGATGAGGTCGTCGGAGTCCGGCATGAACAGTCGCAGCAGCGAGATGGGCAGCATGTACCAGGCAATGATGACCGACGCCCAGTTGGTGGCGACGACATAAGGCACGAACCGGTCGGCTATCCCGGCCCTGCGCGCGACCAATCCAAGCGCGACCAGGGGAAGAATCCATGCCGCGATTTCGATGATGCCGTTTGCCGAAATCAC
Source organism: Rhizobiaceae bacterium (assembly GCA_023953835.1). Taxonomy (NCBI): domain Bacteria; kingdom Pseudomonadati; phylum Pseudomonadota; class Alphaproteobacteria; order Hyphomicrobiales; family Rhizobiaceae; species Rhizobiaceae bacterium. The sequence goes on along the minus strand of JAMLJB010000001.1, from coordinate 951,119 downwards.
GGAAAAGCGTGTTCCATGCGCGCCGGGGGTCGAAAGATAGTCGCTTGCCGAGGCGATCCATCCGACAAGCAGCGGCGGCACCGCAAGCGGGATTGCGGCGAAGGAATCCCAGAAGCCGTCGACGGAAAGGTCCATCCGGCGAAGCCCGTCGGGCTTTCCGAACATCATCCGCGTTGCGCCTGCGAGTGCTTCCTGCACAGATCCGCTCCCGGACATTCTATCCAAACCAGTCCGAAAGAAAGCGCTGGTAGATGCGCGTCAGCGTTTCGAGGTCTGCGAGATCCACGCGTTCGTCCACCATATGCATCGTCTGGCCCACGAGGCCGAACTCGACGACAGGGCAATAGTCCTTGATGAAGCGCGCATCGGATGTACCGCCCGAGGTGGAGAGTTCGGGTTTCCTGCCGGTGACGGCGGCAATAGACTGCGAAAGCGTGTTCACGAGCCTGTCGTCCCGGGTCAGGAAGACATGGCTCACGCGGTTGCGCCAGATGAGGTCGAAGCGCACAGGCCCGGTCTTGCCCTTGCGATATTTTGTGCGCTGCGCCGCACGGTCGAGGCGATTGTTGATCTCGGCCTGAAGGGTTTCCGCGCTCCATGTGTCATTGAAGCGGATGTTGAAGGTGGCGGTGGCCTTGCCGGGCGTCACGTTGACCGCCGGATTTCCGACATCGACCGTGGTGATTTCAAGATTGGTCGCCTGGAAATCCTTCGTGCCCGTGTCGAAGGGCGGAACCAGAAGCGCGTCCAGCAGGCTCATCATGCCGCGCACAGGGTTGTCGGCAAGGTGCGGATAGGCGGAATGGCCCTGCACGCCGTGCACGATTATAGTGCCGGACAGCGAGCCGCGCCGCCCGATCTTGACCATGTCTCCGAGTGCGTTCGGGTTTGTCGGCTCGCCGACGATGGCCGCGTCCCAGCTCTCGCCGCGTTTGGCGGCCCATTTCAGCAGCTTGTCGGTGCCGTTGACGGACGGGCCTTCCTCATCGCCGGTGATGACGAGGGAAACAGACCCTTTCGGTTTGCCGCCCTGCTCGATGTGGCGCGCAAGGGCGGCGACAAAGCAGGCGATGCCGCCCTTCATATCCACCGCGCCGCGCCCGTACATCTGGCCGTTGCTGACGGCGGCGGAAAAGGGTGGATGCGTCCACGCGCTTTCGTCGCCGACCGGGACCACGTCAGTGTGGCCCGCGAACATCAGGTGCGGCCCGTTGCCGGACAGGCGGGCGTAGAGATTCTCGACATCCGGCGTGCCGTCTTCGGAAAACACGGGGCGTTCCGTCGAAAAGCCCATCGGTTCCAGCATCGCCTGCAATGCCATCAGCGCACCGCCTTCCGCAGGCGTCACGGACGGGCATCGGATGAGCGCGGCGAGATTTTCGGCGGGATCGACGGGCAGTTTCATGCGCAGACCGGTAGAGCGTTGTGGCCGGATGTTTCCGTCCGACCATGAAACGCTCTAGTGCAAAGCAGCATGTCTGTCACCGTCCGCAATTGATCCTCAGCGCAAAAGCGGTTGGGATAGTGAACGCGATCGCCGCCGGATCGCCGACCGCTCACGAGGCTCCGGACGCAGGCGGGCGGTTGCGCACGACGCCATATTTGTTCGGTCCGTCCATGCCCGGATAAAGGCTGAGCACAATGTAGGCGATCATCGACACGACCGGCAATGCGATGGCGACTGAAATGATCGGCGGCTTGCCGATGTCCTGAAGGCGCTTGGACGACAGCGCGATCATCGGCCAGAGCGTTGCGAAGAAGAGAACGGTGATCAGTTCCTCAAGCCCCGGCGTCTGCCATGGATCGACGGAATCGGCGGGCAGGTAGGAAAGCACATGGCGATAGACCAGAAAGCTGGAAATCACCGAGATCAGCATGGTCGCGAGGAAATAGGGCAGGCGGGTGAGCCTGCCCGCCGGCTTCAGGAACAACCAGATATAGTCGATGCGGTTCTTCAATCGCGCAGCAATTCATTGATAGAGGTTTTCGAGCGCGTCTTCTCATCGACACGCTTGACGATGACGGCACAATAGAGACTCGGACCAGGGTTGCCGTTAGCGAGCGGCGCGCCGGGCATGGTGCCCGCCACGACGACGGAATGCGCAGGCACCTCGCCGTAGAAGATCTCGCCGGTCGCGCGGTCGACGATCTTCGTGGACTTGCCGATGAACACGCCCATGCCGAGCACGGAGCCTTCGCGGACGATGCAGCCCTCGACCACTTCGGAGCGGGCGCCGATGAAGCAATTGTCCTCGATGATGGTCGGCCCGGCCTGCATCGGCTCCAGCACGCCGCCGATGCCGACACCGCCGGACAGATGCACATTCTTGCCGATCTGGGCGCAGGAGCCGACCGTTACCCAGGTGTCGACCATCGTGCCCGCATCGACATAGGCGCCGAGATTGACGAAGGAGGGCATCAGCACGACGCCGGGCGCGACATATGCGGAGCGCCGCACGACGCAGTTGGGCACGGCGCGGAAGCCGGCCTTCTCGAACTCCATCGCGCCCCAGCCGTCGAACTTCGAAGGAACCTTGTCCCACCAGACCGATTCGCCGGGACCGCCCTTGATGACGTCCATCGGGGTCAGGCGGAAGGACAGCAGCACGGCCTTTTTCAGCCATTGGTTGACCTTCCACTGGCCATCCTGCGCGCGCTCGGCGACGCGCACTATGCCCTTGTCGAGCAGGTCGAGTGCGGTCGCCACCGCCTCGCGCACCTCGCCGCGCGTCGATGTCGAGATCGATTCACGATCGTCGAACGCCTTCTCGAGGGTGCTTTCGAGTGCGGCGAGATCGTGCTTCGGCATGGATTGCTCCGTTACGCGGTGTTAAGGGCTGTTCAGGACAGTGGCTTGGAAAGCGCGGCGGACCCTATGTCAAGCGACGGGGTGGGTCAATCGCGCGTGCGGCACAGTGTGACGCGGTCAGTATTAGGGAATTTGGAATGAATCAGGACAAGGCTGGCTGGACGCCGCTGCCACATTCGGACGAGGATCTCGAACGCGCAAAGAGCGTTCCCGATACGCCGCAGACGCGCTCACCCACCTACAAGCTGGCGTGGACCGACGAGGACTTCATGACCCGGCGCGACCTGCGCCCGGTCCGCCTGCAACTGGAACTTCTGAAGCCCGAACTGACGCTGGCGGAACGCGGCATACGTTCGACGGTGGTGATGTTCGGGGGCGCGAGGCTGCCGGAACCGGGCGGCGAGGCGTGGGCGGCGAAGAACGAGACGCAGCGCGACAATCTGCTGAAGAACTCGAAATACTATGACGAGGCGCGGCTGTTCGCGCAGCTTTGCTCGAAGCATTCGGCGGAGTCGTATTATCGCGAATTCGTCGTTGTCACCGGCGGCGGGCCGGGCGTGATGGAGGCTGGAAACAGGGGGGCGGCCGAAGTCGGCGCGCCCTCGATCGGGCTCAACATCGTATTGCCGCACGAACAGGCGCCCAACATCTACGTGACGCCGGACCTGTGCTTCAACTTCCACTATTTCGCGATCCGAAAGATGCATTTCGTCATGCGCGCCAAGGCTGTCGCGGTGTTTCCCGGCGGCTTCGGCACGATGGACGAGTTCTTCGAGACGCTGACCCTGATCCAGACCGGGCGCATGGAGCGCGTGCCGGTGATCCTGTTCGGCAAGGAGTTCTGGCAGCATGCCTTCAACCTCGACTATCTGGCCGAGCAGGGCACCATTTCTCCGGGCGATCAGGACATCATCGACTATGCGGAAACGGCGGAAGATGCCTGGGGCCACATCAGCAGGTTCTATGAACTGGATGCGTCCTGAGCGGCGGCATCCGGCCCGATGATGCGGTTCAGGAAGCCGGCGAGGTCGTCGGTGACGAAATCCACCGCATCGTCGAATGCGGGGTCGCTTTCCCAGATTTCCGAGAATGTCGGCTCGAAATTGCGCGGCACCACGAGGGTTGTGGTCATGCCCATGGCCTTCGGCTCGACAAGGTTGCGGCCAAGGTCTTCGAACATGGCGGCGCTGGTGCCGTCGATGCGGTGCAGTTCGATGAACTTGTGGTAGGTCTCGCGGGCGGGCTTCGGCGACATGCCCGCGGCGACAATGTCGAATATGTCATCGAAATGATCCAGAATGCCGAGTTGTCGAGCGGTGCGCTCCGCATGGCGGCGGTCGCCATTGGTGAGGATGAACTTGCGCCCCGGCAACTGCCTGATCGCGGCGCCGAGCACCGGGTCCGGCACCAGCCATGAATAGTCGATGTCGTGGACCTTCTCCAGAAAGTCATCCGGATCGATGCTGTGGCGCGCCATCAGCCCGTTAAGCGTGGTGCCATATTCCTTGTAGAGATCCTTCTGGAGCTTGCGCGCCTCGTCGCGCGAGATGCTGAGCAGTTCCGAGACGTAGCCGGTCATCTTCACGTCGATCTGTGAAAACAGGTTCGAGTGATGCGGATAGAGCGTGTTGTCGAGATCGAACACCCAGTCGGTGACATGGGAAAATCTGGAAAGGTTCGGCTTCGTGGTCATGCCCAAACGCATAAGCCATGTTCGCGACAGAATGAAGAGGGGCCGGTTTCATCTGCGCACAAAGCTGGTATGGGACCGGCATGGAACTCTGGATACCCATCACGATCACTGCCGCTTTTCTTCAAAACCTGCGCACGGCGGCGCAGAAGAAATTGCAGGGTTCGCTCGGCACCACGGGCGCAAGCTTCGTGCGGTTCGGCTTCGGCTTTCCGGTGGCGATCCTCTATCTGCTGGTGCTGCACTTCGTTGCCGGCAAGGCGTTTCCGGCCATGTCGCCGGCATTCCACTTGTGGGCGTTGATAGGTGGCGTGGCGCAGATCGCCGCGACCATCGTGCTGGTGCACATGTTCACGCTGCGCAATTTTGCCGTGGGCACCGCCTATTCCAAGACGGAGCCCGTGCAGGCCGCGCTGTTCGGCCTGGTGATCCTCGGCGAAAAGCTGAGTTCGGGAGCGGTTTGGGCGATCATCGTCGGCGTGGTGGGCGTCATGCTGATTTCGGTGGCGCGCACGCCTCTGTCATGGCGCAGCCTGCTGGCGGCGCTGTTTGGCAAGACGGCGCTCACCGGCATCCTGTCCGGCGCGCTGTTCGGCATATCCGCCGTGGCCTACCGTTCGGCGTCGCTCTCGCTCGGCGGCGACGACAGGATGATGCAGGCGGCCATGTCGCTTGCGGTCGCGACCACGCTGCAAACCATCATCATGGTTGTCTGGATGGCGATCCGCGATCCGGGCGAGTTCGGGCGCGTGAGGCGGGCGTGGCGTTCATCCACGGTGGTGGGGTTGGCGAGCGTGGTGGGGTCTGCGTGCTGGTTCACCGCAATGGCGTTGCAGCCCGTGGCCTATGTCCGCGCGCTCGGGCAGATCGAATTGATCTTCACTTTCGCCACCTCCGTGCTGGTCTTCAAGGAGAAGATCAATGCGATGGAAATAGCCGGATGCCTGCTGATCGTCAGCGGCATCCTGCTCCTGCTTTCGCACGCCTGAGGGTCAGGGCACGATCAGCGTGCCTGCGCCATGCTCTGTAAAAAGTTCCAGCAGGACGGCGTGCGCGGTCTTGCCGTTCAGAATGACCACGCCTTCCACGCCTCGCTCGATGGCTTCGATACAAGTCTCCACCTTCGGGATCATCCCGCCGGAAATCGTCCCGTCCCTGATGAGCGCCTTGGCCTGGGAGACGGTCAGCTCGTCGATGAGCTTCTTGTCCTTGTCCAGCACGCCCGGAACATCCGTCAGGAAGAGCAGCCGTGTCGCGTTGAGCGCGCCTGCGATCGCGCCTGCGAAGGTGTCGGCGTTGATGTTGTAGGTGTGGCCGTCGCGCCCCGGCGCAACCGGCGCCAGCACCGGGATCATTTCAGACCGGGCGAGAAGATCGAGCAAGGTACGGTCAACCTCGACCGGCTCGCCGACGAAACCAAGGTCGAGCACCTTTTCGATGTTCGAGTCCGGGTCGATCATGGTCTTCTTGGCTTTTTCGGCGAACACCATGTTGCCGTCCTTGCCGCACAGGCCGATTGCCCATTCGCCCTCGGCATTGATCAGGGCGACGATTTCCTTGTTGATCGAACCCGCGAGCACCATTTCGACGATCTCGACCGTCTTCTGGTCGGTGACGCGCAGACCGCCTTCGAACTTGGATTCGATGCCCATGCGCGTCAGCATCGCGCCGATCTGCGGCCCGCCGCCGTGCACGACGATGGGGTTTACGCCCGACTGCTTGAGCAGCGCGATGTCGCGGGCGAACGCCTTGCCCAGCGTATTGTCGCCCATCGCATGGCCACCATATTTCACCACGACCGTCTTGTTCTCATAGCGCTGCATGTAGGGCAGCGCGCGCGACAGCAGGGCGGCTTGCGCTTCGGCAGTGTTCGGGATTTCGGCGGTCATGGCTGTTCCGTTCGTTTGGCGGGTCGGCGGCTATTACCCCTTGGCCGCGCGCCGTGCAATGCGGGTCCCGCCCTATCTGCCCTCGACCGCGGCTGCGATCGCGTCGCGCAACTCCGGCAGTCCGGCATTCTTTTCGGAGGAGGTGGCCAGGATTTGCGGGTAGGCCGCCGGACGCTTCCTGATCCGCTCGGCGGTTTCCGCAATCAGGCGAGGAACGCCAGCCGCCTTGATCTTGTCCGCCTTGGTCAGCACGACCTGATAGGACACGGCCGCCTTGTCCAGAAGTGAAAGCACTTCCTCGTCATTGGCCTTGATGCCGTGGCGCGCATCGATGAGCACATAGACCCGCTTCAACGTGGCGCGCCCGCGCAGGTAGTCGAAGACGAGCGACGTCCAGCGGTCGACCTGTTCCTTCGGGGCCTTGGCATAGCCGTAGCCGGGCATGTCGATGAGCGCCAATGGCGGCAGGTCGCCCGCAGCACCTGAATAGCCGTCCGGCACGAAATAGTTCAGTTCCTGTGTGCGCCCCGGCGTGTTCGAGGTGCGGGCCAGCCCCTTTTGACCGACCAGCGCATTGATCAGCGACGACTTGCCGACGTTCGAGCGTCCCGCGAAGGCGATTTCCGCAGGGCCCTCGGGCGGAAGATGGCGCATGTCGGGAACGCCCCGGATGAACACCCAGGGGCGTTTGAAATAGTCCTGCGCGGGCAAATTGCCGTCGCTCACGATTTGCGCTCCCGCGACATGCGAAGGCCGAAGCTCAGGCGACGGCTCGCGGATTGGCCATGCTATTCGGCGGGCGATGGTTTCTTGCGGAAAAGGCCGATGAGATTGTCCCACAATTCGATCTTGGCGCCCTGCCGCTTCATGATGACACCCTGCTGGACGATCGACAGGAAGTTGTTCCACGCCCAGTAGATGACGAGGCCCGCCGGGAAGGAAGCCAGCATGAAGGTGAAGATCACCGGCATCCAGTTGAAGATCATGGCCTGCGCCGGGTCCGGCGGGGTCGGGTTCATGCGCATCTGCAGGAACATGGTGATGCCCATGACGATGGGCCACACGCCGATCATCAGGAAGGCGGGAACCGACCAGGGCAGCACGCCGAACAGGTTGAACAGCGAGGTCGGATCGGGCGCGGCAAGGTCGTGAATCCATCCATAGAAGGGTGCGTGACGCATCTCGATGGTGATGTAGAGCACCTTGTAGAGCGCGAAGAACACGGGAATCTGCACCAGCACCGGCCAGCAGCCGGCGAGCGGATTGATCTTCTCCGTCTTGTACAGCTCCATCATCGCCTGCTGCTGCTTCATCTTGTCGTCCGCATATTTCTCGCGGATTTCGAGCATCTTCGGCTGGACGACCTTCATCTTGGCCATCGATTTGTAGGACTTGTTGGCAAGCGGGAAGAAAATCGCCTTCACGATGACGGTTGTCGCCAGTATGGCGAGGCCGAAGTTGCCGAGCAGCTTGTAGAGGAAATCGATGAGCTGGAACATCGGCTTGGTGATGAAATAGAACCAGCCCCAGTCGATCATCAGGTCGAACTGGCGGATGTTGCGGTCCTTTTCATAGGCGTTGATGGTGGCGACCTCCTTCGCCCCGGCAAAGACGAGGTTTTCGATCGTCGCGGATTCGCCCGGCGCGACGACGAAGCCGTCGGTCAGGAAATCCGCCTGGAAGCGGGGACGGCCATCGTCGAAAAAGGAGAAGGTCGGCTGGAACGGCTGCTTGCCGGAAGGCACCAGCGCCACCGCCCAGTATTTGTCGGTTATGCCGAGCCAGCCGTCATTCGATTTGCCGGGCTTGACCTGCTTTTCTTCCTCGATCTTCTTGTAGGTGATTTCCTGAAGACCTTCCTCGCCCGTGACGCCGATCAGCCCTTCATGGAGCACATAGATGGAGGCGTGGTTCGGCTTGTCGAAGCGGGTAACGCGGCCATAGCCGGAAAGGGTCACGGGCTGGCCCGACTCATTCGTCACGGTGTCCGTGACGGTGAACATATATTCCGAATCGACCGAGATGATGCGCTTGAAGGTGAGGCCCTTGTCGTTGACATAGGTCAGCGTGAGCGGGGATGCGGGCGTCAGCGATTCGCCGTCGGCGGTCCAAACCGTGTCCGGTCCGGGCAGCGTTCCGACATTGCCTGCGCCCGTGTAACCGATTTCGGCGAAATAGCCGTTCGGAAGCGCTTGCGGGTTAAGAAGGTCGATGATCGGTGAGTCCGGCTCCACGGTCAGCCGGTAGTGCTTGAGCTTGAGGTCGTCCAGGCGTCCGCCTGTGAGATTGATCGACCCGGAAAGGCTTGGCGTGTCGATCGGGATGCGCTGGCCGGAAGCGGCGAGGCTCTGCGCGCGGTCGGTGGCGGTTGCGCCGTCCGTGCCGGGCGTGCTGCCCGGAATGGTTCCCTGCGGAGCGGCGGCGGGAATGTCGCTGCCGGTTTGCGCGGGCTGCTCCTGGGCCTGGGTGCGCTGCGCTTCGACCTGCTGCTGCTGGCGCTGCTGCTCGATGCGCGGGTTCATATAGAAGACCTGCCACAGCGTCAGGATCAGCACCGACAATGCGATGGTGATGAGGAAGTTGCGGTTGTTTTCCATAAGGAGCCCTTGGGTCGTTGGCTATCTGCGGCGCAGCCGCCGGGACAGTTCGGCCTTGATCGTTTCGAACGGCGCGGCAATCACGTCCTTGCGCGCCACGATCACATAGTCATTGCCCGCCTTCATGTCATCGGCGGCATGAATGCGAACGGCTTCACGCAGGCGCCTGCGGATGCGGTTTCTCTGCGCGGCGTTGCCATTCTTCTTCGTGACGGTGAAGCCGACACGGGCAGGACCGTCATCGCCGCGGGCGATCGTCTCCAACAGGAAAAGCGGCCCACCACGTTTCTGGCCATGCCGCACCCTGAGGAACTCCGCCCGCTTGCGAAGTCGTTTGTAGTTTTTTTCCTCGGCCATGACAGGCCGTGCCCAGCCGCCTTACGCGGACAGGCGCTTGCGGCCGCGATTGCGGCGTGCCGCGACGACCTGACGGCCGCTTTTTGTTGCCATGCGGGCGCGGAATCCGTGCCGACGCTTGCGAACGAGCTTTGAGGGTTGGTAGGTGCGCTTCATTTATTTTGATACCGCGGCGTGCGGCCCTTCTTGGTTCTGTTCGTGAACAGGAGCTGGCTCGGTTACTTCCGGCGCAACGAAAAATGCGCCGGGAGGTCGGCCCGAGCGTGCCGCGGCTTATATGTGCCCCGTCCGCGCGAGTCAACATGAGCCGAAAGCCAACCGGATTTTCCACCGAATCCGGCAATCTTTGCATTTTGACGCGCCTGCACTATTCTTGTCACGGAAGGCAGGGCCATGCGAAATCCTGCGAGAAGTGCTGGCGGGCAAGAGACTCGGGTGCGGGGCAAATGAGCAACGCCGATATGGCGCAGTCGGATGGGGTTGGAAAGGTCGAGCGCACCGTTCCGCCGGGCCGGGGGCTTTCGACGAAGCTGCTGCTCATCACCATAGCCTGCGTGCTTCTGGTCGAAATCCTGATCTTCCTGCCCTCCGTTGCGAATTTCCGCCTGCGCTGGCTTGACGACCGGCTGCATACCGCAGCGGCGATGTCCACGCTGCTCATGGAGGTCGAACCCGACAACCTGCCGCAGGACGTACAGGACGACGTCCTCAAATCCATCGGTGTGAAGGCGATCGCGATGCGCGATGGTGAGGCATCCCGGCTGCTGGCGTCGACACGCATGCCACGCGATGTCGACGAACACGTCGATCTGGCGAATACGGGACAGTTTGCTGCAATCCGCGCCGCCGTCGCGACGCTGTTTGCCGATCGTTTCCATGTCTTGCGCGTGTTCGGTCCGGTTGGCGAGAGCAATCGCGGCTACGAGATCGTCATGACAGACCGGGCGTTGCGCAATGCGATGCTGACCTACGCGCGCAATGTCGCGGGCGTGTCGCTGTTGATCACGCTGATTACGGCCGGCCTCGTCTATGCGCTGATCGACCGTATGATGATCCGGCCGATCCGCAGCATGACACGCTCGATGCTGCGTTTTGCGGAGGAACCAGACGATCCCGCCCGCATCATCCGCCCCGCGCCGCGCTATGACGAGATCGGAGTGGCAGAACGCGAACTATCGGCGATGCAGGAGCGATTGCAGAAGGTGCTCGGCGAGCAGAAGCATCTGGCGGACCTCGGCCTTGCGGTCTCGAAGATCAACCACGACATGCGAAATATCCTCGCCTCCGCGCAGCTTATGTCGGATCGTTTGCGGCAGGTTCGCGACCCCGGCGTGCAGGCGTTCGCTCCAAAGCTCTTGCGCGCGCTGGACCGCGCGGTGTCCTATTCGGAAGGCGTTCTCGCCTATGGAAGGACGCAGGAAGCGCCGCCCTCGCGCCGCCGGGTGCGGCTGCGCCGTCTGGTGGACGAGGTTCATGAGTTGCTTGGCGTGCCGGTCGGCAGCGACATCGATTTCGTCAACGAGATCGACCAGGGCTTCGAGATCGATGCCGACTCCGAACAGCTTTTCCGCATCCTCACCAATCTTTGCCGCAATGCCGTCGAGGCGATGGTTGCGGATCGCGACAGCGCGGTCGTTCGACGGCTCACGCTGAGCGCCGAGAGGCACGGTTCTGTGAGCCGTGTGCTGGTCGAGGACACTGGTCCGGGCCTGCCGCAGAAAGCGCGGCAGAACCTGTTCACTGCCTTCAAGGGATCAGCGCGCAGCGGCGGCACGGGGCTTGGCCTCGCGGTCGCGCATGAACTGGTGCGCGCCCACGGCGGCACGCTCGAACTCGTGGAAAGCGTGGGAGGACGAACGGTATTCGCGGTGACGATACCCGACCAGCCCATCCGCCTTGACGATGCGCGCCGGGGCATACGGCGCCCGGCCTGACGACGCACTCTTGTGAGTGCGGGAAGGGCGGTGGGTGAAATGAGTGAAAACTTTTCCGGCAACCGGCTTGCAATTCTGATGGAGCATCGCTAGTTAGCAGCCCACTCGCGATGGCTTCTTGCCGTCGAGGTCTGCCTTTTTGAGGCATGCGCGCCCGTAGCTCAGCTGGATAGAGCACCAGACTACGAATCTGGGGGTCAGGAGTTCGAATCTCTTCGGGCGCGCCATTTTTCTACAATATTATCAAAGACTTGCATTGTGGCCTTACGCGCGCAATAGTGCTTGCGCCGCGATGAATCGCCACGGAGTAGCCACCGCGAAGCAAATCGCCCATTCGGGTCGCTTCTTGTCGCCACGGCTGCCTTTTGTGGTCAGGTCGGACAGTCGCGCCTAGAGTTTGAAGCGTTCGGGGGCGTCTGCACATGCCTACATTGGATTGGATCGGCAAGAAGGCCGTGGTGAACCATCACCGCGACGTGTCCTACCGTCTGATCCATTGCGACAAGGACAAGAGCGTCGGCGACCCGGATGCGGGCAACCTGCTTGTTCAGGGCGATAACCTTGAAGCACTGAAGGCGCTGCTGCCCTATTACGCCGGTAAGGTGAAGTGCATCTACATCGACCCGCCTTTCAATACTGGTTCGGAAGACTGGATATATAACGACAACGTAAATTCGCCCGAAATTCGAGCGTGGCTTGGGAGCGTTGTTAAGAAGGAAAGCGAAGACCTAACACGTCACGATAAGTGGCTATGCATGATGTATCCTCGCCTCATTTTGCTTCGCGAGTTTATGTCAGAAGGTGGCACCTTGTTTTTCCACATCGACGACAATGAACTCGGCAACTCAATTCTTCTTTGCGATGAGATATTTAGCCGAAAAAACAGAATTAATGTAGTAACTTTTAAGCAAGCTTCAGCTACAGGCCATAAATCAATAAATCCCGGCTTCGTCACCGTCACAAACAATTTAATTGTCTACGCAAAGAACAGGGCGGAGTGGTCGCCAAACAGAGTTTTCACGGGTCGGGAGCGTGACACCCGTTACAATGGTTGGATTTCCAACCGAGATGCGCCGCATGGCGAATGGCGCATAACAACTTTGATGAATGGATTTGCTTCAAATCGCGGGCTCACGCTCAAGGAGGCCAGAACGATCGCAAAAGACGACCCCGCCGAGCTTGATCGGTTCGTTCTAGAAAACGCGTCCTCTGTGATTCAGCCGGCACGCCCAGATTATAACAATGTAGGCCAAGAAACGCGCAACGCCATTGATCGCTCTCGCGAAAACCCAAATGACATCATCAAGGTAGCAAGGGAAGGCTACAGCGACATATATCTGAAGGATGGCCAGCGTATCCTTTTCTATTCCGATAAGATCAAAATGGTTGATGGCCAGGCGGTGTCGGGCGAGCCCCTTACGACGCTGTGGGACGACATACTCTCGAACAATATTCATAAAGAAGGCGGTGTAGACTTCCCCAAAGGGAAGAAACCAGAAGCGCTGATAAAGCGCTGCTTTGAACTGGCGACCGCACCGGGCGATTTGGTGATGGACTCTTTTGCGGGCTCCGGCACTACGGCGGCTGTAGCGATTAAAATGCGTCTACGTTGCGTGACTATTGAAATGGGGGATCACGCAAGTACCCACACCGCCCCCCGCTTGAAAGCGGTTGTAGAGGGCGCTGACACTGGTGGCATCTCGACCGACGTCGGCTGGAGAGGCGGCTCCGGCTTCCGCTTCTGTACCCTCGGCGAACCGCTGTTCGATGCCGACGGCAATGTCAGCCCGGCCGTCACCTATCCAGACCTTGCCGCGCATGTGTTCTTTTGTGAGACGGGCTCGCCAATACCTCGCCGGGCCGACGGCTCTTCGACCTTGATCGGTACCTTTCAAGGGCGCGCCATCTATCTGCTTCACTCGGCCGAAGCCATTGGCGTCGCCAGCGCCAAAGCCGGGAATGTGCTCACGGCTTCCGTGCTCGAAAGCCTGCGCTTGCCGGAGCCGGGCTTTACTGGCGCGCGCGTGGTCTATGCCGAAGGCTGCACCGTGCCCGACGATCGGCTTTCGCGGCTCGGCGTCACCTTCAAACAGGTGCCTTACCAGATAGAGGGGCTTTGAAATGAGCCTGCCCCTCTTCACGCTGAAGGACTACCAGCTACAGACGCTCGCGGCGCTCCGGCGCTTCCTCGAAAAGACCGTGGAATTGAGCGACGCGGACACTGCGTTTTATGCGGTGACGAAGCGGCCGTTCACGTCGCTGCCGAGCCTGCCCGGTCTCCCCTATGTGTGCCTTCGCATTCCGACGGGCGGCGGCAAGACGATCCTCGCGGCGCATTCGATTGGCGTCGCGGCGGACAGCTTCCTTCGCACCGATGCGCCGACCGTGTTGTGGCTCGTGCCGTCGCAAACGATCCGCGACCAGACGCTTGCGACGCTTCAGGATCGCGCGCACCCCAACCGCCGCGCGCTCGCGGATCGCTTCGGCGAGAACGTGCGGATCATGGGCGTGACGGATGCGCTCTACGCCAAGCGCGCTGACTATGACGGCGGGGCGGTTGTGATCGTCGCCACGATCCAAGCCTTTCGTGTCGAAGAGACGGAGGGCCGCAAGGTCTATGAGGCCAACGGCGAACTCATGGACCATTTCAGCGGCCTTGCCGATGGGTTGCGCGGCAAGCTGGAAACCGGGCCGTCGGGCAATCCGCTGCCTTCGCTTGCCAACGTGCTTCGCCTGCATCGACCAATGGTTATCGTGGACGAAGCGCACAACGCCCGCACGAGCCTTTCCTTCGACACGCTGGCGCGTCTCAGCCCGTCCGTGATCGTGGAATTCACTGCGACGCCCGTCACGCCTGACGAAGCCAATCCGGCCAAAGGTGTATACGCTTCCAACGTGCTGCATCACGTCTCGGCTGCCGAACTGAAAGCGGCCGACATGATCAAGCTGCCTGTGATCCTTCGCGGACGGCCGGAGCCGCGCGACACCATCGGCGACGCCATCGCGTGGCTTGACGAACTCGCAGCGACGGCAGGCGCTGAGGAGGCAGAAACCGGCGAGTTCGTGCGGCCGGTCATGCTCGTGCAGGCCGAGCCGAAATCGAAGGACAAGCCGACACTGCACGCTGAAGAAGTGAAGAAGCTTCTTGTCGAAGACTTCCGCGTTCCGGCCGAGCATATCGTCATCGCAACGGGCGACTCCAAAGGGCTTGATGGCGTCGATTTGTTCGACCGGGATTGCAAATTCCGCTTCATCATCACGCAACAGGCGCTTCGCGAGGGCTGGGATTGCTCCTTTGCCTATGTGCTGTGTTCAGTCGCGGAACAGAAATCACCGCGCGCGGTGGAGCAGCTTCTTGGCCGTGTGCTCCGGCTGCCGCGCGCAAAGCGCAAGAGGTGCGAAGACCTGAATCGCGCCTATGCCTTCGCCACGACCACGAGTTTCCAGAACGCGGCAAACACGCTTCGCGACGGGCTTGTGAACAACGGATTTGAGCGGGTTGAAGCCAAGGCGTTGGTGCGGCTCGCGCCGGACTCGCTGCCTGGCATGGAAGAAGGCGGATCGGCCTTCATCTACGAAGAAGCGATACCCGACGGCATTGATGCCGAGACGTTCAAGTTGAACGTGGAAAGCGCCACCGGCGGCCGCGTCGAAGTCGATATGGCGAGCGGCGTTTTTCGGGCGCGCGGTGCGCTTACCGACTATGACCGCACGAGCATGTTGCTGGCGATACCGGAGGCGGCCGCCAAGGCCGTTGAAGCGCTGGTACATAAATCTCGCGGCGCGCGGCTGAAGGCAGTGGAGCCGGAAGCCGAAGCGATCCATTTCGCCATTCCACGTCTTGGCGTGCGCGCCGCAAGCGGGCTTCAGCTTTTCGACCGTGCGCACTTCCTCGACATTCCGTGGAAGCTGGAAGACGACGATCCGGCACCAATCCTCGATTTCTTCGCGCCGCCTCGGCACGCCACGGACGAAGCCCATTTGGACGTGAGCCAGGCCGGGCAAATCACGCTGGCGTTCGTCACCGACCTGCACGAGCAGCTTGCCCTTGCGTTGGGGGAACGCGGCTGGACCAAGAATGCGCTGGTGAACTGGCTTGACCGGCGTTTGCCGTTCTCGGCGCGACGCGACATTACCCGCGTGTCGTCAACGCTGTTTATCGCCAAGGCGCTGGACATGTTGGACGCCAAGACCGGGCTCGGCATTGAGGGCATGGCGCGAGCCAAGTTCCGCCTCGTTGAAGCGCTCGTGAAGGTCATCGCCAAGCATCGCGATACGCGCGAGGCCACCGCTTTCGAGCGTGCCTTGTTGCCGCAAAGCGGTCTCGACTTCGATACGAGTTCGGACCTTGAACTTGTCTTCGATGATAGCCGCTACGCCTATAACCAGCCCTATAAGGGCGGCACCGATTTCAAGAAGCATCTGTTCCGCGTGGTGGGCGATTTGGAGCCGACGGGCGAGGAATACGAGTGCGCCGTTTATCTTGAACGCTCTTCCGCCGTGAAGACGTGGGTGCGCAACACGTCGCGCCAGCCGCATTCCTTCTGGCTGCAAACGTCATCGGACAAGTTCTATCCCGACTTTGTGGCGCAGACGCATGACGGTCGCTCGCTCGTAGTCGAATACAAGGGCGCGCCGTACTTCACAAATGACGACTCCAGAGAGAAGCGCTTGGTCGGCGACCTATGGGCGGATCGCTCGGCCGGAAAGGGCGTCTTCCTGATGATCGAGAACAAGGAGTTCGCCCGGATCGACCGGGCGTTGGCGTAGCGCTGTCATAGCACCGAGTTGCGGTAGGCAATGTGGGCAGCCAAGAGCAGAACGCACGCACCGCCCGCTCAACTTGAACCGGCTGCCGGGCCTTTGGCGTCGTTCATGAGAAACGGCATTCGCAGGCACGGCACTCGACGAGCAGAGCATGGAATGTGAACGCCCCCCCATCGCCGCGCATCGCGCCCGCCAGATCGAAGGGTCCGTTTCGCCGACCCATTACCACGCTTGGCCGCGCGAACTGGCGCCGATTGCCAGTCCGCGAACCGAAATCAGTTGTAGAAATAGGGATCGAGCACCCGCACTTCGGTGATCTTGTCAACAGGCAGGCCGTTGCGCTTGGCGGCGCTGCGGATCGCTTCGGGCGAGCCGGCGTCGTAGATGCAGAAGGTTCGCGTCTTGTCGGGCGAGACATAGGAATGCACCCAGGTCACGCCATCTTCGCCGTTTCGGGAAACAACCAGGCTGCAGGCTTCGACACCAGTGGCATCGACGGGGATTGCGAGACCACCGGGGAACGTTCTTTCGACGAGATAACGGGGCATTTCGGAGCTCCTTGTGTTGAATGACATGCAGAGACTGCGCTACCGGAATGGCGGGCGCATCGGAGAAATTCCCCATACGCGTGCAGTGGATTCCCTATTTTTGGGTCGCCCGATCGACTATGCTTTTCCGGTCACCGGAGTTTGCCTTTGCTTCTGGAGCGCGAGGACCATATCGAACGCATGATGCAGTTGCTTGGCCGTGCCCGGTCGGCGGAGGGGTGTATCGTCGCGCTGGTCGGAGAAGCCGGCGTTGGCAAAACAAGTCTGGTCGATGCTTTCGTTCGCAAGATCGGGGACCGTACGCCCGTCTTGCGCAGTGCCTGCGAGGACCTTTCCATCCCCGAACCGCTGGGACCGCTCTATGATCTGATCCGTACGGCGAGGCTCGATCTGGCCATTGCCGGGCCAGGAGGCTCGCGACTGCATCTCTTTTCCGAATTGCTGCACCGATTGAGCCATGGCGCCCAGCCGACCGTATTGATCATCGAGGATGTGCATTGGGCTGATGACGCAACGCTCGATCTTATCCGATTTCTCGGACGGCGGATTGCTGGCACCAATATTCTCGTCGTGCTCACCGCGCGCAACGAAGCTACCGAGGGCCAGAGACGGCTTCGACAGGCTCTCGGGGAAATCCCCTCGGGAACGATCCGTCGGATTGAAGTTCCGCTGCTGAGCGAGGCAGCCGTGGCGCGGCTTGCGGCAGAGGCCTGCCTCGATGCATCCGCAGTGTTTCGCGCAACCGAAGGCAATGCCTTTTTCACCAGCGAAGTGATTGAAGCGGGGAATGCCGAGGCCCTGCCGGGCAGCGTAAGTGATGCCGTCCTTCGTCGCGCGGAACGGCTTTCGCCCGGTGCGCGGGAGGCGCTCGATACTGCGGCAGTATTTCCGCGCCGGGCGGAGCTTGCAATCCTGATGGACCTGCTTGGAGCAGATGGAGTGCGCCATACCGGCGAGGCCATCGCGGCGGGACTGCTGGTAGAGGCGGGGGATCATCTTCAGTTTCGCCACGAGATTGCTCGCCGCGCCATCGAGGCCGCACTGCCGGAGGGCACCCGTCGTGCGATCAACGGCAAGGTTCTTGCCGCGCTGAGCGATGCAGCCGACGTCCCTGCTGTACGGCTTGTGCACCATGCACGACAAGCCCATGAGTCGGCCATCGTTCGACGCCTCGCGCCTGCCGCTGCTGCGGAAGCTTCTGCTCTCGGGTCGCATCGCGAGGCGTCCGAAATGCTCTCGGCGCTCCTGAGCGACCCTGATGGCGATACCCTCCCCGATTTTGCCGAGTTGTCGATGGCGCTTGGCATCGAGCTCTATCTGCTCGGCCGCATGGACGAGGCTTTGATGAAAGCCGAGGACGCACGTCGCCGGTACGAACAGCAAGGCGACCTGCTCAAGGTGGGCGACTGCCTGCGATGGATTTCGCGTTTCAACTACCTCAACGGCGACCGGGTGGCCGCTGAGTTTCATGCCGCAGCGGCCGTTCGGCTGCTTTCCGCCCAACCGCCGGGCGGGGAGCTGGCGATGGCCCTTTCCAACCAGTCGCAACTCTCCACGCTGGCGGATCGCGTCGAGGAATGCCTGCGCACAGGACAGGCGGCCGTTGCCCTCGCCACCTCGATCGGGCGTCGCGACATCGTCTGCCATGCCCTCAACAATATGGGATATGTGCACCAGTGGCAGGATCTCGACGCCGCACGAAAAGGCCTGACGGAAAGCCTCGACATGGCGCTGGCAGACGATTTGCAGGAGCACGCCGCGCGCGCCTACTGCAATCTCGGCTGCCTGTTGATAAACTGGTTTGCCTATGCCGAGGCCGAGCGGGTCTTGTCGGTCGGCGTGGCCTATTGTGTCGAGCGCGATCTGGATACATGGCGCGACTACATGCGGGCATGGCAGGGTGAACTGGCTCTCCGGCTCGGCCGCTGGGACGAAGCGGCTGCAATCGCGCTTGCGGTTCTCGGCAATCCAGCTGCGACGCCGCTGTCCCGGTTTCCCGCGGGCCTGACCCTTGCGCGCCTCCGCATCCGGCGCGGCGACAACGCCGATGCGCTGCTCCAGCAACTGGACCAGTATCTGGTTCGCGGACGCGAGTTTCAGCGGCTCGCCGCCTATGCCGTGGTACGGGCGGAAGCCGCCTGGATCACCGGCGACGGGAAACGGGAAGCGCTCGCCCTGTTGGAGGAGTCCATTGAGCTCATGCCCAACCGCAAGCTCTATCCGGAGTTGATCTTCTGGCACGCGAAGCTGAACGACATTTTCCCCGACACAAAAGAGATTGCTCCCTTGGCTTCGGCGGACATGCCGTTCGAGCAGGCGTTGCTCTTGCTCGAAGGAACGTCATCGGAGCGCATGGCCGCGCTGTCCGCCTTGCGCAGTCTCGGCGCAACTGCCGTGATCGAAAGGGAAAGCCGCGCGCAGGCTTCGCGCGGGGTTGTTTCCGTGCGCGGACCCGGTCGGAGCACCACGGAAAATCCGCTCGGCCTGACACAACGCGAGATGCAGGTTCTGGCGTTGATTGCGCAAAGCCGCAGCAACAAGGCCATCGCGAGGGAGTTGGCGAT
This sequence comes from Rhizobiaceae bacterium, assembly GCA_023953835.1. Classification (NCBI taxonomy): domain Bacteria; kingdom Pseudomonadati; phylum Pseudomonadota; class Alphaproteobacteria; order Hyphomicrobiales; family Rhizobiaceae; species Rhizobiaceae bacterium. The sequence goes on along the minus strand of JAMLJB010000001.1, from coordinate 931,964 downwards.
CTCGCCGAAAACTGTGGATCATCACGTTTCCGCCGTGCTGGGAAAACTGGCCGCCAGCTCACGGCTGGAGGCTGCAAACAAGGCTCGAGACCTGAGGTTGGTTTAGCATTCCCCTATTCAATTGCCTGGCCGGATGGAGACAAGCTCATGGAAATTCGATTGGCGCTGAAGGAACTATGTGACGCCTTCAACATGCATGATCTCGATCGCATCATGGCGTTCTTTGCCGAAGACTGTGTCCTTGAAATGCCGCGGGGAAACAAGCCATGGGGGGCTCGTTTCGAGGGCAAGCAGAACGTACGACAAGCACTGGCAACTCGCTTCGAAGGACTGCCCGATGTCCACTATGGCAATGACGAGCATTTTGTGGATTCGGCTACGAACACCGGAATTTCGAAGTGGACTTTGACTGGCACGGCCCACGACGGGACAAGGACGGAGGTCCGAGGTTGTGATTTCTATTCGTTTCGAAACGGCAAAGTGATCCGCAAGGATTCCTATTGGAAAATCGTGGAACAAGACGTTTGAAGATGTGACGGTAAAGATGGCAGTTCCGCCATCGCGAAAGACTAGAGCGTTTCACAGTTAGTTTGAATCATTCTGTTTGTCGTTTGGCGAGGCGGGCCACGAGGAAGGTCGCGAAGAACGGGCTGGCTGCCCGGTCGAGCGGCATGACGAAGTGGGTGCCCGCCAAACGCAAACCCGAAGGGCCGGGCCGGTTTGCGCCAAATCCTTCGGTCTTTGTCTTGTCCGGGCCACCAGCCCGACCTGCGACAAACCCCTTGGCCTTGTCGCAAGCCATCGCCGGCAGAATGCTTCAAACTAACTGCGAAACGCTCTAACGGGTAAAGCGCTCTTGCCGGGCAGGCGTAGCTGCCCCGCAAACCAGGGCCGGCTCCAGGCGCAGACCGCACGCCTCGACCATGCGGCGTGAGGCGGTGTTTGTCGCCGAAACAAGCTCGTAAATATGCGTCGCGCCGAGATCGCGAAATGCGCTGATGATCATCCGGGCATTGATGAAATTGCCAAGACCGTTGCCGCGCAGATTTTCCGCGACGGCAACCAGTCCACCCCATGCGTATGATTGAAAAGGACTATACGCGTTATGCGGCATATAGCAGTGCGCGGCAGCCACGACATCCTTCGCACCATTTCCGAGCGCGACTGTCTTTGCCGGTCCGCAAGAACCGGTCAGGAAAGAGCCTGAGAAAGGAACGATGCCGGCAGTTCCCATGAGCGCCTGGGCACGCTTCACAGGCTCGCCGAGCGGATCGGTTGGCAGGACAAGCTCGGCAAGATCATCTGGCAGGCGGCGGGACAGGATCGCCTCGCATGCGGCCGTTGCTGCCTTCTGGTCGGCAACAAACACGTCCCACGTGTCAAGGCGGTAAGCTCGATCTAAGAGTTGCGACTTGATCTCATCGACTTTGCCCGCCTCGATAAGTCGGAAGCCGCAAGCACCGTCACGGTCGAGAAACGCATCGATCCGATCCCAGCCAAGCCGTTCAGGATCGTCGCAGCCCATCATGCGGCCATTTTGGCAAGCGCCGGGCGTACTGGTGATGAAATCTACACTTGCTTCGGCCTGTGCCTGCAGGCGCTGTTGTGCTTCGGTACCGAAATAACCCGCCACGCAATTTTCCTGATTGCAATACTGCCAAGCTAGCAGGCGCGATAGCTTCCGCCAAGCGCTCGAAACCGGGTCCTATATACGGCCAATGCGCACGTTTCGAGCAATCTCATCAAGGTGCGTGGCCTAGGTCCAGCAGCAGCCACCCGAAGATGAATGTGAGGGTACCCACCTGACGATGCAAATCCAGATCGTCGACAGTGCAAGCCGAACCGATCGGTCGTCAAGCGGTTGGTTTTTCTGGAAAACGATGCTATTTTTGCTGCGTTGCAGCAATTTTTGGACAGGTGACACGGGCCGTCCGACAGCGCGGATTGATAGTACCTGATGTGGGCGAAGCGGCACCAACCGCGGTCGTTCGAACGCAAGGTTGAGTTGCATGCGAACGCTTTATTCAATCCAGTACCTGAGAGCTTTTGCGGCACTTGCCGTTGTCGTATTCCACGCCGCTGAGCGCACGGGCCTGCACTTCGTCATCGGCGCCGCCGGGGTCCACGTCTTTTTTGTGATCAGCGGCTTCATCATGGCTGCCATCAGTGCCGACAGGCCGGCAAGCCCGAAAGACTTCTTCCGAAATCGTTTGCTGCGCATAGCGCCGGCATATTGGGCCGCAACGCTTGCAATGCTTCTCGGCGGCGCAGTCGGCTTGTTTCCGAATCTCAAGATCGAACTGGCCCACACCTTGGGATCGTTCCTCTTCGTGCCTGTGCATTCTCCCAGCGGGGACGGCCTCGCGCCCCTGCTCGTACAGGGATGGACGTTGAACTATGAGATGTTTTTCTACGCCGTTTTCGCATTGGTTCTCTTTTTGAAACCTTCTGCGCGCTTCCCGGCGCTTGCATTGGCCTTCAGCGTTTTGGTGTTGTCTGGCTTGTGGTGGCGACCGGAGAATCCGATTGTCGGCTTCTACACCAGCCCACTCATTCTGGAGTTTGTAGCAGGAGCCGCGCTCGCGAAACTTTGGCAAAGGGGCAAGCTCCCTCCGGCATTCATCGGGATACTGCTTGTTTGCCTTTCACTAGCCGGTTTTGCAGCGATCCAGATATTCAGGCTTCGGTTCGACGCCTGGACACTGGGGCCATTGGCGACCCTGTTGGTGTTCGGCGCTCTGGCAATTGAGGTCCGCGGAAAATTGCCGGCAGTCCCCACACTCGGCTATCTCGGTGAAAGCTCCTATTCGATCTATCTTTGGCACACCTTCGCGATTTCGATCGTCGCCAAGGTCGGGCTGGCGCTCGGCGTTCCATCCCTCCTTTTGTTGCTGGTCGCTACGGTGTGCGGCACGTTTGCAGGCATTGTCGGCTATGAATGCCTCGAAAGGCCCGTGCAGCAGTTCTTGAAGGGACACCGTTCGGGGCTTTGGCGAATTCCCATGCGCGGTCGGACAGCGTTGCAGGTAGAGGGGAAATAGCATTTCGTCCGCGTCGCGCACTGACTACAGGACCGGTGCCGACGGCTTTCCATGGCTGGACCCGGTGCGTAGCCGTTCCTCCAGATGCTGGGCCCGTTCGACGGTGCTCTGGCAGCGAACGACCAGCGCTTCACAAACGTCGTGAAACAGATCCTGCTTGCCGGCGTCGAAATACAGCTTGGCCTGATCGACATAGGAATTGTTGTTGCGGATCATCAGCAGCAGAAACAGGGCCTCCTCCGCGGTGTCTTCATCGAAGAGCCGCAGTGTGCTGAGGTCGAAAGTACCGAGGCCGCTGCCGTAGAACCGGCAGGTCTCGATATAGATGGCGTTGAGCCATTCAGTCTGGGTCAGATGTCCGGCAAGCCTGTCGCGCATTGCGGTGTAGTGACGGACCGCATTGGCGGCCTCGGTCCTCAGGTGACGGCTGGCGCGCTGCAATTCGCGCCTCTCAACGATCCAGTCATTGAGTCGCGTAATCATGAAACCTATTGCCGCGCCGAAGAAGGCTGTGACTACGGCCAGGAGTGTGCTGTCCACTGTGATGCTCCCCATCTCTTTCATTCATTGCAAAGACACCACCTGCTTGAACTGACAGGGAAAAGCCCTGCGCGTTCGCCTTATTTCGCCTTTTCCGGAGCGGCTCGATAAGCGCGGAGCCGCACCGGATTGAATATGAAGCGTTTGTATTCCCGACGGATCAGGCCTTGCTGCTCAAGGTGCCTGATCACAGGTCCAGCGCTGTTGCGTGACAAGCCGGCCATTTCACCGAGTTCCTGCTGGCTGCAGTCGATGAAGGTTTCTTCGTCACTTTCCATTCCCGGCCCCGCCAGTCGACAAAGCGTGGAGGCTATCCTTGTTTGCGGATTGTCATCGAAGAGCGTTGCGGCCAGCAACAGGGCGTTGTCCAGATGCGACACCGATATCTCGGCAAGACGTCGCCATATCGTCGGGTCGCTTTGAGCAAGTCGCTCAAGGCGAGCGAGCGGAAGATGGAGCACATCGACATCAGTCCGCGCGAGAAGTTCGACGCGGCGATGGGTTCGAGTTATTGCCGCCGATTCACCCGCCCACCATCCGGGCCGCGCTATGAAGCCAAGAAAGGGCGGGGAGGGTCCGGCGGCAACCAGCACGCTGAGGAATCCGCGCACGAGGCAGAACAGGCCGCCTGGTCCGTCACCCAGAGAGTAAAGCTGCTCACCCCGCCTGTGGCTGCGCAATTCGCATGCGCTCAGCAAAATCCTCCTGAATTCCTCCGGCTGCTTGGAGAGCCAGCCAAGTTCCGAAGCAACCTTCTGCGCGGCCACGACGGGCATGAAAAAATCCTCAGCTTTGCACATTGGTGAGCATCGAGCGCTCCCAACTTGAGCTAGGCTCTTGCCTGAATGCAAGAAGGGACAGTTGGCTATGAGCACAAATCTCCAATCTTCCATTCTCGCCGCACATACGCGTGCAAGCCAGATCGGACGGATCTGTCCATGTTTTTCCTAGCCATGAACAAGCCCGTCGCGTTCGCTGGCGAGACCTGTGTTTCGGAAAGAAGCCTAAGAACCGCAAATGGAGGAAACGATGCCTGCGGATATTCAACCGAGCAATGCGGCTATCGGAAAAACAGCAGAAATTGACGAGCCCGAAGGTCTGACGCGCAGGAACCTTCTGCTCAGTTCGACGGTACTCGCCGCCCTTTCCACCTTGCCCCCGCTCGGTGCAGTCCAGAAAGCCCAGGCGCAACAGAAGGCCACCGGCAAGAGGCCAAACATACTTGTCATCTGGGGCGACGACATTGGTTGGCAGAATGTGTCTGCCTATGGCATGGGCACCATGGGTTACACGACGCCGAACATTGATCGCGTCGGCAGCGAAGGCCTTCGCTTCACCGACCACTATGCCCAACCCAGTTGCACAGCCGGTCGGGCCGCTTTCATTACCGGCCAATACCCGATCCGTTCAGGCATGACGACCGTCGGCCAACCCGGCTCCGCTCTCGGCCTGCAAGCCGGCTCACCCTGCCTCGCAGAAGTCTTGAAGGCAGCCGGCTACCGCACCGGCCAGTTCGGGAAGAACCATCTGGGCGACCGCAACGAGCACTTGCCCACGATGCACGGTTTCGACGAATTCTTCGGGAACCTCTATCATCTGAATACGCAGGAGGAAGCGGAGCAACGCGACTACCAGCGCTTCGGCGCAGCATTCTCCGGCAATATCGAGGACTATGAGAAGCGTTTCGGCACAAGGGGTGTGCTGCACTGCAAGGCCAGCGACAAGGACGATTCGACGGAAGACCCGCGCTTCGGTCGGGTCGGCAAGCAGACCATCGAGGACACGGGCCCGCTTACCCAGGAGCGCATGAAGAACTTCGACGAAGGAGAAGTCATCCCCAAGGCGCTCGATTTCATGGGTAAGGCAAAGCAGGCAAACGAACCCTTCTTTGTCTGGCTCAACACAAGCCGAATGCACCTTTACACCCGCCTGAACGACAAATGGCGGTATGCCGCGGAGGACTATACGTCGGAGGCGGATCTGCATGGATCGGGCATGCTGCAGCATGACCACGACGTGGGGCTCGTGCTGGACTGGCTCGACGCGCAGGGCCTCGCCGACGACACGATCGTCTGGTATTCGACCGATAATGGGCCTGAACACACGTCATGGCCGTATGGCGGCACCACTCCATTCCGCGGCGAGAAAATGACGACCTATGAAGGCGGCGTGCGCGTTATCTCTATGGTGAGGTGGCCTTCAGGCCTTCCGAAGGGCGAAGTACGCAATGGTATTCAGGCGCATCAGGACATGTTCACCACATTTGCCACTGCAGCGGGTGTGGAAGGCATCGGCGACCAGATGATCAAGGAAAAGAAGCAATACATTGATGGTCTGGACAACCTCGCCTACTGGAAAGGCGAGGCCGACATGAGCAAGCGAACCTCCATATTCCATTATTACGAAAGCAAGTTGACGGCTGTTCGCATGGGGCCGTGGAAGTTCCATTTTTCGACAAAGGAGGACTATTACGCCGATGTCCTTCCGAGAACGGTGCCTCTGGTTTTCAACATCCGAATGGACCCGTTCGAGAGTTTCGACTCAGCCGATGCTTATGGCCATCTGATGCAAAAGGTTTCCTGGCTGATTCAGCCCATGGGTGTCCTGATGCAGGAGCATCTGCAAACGCTGGCAGACTATCCGCCGGTGCAGGGCGGATCATCCTTCGATATGTCGAACGTGGTGGAGCAATTCATGAGCAAGGCACAGCAATAGCACCTTGGTACCGGCCCGGCGGGCACTTGCGTGCCTGCCCGGTCAGGGATTGCGAATGGGATCGGCGAGAAGTCGCAGACCGTTCAGAACGACCAGCACCGTGCCGCCCTCATGTCCGATGACCGCCAAGGGAAGCGGCAACTGGAGAAACAGGCTCGAGCAGACAAGCACGATCATCGCACCCATCGCAAATGCGAGATTCTGACGGATGATCAGCCGGGTGCGCCTCGCAAGCCTGTGCGCTGCGGCCAATCGCGCCATGTTTTCCGACAGCAGTGCAACATCCGCCGCCTGCAAGGCCACTTCACTGCCCGCCGCACCCATGGCAATTCCGACGTCCGCCCGGGCAAGCGCAGCGGCGTCGTTCACGCCATCTCCCACGAACGCCACTTTGCCGCGTCTGGCCAGTTCGCCCACCAGCCTGACCTTGTCGCCCGGCAGAAGGTCGGCGTGAATCTCATCCGGCTTGAACCCCAGTTCCTGCCCGATCCGAAGGGCGACAGGCCGCCTGTCCCCGGTCATCATGGCGAGGTGCCGAACACCGCCGAGCTTTAACGCCTGCAGGCCCGGCACCGAGGTCGCGCGAGGCCGGTCCGCAACGCTGATCGCGCCAGCCAGCACATCGCCGCGGCCGACATAGATGACGGATTCCGGCTTGTCCGCAAACGTGGCGACCGCAATGCTCGAATGATTGGCGTTCATTCGCTCCGCAATCCGCTTGTTGCCTGCCCACACGATGTTCGCCCCGCAGCGTCCCCTTATCCCCTCGCTGGGAATCTCCTCGACATCGGTGACGATGGCAGCCTTAACGCCGCAATCGTCAGCGTAGCGCCGAATGGCGGCAGCACTCGGGTGTTCGGAATGGGCTTCCACACCTGCCGCAAGTGAAACCAGATCGTCCTCTGCGGCTTCTGCGATGACCCCGGTCACTTCTGCTTTTCCAGTCGTCAGCGTGCCGGTCTTGTCAAACGCGAAGGTGACGACTTCCGCGAGCGATTCGAGCGCGGAGCCGCCCTTGAAAAGCACCCCGCCCCGGGCCGAGGCGGCAAGTGCGGAGAGGATCGCGGCGGGTACCGAAATCACGATTGCACAGGGGCTCGCGGCCACGAGCAGGGTTGCGGCCCGGTAAAGTGCATCGTCAATGGTCCAGCCGATCAGGACAAAGACACCGAATGCCAGTATCGAACCGATCAACACCGCAATGGTGTAGCGCTGTCCGAACCAGTCACTGAAGCGCTCGGAGGGCGCGCGCGCGGCCTGCGCTTCCGTCACCAGGTCGATCATCCGCGCCACTGTGCTTTCGGCGATGGAGTTGGTGACCTCAACGGTCAACACTGCATTCAAATTGACGGTGGCTTCGAAAACCTTCGAGCCCGGGGCCTTTTCGACAGGCATGGACTCGCCGGTGATCGTCGCCTCGTCCATCGCGCCCAGCCCGGACCTGACGATGCCGTCCGCCGGCACCCTTGCGCCGGGCCGGATGACGACCGTGTCTCCCGGTTGGAGGTCCGCTGCGGCAATTTCTATGACCGTCCCGTCCGGCTGCTGTTTCAGCGCCGTATCGGGCCGAAGCGCCATCAAGGCTTCGACCGCGCGCCGCGCGCGTGACAGGGCGCGGTGTTCAAGCGTTGTCGAAATGCTGAACAGGGTCAGCAGAACCGCGCCCTCAAACGGCGCTCCGACAATGGCGGCGGCCACGGCGGCGATGACCATGAGAAAATCGATGTCGAGTATGCGCTTGTGCCAAAGCTCGGAGAGCGCCGAACGAAGCGGGGGAATACCGCCCGCCAGATACACAAGAGCTATTCCCGCAAGCCCCCATGCGCCCGGAAAGAGAAAAGTGTGGATGGCTGAAAGAACGAGGCCGATGACGGTAAGCAAAGTCAGCGTCGTCATCACGCTGTCGGACGATAGGTCGATTTTCAAGAGTCAATCCTGGCTATGCCGCAATGGCATTGGCTTGAATTTGGCTGGAACAGCACCCTGCCTATAACAGCCTTTGGTGTGTTGGCACAGTTGTGCCAAGGTATTGTCGATTGCCACATGGGAGGAGAAGCCGCTGTGCAGCGTCGGCGACGCTGTGATAGCGTGTCGATGGAGATGGCGAGCGCAGCGGCTCGAGGTGGACTGTCACACGGGTTGCACCACTTTGCAGCATTGATGCTGGCTGAGGATGGACACTATGGCCCAAACGGTTCTTTGGCGTATCGGCGCGTTCGTGGTGGTCGTGGCCGCCCTGATCGGCCTGGGCGTTTCGATTGCGAACTACTTCAACCCCGATAGCGGAATTGCCGGCGAGCCGGGCACATTGCTGGTTATCGCTTCGACAACGCTGCTCGCCATATTCGGCTGGTTGCTGAGCGGTGACGGCTGGCGCGGCACATTGCTGCGCACGTTCATCGTCGTCTGTACTGTGCTCAACATTATCGGCACGGGTTTCGCCGGCTATCTCCTGCATAGCTGGTTCCTTTTGGCGGCAATGCTGCTCGCAGCGCTCGGTTGGATCGCCAGCCAGTTCTTCAAGGTACGTCGGGCCTGAAACAGGTCATCGGTACGAGGGGTGATTTCGATGATAAGCATTCGGTCCACCGCCGCGGTCCTTGTCGCGCTGCTTGCGACCATGCCGCTTGCACATGCGCAGACCGCAAGCTGGGACACGTTCAACGGCGACCTCAAGGCCCAGAAGTTTTCACCGCTGACCCAGATCACCCCGGAGAATGTGGGTGGGCTCGGCCTCGCATGGAAAACAAAGACGGGAGACGTTTCGGCGGGCGGCCCGCCGCCGGCTGGCATGCACATGAGGGCCGACCAGTCGGGCAAGGTTCCGACAGTGCTGCCTCCGACCGTCTGGTCGGCGACGCCGATCTTCGTGAACGATACCCTCTATCTGGGCACTCCGTTCTATCGCATTTTCGCGCTGGAGCCGGACACCGGCAAGGTGAAGTGGAGCTACGACACGCATGCCGTGCTTGAAGCGCTGACGCAGCCTGATCTCAAGAACAGGGGCGTGGCCTATTGGCAGTCGGACGACATCAAGCCCGGCGAACCATGCCAGAAGCGCGTCTATATCGGGACGATGGACGCAAAGCTGCATTCGGTGGACGCCGATACGGGCACGGCCTGCGCCGATTTCGGAACGGCCGGGGTCCTCGATGTCAACCAGTGGAACTATCTGAACGCCAAATGGCCGCTGTCGCTGCTTCAGCCGCCCACGGTCTACAAGGATTTCCTCTTCGTCGGCTGGGCTGGGCGCGACTGGACCGATGCGCTCGATCCGCCCGGAACGGTTTTCGCACTCGATGCCCGCACCGGGGCGCTGCGCTGGACCTTTCATGCGTTGAATGCCGAGGACGCATCCCGAAGCGGCACCGCGAACGTCTGGGCGAGCATGTCCGTCGATCCGGAGCGCAATCTTCTCTATCTGCCGGTCAGTTCTCCGAGCCCCAATTTCTACGGTGGTGACCGCATCGGCTCGTTCGACCTCGCGACGTCCGTTACGGCGCTGAACGCGACGACCGGCGAAGTCGTCTGGAGCCGCCAGCTCGTGCACCACGACATATGGGATTTCGACACCAACGCCGCACCGACCCTTGTCGATATCGAAAAGGACGGTGTCACGGTTCCCGCGCTGGTGCAGACCTCCAAGCAGGGCTTTCTCTACGTATTGAACCGCGAGACGGGCGAGCCGATCTATCCGATCGAGGAACGGCCCGTTCCGGCCTCGACCGTGCCGGGCGAGCAAGCCGCTCCGACGCAACCCTATGTCGCCCTGCCGAAATCGGTGGTTGAGGACAAATGGCCGGGCGTGTTCTGGCTGGCCGACGCAATGAGCTTCGGCTATTGCAGCCGCACCGCAGCCAAGCTGCGCGACGAGGGGCGCTTCACGCCGCCGAGTCTTGAAGGAACGCTTGTCTATCCCGGAACAATCGGCGGGACGGAATGGGGCGGCGGCGCCGTCGATCCGCGAACCGGCATTTTTGTCGTCAACTATTCGAGCGCGGTGCAGATCTACAAGCTCATACCGCGCGCCGACTATGAAACCGCCGCCCAAAAAGGATCGGAGACCGGAGGATATTTCCCGATGACGGGCGCGCCATACGGCGTGCAACTCACGACATTCCTGAACCCCATAGGCATGCCGTGCTGGAACCCGCCTTATGGTTCGATGGCCGCCTACGATCTCAAGACCGGCCAGCAGATCTGGAACAAGCCATTCGGCCAGGTGCAGCACTGGGGCTTCTACATGCCGGAACCCTGGGGGTCCATTACCCTCGGCGGCCCGGCGATCACCGCAAGCGGACTGGTTTTTGCCGGAGCATCGATGGATTCCTATGTCCGTGCCATCGACATTCGGACCGGCGACGTTCTTTGGAAGAGCCTTGTGGGCGCGCCTGCCGTCGCCCTTCCAGCGATCTATGAATACAAGGGCAAGCAGTATGTCGTCTTTACCGCCGGAGGCAATTCGATCCTCACGCCCCGCGTGAGCGATGAAATCGTCGCGTTCACCTTGCCTAACTAGACTCGGGCATAGATGTCGTCGAACCGGACGATGTCATCTTCTCCGGTATATGAGCCGACCTGCACCTCGATAATCTTCAGGTCGGTCGTACCCGGATTGCGCAGGCGGTGGACGCAGCCGATGGGGATGTGGACCGCCTCATTCTCATGAAGGTATCTGACCTCATCGGCGATGGTCACTTCGGCCGACCCCTCTATGACGACCCAATGCTCGGCACGAAGGCGGTGCATCTGAAGCGAAAGCGCAGCGCCTGCGCGCACGCAGATGCGCTTTACCTGAAAGCCCTGCCCGACATCGATCCGCTGATACCAGCCCCACGGGCGACGGGTGCGCGCATGCTGCGTGGCTTCTGCCCGACCTTCCTCGAGAAGCACGCCGACGAGGTCCTTGACCTTCGACATCTCGCCCCGCGACGTGACCAGTACGGCGTCCGGCATTGAGACCACCGCCACTTTCTCCAGCCCGACGACACAGGTCAAAGGGCCTTGCGACAGCACGAGGCTGTCTCTTGTGTCCACCACCGAAACCTTGCCATCCAGCACATTGCCGTCGGCATCGGCAGGCCCTGCGGAAAACACCGCTTCCCATGACCCCATGTCCAGCCATGAAAACCCTGCGACAATGACCGCGCCGCGCTCTGTCTTTTCCATGACGGCGCGGTCGATGGAGATTGCGGGCGCGGCACTGAGCGCTTTGGCGTCGAGCCGCAGGAAATCCGGGTCGCGCCGCGCACCTTCAAGGGATTTACTGACCGCCGCCAGCACACCAGACGCATGCATCCGCATTTCCTCGATCATCGTGGCGGCGGAGAACACGAAGTTGCCGGAGTTCCAGAGCAGTCCGCGTTCGATGAACGCCTGCGCAAGGACCGCGTCCGGCTTTTCCGTGAACGCCTTCAGGTCGCGGACGCCCCCTTCGGCCGGTGTGTCCGCCTCGATATAGCCAAAGGCGGTCGACGGATGATCGGGCCTGATGCCGAACACGACGATCCGCCCACCGCGCGCAATGGCCGCCGCATTGAGGCAATCCGCCAGAAAGGCATCGTTGTCAGCAATAAAATGATCGGATGCGAGCGCGAGACAAACGGAGTGCGGATTCTGCTCCGCCACTCGGGCGGCACCCGCCGCCACCGCTGCCGCGGAGTCGCGCGCGACTGCCTCCAGAATGATCTCGCCATCGACGCCGATTTCCTGCATCTGCGCCGCCGCAATGAAACGGCAGTCCTCGCGCGTCACGATGACCGGCGGCGCGAAATGGGGACCGTGCGAGCGCAGAAGCGTGCGCTGGAAGGTCGAATGGCCACCGACCAACATTTGGGAAAATTGCTTCGGCATGGACGCGCGTGAGACGGGCCACAAACGCGTTCCCGATCCACCCGCGAGAATGATAGGAACAATCAATCCGCACTGACGCGTACTCTCCATCGCGGATGACTCTCGAACAAGGACGTCCGGACTGCATATATGTATATTAGGCAACTATAATATTGTATGGCCGGGATATTCACCGCTATTTGCTGTGTCTGCCGACCGGACGCGGCCGAATGGACATCTCCGCACGGCGGAAATACGATCCGCTCCACGTTTCCGCCTCAGGTGCATCTCGCTCAATGACCGAAGAACGCGTCCAGCGCCGACTTGCAGCAATCGTCATGGCGGATGTCGTGGGATATTCGCGGCTGATGGAAACGGACGAACTGGCCACACTCGCCACCCTCAAGGATGTTCGCGCGACGATCCTCCAGCCGATTGCGCTGGCGCATGGCGGGCGGATCGTCAAGGTGATGGGCGACGGTTTCCTGATGGAGTTCACCAGCGCGGTAAACGCGGTTGCGGCGGGTATCGAACTACAGTCGCGGATGGCAGAGGCAAATTCGAGCCTGCCCGAAGCACGCCGCATCGTCCTGCGCGTCGGCATCAATCTCGGCGATGTGGTCATTGACGGCGGCGATCTCTATGGCGACGGGATCAATGTCGCCGCGCGGCTTCAAAGCCTGGCCCAGCCCGGCGAGATATATGTTTCCGCAAGCGTTCACGATCAGGTCAACCGCAAGATCGCCTCGACATTCGACGATCTCGGCCCAAAATCGCTCAAGAACATCGCAAGGCCCGTCCAGATCTACCGGGTTCGGACAGTTCCGCTCGACCGTGCACCGGAGCCATCGGTCGTCTCGCCGCCCGGCAAGCCGTCGATTGCGGTCTTGCCTTTTGAGACTGGCGGCAACGATCAGGAATGGTTCTCTGACGGCATTGCGGAAGACATCACCACGGCGCTGGCAAAGAGTCGGAGGCTGCGGGTCGTCTCGAAGAACTACAGCTTCGCCACAAGGGGGCGCGACCTGCGAGGAAGCGAGATCGCGCGGGATCTCGGCGTTCAATATCTTCTGGAAGGAAGCGTGCGCCTTCTCGACGAGCGCGTGCGTGTCTCCACGCGCCTGCTTGAAGGTGCAAGCGGCGAACTGCTTTGGGCCGAGCGATTCGACCGCAACTTCGCGAATGTGTTCGCAATTCAGGATGAGATAACCGAGGCTGTTGTCCGGCACCTTGAACTGGAACTTCTGCCGGATGAGCGACAGGCTATCCGGCAGGCGCGTACCGAGAACATCGAGGCGTACCATCATGAACTGCGCGGCAGGCAGTTGATGCAGGCCTTGACCAAATCCAACCTCCTGCTTGCCAGGCGCATGTTCGGAAAGGCGGCGGAACTTGATCCGGGTTACGCGCGCGCCTATGCGGGCATGGTCATTTGCGATTGCTATCTGCGCGATTGGCATGGCCAGCACGTGTCCGCAGACGATATCCTGCCGATTGCAGAAAAGGCGCTCGACCTCGACCCCGGTCTTCCCGAAGCACGTATCGCCCACGGTTTCGCGCAATTCTGCATGGAGAAATACGATGAGGCGGATCGCTCATACAAGGAAGCGCTTGTTCTCGATCCCAATTCGTTCGAAGCCAACTTCTTTTACGCGTCAACCATCGTCCGCTTCCGCAACGACCGGAAGCATATGGTTTCCTTGTTCAAGCTGGCTGCCCGCCTGCGACCGGACGACTACGTTTCACCGATCATGATCGCCGGCTTTGTCGACAAGGACGATCCCGACAGGATTGAATGGGCACGAGAGTGCGTCGAGAGGGCGGAACGGGCGTCGCGCCTCTATCCGGAAATGGCTTCGCCATTGCACCGGGGCGCGCTCGCATTTGCTTATCTCGGGGACAGAACGAAAGCTTATGCTTGGTTGGAGCGTGCGCTCGCGATCGACCCGGACGAATTCATAGCTCTGGTCAATGCCGCCGGTATCCACGCAAGGTTCGGCGAGGTGGAGGATGCGCTGCGCTATCTCGAAAGGGCGGGCCGGGACGTTCCTCAGAACACCATCGATATGATGAGAAACGACGCCGACTTCGATTCAATCCGGGAAGACCCGCGCTTCTCGCAAGTGTTGCGGCCGCGCGAATACTGACGCGTCACGAAGCGCGAGCGAACTTGAGAAATTGAGCCGTGCCACATTTGAGTATGCTCTTGTCCGGACAGTGACACTCACGGCGTGAACCGGGCGAATCGCCGGGACGGCTATGCCTAAGCTGCCGCCCTGCCAGAACGGGTGACCGTGATAGCCAAAGCTTCCTCGCTCTTTCTCAGGATGCCTGGCGCACCCGACAGGATTCGAACCTGTGACCTCTGCCTTCGGAGGGCAGCGCTCTATCCAGCTGAGCTACGGGTGCTGATGGCACGGCAGCGATGAAATATCAAACGCTCGCGCTACATAGCCGAAGCAATTGCGGCCATCAACAGCGAAACACAACCTGCCCGGAATGCGCGGTGCGGAAACTGCCGAACTGTGGAGATGGTGGGCATTGAGGTTGCCGCGCTTTCAATTCCGCCATATTCCGACAAATACAAATGGAATCGGTTGGTGCTCGCACGAGCGTTGGAAAGGGAGCCAAAGATGAAGAAACTGGTTGCGGGTGCCGTCGCGATGACCCTTATCGCAGGCTGCACCACCGATCCATTTACGGGCGAGCAAAAGCTTTCCAATACTGCCGGCGGCGCTGGCATCGGTGCGCTTGCCGGTGCAGGCATTGGCCTGCTTGCAGGCGGAAATGACCGGCGAAATGCGTTGATCGGCGCTGGCATCGGTGCGCTCGCGGGCGGCGCGGTCGGTAGCTACATGGATCGGCAGGAGGCTGAACTGCGCGGCTTCCTTCGCGGCACCGGTGTGTCTGTCACCCGCAACGGCGACCAGATCATCCTCAACATGCCGTCCAATATCACCTTCGCGACCGACCAGGATCAGGTGGTCCCGGCCTTCTATGAAACGCTCAACGCGGTGGCGCTGGTCATCAACAAATACAATCGCACAATCGTCGACATCAACGGCCACACCGATTCGACCGGCTCTGCGAGCCACAATCAGGCATTGTCGCAACGCCGCGCCTCATCCGTTGCATCCTATCTCGTGAGCCAGCGCGTGGATGGCCGCCGCTTGGCGATCAACGGTTTCGGAGACACGCGTCCCATCGCCAGCAACGCCACGCCCGAAGGTCGCGCCCAGAACCGGCGCGTGGAAATCTATCTTTCGCCGCTCACGTGAAGCGGTCTAGCTGAAGAACAGAATCCGGTAGAGCGCGAAAGCGCCAAGCCAGACTGCGGCAAGCATTGTGCCCGCCATGGCCAGCAGCCCGAGGCCGATGGGGTTGTCGCTTATGCCCAGCGCGCCCACGATAATGAGCGGCAACCAGCTCAGGACAAGCAAGGCAACTGTGATCTTTATCGCGGTGCTGACCCTCATTCATGCCTCCCGGATCGTCCACATATAAGTTCGTATGGACTGGCGCAAAGCGGGTTCCGCAACGTAAACGGGGTGTCCAGGATCGACATTCATGCCCCGCAAAATCTTCCCATTGCCAAGCGTCGAAGACCCGAAAAGCGCGCGAACGCTTGGGGAGTATATCGCGAGCGGCTATCAGGTGCGAGCGCGATGCACGAATGCCGGCTGCAATCACAATGTGAGCGTGAACCTCGTCGTCGTCGCACGTTATCTCGGCGCGACGCATGGCGCGGCGCCCGACGAGCTGAAGCCCTATTTCTACTGCCCTCCCTGCCGCGAGGCTGGGCTTGGAGACGACAATATCGTCTTTACGCACTATTCTCCGACTGCGCCTTGCTGCACGGTTTCGCAGCGTTGGGTCGTCGACAAAACTGCCGCGTAGCGACGGAGGCTGCAAGCCACTTGGCAATCTGAAATTTGGTCGATAACAGCATGGCCAGCATCAGATGGAGTGGCTGAAATGACGGATAACGCGGCGCTGCGCAGGGAAATGGTCGGTATCTGCCGCCGGATGAACAGCAGCGGCATCAATCAGGGCACGGCAGGCAATCTCTCCGTGCGGCTGGACAAGGGCTTTCTTATCACGCCCTCCGGCATGCCCTACGATACGATGAGCCCGGACGACATCGTGGAGATGGATTTTGACGGCACCTATATCGGCCATCGTCCTTCATCCGAGTGGCGCTTTCACCGCGACATCCTCAAGGCGCGCACCGATATCAACGTGGTGCTGCACTGCCACTCGATCTTTGCGACTACCCTGGCGTGCCATCACAAGACGATCCCGAGTTTCCACTACATGACGGGGGTGGCGGGCGGCACCACGATACGCTGCGCGGACTACGCCACATTCGGCACGCAAGCGCTTTCCGACAACGCCCTTGTCGCGCTCAAGGACAGGCTGGCCTGCCTGCTTGGCCAGCACGGCCAGATTTCGCTCGGCAAGAATATGGAAGCCGCGCTCTGGCTCGCAATCGAGGTCGAAACGCTCTCGCGCATGTATGTCCACGCGCTCATGCTTGGCGAGCCGCCGATCCTGCCCGACGCCGAAATGACGCGGGTCATCGATCAGATGAAGCGCATGAGCTATGGGCTGGCGCCCGATGCGGAAGGCACGAACGACAGCGCGCGTCCGCGCAAGGCCTGACCTTTCAAACTATCCCGCCGCCGCCTGATGCGACGGCGGGCCGTTCCCCGGCGACCTTGGCCCGATAGCCGCTCGCGCGATAGGTCGCAACCGGATCGATGGCGCCACCCGTCCTGTGCCGCGCCATGGCAAGAATAGGCTCGACATCCGTGCGAAACGCCGTCTTGAGCGCCTGCGAGGCCATCAGCGCATCGTTGCTTTCCTGGAATGACCGCAATGCGTCGCGGTCGACCAGCAGCGCGGCGGCATAGGCGCGCAGCACCTCGATTGCCGACATCATCAGGCTTTCAATCGGATCGGTCACGTTGTGGCTCTGGTCGAGCATATGCGCCGGATCGAACCCCTTCGTTCCGGCAAGCTCGGCATCGACCAGTTCGTTGAAAACGAGGAAGAGGCGATAGGGATCGATGGACCCCGCGTCGAGATCGTCATCGCCATATTTGGAATCGTTGAAATGGAAGCCGCCAAGCTTGCCGAACTGGATCAGCCGCGACACGATCATTTCAATGTTCACGTTCGGCGCATGATGGCCGAGATCGACAAGGCAAAAGGCGCGCTCGCCAAGCTCCTTCGCAATGATGTAGTTCGTTCCCCAATCCTGCACGACGGTCGAGTAGAATGCGGGTTCATACATCTTGTGTTCCGTAAACAGCCGCCAGTCCTGCGGCAGTTCCGCATAGATCGCGCGCATTGAGTCGAGATAGCGCTCGAACGCGCGCGCGAAATTGACCTGTCCCGGAAAATTCGAGCCGTCGCCGATCCAGACCGTAAGCGCCTTCGAACCGATCTCCCTGCCGATCTCGATGCATTCGATGTTGTGTTCGATTGCCTGTTGCCTTGTCGCCCGGTCGGCATGGGAAAGCGAACCGAATTTGTAGGACAGCTTCTGGTCCGCGGCGTCAGAGAAGGTGTTGGAGTTCATCGCGTCGAAGCCTAGGCCAAAGCGCGCCGCGGCCTGCTTGAGGCGCTTCGGATCTGCCTTGTCCCATGGAATGTGGAGTGAAACGGTCGGCGTCGCGCGGGTCAGTTGCTGGATCACCGCGCAATCCTCGATCTTGTCGAACACGTCGCGCGGCTCTCCCTGGCCGGGAAAGCGGGCAAAACGGGTGCCGCCCGTTCCCACGCCCCAGGAAGGAATGGCGACTCCGAACGCCTCGACCTTTTTCAGGATGGTGTTTATGTCGATCCGCCTGCGGTCGAGTTGCTCGCCAAGGGCGTCGAAATCGCTTTGGAGCGCCTTGAGGCGTGTGTCGTTTTCTTTCGCGACGACGTCGCGGCCAATCATTGTTTCCATATGATCGATCCTCACCACGCGAAGGCAGGCAGCAAATAGTCAGGGGCCGCGCCATGTTTCTTGTACAGTTCGGCCCGTTCGCCATCGGACAGGCTGTCCAGCACGCCCGTCGCGACAAGGACCGTCGACAGGCCCGCCTGCTGCCCGCCCGCAATGTCATGCTCGATGCTGTCGCCAATGCAGGCGGTTCGCGCGGCGAGCGCATGGCCGATGAGTTCCTTCGCCGCATCATAGATTTCCGGAAAGGGCTTGCCGATCCATTTCACCGGGCCGCCCATGCCGGCATAGACTTCGGCGATCTGCCCCGCGCCGAAACGCGGGCCAACCGGGGTCAGCATGATCTTGTCCGGGTTCGTGCAGATGCAGGGGACTTGTCGCGTAGCGGCAGGCTCGAGCAATCTGCGATAGTGGTCCATGTCATATGTGTCCGCCTCGCTGCCCGACAGCAGGACGACATCAGCATCGTTCCCGGTTTCGACGAGGTTGAGCGGCAGTCCCTCAATCGCAGACTTGTCCCCGCCGCGCGCGAGCAGCAGGCAATTGCGGCCAGCATGGTCGGGGGAGGTGGCAAGCATGCGCCAGGCGACTTCGCCGGATGACAAAAAGCTGTCCCAACTTCCCTTCCTGAAGCCAAGACGCAGCAATCGTTCTTCATTGGGCGCGGAGCGGCGGCCCGAATTGGAGAGCAGCACGATCGTCTTACCCGTACTCTTGAGGTTCGTCAGGGTCTCCACCGCGCCGGGGTAGGGCGCACTGCCATCGTGAAGCACGCCGAACTGGTCGATGAGGAACGCATCGAACATCGGAACCAGATCCCGCACGCCGCCGAGCTGGTGGTGCGGAAAACTCATGCCACTACTCCCGAAGCGATTGCGCCCTTGAGCGCAAGCCGAGCCGTGCCCACCGCCGCATCCGTGCTGTCGGCATCCGGCATTGGAACGCTCAGGAGTCTGTGTCGAATTGCTGTCCACACTGCGTTGGCGGCGCCGCCGCCGACCGTGCGCAGGCTCGACAATTGTGGCGCGCCAAGCTCAGCGAGACGCTGGTATCCCAATTGCTCGATGGCGGCTATTCCCTCCAGCAACCCCTGCAGAAACAATGCGTCATCGCCGGGGCGCGGTGACATGCGCGGCTCCAGACCGGGATCGGCGAATGGAAAACGCTCGCCGCGCGACGGCAGCGGGTAATAGTTCAGGCCGCTCGGGGTTGAGGGGTCGATCCGGGCCGACAGTGCGGCCAGCCGGTCTGCGTCGAAGAATTGGGCGAGCACCCGCCCGCCCGTGTTCGAAGCGCCACCCGCCAGCCAGGTGTCGCCGATGCGGTGGCTGTAGATCCCGAATTGGGGCGCGAAGATCGGTCGGTCGCAGAGAAGCTTGATGGTGAGCGATGAGCCCAGCGCGGTTACGCCGTCGCCCGGTTTGCTCGCGCCCGTGGCGAGAAACGATGCGCAGCCGTCCGTGGTACCCGCCACGATGACGACATCATCCGGCAGGCCAAACCGGCGGGCCGCGGCTTGGGCGATTGTGCCGAACGGACTGCCGGGTTCTCTCACCTCCGGCAGCAGCGCCGGAGAAAGGCCGGTCTCGGCGATCCAGTCCGGCCAAGCCCGAGTGACGGGGTCATAGCCTGTCTTGAGCGCATTGTTGTCGTCGCTCAGGTCGAAGCGGCCGGAGAAGTGGCCCGCAATCCAGTCGGCCTGATGGATGATCTTGCGGACATGCGCGACGTTCGAGAACAGGAGCGCTCGCGCAAGGCCGGAATTCGCGCCGTGGGCGGCGCTTTCGGCGGGCGCCAGTCGGGAAATGTTCGTGACGATGGATTGGTCGGAAACCGCATCATTGTACATGAGCGGCTGTGCCAGCGGCGTGCCTGCCGCATCAACGGGTAACACCGTACCTGACGTACCATCGACAGCGATGGCACGCACCGTCTTTGGATCGATCTGTTGCAGGACGGCGGTCAACGCCTTGCCGACCGCATCCCACCAGCGCTCGGGATTGCGCACCGTGCTGTCCGCCCGACCGAAGCTGGTTGCCGCCTGCGCCGCGATCGTTCCCCTGACGCCCATGGCTGCGGCTCGCGCGCCGGAGGTGCCGATGTCGATGCCGACGACGAGCGGGCTCATGCCGAAGCCGCGCGGTTCAGTTGCTGCCGGTATTTCTCGGCATCCCAGTTGAGAAGCTGGTCGTGATCCTCTTCAGAAAGATAGCGGATCGGCGCGCCTTCCGGGATGCGCAGTGTCACGTCCGAGAGGCAGCGCGCCATCGCCTGCGCGCCTTCCGTCGCATCGGAGCGCATCAATACGCCCCGCCCCGGAAAGACCAGTGCCGCGGGGGCGAAACCGAGGCGCGCCTCGACCTGTTCGAGGGTTTCACCGTCTTGCGCGACCGCAGTTCCGGCTCCGAGAAAGATGACGTGGTCGGGATAGAGGCTACCGCCTTCGGCCACCTTCAACGCCCATTCATCCAGCGCAACGCCGTGGACGGCCTCGTCGGTCGGCAGGCGATAGTCGCCTGCATTTGCGTGCCTCGCCAATGCCGTTTCGTCGAAGGAACCGACATTGCGCGGAGCGGCGCGCAGCCTTTGTTTGACTGTGTCGAGCAGACGTTCCGCTTCCTCAACCGTGTCGGCGGCGACGACCAGTCCGTGATTGGCAAGCACAAGCACATCCGGCTCTGTGCCGAGTTTCGCATCAATGGCGAGCGCCAAGGGTAGTCCGGGCCGCGCATAAGGGACCAGCGCCCATCTGATGCCGTCGAGGCGTTCTGCCAGCAGCGTTTCGCAATCGGTGCGGACGGCCAGCGCGATTGTGTCGACGCAGTGCACATGTACCACCACGCGATGCGGCATCAAGGCGTGAACCGTGGTCTCGATGGAAGGGCGCAAGCCGCCCGGATTGAGTTCGGTCAGTGTAAATTCCTGCGCGCGGTCGGCACGCGGGTCGAAGCTGCGTACCGCATCGATGAGGGGTGGAATCGCGACCGGAACCATGATCTCGCGCTCGCGCGCATGGGCGAGCCAGGTGCCCGATGCCTTGATCCACAAGACATCGCCAGCCTTGATCGACGTGTTCCCGCCCGCTCCCTGCGTCAGCAGCGGGTCGGCACCGATCCGTGCTGAGAAATCGCGAAGCGCCTCAAGTTCAGTGTGCCAGTCGGACATCGTTTTATTCCGGGAAAGGTTGCGGCCCGCCGCGATGCAGCGGACCGCCTCGACAAGAGATGTGTCAGAAGTCGAAATCGTTGATGTTGTCCTTCGTGAACACGAAGGGCGCGCCGAGCAGGATTTCCGAACCGTTGATGACGGACAGATCACCCAGCTTCCCGGCCTTCACCGAGGTCGCTCCGGCCTTGAGGTCGCCGTCGGCCACGGCGCGCAGCACATAGGCCGCCGCATAGCCGAGATCGACCGGGTTCCAAAGCACCACCGATTTGACGCAGCCGGAGGACACGTATGGCTTCATGGCATTCGGCGTCGCCAGTCCCACGACCGAGATGCTGCCGCACTTGTTGGCCTGTGTCACGGCGTCGGCGGCAGCCGGGGTGGCAACCGAAGTCATGCCGAAGATGCCCTTCATCTCATCGCCATATTTGTTGATGAGCGTATTCGCCTGATTGAAGGACAGGATATTGTCTTCCTGTGCTTCCACCGTTTCGAGCCACTTCATGTTTGGATGGCACTTGGCCTGATAAGCGGCCATCTCGGAGATCCAGCGTGCCTGGTTCGGCGTCGTGAAGGTCGAGGTCACGATGGCGAAAGCACCGTCGTCCCCGATCTCGGCGGCCATCGCGTCGACCATCGACTTGGCGATGCCGTTGAACTCCGCCTGATTGACGAACCACTGGCGCGCATCGGGCGTGGAGTTGGCGTCATAGCCGACCACGTTGATGCCGGCCGCGAGCGCCTTCTTCAGCACGGGCGCGATGGCCACCGGATCGTTGGCGGCGAACAGGATGCCGTCCACGCCGCTGGTGATGTAGTTGTCGATCAGCGTGATCTGGTCATCGATGTTCGCCTTGCTCGGGCCGTCCGTCTTGGCGTTCATCGTGCCCATTTCCTTGGCCGCATCGGCAATGCCTTTGGATGTGGCGTTGAAATAGCCGATGCCGACCAGCTTCGGCACGTCCACGACTTCGAGCGTCTTGCCCTTGCGGTCCGGCGCATTGGTGGGCTCACCGCCGTCATAGGGCTTGGCCGTCGCCGTCGGTGGGGTGGCGTCGCAGGCCAGCGGATTGGTAGGCAGGTCATCGCCGCCGGTCCATGCCGACTGCGCTTGGCTGAGGCTTGTCGAGAAGGACAAGGCCAGGAATGCGGATAGCAGTACTTTACCCATTTTCTCCTCCAGATATCGTCTCACCGGAGAGCGGCAGTGACGACGATCTACTCCCGAATTATCGAGTGCCGCTCCTCTCGAAGAGGTTGCTGGCGAGTATCGCCAGTATCAGAACTGCGCCGATCAGCATGATTGTGCCGTCGCCCTTGACGCCTGCCAGAGACAGGCCGTTCTTCAATGCCTGAATGAGGCACAGGCCGATCATGGTGCCGACGATCGTGCCGCGACCGCCGAAGATCGATGTGCCGCCGAGCACCACCGCCGTGATGGCGTCCAGCTCGATACCTGTGCCCATGTCCGAGCGGGTCGTCGAGACACGGGAAACGAAGATCACTGCGGCAACGGCAGCCGCGAAACCCGAGACGGTGTAAAGCGCAAGCTTTGTGCCTTCGACGGAAAGGCCCGAAAAGCGCGCTGCGACTTCGTTGTTGCCGATGGCGTACACCGTGCGTCCCCAGCGCGTATAGGCAAGGATGATCGAGGCAAGGATCGCGGCGACGAAGAGCAGCCACAACTGCGTCGGGACGCCAAGCACCTCGCCTTGTCCGAGCACGTAAAACCAGTCTGGATAGCCGCGCACGGAGCGCGCTTGGCTGATGCCTTCCGCCAATCCGCGATAAAGCGCGAGCGTGGCGAGGGTGGCGATCAGCGGCGGCACGCGGAAGCGCGTGATGATGACGCCGTTTACAAATCCCGCGAAGGTGCCGACGGCGATTGCCGCCAGCGCCGCGAAGGGGAGCGGCAGGCCGACATTCTGCCAGAAAACGCCAGTCAGGATCGCCGTCAGACCGAGGATCGAGCCGACCGATAGGTCGATGCCGCCTGTTGCGATGATGAAGGTCATCGCGATGGCGATCAGGCCTGTTTCGGTCATCAACCGTCCCTGGTTGAGCAGGTTGCTAACGGTGAAGAATTTGTCGGACTGGAATGACAATATGAGCAACACGACCGCCAGAAGGATGGCGAGTAACACTTCGTGCCTCAGCAGGGATGCGAGCCTCATCGCCTCAGATCCTCCTGCTGCGCCGGTACATGTCGGCAAGCACCGTCGCAAGGATCAGCAGGCCGATCACCGCGCGCAGCCAGTAGGCGGATACGTTCGTGAAGATAAGCGCCGAGCCGATGGTGGCGAACAGGATCGCGGCGAGCGTCGAGCCGATCACGGTGCCTGAGCCGCCGAGGATCGAGACGCCACCGATCACCGCCGCCGTGATGATGGTGAGTTCGAGGTTCGGCGGAACCGTCGACTGGATGACCTGCAATTGCGTGGCGAACAGGATGGTCGCCAGCCCGGCGAACATGCCGTGAATGACGAACACGGCAACGATGCGCCGCTCGGCGGGGATGCCGGTTGCGACTGCCGCTTCCGCATTGCCGCCAAGCGCGTAGAGCGAGCGCCCGAAGGCCGAGTAGCGCATCCATGCAGCCGCAAGCAGCGTCAGCACGACCATCGCCACGAGCGGCACCGGCAGGCCGAACAGCTTCTTCTGCGCGATCATGAAGGTTGGGGGCAGGTCGCTGATCCATGTGCCACCGGTCGCGCTGATGAGGCCTCCGCGCAGGATCGACAGCGCGCCGAGCGTGACGACGATGGACGGAATGCGGGCATAGGCAACGAGAGTGCCGATCACGCCATTGATCGCCATGCCGACCAGCACGGGGATGAACCACGCAACCCATACCGGATATCCAGCGACGGCGAGCGTGCCCGATATGGTCGCGAGAACGCCGATCAGCGCGCCGACGGACACGTCGATATTACCGGTGATGATGACCATCGACATGCCGATGGCGGCGATGGCGATATAGGCGTTGCCGGCGAAAATGGTGGTGAGGTTGTTGGCGCTGATGAAGCGCGGGTTGACGATGGTCACAACCACGAACAGCGCGACGATAGCGAGAAGGACGACGATCTCCTGCCCATAGTCGGACATCAGCCGCTGGAATGCGCCGGGCCGTTGGGCCACTCGGGCTGGCCGGACCGGAGGCAGGTCGAGGTCGGTCATGGCCATCATGCCGCCTCCGCCGTTCGATGCGCGGTCATCGCGGCGCCGACCCGTTCCGCCGTGGCGTCCGCGCGTGAAATCACGTCGGTGATGCGTCCGCCGCTCATCACGAGGATACGGTCGCTCATGCCGAGAACTTCCGGCAGTTCGCTGGAGATCATCAGGATGGCCACGCCGTTGCGCACCAACTCGCCCATGATGGAATGGATTTCGGATTTCGCGCCGACATCGACGCCGCGCGTCGGCTCGTCGAGGATCAGCACCTTCGGATGGGTTTCCAGCCATTTGGCGATGACGACCTTCTGCTGATTTCCGCCCGAAAGCTGGCCGACCGGCTGGTCGATGTCGCGGCAGCGCACGCCGAGCCGCTTCACCGCCGCGAGCGCCCGTTTTGCCTCTGCAGAAGCGCGGATGAAGATGCCGCTCGACACCTTGTCGATGGTCGCCATCGTGATGTTCTTGCGGATGGCCATCGCCTTGACGAGACCTTGCAGGCCGCGATCTTCCGGCACATAGGCGATGCCCAGGTCGCGCGCCTGTATGGGCGAACCGATGCGCACCGGCCTGCCGTCGAGCGTGACTTGGCCGCTCGTTGCGGGCGTCATTCCGAACAGGGTGAGCGCAAGTTCCGTGCGCCCGCTACCAACGAGACCCGCCACGCCGAGGATTTCACCCTTCCGCAACGAAAAGGAAATGTCCTGCACATGGCGTCCGTGATTGAGGCTCTTAACCTCAAGCACGGTCTCGCCGATGGGAACGTCCGCCTTCGGAAACAGGCTCTCGATGGAGCGTCCGACCATCAGCGACACGAGGTCCTGCTCGGTGACTTCGTGGATGTCCTTCGTCGCGACGAATGCGCCGTCGCGCAGCACGGTCACGCGGTCTGCCAGCGCGAAAATTTCCGGCATGCGATGGCTGACATAGATGATGCCGACGCCGCGTTCGCGCAGCTGGCGGACAATGGACATCAGCCGCTGGACGTCGGATTCAACCAGTGAGGCAGTCGGTTCGTCCATGATAAGGATGCGCGCATTTCGGCTGAGCGCCTTGGCGATCTCGACGCGCTGGCGTTGCGCGACCGACAGCGTCAGCACCTTCGCGTCCACGTCAAGCTCGTAGGTATCGAGCGAGTCCAGCAGGTCGCGGGTGCGTGCGCGCACAGCCGACCAGTCGATGATGCCCGCTGCCGTGCGCGGGTAGTGGCCAAGGAACACGTTTTCCGCGACGGACAGCTCGGGAAACAGGAGAAGCTCCTGATAGACGGTTGCGATGCCCGCCGCAGTCGCATCGCGCGTCGAGCCGAATTTCGTTTCTTCGCCGCCAACGAAGATGGAGCCGCCATCAGGTTGGTACAGTCCAGACAGGATTTTGATGAGGGTCGATTTTCCGGCCCCGTTTTCGCCGAGCAGCGCGTGAACTTCGCCGGGCCGCACGTCGAAGCTCACATCCTTCAACACTTTCACGCCGACGAAGGATTTGGAGATTTTCTCCAGCCTGACGAAGGGTTCGGAGGTCGTCATGCGCCGCGCTCCCTTGCCCGACGGGTTTCCGCGAGTTCGCGCCAGCGGTCCCGATAGGCTTCCAGACCGTCGATCGCACCCGCGTCAATTTCAACGGTTTCGTCGCTGAACGGGGCCAGCCCGAGCGCCTTGAACGCAAGCGCGGCGGCCCCCGTCGCGGAGCCTTCGCTCATCGAACTGCGGAGCATTTTCTGCCCTCTGCGAAGTTGTCCGAGCATGGAAGTGAAGGCTTCGATCCTCGCAAGCCCACCATCGACTATAATCGCATTGTCCGAGTGGATCAGGTCGAGCGACAGATCGGTCATCATCACCACATAGAGAACCGCCGCTGCTGCGCGCTCCTCGCCTTCCGCGTCGCCGCCGACGATTTCGCCACGCGTCTCGGGAAAGGGACCTCCTGCGGTCCAGGACGGCATGACGAACACACCCCGTGCAATGACGTTCTCGATCGCCGTGCGTGAGATCGGTTCGTTCCATCCGCCGCTTATGAGGTCATATTCGCGGCCGCCCATGAAGCGCAGCGAAGGCGCGGGTTCGCCGTCGACCGTGACATTCGAGATCATGTCCCGGTCCTTGTCGAGCGCATCGAGCGGACAGTCGAGATTGATGATGATGACCCAGGTTCCGGTTGAAACAAGCGTAAAACCGGTAAGGCCGGTCATGCGGTAATAGGCCAATGCGGCGTTCGAATCGTGCACGCCGTTGTGCACCGCAAGCGCGATCTCGCGTCCGTCGGAAAGCGCGATGCGAGCTTCGCCGACGATGGCGCCTGCGGGCGCAATCGGCGGAAACTTGCCTCGCCAGCCGAGCCGGTCCACCAGTGAAGAGAAGTCGCGCTTCAGCGGCGCCCACAAATGACTGTGCGCGCCAAGATAGGAAAATTCGGCAAAGGGCCTGCCGCAAAGTCGCCAGACCCAGAATTGCGGGTAGCAGAGAATATTGTCCGTCGCTGCAAGGCGTTCCGGCTCTTCGGCCTCAAGCCAGTAGAGATGCCGCGCAATGCAGAAGCCGAGCGGCAGATGGGGCGTAAAGGTCTCGGAAAAATCCGGAAGCATCGGGTCGATCACCGCTGCGACCGCGTCGGGAATTTCCTGCTCATAGTCGAGCACGGGATGCAGAAGCTCGCTCTCGCCCCGCGTCAGCGCGAAGGTGCAGCCATGGGCGGAGATCATGACGCCGGAGAGATCGAAGCGGCTCGCCGCGTCACTGAGTTCCTGTATCATCCAATCGCCGAGGCGCTGGTCGTCCAGCACGCTGCGACCCCGATACTGCATCCAGACCGGCTTCATACGCCGTTCGTCTAGCAATGCGCCCTCGTGCGAAAAGACGAAAAGCTTGGAATTGGTTTTGCCGAAGTCGAAGACGGCCAGCGCGCGGTTCATGGCGCACCTCCTGGCCCGGCGATCTTGATTGCGATGCCGGCATTCTCCAGCATGCGCGCGGCCTGATCGGTGAGGCCGTCATCGGTGATGACGGCTGCGATGCGCGACAGCGGAAGCGAAACGTTGCGGGCATGAATGGAGAACTTGCGGCTGTCCGCCAGAACGATGATCTGGTCGGAATTCTGACTCAGCTCGACGATCGAGCGCACCATCAGCGGGTGCGATTCGAGGAGGCCGTCCGGCCCGATGCCCTGCGCGCCGAGGAAGAATTTCGATGCATAGAATTGCGGCATGAACTGCGGTGAATAGATGACGCGCGGCTCACGGTGCAGTTCACCGCCTGCAACGGTCAGGCTGCACTTTCCGTGATCGCCCAGAAATGCCGCCAGCGGCATGGAATTGGTGAAGAGCCTGATGTTCCTGTCGGCAAGCTTGACGCCGAGGTGAAAGCAGGTCGAGCCGCCATTGACGATCACGGCGTCGCCATCCTGGACCATCGTGGCCGCAAGGTCCGCGATGGCGCGTTTCGCGTCCACCGCAAGGTCGCGGTTTTCGTCATAGGGGCGGGCATAGGCAGTCGCGACGCTGGCTGCTCCGTCCAGCGCGGAAACGCCGCCATAGACTTTGCGCGCCGTGCCGAGTTCATCGATCTTGTCGATGTCGCGGCGCACGGTTGCCGCCGAAACGCCCAGGCGTTCCTGCAATTCGCGAACCGACGCGAAAGGCCTGTCGCGCAACAGTTCCACGATCTGCCGCCGGCGGACCAAATCGCTCAAGCTGCTCCTCCCAAGCCTCTTATCAACAGAGGCATGATCTAACTTACGCATATTTGAAGTGCTGGCAAGCTCGTTGTGCATAAAATCAATCATTTCGCACTGCAAGCAAGCTGTATTGCACCGCAATATGATTGATTTTCATCTTTTTGTGATTGACTTTCGGCAAGTGTTGCGCATGAAATCATGCGGCTTGCGGACACAGGTTCGCACCGGGAGGATTGCCCCATGGTTGAAAAGCACACCGCCGCGCGGCTCTCGAAGCTGTGGGATGACGCGAAGGCTGCCGGCCTGTCGGAACCGGAGCGGCTGGTCTATCGATCCAACATCCTCGGGGCGGACAAGCGGGTCACCAACTACGGCGGCGGCAACACTTCGTCCAAGGTCCGGCAGAAAGACCCGCTGACCGGCGAAGAGGTTGAGGTGCTGTGGGTCAAGGGTTCGGGCGGGGACAGCGCGTCCATCAAGCTCGACGGCTTCGCGACGCTGTACATGGACAAGCTGCGCGCCCTGAAGAAGCTCTATCGCGGGTTGGAGCATGAGGATGAAATGGTGGGCTATTTGCCCCATTGCACCTTCAACCTCAATCCGCGTGCCGCCTCCATCGACACTCCGCTTCATGCATTTGTGCCGCGTCCATTTGTCGATCACATGCATCCGGACGCGATCATTGCGATTGCGGCCTCAAAGGATTCGAAGGCGCTGACGCAGAAGATTTTCGGTGACGAGATCGGGTGGCTTCCATGGAAGCGCCCCGGCTTCGAACTTGGTCTGTGGCTGGAGAAGTTCTGTGTCGAAAATCCCGGGGCGAAGGGTGTCGTGCTGGAAAGCCACGGCCTGTTCACATGGGGCGACACGCCGAAGGAATGCTACGAAACGACCATCAACACGATCAACAAGGCGATTGACTGGTTCGAGACGGAAACGAAGGGCAAGCCCCCCTTCGGAGGGCAGGCAACGGAGTCGTTGCCGGCGGATCAGCGGCATGCAATCGCGGCGAGGATCATGCCCGTCATTCGCGGGATGATCTCGGAGGGTGGCCACAAAGTCGGTCATTTCGACGATTCGGATACGGTGCTGGAATTCGTCAATTCGAGGAACCTGTGCCCGCTCGCCGCGCTTGGCACCTCTTGCCCGGACCATTTCCTGCGCACGAAGATCAGGCCGCTGGTCATCGAGTTCGACCCGGCAAAGCCGGATGTGGAAGACGTTCTGGCTGCGCTGCCCCATGCGGTCGAAGCCTATCGCGACGCCTATCGCACTTATTACGCGCGCTGCAAGCACGACAACTCGCCTGCGATCCGCGATCCGAATGCGGTGGTCTACCTCATGCCGGGCGTCGGTATGTTCACCTTCGCCGCCGACAAGGCCACGGCGCGCATTTCGGGCGAGTTCTATGTGAACGCCATCAATGTGATGCGCGGCTCATCGGGCGTCTCGACCTATATGGGCCTGTCCGAACAGGAGGCCTTCGACATTGAGTACTGGCTTCTCGAAGAGGCGAAGCTCCAGCGCATGCCGAAACCGAAATCGCTCGCGGGCCAGGTCGCCTTCGTCACCGGCGGCGCGGGCGGAATAGGCAAGGCAACGTCGATCCGCCTCCTGGGCGAAGGCGCTTGTGTCGTGCTCGCCGACATCGATGAAGGGGCGCTCGCCGAAGCAAGAGACGAACTCGGCAAGTCTTTTGGAAAAGATTTTGTCCACACCGTGAAGCTCGATGTTACCGATGAGGCGGGTGTGGCCTCCGGCTTTGCGGAAATGGCGGTTGCCTTCGGCGGAGGGGATATCCTGGTCTCGAACGCGGGCATTTCGTCATCGGCGCCGATCGAGGACACGCCGCTGACGATGTGGGACCGGAACATCGACATCCTGGCGAAGGGCTATTTCCTCGTGTCGCGCGAGGCGTTTCGGCTGTTCAAGCGGCAGAAGACCGGCGGCAACATCGTCTTTATCGCATCCAAGAACGGGCTTGCCGCGTCACCTAACGCGGCAGCCTATTGCACGGCCAAGGCAGCGGAGATTCATCTGGCGCGCTGCCTCGCGCTGGAAGGCGCGGAGCACCAGATCAGGGTCAACACGGTGAACCCGGATGCGGTGCTGCGCGGCTCGAAGATATGGTCGAGCGACTGGCGCGAAGCGCGTGCGGCGGCCTATTCGATGAAACCCGACGAGCTTGAGGAGCACTATCGCAAGCGCTCGATGCTCAAGCGTTCCGTCTTCCCGGAAGACATAGCCGAGGCGGTGTATTTCCTCGCTTCGGAAATGTCGTCGAAATCGACCGGCAACATCATCAATGTCGACGCGGGGAACGCTCAGAGCTTCACGAGGTGAGGTCGAGGCTGCGCAGGCGCAACGCATTGCCGATCACCGAAACAGAGGAAAGGCTCATCGCCGCCGCCGCCAGCATGGGCGAAAGCAGGACGCCCAGCAGCGGATAGAGAACGCCCGCCGCGACAGGCACGCCGACCGCGTTGTAGATGAACGCGAAGAAGAGGTTCTGCTTGATGTTGGCGATGGTTGCGCGGGCAAGACGATGCGCGCGCAATATGCCGCCGAGATCGCCCTTGACCAGCGTGATGCCTGCGCTTTCCAGCGCCACGTCCGCGCCAGTGCCCATGGCGATCCCGACATCGGCAGCGGCGAGCGCGGGCGCATCGTTCACGCCGTCTCCGGCCATCGCCACCTTGACGCCCTTTGCGTGCAGTTCGTCGACCAACGCTTTCTTGGCCTCGGGCAGCATCCCGGCGCGAACTTCGTCGATGCCGAGTTTTGCGGCAACCGCGTGCGCTGTGCGCTCGCTATCCCCCGTCGCCATGATGATCTTGATGCCGCGACCATGCAGTTCCCGGATGGCCTCTGCCGCGTTGGACTTGATCGGGTCGCTGACTGCGACGATCCCCAGCACCTGTCCGCCGGACGCGACATACATCGCCGTCTTGCCCTCACTGGCGAGCGACGTTGCGGCGTCGCTAAAGGGGGCGGTCGAAGCGCCCACCTCGTCCATCAGCGCGGCATTGCCCAGAGCGATCTCACGGTCCTCGATCAAACCGATGACGCCCTTGCCGGTGACGGCGTGAAAGGCGGAAACGGACTTAGTCACCACGCCGCGCTCCTTCGCCCCATCGACGATCGCTTCGGCGAGCGGATGTTCCGAACCCTTTTCGAGACTTGCGGCGAGCGTGAGCATATCCGTTTCCGAAATGCCTTCGGCCGCGACGACATCGGTCAGGCGCGGACGCCCTTCGGTCAGCGTGCCGGTCTTGTCCACGATGATAGTATCGATTTCCGCCAGCCGCTCCAGAGCGGCGGCTTCCTTGACCAGCACACCCGCCTGCGCGCCGCGCCCGGTCGCGGTCATCACCGACATTGGGGTGGCGAGGCCGAGCGCGCAAGGACAGGCGATGATCAGAACCGAAACGGCTGCGACGATGGCGTAGATCATGCTGGGCTGCGGCCCGAGCAGCGCCCATGCAACGAAAGCGATGGCCGCTACCGCGACCACCGCAGGCACGAAATAGGACGACACCTTGTCGGCGAGGCTCTGGATCGGCGCGCGAGAGCGCTGCGCCTTGGCGACCATTTCGACAATGCGCGAAAGCATCGTTTCGGAGCCAACCTTTTCGGCGCGCATGACAAGCGTTCCGTTGCGATTCAGCGTGCCGCCGATCAGCGCGGCTCCGGGCTGTTTTTCGACCGGCAGGGGTTCGCCGCTTATCATGGATTCGTCGACTGCGGATTGGCCGTCCGTGACGATTCCATCGACGGGGACGCTCTCGCCGGGGCGAACCCTCAACAGATCGCCGGATTTTATTTCTGAAAGCGGCACATCCGTCTCGTTGCCGTCGGCGTCGATGCGCCGCGCGAACTTGGGCGCAAGGTCGAGCAGGGCGCGAATGGCCGACCCGGTGCGCTCGCGTGCCCTCAGTTCGAGAACCTGACCGAAAAAAACAAGCGCGATGATGACAGCCGCCGCTTCGAAATAGACCGGCACCGAACCACCATGTCCCCGAAACTGGTGCGGGAACAGGTCCGGAAAAAGCGTGGCGAACACGCTGTAGAAATAGGCTGCTCCGACACCGACGGAAATCAGTGTCCACATGTTGGGGCTGCGATTGACGATGGAAGCCCAGCCGCGCCTGAAAAAAGGCAGGCCCGCCCACAACACCACGGGGGTGGCGAGCAGGAGTTCCAGCCACACGGTCCACTCTCCTCCGATCCACTCGCGCAAAGGCAGGCCGACCATCGGAGCCATGGCAATGACAAAAAGGGGAACGGAAAGCGCGGCACTTATCCAGAAGCGACGCGTGAAATCGACCAGTTCGGGATTTGGTCCCGAATCGGCGGAAGGGGAGACAGGCTCAAGCGCCATGCCGCAGATCGGGCAGTCGCCCGGCGCATCGCGTATGATCTCGGGATGCATCGGACAGGTGTAGAGCGTACCTTTCGGCATCGGGTCCGGCGCGGCGCGCTCACCGACGAACTTCGCCGGTTCGGCCTCGAAGCGTTCCTTGCACCGGGCCGAGCAGAAATAGAACTTCTTGCCCTGATGTTTCAGGAAATGAGCGGCACTTGACCGGTCGACCGTCATTCCGCAGACGGGATCGGTTGCGGTTAGATACTCCGCCGGTTCCTTCGCGAATTTCGACCGGCAGCCTTCGCTGCAAAAGTGGAACGTCCGGCCGGCATGTTCCACGCGCGGTTTGCCGGCTTGCGGATCGACGAGCATTCCGCAAACGGGATCGCGCGTGACATGGTTCTTAGGCTTGCCGCTACCGGAACAGCAGCTTCCATCGTGTGCGTGGGCGTGCATGGTGTGGGGGTCGTGACTGGTCATTCTCTTGCCGGATTCGTTGTACCCGGCTCAGATAGGGCTTCCAGTGACTGGAAGGTCAAGCGACGCGCTATTCGAAGATGATGGCTGGTCCCTGCGCGGCCTTCGTCTCGGCTTGCAGGCGTTCCCAGGCCTTCGCCGCGATTTCGCGATAGACCTTTGTCTGGGCGCTATTGGGACGCGACGCGACGACCGGTTCGCCGATGTCGGAAAGCTCGCGCGTTTCCATTTCCAAAGGTACTGCACCGAGGAATGGAACGCCGAGACGCTCCGCCTCTTTCTGCGCGCCGCCATGGCCGAAAATGTCGTAGCGCTTGCCCGTGTCGGGCGCGATGAAATAGCTCATGTTTTCCACCAGACCGAGCAAGGGAACATCGACCTTGCGAAACATGTTCAAGCCCTTGCGGGCGTCGATCAGGGCGAGGTCCTGCGGTGTTGAGACGATCACGGCGCCCGCCAGAGGAACCTGCTGTGCCATGGTCAACTGGGCATCTCCGGTGCCCGGCGGCATATCGACCACGAGAACGTCAAGCTCTCCCCATTCCACCTCGCGCAGCATCTGGGTCAGCGCCGACATCACCATCGGCCCGCGCCATATCATCGGCGTTTCCTCATCGACCAGAAAGCCCATGGACATGACCTTGAGGCCGTAATTCTCCATCGGTTTCAGGATCTTGCCGTCGACTGTCTGCGGCCGGCCATGGATGCCGAGCAGGCGCGGCATGGACGGGCCGTAAATGTCTGCGTCCAGCACTCCGACCTTGAGGCCGAGCGCCTGTAGCCCCAGTGCGAGGTTCACGGCCGTCGTGGATTTGCCAACACCGCCCTTGCCGGAGGCGACCGCGATGATCGCGTCGATGCCCGGCACGCCGCGCTTGCGTGACTCCGTCGGTTGGGCTTGCGGGCGTGGCGCTTGCGGCACAGGACGGGGCGGCGCAGGACGCGGCGGAGCATTTTCCATTCCGCCGCCCTTCTTCTCGGCGGTCAGCGCCACCATCGCGCTTGCCACGCCCGGCATTTCCTTGACCGCGCGTTCCGCCGCGGCGCGCAGCGGTTCCAGTTCGCGGGCGCGCGCGGCGGGAACCGTGATGGAAAAGAAAACCTTGGAATCGGCGATGAATATGTCGGACACCAATCCGAGGTCGACAAGATTGCCCGTGAAATCGGGACCCTGAATGGTCCTGAGCTTCGCGACGACGGCTTCCTTGGTAACGGACATATGCGGCATTCCCATGCGTTGTGCGCTATGAGATAGGGCAATTCGTCCGGCGAACCAAGCCGGCGCGGCGATCAGCCGCCAGGGACATCGACGAAATGATCGACAAGCTCGAATTCTTCATCGCCCTTGCCAAGGCGCAGCATTTCGGGCGCGCCGCGGAGGAACTGGGCATCACGCAACCGACCCTTTCGGCGGCGATCAAGCAACTCGAGGATCAGTTGGGCGTAATGCTGGTCAACCGGGGATCGCGCTTTCAGGGGCTGACCGACGAAGGCCAGCAGGTTCTCGGCTGGGCACGGCGGATCGTGGGCGACACGCGCGCCATGCGCGAGGAAATGCGGGCGGCGCGCAGTGGCCTTTCCGGTCGCATCCGCATCGCGGCGATTCCCACAGCACTGGCGATGGTCACCCACCTCACCACTCCGTTTCGCGAGAAGCATCCGGGCGTCAGCTTCTCGGTGCTGTCGCGCACCTCGATCGAGGTGCTTTCGCTGCTGGGCAACCTCGATATCGATGTGGGCATCACCTATCTCGACAACGAACCGCTGGGCCGTGTCGTTTCCGTGCCGCTCTATTCGGAACGCTATCAGTTGATAACGGCGGCAGGCACGCAATTCGCTGATCGAACCTCCGTCACATGGGCCGAAATGGCCGCCCTGTCGCTCTGCCTGCTGACGCCGGACATGCAGAACAGGCGCATCATCGACCAGCATTTGCAGGAAGCCGGCGTGGCGGTTCGCCCGACGCTGGAATCCAATTCCATGCTGGTTCTCTTCTCGCATATCCGCACTGGAAAATGGTCCTCGATCATGCCGCTCAATCTGGCGGAGACGTTCGGCTTCACGGAGCCGATCCGTTCGATCCCGATTGTCGAGCCGAACGCGAGCCATGTGGTCGGGCTGGTTGCCGCGCCACGCGACCCTCACACACCTCTGGTTTCGGCATTGCTGGATGAAGCGAGAGGTCTGGCCGCGACATTGCGTGACGAAACGGGAAAAGCGGCCAAGAAGCCGTCTTGATAGAAGGTTTCTATCAAACGACGATCCGCCTTTATTGATTTCGGGCTTACCCTTTGATCTGATAAGATAATGAAAATATAGGGAGGACGCTGCGTTATGCAGCCGGCGCGTACCGATATTGCGGCCCGTGCAGCCGCCGTGATCAGCGACTATCGCGGCCTTGAAGGTCCACTGCTGCCGATCCTGCATGGATTGCAGGAAGAGTTTGGCTACGTTCCGCAGGAAACCTATCAACTCATCGCGGAGGAACTGAACCTCTCTCGCGCCGAAGTCTACGGGGTCGTTTCGTTCTATCATGATTTCCGCAAGGCGCCCGCCGGGCGGCACGTGCTGAAGCTGTGCCAGGCGGAAGCCTGCCAGTCGATGGGTTCCGACCAAGTCGCCGCGAAGATCAGGCGACTGCTCGGCATCGATTTCCACGAGACGGCGGCGGACGGTTCTGTAACGCTGGAGCCTGTCTATTGCCTCGGCCTGTGTGCGTGCTCGCCATCGGCCATGCTGGACGGCGAATTGATCGGTCGCGTTGGCGACGACGAAATCGACAGCATGCTCGAAGTGATACGCACATGAGCGTCACCATCTATATCCCGCGCGATTCGGCGGCCCTTGCGCTCGGCGCGGACAAGGTGGCGCTGGCCGTGGAGCACGAGATCGCCGCGCGCGGCATGGATGCGCGCATCGTTCGCAACGGCACGCGCGGGATGATCTGGCTCGAACCTATGATCGAGGTCGAGACGACGTCCGGCCGCGTCGCCTACGGACCGGTGAAAGCAGGCGACGTGCCGGCGCTTTTCGACGCAGGCCTTGGGCTCGTCGCCCACAGCACGCACCCTCTCGCCCTTGGCGACCCGGAGAAGATCCCGTTCTTTGCCCGGCAGACTCGTCTCACCTTCGCGCGCTGCGGTTTGATCGATCCATTGTCGCTGGACGACTACCGCGCGCATGGCGGCCTGCGCGGACTGGGAAAGGCGATAGGCATGACCCAGGCCGCGATCGTGCAGGAATTGACCGATTCCGGCTTGCGCGGGCGGGGCGGCGCGGGGTTTCCGACGGGCATCAAATGGAAAACCGTGCTCGATGCGCAGGCGGACCGCAAGTACATCGTTTGCAACGCGGACGAGGGCGATTCCGGCACATTCGCGGATCGCATGATCATGGAAGGCGATCCGTTCGTCCTGATCGAAGGCATGGCCATTGCAGGCATCGCGGTCGGGGCGACCAAGGGGTATATCTACATCCGTTCCGAATATCCGGAAGCAATCAAGGTCATGAACGAGGCGGTGCTTGTCGCACGCCAGCAACATGTACTTGGCCAGCATGTGCTCGGCAGCGATTTAACCTTCGATATGGAGGTTCGTGTTGGTGCGGGCGCCTATGTCTGTGGCGAGGAAACGTCCCTGCTTGAATCGCTCGAAGGAAAGCGCGGACAGGTGCGCGCCAAGCCGCCGCTGCCAGCACACAAAGGCTTGTTCGGCAGGCCGACGGTCATCAACAATGTGATCTCGCTGGCCTCTGTCCCCGTTATTCTGGACAAAGGCGCTGCGTTCTACAAGGATTTCGGCATTGGTCGCTCGCGAGGCACAATGCCGTTGCAGATCGCAGGCAACGTCAAGCACGGCGGCCTGTTCGAGGCGGCGTTCGGCCTGACCCTCGGCGAGATCGTGGACGAGATCGGCGGCGGCACGGCGTCCGGGCGTGCGGTCAAGGCGGTGCAGGTGGGCGGCCCGCTCGGCGCCTATTTCCCGCGCGCGCTGTTCGACACGCCCTTCGACTATGAGGCGTTTGCGGCCAAGGACGGGCTGATCGGCCATGCGGGCATCGTTGTGTTCGACGACACGGCGGACATGCTGAAGCAGGCGCGCTTCGCCATGGAGTTCTGCGCGCTGGAAAGCTGCTCGAAATGCACGCCCTGCCGTATCGGTTCGACGCGGGGCGTCGAGACACTCGATCGCCTGGCGAAGGGCATCGAACCCGAGAAGCAGATCGAGCTTGTCACCGACCTCTGCAACACTATGAAGTTCGGCTCACTTTGCGCATTGGGCGGCTTCACCCCCTATCCGGTCATGAGCGCGCTCACACATTTTCCCGACGATTTCCGCCCGCATGCGGTCAGGGAGGCAGCGGAATGATCGGTTTGTGGCATCAATTGAACAAGGAGCTTTCGAGATGAGCCTCGTTCACGAGATAGACTACGGGACACCAGCCTCGGCGGCGGAAAAGACTGTCACGCTGACCGTGGACGGTGTCGAGATCACCGTACCGGAAGGCACGTCAATCATGCGCGCGGCGATGGAAGGCGGCGCGGAAATCCCCAAGCTGTGTGCAACCGACATGCTGGATTCATTCGGCTCCTGCCGTGTGTGCCTTGTCGAGATCGAGGGCAGGGGAGGGACGCCCGCCTCCTGCACGACCCCCGCGATGGAAGGCATGGTCGTGCATACCCGGACCGAGCGCCTGCAGGCTATCCGGAAGGGCGTGATGGAACTCTATATCTCCGATCACCCCATCGGCCATGATATTGCAGCGGGAACGGGTGCGAGCGAGTTCGACAAGACGATCAGGCAGATCGGACTATCCGAAGTGCGCTACGACCAGCATGGCCGCAACCATGTCATCTCGGAGAACGGCGCGGCAAATGCGGATTTCGTGCAGAAGGACGAATCCAATCCCTATTTCACCTTCGATTCTTCGCAATGCATCGTGTGCTCGCGCTGCGTCCGTGCGTGCGAGGAGGTGCAGGGCACATTCGCGTTGACCATTGAGGGCCGGGGGTTCGAAGCCCGCATCAAGTCGGGGGCAGCTGAACCATTTCTCGAATCCGAATGCGTGTCCTGCGGCGCGTGCGTGCAGGCCTGCCCGACAGATGCGCTACGCGAAAAGACGGTCCTCGAAAAGGGCATGCCGACCAGCTCGAAAGTCACGACCTGCGCTTATTGCGGGGTCGGCTGTTCCTTCAAGGCGGAGATGCAGGGAGAGGATATCATCCGCATGGTGCCTTACAAGGACGGCAAGGCAAATCGCGGCCACAGCTGCGTCAAGGGCCGCTTCGCCTGGACCTACGCTTCCCATAAGGACCGTATCCTGAACCCGATGATCCGCGAGAAGATCTCCGATCCCTGGCGGGAGGTAAGCTGGGACGAGGCCATAGCCTACATTGCCGGCGAGTTTCGTCGCATTCAATACCAGTATGGTCGCGGCTCAATCGGCGGGATCACGTCGTCGCGCTGCACGAACGAGGAGACCTTTCTCGTCCAGAAGCTTGTGCGGCAGGTGATGGGCAACAACAATGTCGATACCTGTGCGCGGGTCTGCCATTCGCCAACAGGCTATGGCCTCAAGTCGACCTTCGGAACCTCAGCAGGCACGCAGGACTTCGACTCGGTCGAACATACCGACCTCGCGCTCATCATCGGCGCGAACCCCACGGACGGCCATCCCGTATTCGCTTCGAGACTGAAGAAGCGGCTGCGCAAGGGCGCGAAGCTCATCGTCATCGATCCCCGCCGGACGGACATCGTGCGCTCGCCTCATATCGAGGCCGAATGCCACCTTGCGCTTCGCCCGGGGACGAATGTCGCCGTGGTCACCGCGATGGCGCATGTCATCGTCACCGAAGGGTTGTTCGACGAGAAGTTCATCAGGGAGCGCTGCGACTGGTCCGAGTTCGAGGACTATGCGGAGTTCGTTTCCGAGAAGCGTCACAGCCCCGAGGAAGTCGAGAAGCTTTCCGGCGTACCGGCCGATCTCTTGCGCAAGGCCGCGCGGCTCTACGCGCGCGCCGGAAACGCCGCCATCTATTATGGGCTGGGCGTGACCGAGCACAGCCAGGGTTCGACCACGGTAATTGCCATTGCCAACCTCGCAATGCTGACAGGTAATATCGGACGGCCCGGCGTCGGCGTGAATCCGCTGCGCGGGCAGAACAATGTGCAGGGGTCGTGCGACATGGGGTCGTTCCCGCACGAGCTTCCCGGCTATCGGCACGTGTCGGACGATGCGACCCGCGATATCTACGAAAGCCTTTGGGGCGTGCGGATCGACGACGAGCCGGGCCTGCGCATTCCCAACATGCTGGATGCAGCCGTCGATGGCTCATTCAAGGGCCTGTACGTGCAGGGCGAGGATATCCTCCAGTCCGATCCCAACACGCAGCATGTCGCTGCCGGTCTTGAGGCGATGGAATGCGTTGTGGTGCACGACCTCTTCTTGAACGAGACGGCGAACTATGCCCATGTGTTCCTGCCGGGTTCCACCTTCCTCGAAAAGGACGGAACTTTCACCAATGCCGAGCGCCGCATCAATCGCGTGCGCAAGGTGATGGAGCCGAAGAACGGCTTTGCTGACTGGGAAATCACCCAGATGATGGCGAAGGCGATGGGCTTCGACTGGAGCTACGAGCATCCTTCCCAAATCATGGAGGAGATTGCGCAGACCACGCCGAGCTTTGCCGGCGTGACCTTTGACCTGCTGGATCAGGAAGGTTCCGTGCAGTGGCCGTGTAACGAGAAAGCGCCGCTCGGCACGCCGGTCATGCATATTGGCGGCTTTGTTCGTGGCAAGGGCAAGCTGATACGAACGGAATATGTCGCCACGGATGAACGCACCGGCCCACGTTTCCCGCTGTTGCTGACAACCGGGCGCATCCTGTCTCAATACAATGTCGGCGCGCAGACGCGCCGCACCGAAAATGTGCTCTGGCACGAGGAGGACCGGCTCGAAATCCATCCGCACGATGCCGAAAATCGCGGCGTTCGCGAGGGCGACTGGGTCAGGGTGATTTCGCGTGCCGGTGAAACAACGCTGCGTGCGCTCATCACCGACAGGGTCACGCCTGGCGTCGTCTATACGACTTTCCATCATCCGGACACGCAGGCAAATGTCGTCACCACCGACTATTCGGACTGGGCCACGAATTGCCCGGAATACAAGGTGACCGCCGTTCAGGTAGGGCCTTCCAACGGCCCGTCCAACTGGCAGGAAGAATATGATGCGCTTGCGCGCCGCAGCCGCCGCATTTCGGGCCGGCTCGAAGCGGCGGAGTGATCGCGGCGGATGCAGCGATGAAGAAGCCGCCCGTTTCGTCCGCCAAGCGCATTGCGCGCCGCATTTCAGGCGTTCTCACGGCTGAGCGAAAAGTGCCGGAAGAAACGCCCGTGGCACTTTCTTTCGGGGGCACGACACATGCGGTCATGATGGCCAGTCCCTCCGCTCTGGAGGATTTCGCGATAGGCTTCAGCCTCACTGAAGGCATTGTCGGCAGCCCGCAAGAGATTGAATCCATTGAAATTATTGAAGCAGGCTCGGGTATCGACATTCAGATTGGCCTGAAGGACCGCGCCAATACGCGGTTCGAGGCGCGGCGGCGCAGGCTTGCCGGTCCTGTGGGATGCGGCCTTTGCGGCATTGAATCGATTGACGAAGCAATGCGTTCTGTGGCGGCTGTCGGTAAGGAAAAGATTACTTTAGACGAGAGGGACATTGCCCGGTCGGTTCGTGAGCTTGGGCGATATCAGCCGATGCATGCGGCGACCGGCGCAGTCCATGCGGCGGGCTTCTTCCGTCCGGAGGAAGGGATCGTCGCCGCGCGCGAGGATGTCGGGCGGCACAACGCGCTGGACAAGCTTGCTGGAGCGTTGGCGCGAGCCGGTGTCGAGGGCAGGAGCGGTGCGGTGGTGGTCACGTCGCGGGTGTCCGTGGAAATGGTCCAGAAAACCGCGGCCATAGGGTCGGCGTTCATCATTGCAGTCTCTGCGCCGACTGCGCTCGCGATCCGCACGGCGGAGCAAGCGGGCATGACGCTCGTGGCGCTTGTAAGGGGTGATGAGTTCGACATTTTCACCCGCGCGGATCGAATCGAGCTTGGAGCTGACCGGGATGTCGCATGAACATACCGCCATGAACACAGGCGAGAAGCTGTTCTACATGGCGAACCAGATCGCGGCATTCTTCCAGGCTCAGCCCAGGAGCGAGGCAGCGGACGGAGTTGCAAAACATATCAACGATTTCTGGGAGCCCCGCATGCGCCGCCAGTTCTTCGAGCTTGTCGATTCCGGTGCGAAGGGGCTCGCCCCACTCGTGATTGAAGCGTTGCCGAAGATCAGGCGTCCAAGGGACTAGCCGCTCAGCGCGCCGCCTTTTTCCAGTGATCCGCTATGTGCCGGTAGCCGTCGCGGTAAACCGCCTCCGGGCTTTCGGCAAAATCGCGCCAGACTTTCGTTGCGGCCGCAAGGTCCTTCAATCCGCGTCCGAAGGATTCGATCGTGAGCCAATCGTCATAACCGCTGGCGCGGATTGCGCGGAACGTCTCCTTCCACGGGATGTTGCCCCGCCCCGGTACCCCTCGGTCGTTCTCGGAAATATGGATATGGGCAATCCCGTCCACGTTTCGCGTATAGGCGCCGATGGGGTCTGTCTCCTCGATATTGGCATGGAACGTGTCGTACATGGCGCGGATGTTCGGATGGTCGACCTCCGAGAGGTGTTCGCAAAGCCCGTCCATCGTATTGACCAGATAGCATTCGAACCTGTTCAACGCCTCCAGCCCGATCGTCACCCCGCGCTTACCGGCATGGTCGCCTATGGCGCGCTGGGAGCTTTTCGAGCGCATGAACTCGGCTCGCGTGGGTCCGCTTCCGCTGAACAGCCCAAGTGTTGAATGGAGTGGTCCCGATAGCCTGTCCGCGCCAAGCGCTGCTGCGCAATCGATGACCCACCGCATATAGGCGATGCCGCGTTTGCGCGTCGCCATATCCGGGCTGATGAGGTTCATCGCCGGATCGCCCATCGCGCTGACGGCCGTGCGCTCAAGGCCTATGCGATCCAGCATTTCGCCGAGCTTGCGATAGTGGTCGGCATTGCCCTCGAAAATCGGAATCTCCACGCCGTCATAGCCGGTGGCTTTGATGTCCTTGAGCAGCCGCGCGTGGTTCTCCGTGACGTGGGTGGTCCACAGGAACATGCAGAACCCGATTTTCATGAATACCTCCCGTATCTGGTCCTACCAGATTGGCGAGAAGCGGGCAGAAACGCAATAGATGCAGGGCGGGAAGCAGGAAAAATGCCGAAGAATATTGTTCGTTATGTCTTACCGAGCATAGCCGGAACTATTCGCTTGACGTAACGTCACCTACATCAATGATATCGACTTCCGCCCGGAAATCGCAGCAATTGCATGTTGCATATGCGGTGATGTCATTGCCTTACAATTATCCCTTGCGGCATGTAGTCCGCGGTCATGAGCAACAGGCAGATGATCAGGAGTAACGAGCTTCGCATCCGGCAGCTCCCCATCTGGAAGGGCGGGGTGGCGATTGCGCCCCTGCGCGGCGGGCTCAGCAATGAGAGCTACCTGGTGACGGACGGCGCCGGCAAGCATGTCGTGCGCATGGGCAAGGACTACCCGTTTCATCATGTCTCGCGCGAGCGCGAACTGATGACGGCGCGCGCGGCTTTTGAGGCGGGATTTGCGCCTGCTATCGAACATGCGGAGCCGGGATTGATGGTCACCGCCTATGTCGACGGAAAGACGTTCGGCGCGGAAGACCTGTGCAAGGACCCCGAGCGGATCGGAAAGCTTCTTCGGCGGTTCCATCAGGCAATGCCGAAATATGTTTCCGGCCCGGCCTATCTGTTCTGGGTGTTTCATGTCATCCGCGACTATGCGCGCACGCTCCGAGACGGCGGTAGCCGCATGACCAAGGAGCTGGATTTCTATCTGTCGTTGAATGACGAGCTTGAACAGGCGCAGGTGTCGCTTCCGATCATTTTCGGGCACAACGATCTGCTTCCGAACAATTTTCTCGACGACGGCAAGCGCCTGTGGCTGATCGACTATGAATATGCCGGCTTTTCGACAGCCATGTTCGACCTCGCGGGGGCGGCGTCAAATTCGGGCATGAACGAATCGCAGTCGAACCTGCTTCTGGCGGCCTATTTCGGCGAGAAGCCCGACGATGCTCTCCAGCGGGCATACGCTGCGATGCAATGCGCATCCCTGCTGCGCGAGGCCATGTGGAGCATGGTGTCCGAGCTTTTTCTGAGCGCACCCGGCGCGGACTATGTCAGCTACACCTCAGACAACCTTTCCCGCATGCGCGAAAGCCTCACGCGCTATCGCGAGCGCTTTGCTGCCTGAGGAATAGGAAATCAGCTCTTCGCCACTTTTTCCCCGAAGCTGCTGAAGAACTGTCCGGCCAGTTTCTTCGAGGTCGATGTAATGAGCCGGCTGCCAAGCTGCGCGATCTTGCCGCCGACATCGGCCTTCGCGGCATAGCTCAGCACGGTTGCGCCCGGACCGTCCTCCGTCAGTTTGACGTCTGCGCCTCCCTTGGCGAAGCCCGCAATCCCGCCCTTGCCTTCGCCCGAAATGGTATAGGAATGTGGGGGCTTGAGGTTGGAGAGAGTGACCTCCCCGCCGAAGGTCGCCTTGATCGGGCCGATCTTCAGCACGACCTTCGCCGCCATTTCATTATCGGACTTCATTTCCAGTGACTCGCATCCTGGAATGCAGGCCTTCAGGATGTCCGGGTCGTTCAGCCCCCGCCAGACCTTTTCGATCGGGGCTTCGATGCGTTCGCTGCCTTCAATGACAAGTGCCATGCCACGGTCCTCCTGTTCATAGGCAAGCGTTAAACCGGCGCGCGAAACATGTCTACCACACCAAAGTCCCCACCCCACGCCGCGCGTGCTTGCCCACAAATCGCAGTACGGATAACGATGGGCAACCCAGTTCTCGGAGAGAATGATGTCGAGTGCAGGCAAGAAGCGGCTCCGGTCGCAGGAATGGTTCAACAATCCCGACAATCCGGGGATGACGGCGCTCTATCTTGAGCGCTACCTGAATTTCGGCCTGACGCGCGAGGAGCTTCAATCTGGTAAGCCGTTGATCGGCATTGCCCAGACCGGCTCCGACCTTTCCCCCTGCAATCGCCACCATATCGAACTGGCCAAACGCGTTCGCGCCGGGATAGAGGCGTCCGGCGGTGTTCCGTTCGAGTTTCCGTGCCACCCGATCCAGGAAACGGGAAAGCGTCCGACGGCTTCGCTCGATCGCAATCTCGCCTATCTGTCGCTGGTGGAGGTGCTGTATGGATATCCATTGGATGGGGTCGTCCTGACCATTGGCTGCGACAAGACCACCCCCGCATTGTTGATGGCGGCGGCAACCGTGGACATCCCCGCCATCGCGCTTTCGGTCGGACCAATGCTCAACGGCTGGCATAATGGCCAGCGCACCGGCTCAGGCACCATTGTCTGGGAGTCGCGCCAACGCCTGTCGGCTGGAGAGATCGACTACGATCAATTCATGGACATCGTTGCATCTTCGGCGCCGTCGGTCGGTTTCTGCAACACCATGGGCACCGCCAACACAATGAACTCGCTGGCGGAAGCGCTCGGCATGCAGCTTCCCGGTTCGGCGGCGATTCCGGCTCCCTATCGCGAGCGCGGCCAGATCGCCTATGAGACCGGAAAACGCATTGTTGCGATGGTTCAGGAGGATCTGAAGCCATCGGATATCATGACCCGTGATGCCTTTGAAAACGCGATTGTCGTCAATTCGGCGATCGGCGGCTCGACCAATGCCCCTATCCACCTCAACGCGATTGCCCGGCATCTCGGCGTGCCTCTCGACAATGATGATTGGCAGTCCGTCGGCTATCGGATTCCACTGCTGGTCAATCTCCAGCCAGCAGGAGAATATCTCGGTGAGGATTACCACCATGCCGGCGGGGTTCCGGCTGTCGTC
The DNA here is from genome assembly GCA_023953835.1 of Rhizobiaceae bacterium. Taxonomy (NCBI): domain Bacteria; kingdom Pseudomonadati; phylum Pseudomonadota; class Alphaproteobacteria; order Hyphomicrobiales; family Rhizobiaceae; species Rhizobiaceae bacterium. The sequence goes on along the minus strand of JAMLJB010000001.1, from coordinate 887,052 downwards.
GGTGAACTCATCAAGGGTGGGCTGCTGCCGCATCCCGATGTGATCACCGCCAACGGCAGGACCATGCGGGAAAACTGCGCTGCGGTGGGAATTCTCGACCGAAAAGTGATCCACTCCGTTTCCGATCCGCTCAAGAAATTTGCCGGCTTCATCAATCTGAAAGGCAACCTGTTCGACAGCGCCATCATGAAAACGAGCGTGATTTCGGATGAGTTTCGCGAGCGCTATCTTTCGAACCCCGACGATCCCGACGCATTCGAAGGCAAGGCCGCCGTATTCGACGGCCCGGAAGACTACCACGCGCGCATCGACGATCCTGCCGAAGGCATCGATGAGCACACGATCCTGTTCATGCGCGGGGCCGGAGCCATCGGATATCCCGGCGGCGCGGAGGTGGTGAACATGCAGCCGCCCAGCTATCTCATCACGAAGGGCATCCACGCTCTGCCGTGTATCGGCGACGGTCGGCAGTCGGGAACCTCAGGCTCCCCGTCGATCCTGAACGCATCGCCGGAGGCCGCTGTGGGCGGCGGCCTTGCGCTCGTGCGAAAAGGCGATCGCATCCGCATCGACCTGCGCGAGGGTACGGCGAACATCCTTGTTTCGGACGACGAAATCGCGCGCCGCCGCGCGGAACTGGAAAAGAGCGGCGGCTACAAATATCCGAAACACCAGACTCCGTGGCAGGAAATCCAGCGCGGCATGGTGGATCAGCTCGGCAACGGCATGGTGCTCAAGCCTGCCGTGAAATACCAGCATGTCGCGAGCGCGAGCGGAATACCGCGCGACAATCACTGACCTTCAGTCGGCACGGACCCTACGCTGCGACGGCCCTTGCACGCCCCGCAATATTAGCAAGCTCGCGAATGCCGGGCTCGATGTGCTGGAGGGAGATCGACGAGATGCCGAGGCGCATGAAGCGCGTCGGCTTGTCGATGCGATCGAAAAAGCGGTCGCCCGGTTCTATCAGCACGTTGCGCTGCGCGGCTGCGTCCGCGAGCCCGCGCACGTTGATGCCGCTCGGGCCTTCCAGCCAGATCGATGATCCGCCCGCCGGTTCGGTCGAGCGCCATTCCGGCATGAACGCGCCAAGCGCCTGCGACAGCCGCTTGCGTCGTTCGTCGAACGCCGCCGAGAGCCGGCGCACAAGCGCCTCATGGTGCCCGAGCGACAGAAACAGCGCAATCGCGCGCTGATTGTTTGCGGGAGGATGCCGGAACATGAAGCGGCGCAGCGCCCTGAGTTCCGCGATCAATTCAGCGGAAGCCACGATGTATCCGATCCGCAGGCCGGGCGCGAGCGTCTTGGACATCGACCCGACATGGATCACGCGGCCCGCGCGATCCATACTCTTGAGCGCCTGCTGCGGTGCCTGGTCGATCAACTGGCTGTCGTATCCGTCCTCGATGATGATCTGGTTGTTGCGCTGCGCGCGGGCGAGAAGGTCCTCGCGGCGCTCATTCGAAAGCGGCACCATTGTCGGGCAATGGTGGCTGGGCGTCACGAACACGACATCGGCGTCCGACGGAATTGCGGAGGTAACGATTCCGTCCTGGTCCACCGGCGTCGCGAAGATGTCCGCGCCCGCCAGCCGGAAGATCGAGCGGGCATCGGGATAGCCGGGGTCTTCCATAGCCACCTTCGTGCCCTTGCTCATCAAAAGCGCGGCAAGCATGTAGAGCGCGTTCTGGGCGCCGAGCGTGACGATGATCTCATCTGGATTTGCAAAAACACCACGGCGGGGGAGCAGGCGCGCTTGAATCTGTTCGATCAGCAACGGGTCGTCGCGGTCCCCCATGTCGGCGGCCCAGTTGCGGATTTCGAGCACGGCGAGCGCCATGCGGTTGCATTCGCGCCATTCGGCGGTGGGGAAGAGTGCGGGATCGAACTGGCCGTAGACGAACGGGTAAGTGGCCTTGATCCAGTTGTCATGCTTGAGCGGTGGAGGCATTTCGCTCGCGGCCACCTTTCGCATCGCCTTCCAGTTGACGTCGCTGTTGGACGCGGAGGGACGATCCTGCGGCTTCGGCGGGCTTGCGAGAACCTCGGGATTGACGAAATGCCCGCGCCTTTCGCGCGCCACAAGGAAGCCCTGGTCGACCAGTTGCTGGAAGGCGAGCACGACCGTGCCGCGCGCCACGCCGAGTTTCTCCGCCAATATGCGGCAGGAGGGCAGTGGCATGGATGCGGCGATCTGGCGGTCCAGAATCGCGGCGACGATGGCTTGACGAATCTGTGCCTGCAGGGTCTGGCCTGACTCGGCGGATATCCTGAAAAGCCCGGACCATATGGCCGTATCGTTTCTCTGCGGCATTTCTGTTCCTCATTGGCGCAGTCAAGTGACTGCGACTGGGCCAAAACGTAACCGTGGGCCAACACATTGCGCCAATGAATAATTCTGATCACAAGCATTTATGCCACTGATAGGTCACGCTTGAGCCAGAACCGGATGAGCGCGGGGCGCACGATTTCCTCTTGCGAATGCCGCAAGTCTGTTATTTTGCGGACGGTGTCATCGAAAAGGAAGCCAGCGTGACAAGATCCGTCGCTGAAATACGCAAGGGGCTGACTGCCGAACGCGGCAGGGGACCGAAGGATATGCGCAAGGCATTCGCGGACGATCCCCAACGCTTCAAGACATTCTCGCGCATGCAGGACGACATGCTGCTCGACTGGTCGAAATGTGCGGTCGACGCCGGCATCATGGAGTTGCTGTGGCAGTTGGCGGAGGCGACGGACCTGCCGGCGAAGCGCAAGGCGATGTTCTCTGGCAGGAAAATCAACATCACCGAGGACCGCGCCGTGCTTCACACGGCGTTGCGCAACCTTTCGGGCAAGGGCATTACGCTCGACGGTCAGCATGTTCAGGCGGACGTGCTCGCCGTTCTCGACGCCATGGCGCGCTTTTCGGATGCGATCCGGACCGGCAAGGCGACCGGATCGGACGGCAAGCCGATTACCGACGTCATCAATATCGGCATCGGCGGCTCCGATCTCGGTCCTGTGATGGCCACGCTGGCGCTGGCGCCCTACCATGACGGGCCGCGCTCCCACTATGTCTCGAACGTGGACGGCGCGCATATCCATGACACGCTGAAAGCCCTGGACCCGTCGACGACGCTGGTCATCGTCGCGTCAAAGACATTCACGACGGTCGAGACGATGACCAATGCGGAAACGGCTCGCAACTGGATCGCGCGGTCGCTCGGCAAGCAGGCCGTGCGCGACCATTTCGTGGCGGTGTCCACCGCGCTCGACAAGGTTGCCGCCTTCGGGATTTCGTCGGATCGTGTGTTCGGCTTCTGGGATTGGGTTGGCGGACGCTATTCGCTCTGGTCTGCGATCGGCCTTCCCATCATGATCGCAATCGGCGCGACACGGTTCCGCGAATTTCTGGCGGGCGCGCATGAGATGGACGAGCATTTCCTCAAGACCCCGGTTCAAAGGAACTTGCCGACTTTGATGGGCCTGCTGGGCTACTGGCATCGGGTGATCTGCAAATATCCGGCGCGCGCCGTCATTCCGTACGACCAGCGTCTCGCGCGGCTTCCGGCCTATCTGCAACAGCTCGACATGGAATCGAACGGCAAGAGCGTGAAGCTCTCCGGCGCGAAGGTGACGACGCCAACCGGCCCGCTTGTTTGGGGCGAGCCGGGTACCAACGGCCAGCATGCGTTTTTTCAGTTGCTGCATCAGGGGACCGACATCATTCCGGTCGAGTTTCTTGTTGCGGCGGAAGGTCATGAATCAGGCCTGAAGCAGCATCACGACCTCCTGCTGGCGAACTGCCTTGCCCAATCCGAAGCCCTGATGAAGGGGCGCACACTCGCGGAGGCACAGGAGCAGATGCGCGCGAAGGGCATGAGCGCCGAGGAGATCAGGAAGGTCGCGCCGCACCGCGTCTTTTCCGGGAACCGGCCTTCACTGACGATCCTCTACAGGAAACTCGACCCCCGCACGCTGGGAAGACTGATTGCACTCTACGAACACCGAGTATTCGTGGAAGGGGTGCTGTTCGGGATCAACTCGTTCGACCAGTGGGGTGTCGAGCTCGGCAAGGAACTCGCAACCAACCTGCTACCGGCGGTGGAAGGAAAACAGAAGGCGTCGAGCGATGCTTCGACGAACGGGCTGGTGGCCTATATCCACAAGCTGAGAGCGTGACCTGCGGCTCCGGTTCTTTGCGATACAGCTCCACATATGCGACATGCAGCCATTGCGGAGTCGCGGCATAACGGGAGCACTGCGTGGCATCGATTAGAGGCATACTTTTCGACAAGGACGGCACGCTTGTCGATTTCCATGCGACCTGGCATGCGATCGGCGATGCGCTGGCGCTGGAGGCGGCAGGTGGAGACCGAGGGCGCGCCGATGTGCTGATGGATGCGGCGGGCTATGATGCGGCGGGAGATCGCTTTCGCGCGGACTCTGTATTCGCGGCGGGCACCAATGCCGACATCGTCGCGCTGTGGCATCCGGGCCTGACGGACGGCCAGCGGCTCGCCCTGGTCGAGCGGTTCGACGAGGTCTGCGCCATTGAGGGTGCTTCGAAGGCGGTGGCGCTGCCGGGTGTGATCGAGGCGTTGACGAAATTGCATGCCGCAGGGATCAAGCTCGGGATCGCGACCAACGATTCCACTGCGGGCGCCGAGCGTACCTTGCTGACCATGGGCGTAGCGCAGATGTTCGACGCAGCCTTCGGCTACGATGCCGTCGCAAAGCCGAAGCCCGCGCCGGATTCCGTATTCGCTTTCTGTGATCTCATCGGCCTGAAACCTTCGGAGATCGCAATGGTGGGAGACAATCGCCACGATCTCGAACTGGGCCGTGCCGGAGGCGTGGGTCTCAATATCGGCGTGCTGTCGGGTACGGGGACACGCGAAAGCCTTTCACCGCTGGCCGATCTGGTCATTGATTCCGTGGCGGAACTGCCCGACCGTCTGACAAAGCTCTAGCCCCGCAATTCCCTTCTCAAGATCTTCCCGACCGGCGATTTCGGCAGATCGGTCCTGAACTCCACCTGCCGCGGCACTTTGTAGGCCGTCAGGTTCTTGCGGCAGAATTCGATGATCTCCTTTTCGGTCAAAGCCTCGTCCTTCTTGACGATGAACAATTTCGGCACCTCGCCGGACCTCTCGTTCGGCACGCCGATGGCCGCGACCTCGAGCACACCGGGGTGCGTCGCCACGACCTCCTCGAGTTCGTTGGGATAGACGTTGAAACCGGAAACCAGGATCATATCCTTCTTGCGATCCACGATCTTGATGTATCCCCGCTCATCCATGAAGGCCATGTCGCCGGTCTTGAAGAAGCCGTCCTTGGCGACGACCTTTTCCGTTTCATCGGGACGGTTCCAGTAGCCTGCCATCACCTGAGGGCCGCGAATGCAAATCTCCCCCACCTCGCCGAGCGGCAGGTCATCGCCATTGTCGTCGCGGATCGCCACTTCAGTCGACGGGATCGGCAGGCCGATCGTGCCGGAAAATTCCTCCACGTCGAAACGGTTCGCGGTCGCCACGGGCGATGTTTCCGAAAGGCCGTAGCCTTCGCTGACAGGCACGCCCGTGGTCTGGAACCATCGTTCGGCCATCGGACGCTGCGCGGCCATGCCGCCCGCAAAGGTGAGCAGCAGCGGCCTGAAATCCAGCTTCGCGAAGTCGGGATTGTTGAGCAGCGCTACAAACAGCGTGTTGAGGCCGGGGAACACGTTGACGGGATATCTGCCCAGTTCCTTCACGAAGGCGGGAATGTCGCGCGGGTTCGGGATCAGGATATTCTGGGCGCCCTGGCTCATGCCCATCAGCGCGTTCACCGTAAGTGCGTAGATGTGATAGAGAGGGAGCGGGCAGACGAATATCAGCCGATCGGGCCGAGGTTTCTTAACGTAAGCCGTTTCCTGCCACAGAAGGTTCTGCGACACGTTTGCCAGTATATTCCGGTGCAGCAGCATCGCGCCCTTGGAGATACCCGTTGTGCCGCCCGTATATTGCAGGAAGGCGATGTCGTCGGGGGCAGCGCTTGCCGGGACGAATGCAAGGTTCCTGCCCTTGTGCATCGCCGCAGGGAACTTGGCATGGCCCGGCAAAGACCATGCGGAAACCAGCTTCTTCACCCTGCGAACGACGAAATTCACAAGAACGCCCTTCAGGCCGAGCATGTCGCCCATGGTGGCAACAACGATCCGCTTCAACGGCGTTCTGGCAACCACTTTTTCCAGTGTTGCTGCGAAGTTCTCGAGAATAATGATCGCTTCCGCACCGGAATCGTTGAGTTGGTGCTCGAGTTCGCGCGGCGTGTAGAGAGGATTGACATTCACCACCACATAGCCCGCGCGCAGCACGGCCATCATCGCAATCGGATATTGCAGGATGTTGGGCATCATGATCGCGACGCGCGCGCCTTTCGAAAGCCCCAGCGATTGCAGGTAGGCGCCGAATACAGCCGACTCCTTTTCCATCTCGGCATAGGTGAGGGACTTTCCCATACAGGTGAAGGCCGGTCGCCCGGCGAACCTTCGGCAGGAATCGACGAGCAGGTCACCAATGCTCTTGAACACAAGCGGAGGAATTGTCGGAGGCACGACCTGCGAGTAGCTGGCAAGCCACGGCTTCGAAGCATAGGGCGATGATTTGGGCCTTTCGGCAGTTTTTGGGCCATTGACGGGTGAGGTCGCCCGCTTAGGTCTCGCCACAGCCTTTGGCGCAACCGCCTTTGCCGCGTCGGAATTGGCCGCTCTAGCGCGTGTCACCTTCGCGCTGCTGCTTGAGCCTTTCGATGCCTTGGCCAAACGATCCTCCCATCCTCTGTCCGCCGCCGGCATCTTGTCCTGCGCCGTTCGGCATTCGCGTATCCTTGCGCCTGCTTGCTTGCATCTATGGGGACCGCACGAAACATGCGCAAGCCTGCCGCTGCGGAACCGGATTTAGTTCATCCACCTCAAAATCGCGTTACTGCCCATAGCCTTTGTGCCCTCCCATGAAGCTCTTCTCGGCTTCGCTGCTGTCGCGGCCCAGTGCCCGATTCCGATGCGGGAATCGACCGAATTTTTCGACGATTTCGCGATGTTCGATCGCATATTTCAGCGCTTCCTCATTTCCGATCCCCTCAAACACGCTGACGCATTTCTGCTGGTCCGGCAGCTTTTCGGAATGCATCAGCGGCAGCGCCAGAAACATGCGCTCCTTGGTTGTCATATCCCGGTCGAACCCCCGTTCCAGCGCATTGTGCGCAAGCTCGAGAGCCATGTGGTCGGTTGCAAAAGCGCGTGCCGTGCCACGGTACATGTTGCGGGGAAACTGATCGAGCGCGATGATCGCGGCAAGCGCGGCTTTCGGCTCTTTCATCGCTTCGCCAGGCATGTCGGATGCGAGTTCTTCGCACAGCTCCGAGAAGCGACCGCGAATGCGCTCATCAAGTTCCTTGCCTCCCTCGAACCAGTCTTCGGGCGTCAGTTCGCCGAACCAGAATTGTAGAATCGCAGCACTCCAGTCAGACCTTATCACAGGTTGCACCTCCATTGTTTTCCACAATCAAGTCGTGTCGTTGCGCCAATGCGCGTCCTGAGGCAATTTGCGAGATAAAAATACCAGAGAATTGAAACATTTCGCAAACACATACCTCCTTCGGGCGCATGGGTAAAACGGGAGTTCCTTCCCTCGAAAAACGTGCTTATATGCGCGTTCGCGAGCCTCAGAGGGGCTTGGTCAATCAGGGAGTAAGCAATGAAAAAGACGATTTTCGCGGCCGCGTTGCTGGCCGCCACGGCGCTGAGCGGCGCCGCGAACGCAAAGACGTTCGTCTACTGTTCAGAGGCATCGCCGGAGGGTTTCGACCCCGGCCTCTACACCGCCGGCACGACCTTCGACGCCTCCGCTCACCCGGTCTACAACCGTCTGCTTGAGTTCAAGAAGGGCACCACCGAGGTGGAGCCGGGTCTCGCCGAGAGCTACGAGGTTTCCGACGACGGCCTCCAGTACACGTTCAAGTTGCGTCCGGGCGTCAAGTTCCAGACCACGGATTTCTTCACGCCGACCCGCGACCTCAACGCCGACGACGTGATCTTTTCCTATGAGCGTCAGTGGAAAGACGACAACCCGTGGAACAAATATGTCGAAGGCGGTTCCTGGGAATATTTCGCGGGCATGGGCATGCCGGACCTGCTCGACAAGATCGAGAAAGTCGACGACTTGACAGTACGCTTCACCTTGAAGCGTAAGGAAGCTCCGTTCCTCGCCAACGTCGCGATGCCTTTCGCGTCCATCCTGTCGAAGGAATATGCGGACAAGTTGCAGGCCGATGGAAAGATGAACGAATTGAACCAGAAGCCGGTCGGCACCGGTCCGTTCACCTTCGTCGGTTATCAGCAGGACGCCGTGATCCGCTACAAGGCCAATCCGGACTATTGGGGCGGCAAGCAGCCGATCGACGATCTGGTGTTTGCAATCACGACCGATGCTTCGGTTCGCTACCAGAAGCTCCAGGCCAATGAATGCCAGTTGATGCCTTATCCGAACGCGGCCGATGTGGCAGCGATGAAGGCCAACCCCGACCTTCAGGTGATGGAGCAGGAAGGGTTGAACGTCGCATACCTCGCCTACAACACCACGCAGGCGCCGTTTGACAAGGTCGAGGTGCGCAAGGCGCTCAACATGGCGATCAACAAGCAGGCCATCGTGGACGCGGTGTTCCAGGGTGCGGCGACGCCGGCCAAGAACCCGATCCCGCCGACAATGTGGTCCTACAACAACGCGGTCGAGGACGATAAGTACGATCCAGAAGCGGCCAAGAAGATGCTTGAGGATGCAGGCGTCAAGGACCTGTCCATGAAGGTCTGGGCGATGCCCGTCGCGCGCCCCTACATGCTGAACGCCCGCCGCGCAGCCGAACTGATCCAGTCGGATTTCGAGAAGGTGGGCGTCAAGGTCGAGATCGTGTCCTATGAATGGGCCGAGTATCTCGATAAGTCGAAGGCCAAGGACCGTGACGGCGCAGTCATGCTCGGTTGGACCGGCGACAACGGCGATCCGGACAACTTCCTCGACACGCTGCTTGGCTGCGATGCCGTGGGCGGCAACAACCGCGCCCAATGGTGCAACCAGGAGTTCGACGATCTGGTGACCAAGGCGAAGGAAACTTCCGACGTCGCGGAGCGCACCAAGCTCTACGAACAGGCGCAGGTCGTGTTCAAGCGTGAAGCACCATGGGCGACGCTGGACCACTCGCTTGCCATCGTTCCGATGCGCAAGAACGTGACCGGCTTCGTGCAGAGCCCGCTCGGCGATTTCACCTTCGACGGCGTAGACATCACCGAATAATGTTTGCCAACTGAACAAAAAGGGGCGTTCGCAGGACGGACGCCCCTTTTTGCTTTATCGTAGTTTGCCAGCTTGCGTGGCCCCGGCGGGTCGCGACGCTGTATTGGGGGTGCGGAAATGTTTCGCTTTTTGCTGGGACGGCTCGCGGTCCTCATCCCGACGTTCATCGGGGTTTCGATCATTGCATTTTCCTTCATCCGGCTGCTGCCGGGGGATCCGGTCGCGCTGTTGTCCGGCGAGCGGGTCATGTCGCCCGAGCGGCACGCAGAGATCAGTCACCAACTCGGCTTCGACAGGCCGATCGTGATTCAGTATCTGGACTACCTTTGGGGCGTGGTACGCGGCGATTTCGGCACGTCGATTTCGACGAAGGGATCGGTCGCGGAGCAGTTTTTCCAGCTCTTCCCCGCGACGCTTGAGTTGTCGCTTTGCGCGATCATCTTTGCCATCGTGCTCGGCATCCCGGCGGGTGTGTTGGCCGCGATCAAGCGCGGCTCCTTCTTCGACCAGTTGATGATGGGGACAGCGCTGGTGGGCTTCTCCATGCCCATTTTCTGGTGGGGCCTGCTGCTCATCATCCTGTTCTCCGGCATCCTCCAATGGACGCCTGTTTCAGGACGCATTTCGCTGATGTATTTCTTTCCTCCGGTGACGGGCTTCATGCTGATCGACTCGCTGCTGTCCGGCCAGGAGGGCGCTTTCAAGTCGGCCTTCAGCCATCTCATCCTGCCGACCATCGTGCTCGGCACGATCCCGCTCGCCGTCATTGCGCGCCAGACCCGCTCCGCCATGCTCGAGGTGTTGTCGGAAGATTTCGTGCGCACGGCTCGCGCCAAGGGGCTTTCGACCTTTCGCGTGGTCGGCATCCATGCGCTGCGCAACGCCATGATACCGGTGGTGACGACCATCGGCCTACAGGTTGGCGTGATGCTGGCCGGCGCAATCCTGACGGAAACCATCTTTTCCTGGCCCGGCATTGGGAAGTGGATGGTGGATTCCGTTTTCAGACGCGACTATCCGGTGATTCAGGGCGGTCTGCTCATCATCGCCGGCATGATCATGCTGGTTAACCTGATCGTGGACCTGCTCTACGGCCTGCTCAATCCGCGCATCCGGCACCAGAACTGAGGAGGGCGAACAATGGCACATTCCACGACGTCGTCCGCGACACAGATCACTCCTCCGATGGATGCATCGTTGCGCGCGCGGCTTGCCGAGTTCTGGTATTATTTCTCAGAAAATCGCGGCGCGGTCATCGGCCTGTTCTTTTTTCTGTTCCTTGTGCTGGTCGCGGTCTTTGCGCCAATTCTGGCGCCTCATCCGCCAACCATGCAATACCGCGACGCGGTTCTGATCCCGCCCTTCTGGCAGGAGGGCGGACGCCTGGCGTATCCGCTCGGCACAGATGCGGTCGGACGCGACATCCTCTCCCGCCTGATCTACGGCACGCGCTATTCGTTGTTCATCGGCGTCATCGTCACCACCATTGCGCTGATCGGCGGCATCCTGCTCGGCGTGATCGCAGGCTATTTCCGGGGATGGGTCGATACGGTCATCATGCGCCTGATGGACATCATCCTTGCCTTCCCTTCATTGCTGCTGGCTCTGGTTCTGGTTGCAATTCTCGGCCCCGGCCTGACCAATGCGATGATTGCGATTGCGCTGGTGTTCCAGCCGCATTTCGTGCGCCTGACGCGCGCGGCCGTCATCTCGGAAAAGACGCGCGACTATGTCGTTGCGGCAAAGGTTGCGGGGGCAGGGCCGCTGCGGCTGATGTTCAGGACGATCCTGCCGAACTGCATGGCGCCGTTGATCGTGCAGGCTTCGCTTTCCTTTTCGAGCGCCATTCTCGACGCCGCCGCGCTCGGTTTCCTGGGGCAGGGCGCGCAACCGCCGACCCCAGAATGGGGCACGATGCTTGCCGAGGCGCGCGAGTTCATCCTGCGCGCCTGGTGGGTCGTCACCTTTCCGGGTCTCGCAATCCTGATCACCGTGCTCGCCATCAACCTGATGGGCGATGGCCTGCGCGACGCGCTGGACCCGAAGTTGAAGAGGTCGTGACGATGGCGTTGCTCGAAATCGAAAATCTCGTCGTCGAGTTCCAGACTGCGGCGGGCATGTTCCGCGCTGTGGATGGCGTGTCGCTCAAGGTGCATGAGCGCGAGGTGCTGGCAATTGTGGGCGAATCCGGCTCCGGCAAGTCGGTATCCATGCTGGCCGTCATGGGGCTGCTGCCATGGACCGCGAAGGTGAGCGCCGACAAAATGTCCTTCAACGGGAGCGACCTCTTGAACATCAGCACGGCGGACCGGCGCAAGCTGGTGGGAAAAGACATGGCCATGATCTTTCAGGAGCCGATCGCCAGCCTGAATCCCTGCTTCACGGTCGGTTTCCAGATCGAGGAAGTCCTGCGTGTGCATATGGGCCTCGACAGGGCTGCGCGGCGCGCCCGCGCCATTGAATTGTTCAAGGCAGTCGGCATCCCGGATCCCGCCGAACGGCTTGGCCATTTCCCGCACCAGATGTCGGGCGGCCAGTGCCAGCGCGTGATGATCGCGATTGCGATTGCCTGCAATCCGAAGCTGCTGATCGCCGACGAGCCGACGACTGCGCTCGATGTGACGATCCAGAAGCAGATACTCGACCTCCTGATGCGGCTTCAGGAGGAGCATGGCATGGGCCTCATCATGATCACGCACAATATGGGGGTCGTCGCCGAGACGGCAGATCGCGTGGTCGTGCAGTACAAGGGCCGCAAGATGGAGGAAGCCGACGTACTTTCGCTCTTCGAATCGCCCAAGAGCAACTACACCCGTGCGCTGCTCGCAGCCCTGCCGGACAACGCCACCGGCGACCGGCTCCCCACCATTTCCGAACTGTTTGTCGATGAGCAGATGGTCGAGGATAACGCTGCCGTCAGGACACCGCCGCTGGAGGGCGCGCTATGAGTGAGCCGGTCGTACTGGAAGGCCGCAACATCGTCCGGGACTATCACATTCCGGGGACGTTGTTCAGCAAGCCGAAGACAGTGCACGCCGTCAAGGGCGTGAGTTTTTCCGTCGAGAAGGGCAAGACGCTTGCCATCGTCGGGGAAAGCGGTTGTGGCAAGTCGACATTGGCGCGTATCATTACGCTGATTGACCCGGCCACGTCCGGCGAACTTCTGATCGACGGGCAGAAAATTGACATCGCGAAGGGGGACCTTACGCCCGCAATGCGCCGCAAGGTGCAGATCGTTTTCCAGAATCCCTACGGCTCGCTCAATCCGCGCCAGAAGATCGGCGATGTCCTTGCGGAGCCGCTGGTCATCAACACCGACATTCCTGCCACCGAGCGCAAGGAGCGCGCCATGGCGATGTTGAAAAAAGTCGGCTTGCAGGAAATCCACTTCAACCGCTACCCGCACATGTTTTCCGGCGGTCAGCGCCAGCGCATCGCCATTGCACGCGCCCTGATGTTGAATCCGAGCCTTTTGGTGCTGGATGAGCCGGTCTCCGCGCTGGACCTGTCAGTGCAGGCGCAGGTGTTGAACCTGCTGGCCGACCTGCAGGACGAGTTCCATCTGACCTATGTGTTCATCAGCCACGACCTGTCGGTCGTCCGCTACATCGCCGACGATGTGATGGTTATGTATTTTGGCGAAGCGGTGGAATACGGCTCGCGTGAAGCGGTGTTCTCCGACCCCCAGCACAGCTACACAAAGACATTGTTTGCCGCCACGCCAAGGGCAACGGTGGAATCCATCAGGGCGCGGCTGGCTCGCAGGAAACACGCCGCCTGATATCCATCCAGCTATTTCGGACGGAGGGAAGCGTCCGATATTTCGAAAGATTTGTGAAGAACCCAAGTTGCGTGCCGCAAACTGTTGTGTTCATATGAACATAACGAATTGCGCACTCGGCGGGAGGTTCTCATGAAGCGTGGTCTGGTGTTCTCGGTGGTCGTGTCCGGATTGTTGAGCGTGCCGCTGGCTCCCGCGATGGCCGACGACGGTCTGGTCGTATTCGCTGCGGCGAGCCTCAAGAACGCGCTGGACAATGTGAATGCGGCCTGTGAGGCGGATGTCGGGGCGAAGGCCAATATCTCCTATGCTGCCAGCTCTGCCCTTGCAAAGCAGATCGAGGAAGGCGCACCTGCCGATATCTTCATCTCTGCCGATCTCGATTGGATGAAATATCTTTCAGACAAAGGTCTGACCCAGAAGCCGACCGAATTGCGATTGCTGGGCAATCGGATCGTGCTGATTGCGCCGAAGGATTCGAATGCCGAAGTGAAAATCGCGGAAGGGTTTGATCTTGGAGCAGTGGTTGGCGACGGCAAGCTCGCCATGGCGAATGTGGATTCAGTGCCTGCTGGAAAGTACGGAAAAGCGGCACTTGAAAAGCTCGGCGCCTGGGATGGCGTCTCAGCCAAGGTGGCGCAGGCGGAAAACGTCCGCGCGGCGCTCAGGTTCGTTTCAACCGGGGAAGCGGCACTCGGCATCGTCTACCAGACCGATGCGGCTGCCGATCCGAATGTGAAGATCGTCGATACCTTTCCAGAGGACAGCCACCCGGCGATCGTCTATCCGGTGGGACTGACGGCGTCGACCAAGGACCCGGAAGCCGCGAAGTTCGAAGCCTGCCTTCAGACTGACAAAGCAAAGGCCTTGTTCGAGAAGGAAGGCTTCAGTTGGCTCAATCAGCCGCTGTCGAATTGAGGCTCAACCGCGCGCACCAGCTTCCTTCACCCGTTCGAGCAACTGAAGCTCAAGGGAAGGGGCGTCGCCTGCGATAAAAACGGTCTTGATCCGTGACGTTGTGCCACCCGTTACGGCTACCGATCGCTTCGGCATTTCTGTCCATTGCGCGATCAGCTTTTCCAGCGCGGCGTTGGCTTTACCGCTTTCGGGGACGGCGCGGACGCGCGCAGCCAGATGTGTCGCGCCGTCTGCGCCGGTCAGTAAACCTTCAACCCTGTCGACGGAAGATCGGGGTGTGAGCCGCACGGTGATTTCCACGCCGTCAGTTCGAGTTCGTAGCCAGTGGCTCACAGCCCTGCCGAGGAATAGGCAATCTGCACCAGCACCTGTTCCAGGAAAAACAGGATGACGAGCACGACCAATGGCGAGATGTCGACCGTTCCCAGATTTGGCAGGAATTTGCGGATTCGCCGAAAGACGGGCTCGGTCATCTGGAAGAGCGCATTGCCGATCATGCCCACGAACTGATTGCGCGAATTGACGACATTGAAGGCGTAAAGCCAGGAAAAGATGACCGCCAGTATGACGATCCACCAATAGATGTTGAGGACGAACAGCAAGGTATTGATGATCGGTATCATAGCGCGCTCCGGGAACCTCGCGACATGTAGCCACTGATGCGCGCGGCGGCAAGTATCCGGCTGTTCTCAAGTGCCTTGACAGCCGTGGGGAGCGCAACATAAATGCGCGCATCTGGTGGACGGGGCTGTAGCTCAGCTGGGAGAGCGCATCGTTCGCAATGATGAGGTCAGGGGTTCGATCCCCCTCAGCTCCACCAACGGCGTATCGCCAAACCCAAGCCCACAGTTTGTGATTGGAATAGCTGCGTGACTTCCGTGGTTTAGCCGATATTCATCTGGTCTGCTTCGTCAAGGAGATCCCCTGATGAGTTAGTATTCCAGCGATTAAGGTCACCGAGATTGGCTGACCGGCGCAAAGCGCAAATCATCGGCGTGGCGCCGTTGTACTGCCGGACAGGAGCGATACGGGAACGATCTCGCGTTGGGGTGCGGAACTTGGATTTGCTATGCGATTGAGCAAAAGCTGCGCTGCCTTGCGGCCGATTTCGCGCCGTGGTTGATTGACGGTCGTTATGCGCGGCGCATCGGGAAACACCCTATGCCACGCCGGGTCACCGAACGCGTCGTCGAAGCCAGTAACGGAAAGATCCTCGGGAACGGACAATCCAAGCTCGCGAGCCCTGTCGATCAAACCAAGGGCTGCGAAGTCATTGGAGGCGATGATTGCCGTGGGCCGCTGCTCAGGGGGCATGCGAAGGAGGGCGTCGGCTGCGGCGCGGCCGCTTTCCAGATCGTAGCCGCCATCGAAGATCGCCGTCGAGGGTTGGGACAGCCCGAGTTGGTCGATGCGCTTCGCGAACTCGGCGAATCGTTCGCGCGCCGTCGAAGAACTCGCCGGGCCGCGAACGAAGCCCAGACGGGAATGACCGAGGCCCACAAGGTGGTCGACAAGGGCGATCATTCCCTGCGCATTGTCGGGTCCGACATAGTCGAAATTCCCGCTGGCCGGCAGCCGGTTGACAAAAACCGTCGGTGGTCCATTTCGCAGCATGTCGACGATTTCGTCGCCGATGGATTGCGACACGAAGATCAGCCCGTCTGCAAGGCGCTTGATCATTTCGCGCACGAAGGCCAACTGGCGTTCGGGCTTTTCATCGGTATTGCAGAGCAGCAGCGTGCGGTCCGCTGCCGTCAGGATTTCGTCGGCGCCGCGCACGATCCGTGGGAAAATCGGATTGGTGATGTCCGCGATCAGGATGCCGACAGTGTTCGAACGACGCGTGCGTAGTGTCCGCGCTGCCTCCGAACCGCGATAGCCGAGGCGCGCCGCGGTTTCCTCGATCAGCTGGCGCTTGGCCTTCTCGACATATCCGGATCCGGACATTGCCCGGGCCGCCGTCGAGCGGGAGACCCCCGCCTCGCGTGCCACATCCTCCAGTGTCGGAATCTTGTCCATTCAAATCGTCCAATCGACAACGTTGCTGCTTACCGTTCATGGGGGGATGGATCAAGTTGAGCGGAAGTCGGCTTGACGCGGGCCGGCATGTGTGAGATGCATCCCATATGAGATCGATCCCATCTGGTGTTTGGAGGCGCCGGGATCGCTGGGAGGAAGCAGCTGTCGATACGCACGAAGGAGCGAGAGCCTGACTTTTCAGGTCGTCTGAAGGAACTGGCTTGCCGCAGGCGAATGTCGTTTGCGAGCGGAACGCCGCAAAGCTTCTGGCGTCGCGGCTGCATGGTTCTCCCTGATATTGACATATCCCTCCATACACATCGCGGACGTCCAACAGACGGCCGCAGGTCGCAACAGGAGGGATCGATATGACCGATACGCCCAGCCGAATCGATACCCGTGTCTCCACGGCTGCTCAGCCGCCGAGAGGGCCTCAGGCTTCCGTCCTGTGGCAATACAGCCATGTCATCACCTTCGTGGTGCTGTTCGCCCTTGCCAGCGTGATCTCGCCCTATTTTCTCGACGTTACGAACCTTTTCAACCTGGTGCGCGGCGCGTCGATGACCGGCATTGTCGCCATCGGCATGACGATCGTCATCCTTTGCAGGGGCATCGATCTTTCCGCCGGGTCATTGGTCGGGGTGTCGGCCATCACCGCCGCCGCGACCGCCTCGTATGGATCGCCCGTCGCCTGGGCCATCGCGCTCATCCTGTGCACGCTGCTTGGCCTGATAAACGGACTTATCATCACCAAACTGAAGCTTCAGCCCTTTATCGCGACCCTTGCGATGATGATCTTCGCGCGCGGCTGCATCTATCTCTATTCGGATGGTGGAGACGTCTATGCGGACGGCGCGGACAATATGTTCCGCTGGCTGGGATCCGGCTATATGTTGGGCGTGCCCGTGCCGGTCGTGATCTTCGTCGGAACATGGGCGTTGTTCGTCTATTTGATGCACAACACCCGCTGGGGGCGTCATGTCTATGCGGTGGGGGCTAATGAGGAAGCCGCGCGCGTCTACGGCATCCCGGTCGACCGCATCAAGATACAGGTCTATGCGCTGGCCGGCTTTCTGGCCGGTGTCGGCGGCCTGCTTCTGGTCAGCCGCATTTCGGTGGCCGAGGCTAATGCCGGCAATCTCTATGAACTCGACGCCATCGCGGCGGTGTTAATCGGCGGCACGTCCTTCGACGGCGGCGTTGGCGGTGTGGCCGGCACCATTCTGGGTGTCCTTATTCTCGCGATGATTACCAACCTTTTGAACCTTCTGAGCGTCTCGCCCTTCGTGCAGATGCTGGCGATGGGGCTGATCATCGTTGTCGCGGTCGTCATAAGCGACCTGCGCAATCGCAAATCGTGAAACGTCATCCCAAAGGAGGAAAAGCGATGGCCGACAAGACGACGAAATATACTTTATCCACCACCCGACGCGGACTGGTGAAGGCGGGTATCGGGCTCGGTCTCGGTGCGCTGGCGATGCCCGCCCTGATGCGCGCCGCCTTCGCGGAGGGTTCGCTCGCCGGCAAGACCATCGGCTTCTCGCAATCCTATGCCACCGACGAATGGCTCCAGGTCCAGCGCAGCGACGTGCTCGAAAGCGCCAAGGCGAAGGGTCTCGAAGTCATTGCCACCGATGCGCGTGACAAGCCTGCGCAGGAAATCCGCAATCTGGAGGATCTGGCCGTTCGGGGCGTCGATGCGGTGATCCTCATCACCTACTACAAGGACGCCATCGGGCCGGGCATCCAGGCGCTCAACGAGAAGAATATCCCTGTCATCGTGATGTCCTCGGCGCTTAACGAAGGGCAGGAATTTGCGGCTCATCTGGCCGCCGATACCTACGGCACGGCACAGAGGGCGGGGAAGTACTACATCGAGAGGGCCAAGGGTTCCGGCAATTTCGTCCACATCAAGGGCAAGCCCGGTTCGGTGGTCAGCCAGGCGCGCGGCAAGGGCTGGACCGATGCGCTCGCCAAGGAGCCGGACATGAAGATCGTGGCCGAAGCCATCGCCAACTATTCGCGTTCGGAGGCGCTGACCACGATGGAGGATTTCCTGCGCGCCAATCCCAAGATCGACGGTGTCTATTGCCACAACGACAACATGGCCAAGGGCGCGTTGCAGGCCATCGAAGAAGCGGGGCGGCAGAAAGAAATGTTCGTCACCGGCTTCGACGGCATTGCGGTCGAGACCTTCCAGATGATCAAGGACGGGCGGCTGGGTGGCACCTTCGTTTATCCGACATTCGGTGGCGAAGCGGTGGAAGTCGCCTCACGGGTCATCCAGGGACAGAAGGTTCCCAAGGAAATCGTTTTCCCCTCGCCGATGATCAATCAGCAGAACATCGACGAATTCTACGACGCCAAGCAACAGAAGCGCATTGTGCCCAAGGTCGATCTCGCGGCGCTCGGACTTTGAACCGTCCGGGCATCCTCCCCGGCCGGGCGCGCCATTCGTGCGCGCCCGGTCGTTATCAGCCAGGTTCGTGAGGAAAGAATGACGCTTGCCGAAACCAGTGACCGGGTCAGCCCGCAACGGCCCTTGCAGCCCTTCGTTTCGATCCGTGGCCTGACCAAGAAATATGGCGGCCATTTCGCCAATGATTCCATCAATCTCGACATCTATCCCAACGAGGTATTGGCGCTCGTCGGTGACAATGGCGCGGGAAAATCCACCTTCATAAAAATGATCTCGGGCGTACAAAGACCGACCTCGGGAAGCATCCGCATCGACGGGACAGAGGTCGAGTTCCAGTCGCCGCAGGCGGCGCGCGATGCCGGCATCGAAACGCTGCATCAGAACCTTGCGCTGGTCGACGTTTTCACGGTCCAGGAGAACGTCTTCATGGGGCGCGAGCTTCAGCGCCGGGTCGCAGGCTTCATTCCCGCGCTCGATCGCGCGACGATGCGCGAGCGCACGGAAGCGCTTTTCGATGAACTCGGCCTGCCTCGTCCGGACATGAACCGCACCGTTCGCGCGCTTTCGGGCGGCCAGCGACAAGCCGTCGGGATTGCGCGGCTGCTGCTCAATTCGGATGTGCGCCTGCTCATCATGGACGAGCCGATGGCGGCGCTCGGGGTCGAGGAAAGCCGCCTTGTGCTTGAGTTGATACAACGGCTCAAGTCGAAGGGCTTCGCGGTCCTCATCATTTCTCACAATCTCGATCACGTTTTCCAGGTGGCTGACCGGATTGCGATCCTCAAGACCGGGCGGATGGTGGGCACGGTCGAGCGCGACGAGGTCGAGCACGACGCCCTCGTGCACACGATCGTCGGTGGGCGGCTGCCGCCCCACCTCTCGCACAGAAGGGCGGAGCTGCTTGCATGAAATCCAAACTGATGTCGGCCGAGGAGGCCGTCTCACGCATTCCCGACGGATCGTCGATCGCAGTCGGCGGATCACTCCTTCGCCGCCAGCCGATGGCGTTCGTTCATGAACTGGTGCGGCAAAACAAACGTGACCTGTCGCTGCTGACATGGGCGACGACGCTGGCGACGGACATGCTCGCCGCCGCAGGCGCCGTCCGGCGCTGGGACGGCATCTATGCCGGATTCTTCCGGCTTGGCATGGCCCCCAACTTCCGCCGCGCTGTGCAGGATGGCGTGATCGAGGCGCATGACTATTCCGAAAGTGCCATGGTTGCGCGTTTCCGAGCCGCGGCAATGGGGCTCGATTTCCTTCCCAACAAGGCGCTGCTCGGCACCGGGATGGAGGCGAAGAGCCCAGACGAGATCAAGCGGATACCGTGCCCGTTCACCGGCAAGCCAGTTCTGGCGTTGAAGGCGGCGCGGGCGGACTTCACGATACTGCACGGCTATGTCGCGGACGAAGCGGGCAATGTGCAATGGCCGGTTGTGCGCGACAGTGACGACATCGACCAGATGATGGCCTCGGCCTCGCGCCGATTGTTTGTCTCGGTCGAGCGGATCGTTCCGCATGCCCGGATCGCGGCGCGACCGGCACTCACCTACATCCCGCACACATTGGTCGAAGGCATCGTGCATGCGCCGCGCGGCGCCTATCCCACCGCCACGGATGGATTCTACGACGAGGACGAGGCCGCGCTGGAAGACTGGCTGGACGCGGCGCGCGCCGGTCGTTCCCGGGAGTGGCTGCACAGCAACATCAGACCCCTTGCCGACCATGCCGCCTATATCGACCGCAACGGCGGCGAGGAGAGACTTGCGCAATTCGATGTCGCCGAAAGGGAATATCTCTGATGGAACAGCGCGTCCCTGACGTCGACTATACCACCGAAGAATTGATGATCGCGGCCATCGCGGCCGTCCTGCGCAACGGCGAACTTGGCTTTGTTGGGTTGGGCACGGCCTCGCGGGCCTATACACTGGCCGTCGGCATTCCTATCGCAGCCGCGCGTCTCGCCCAGATGACGCATGCGCCCGACTTTTCGATCTACTGGGGCAACCTGCTCACACCATCGCTGGAAGGCATCCCGGAAGCGCAGCTCCAGGATGTTTATACGCGCTGGCCGGCTGCCGCGTCGCCGGTCGATGTCGGCTACAAGATTGATATGGTCACGTCCGGTCGCTTTGACGTCAGTTTTGAAAGTGCGCCGCAAGTGGACCGCTACGGTAATCTCAACATTACCGAGATTGGCGACGCGGGCCACCCGCCCAAAGTCCGACTTGTCGGCTGCCTGGCACAAACCGAACATCTCGCATTCATCCGCAGGCCCATCATCGTCACCGACCTTTCGCCCCGCACTTTCGTGGAGCGGGTGGATTTCGTGACCTCGTTCGGGCACGCTCGGGACGGTGAGGCGCGCGCTTCGCTCGGCCTACCGGGGCCGGGACCGGAATTGTGCGTCACCGACAAGGCAATCTTCGATTTTCGTACGCCGGACGGCTCGATGCGGCTGCGCTCAACCCATCCGGGAACGAGCGTGGCGGAGGTGCTGGCGTCGATGTCCTTCGAACCGATCATCGACGGCGACGTGCCGCTGACGGCCGCGCCGACACCACAGGCAATTCAAATGATCAGGCGGGAGATCGACCCTCATGGTGTGCTCACCGCCCGCAGCAGTCAGGAAAAATCGAAATGAGCGAATCCATTCTGGCGGGGGTCAAGGTTCTCGACCTGTCGCGTTTTATTGCCGGTCCGCACTGCGCGATGATCCTCGGGGACATGGGCGCCGATGTGGTGAAGGTCGAGAAGGCGGGCTTTGGTGACGACAGCCGCCATCTACCGCCTTTCCAGGAAGGCGAGAGCTTTTATGCACTTGCGCTCAATCGCAACAAGCGTTCCATAACGCTCAATTTCCGCGAGCCGGAGGCGCAGGAACTGCTGCGTCGCCTTGCGGGCGAGGCCGACATTTTGGTCGAGAATTTCAGGCCGGGCACGATGGAGGCGATGGGCTGTGGCTGGGATGTGCTCAAGGAGATCAATCCCCGCCTGATCATGACGCGCCTGTCCGGTTTCGGACAGGACGGCCCCTATGCGATGCGGCCCGGTTTCGACGGCATCGCACAGGCGATGAGCGGGCTGATGTCGCTGACGGGCGATCCCGACGGGCCGCCAATGCTCGCCGGAACTTTCTACATCGACTACATGACCGGCATGTACGGCGCCACGGCCACGCTCGGCGCACTTCTGGCGCGCAAGGAGAGCGGTCGCGGCCAGATCGTGGACGTGTCCCTGCTGGAAAGCGCGGTCGCCATGCTCACCACTGCGCTGGCCAGCCAATTGAACCGCAACCAGACGCTGTCGCGCATCGGCAATCGTGACCGCTATTCGGCTCCGGCGAATGTTTTCAAGACCTCATCTGACGACCATGTCCTGCTGCTTTCGGGGACCAATGCGCTGTTTCGCAGGCTGACCGCGATCATGGGCCGCGAGGATATGCTCGCCGACCCGCGCTTTACGTCCGTCGACGACAGGCTGGAGAACGTCGAGGCGCTTGAGGCGGAACTCGCGGCATGGTTCTCAGAACATGACACCGAGACGGTGCTATCCAAGCTCGACAAAGGCGGCGTGCCTCATGCGAAAGTCGCCACTCCCGCCGATGTTGTCCAGAACCCCCAACTCCGGCATCGCAACCAGATCATGGAGATCGACCATCCCAAGATCGGCCACTTCGCCATGCCGGGCCTGACGATGCATTTATCGCTCACGCCGCCGACCCTGCGGCGGATGCCTCCCTCCCTGGGCGAGCATACCGGAGAGGTTCTGGGAGAATGGCTGGGACTGGACGCGGAAGTGCTGGACAGGCTGCGAACTGGAAAGATCTTGTAGGGGCGACTACCCGCGGCAGCGGCAATCGAGCCGCGGCCCCATGCGCGCACGGCGGATGCGCTACGGCTCCGTTTCGAGCGCAACGCCGCTTGACACGACGAGCTTTCTGACGCAATAGAATAAAAACGTTTTTATTTCTGTTCGATCCGGGGCAGGACTGCAATGGGAATTTACTGATCGGTCGCGCTCCTGCGACTATTTTGGGAGGAACTACATGTTGACGATTTCAAAACCGTTCGCGGTCGCCTGCGCTTGCGTTGTGGGTCTGATTGGCCTTGCGGGAAGCGTTCACGCTGCCGACAAGCTGGTTATCGGCGCTGTCCAGATGGATTCGCAGTATGAATGGTATCGCACCGTCGAGATGGGCGCGAAGGAGAAAGCTAAGGAACTGGATGTGGAACTCGTCCTTGCCAACTCTGCCGGCAAGATCGACAAGGAAGATGAAAACGTTTCAAACCTGATTGGTCGCGGTGTAAATGCGATCGTGATCAGCGTGGTGGATTCGAAGGCCTCCATCCCGGCAATGCAGCGCGCGCATGAGGCCGGCATCCCGGTGACCAACTATGACTCCTTTGTCGATTCCGACGTGATGGACACTTTCGTCGGCGTGGACAACACCGAACTTGGCGCGATGATGGGCCGCTACGTGGTCGACTATGTCAACAAGAACATGGACGGCAAGGCCAAGATCGCCCTGCTGACGGTCGTGCGCTATGCGCAATCGGTGAAGCGCCGCGACGGTTTCGTGGCCGAGATCAAGAAAGCGCCCGGCATTGAGATCGTCGCGGAGCAGGAAGGCGTTGTGCCGGAACAGGCGTCCTCGAACCTGGAGACGATGTTGCAGGCCCATCCGGACATCCAGCTCGTCTGGACCGCGAATGAAGGCGGCACGGTTGGCGCTCAGGTCGCCAAGAACTCGACCGGCGCGGACATCAAGATATTCGGCACCGACATGAGCCTTCAGACCGCCGCTTCTCTGCGCGATCCCAACAGCGGCATTGTGGCCGTGGCGACGCAGGACCCTTATTCCATCGGCGTGAAGTCGGTCGAGCTTGCCGTGGAAGCGGCAAAGGGCAACGCGAAGCCGGGCGACTACACGATCCCGCTCGTCCTCTACACGCAGGATGAAGGCGACAAGATCAGCGGCTATCTGGAGAAGTACAAGAGCCTCGCCGGCAATTGACAGGCAACCGCAAGGATTTGCCCGGCGCCATGCTACGGATGCATGAAATCAGCAAGAGTTACGTTGGCGTGCCGGCTCTCCGGCATGTCGACCTCGAACTCACGGCGGGAAGCATTCATGCCCTTATCGGCAAGAATGGCGCTGGCAAATCGACGCTGATGAAGGTGTTGAGCGGAGTGGTGCAGCCCGACGGCGGCACCATCTCCATCGATGGCGAGGAGGTTCGCTTTCGTGGACCCGCCGATGCGCACGCCGCGGGCATCGCCATTGTCCATCAGGAACTCAGCCTCGTTCCCCATCTCTCCATCGCCGAAAACATCTTTCTCGGCGGCTGGCCGCTCAGGGGCGGCCTGTTTCTCGACCGCCGCCATCTCCACGAGGACGCGCGCGCTGTTCTCGCGCGCCTCAACGTGAGTCTCGATCCACGCCTGACCGTTGCCGGCCTGAGCGTGGCCGAACAGCAGTTCGTCGAGATCGCAAAGGCGCTCAGCCGTCATCCACGCATGCTCATCCTCGACGAACCCACATCCGCGCTCGGTGAGTCGGATGCGCGCCGGCTACTCGACCTGCTGAAGGAATTGGCGGGGCAGGGCATGGGCATCATCTATATCTCGCACCGGCTGTCGGAAATCGAGGCCGTTTGCGACCGGGTCACGGTTCTTCGCAACGGCTCGACGGTCGGCGAGACCACCGTGGGCGCTTTCAGCCGTGCCCGGATTGTTGAGATGATGGTTGGTGAGGCCGTAGCCAAGACCCGGCCCGCGGGCGCTGCCCGGCAACAGGTCGTGCTTGAGGTGAGGAACCTGAGCGGCCACGCATTCGAGGATGTCAGCTTCGATCTCCATGCAGGAGAAGTGCTCGGCATTGCGGGCCTGGTCGGTGCTGGCCGGACCGAACTGGTGCGCGCCCTGTTCGGCGCGGATGGTATCCGTTCGGGAACGATAACGGTCCACGGCAAAGAGGTTGCGCATCCTTCCATATCGCGAATGAAGAAGCTCGGCGTCGCATTCCTCCCCGAGGACAGGAAGCAGCAATCGCTGGTGCTCGACCTGTCGGTGCGCGAAAACGGAACGCTGGCAATGCTCGACAGGCTGAAGACCGCAATTGGCCTGTTCGACCATGAGCGCGAACGCGCAATGGTGGCGGACATGGTCGAGCGGCTCGACATCAAGCTCTCGAATCCCGAGACGCAGATCAGGACGCTGTCGGGCGGCAACCAACAGAAGGTCGTGTTCGGCAAGTGGCTTGCGACAAAACCCGGCATCCTGCTCCTCGACGAGCCGACTAGAGGCATCGACGTTCAGGCGCGCGCACAGATCTTCGCCCTCCTCCATGAGCTGGCAAGGGAGGGGTTGGCGGTCATCTTCATCTCCTCGGAAATCGAGGAAGTGCTGGAAGTGTCCGACCGCATTCTTTCAATGGCGCGTGGCCGCATCACTGCCACGCACACAGCCGAAAACGCCGATCTGAACAGCCTCGTGCTTTCGGCCACCGCCTGAGGTTTCCTGATGTCCACAGCTCCCGCAAACAGCCACCGACTGTCCGCGCTTTCGCGCCACATCCTTCTGCTGCTCGTCGCCTATCTCATCCTCTATGCAGTGCTCGCGCTGACGGCGAATAATTTCCTCAGCCCGTTTAACCAGTTCAACATCCTTCGCCAGACCTCGATGATCGCCATCATCGCTGTCGGCATGACCTATGTGATCATCGGCGCCGAGATCGACCTGTCTGTCGGCGCACTGGCGGCGTTTTCGAGCATATGCCTTGCCTATATGGCGGTGAACCTCAACCTCAGCCTCTGGCTTGCCATCCCGGCGACGCTGGCCGTCGGCGCGCTGTCGGGATGCCTGATCGCCTTCTTGCGCGTCAAATTCAGGATTCCGAGCTTCATCACCTCGCTCGCGCTCCTGACGGCGCTGCGCAGCGGCTGCTTCCTCATCAGCGGAGGCTTCCCGATCTCGCCGATGCCGCTCGGCTTCACGGCTCTGGACGGCACCTATGTCGGACCGATACGCCTGCCGATCCTCATCATGGTCGCGGTCTATTTCGTAGGCTTCATTGGACTGCGCCACACACCTTTCGGGCGCTCGGTCTATGCCGTGGGCGGCAATGAGGAAGCAGCGCGCCTTTCCGGCATCAATGTCGGAGCGATCAAGACAGCGATCTTCATCATCAGCGGCGTCCTGTCCTCCTTCGCCGGCATCATGCTGGCGTCACGGCTGAACTCGGCCACGCCCACTGTTGCGGAAGGGTGGGAACTCGACGTCATCGCCGCCGTGATTATCGGTGGCACAAGCCTGTTTGGCGGAAGGGGCAGCGTGATTGGCACGTTCCTCGGCGTGCTTTTCATGACCACGCTCAAGAGCGGCATGGTGCTTCTGGGTGTCCAGCCCTACAGTCAGGGACTGATAAGCGGCGTTGTCATCCTGATTGCCGTTCTGGCCGGCGCGATAGAGTTTCGTCGCCGCTGACAGAGCACTTCCGCAAGGCTTCAAAGCCTTGCGGGACGTCACCTGATCCGGGCGTCGAGGAACAGGCTGTCGGGATCGATCTGCCGCAATAACTCCAGTTCACGCGCATCCGGGACGGGTGTCGTGCCAACCTTTTCGGGCCAGCGGATCGTGAAGCCGACGCTTTCCTCCATGTCGGCACGGGTGACGCCGGGATGAAGCGATTGCGGCTCCATCACTCCGTCATCGGCAAACTGCCAGACGGCCTTGTCCGTGAACACTTTGCGGGGACCGCCGCCGGGGATTCCCAAACGCTTCCGGTCGCCGGGTGCATCTCCGTGACCGAGGGCGGAGCGGAAGTCCAGCTTTTCAACAAAACTGCGGCTTGTCTGGACCATCATGACGAAGGTGCATTGCGCGTAGGAGCAATGATCGGCCTGCGCGATCGAGCCGACGAGGCGAACCTTGGGCCGCGCATGATCGCCGATGCAGACCGTGTTGAGATTGCCGCGCGCGTCGATCTGGGCGCCTGAGGTGAAGCCGACGCTCATCTTGCCCCGTCGGAAATATTCGAGGCATTCCTCGACCCGCACCTGCGCTTTGCTCGGCCACGCGATCAGATAAGGATCGGCGAAATTCGACGGTGTTCTGGCTAGGTCCGGCTCGAAGGTCACGCCATATTGGGTGACGAAGTCGATGCCCCGCATGCGCCGCGCAAGCTCGGAGGCGACGGAGGGCACACCGACCGCCAGCATGAAAGCGCGCCCGCCGGTGCCGAGCCCGATGAAGCCCTGGCCCCCGTCTGGCAATTCGCGCGCGACGCAAACTGCGAGCATGTCGGCAAGTTGCCGGTCTTGCGCGCTGAGGCTCATGATCTGGCAGTCCTCTTCGTTGAAATGTCCATCAGCCGGGCGCTGCCCAGTTTCTGGAGATAGGCGTCATGGCTGCCGGGTTCGGTGATCCAGTCCTTTACCCATGCTTCAAAGCCTTCGGCGCTGGCGCTCGCCTTGTGATAGGCTTCGAGCGCGACGAGGTCGTAGTCGTAGCGGGCATCGCAGCAACAGGGATGCGCGCCATAGGGCGCCTCGACCACACAGGTGACATCCGTCCGCGGAAGAATGGTGTCGATCGGGCGCGCCATGATCGCCTCTTCACTGACGATCTGCTCGACGGTGACGATGACGGTCCGCGCCGAACGGGCGACGAACACGTCGACGGAATTGTCGTGCCAGCGGTCCGCATCGAGCTGGACATTGCCGAACCTGTCGGCGGTGTGGGCATGGATGATGGCCACATCGGGAACGATGCGCTCGACCGCCAGCCAGGTCTCGCCCGTAAACGGATCGGTTACTGGTTTCAAATGTGGGTTCGTCTTCGGCAGGTCCGTGCCCAACCCGGTTTTGCCCGGCAGGTAGGGAACACCCATGGCGGTCGCGCGGAAGCGGTCCATCGCGGTGATCTCCGAATGCTCGATGATCTCCAGCGCTCCGGCCTCGGCCTTGCGACGATAGGCCAAGGCAAGGCCGAATGAGCCGATGCCCACATAGGACGTCTCGACCTTTTCGGCGCAACCAGCGCCGATCAACAGGTCGAAATCCATGCCGTTGTTCCAGCCCACAATATGCAGCTTTCGCCGCTCCTGGCGGATGATTTCGGCCACCATCGCCATCGGATGGCGGCGGCTGGTGTGCCCGCCGATTGCCAGCACATCGCCGTCCTTGATGAGCGATGCCGCTTCTGCAAGCGTCGCGGTCTTGTCTTTGGCGGCCAACTCAGTCCTCCTGCTTGATGTAGATGCCGGCCGGGTCGATTGCGCGCAGCAGGTCCAGAATTTGCGAATCGGGCTGCGGTTCTTCCGCCAGCGTCTCGCAAGGTTCCAGATGGAACCCGATGCCTTCCTGCAACTGCGCCAGCGTGACGCCGGGAAACAGCCGCTCGGCGCGCATGCGTAGCGTTTTCGGATCGAAGCCGAGCACGCCCATGTCGGTGATGATATGCACAGGTCCGCCGCCCGGCAGCCCGGCGGCTGCGCGCGCTCCGGGTCCGGTCAGGTGTCCGGGCGTCGTTATGTAGTTCAGCTTCTCCACGAAACGGCGCTTCCCGGTTCGCGCGATGATGACGGTTCGCCCGGCCATCGAGGCAATGTCGTTCGCACCGCCCGAACCGGGCAGCCTCACCCGCGGCTTTCGGTAGTCGCCGATCACGGTGGAGTTCAGGTTGCCGTAGGGGTCGATCTCGGCGGTTCCCAGAAAGCCGATGTCGATCTTGCCCTGTTGCAGCAGCGACAGGGCCGCGCGGGTTCCCTTGATCGAGGTTGCGCCGTAGGCCAGCCGGTATTCGCCCACCCCAGTTGCAAGCTCCAGCGGCGCGGGATCGATGATGCCGGACTCGAAGACGAGCGTGACCTCAGGCGCATGGGTGGCCTTGGCCAGATAGGCGGCCACCATCGGCAATCCGGTGCCGATGAAGGCGACCTCGCCGTTTGCGATCTCGCGGGAGGCGGCAATCGCCATCAATGCATCGGGATTGCTCATCGCGCGCCTCCGGGACGATAGCCGAGCGCAGGGTCCGGCCTCAGCGCCAGAAGCCTCGTCACGCCTGCGCGGTCCAGCCAGTCCCAGTGGTTTCGCGGCGATTTCAGATGCTGTTCGATCCATGCGGTGCAGCTTTTCGCGTCACGTGAGGCTTCGTAGTAGCTGCGCAGGAAGTCGAGATCGGGGTCGTAATAGCCGTAGACGCCGGTCGGCCACGCTCCGAATGGCAGATGAACCACGGCATCCACCATCAGGCCGGGCAGAAGGGTTGCTTCCGGCCTGCGCGCGAAGGTCTCGCCGGGCACGATCTCCTCGACGGTGACGATCACCTTCTTTGCCGCCGCCGCCTGTTCCTCGATCACCGACGAAGCGCCGAAAAGCTGGACATTGCCGCGTTTGTCGGCGCGCGCGGCATGAATGATGGCGACGTCGGGCGACAGGGGCGAGGTGACGGTCACCTGCCGCGCATCGGCGAAGGGGGAAGCAAGCCGCGCGGTCTTTTGATCCGGCCTTTCAAAGCCTGCAACCGCGACGATATCGGTTCCTGCTTCGGCGAGCAGCGGCATGAAGGGCAAGCGCTGCCCGGCTGCCACGAAGCGCATGACCATGCCGAAATGGCTGTGGTCCTCCACCTCCAGTTCGCCTGCCTCGATCGCCTCCGAAAACCGCCGGCATCGTCCGAATCCCTCGAACATGAAATTGGAGAACCAGCAGCGATCGAGCATGCCTGCGGCCGCGAGCCATTCCGCTGCCCAGCATTCCGCGACGCCCATCAGCGCAAGTTTCGAGCGCCCCTGAGCGATCAGCGCGCGCAGGAAGCCGAGGGGCTGGTGTGAATGGGCGAAGCCGCCTGCCGTGATCGCGCTTCCGTCCGGCACCATTGCCAGCGCTTCATCGAGTAATATCAGCTTGCCGCTCATGTCAGGCCGCTTCGATCTGGCGCTCGCGCGCACCGGTTATCAACGCCACGATATTGTCTCCGGTCACTCCCCGGGACGGCAGGTCGCCGACCTTTTCGCCACGCCGCAGCACAATGATCCGGTCCGCCAGATCGAGCGCCATCGGCATCTGGTGGGTAATCAGGATGATGGCGACGCCTTCCGATTGAAGTTTGCGCACGGCCTGCATCGCCCTTTCGGTTTCCTGCACGCCGAGGGCAGCGGTTGGTTCGTCGAGCACGACGAGCGCGCTCTTCCAGAGCTTCGTGCGCGCCAGCGAAACAGCCTGGCGCTGGCCCCCGGAAAGGCCGGACACGTTGGCACGTGGCGAAGGCACGTTAATTGTCAGGCCGTGAAGAGCCTCGGCGCTGCGGCGGACCATTGCCCGCTTCGCCAGAAATCGCAGCGGGCCGAAGCCGACGGTTTCCTCGCGGCCGAGAAAGATGTTTTCCCAGACCGAAAGATTGTTGCAGAGACCGAGGTCTTGGTAGACCGTCTCGATGCCGAGCGAACGCGCCGCGTCGGTCGAGGCAAGGCGCACCGGCTGGCCCTTGAAATTCATTTCGCCCGCGCTCGGCTGGATCGCGCCAGAGATCAATTTGACCAATGTCGATTTGCCCGCGCCGTTGTCGCCCACCAGCGCAACCGTCTCGCCGCTCCGGATGTCGAGATCGACGCCCCGCAGTGCTTCGATGCTGCCGTAATTCTTCTTGAGGCCGCGAATCCTCAGCAGGATTTCGCGAGGTGAATCTTCACCTGCCATGACTTCCTCCCTTGATCCCTTGTCCCTCCTTTGATCCCTTGTCATCGACACAGAAGCGGAAACACGGTATCTCTAAAACAAGCAGATCATAAAAACGTTTTTACGCGGTACACTTATTCGCTGTCAATGAGGTCGGGGTGCAAGATCGTAAACGTGTGACAATCAAGGACGTCGCAAGGGAAACCGGGCTTGCGCTGTCAACCGTTTCGAACGCACTCGCCGGCAAGTCGCTTGTCAGGCCCGAAACCCGCGCCCAGGTCATGGAGGTGGCGGAACGGCTGGGCTATAGGGCGTCGATCGTTGCCCGCTCGCTTCGTGCGCATCGCAGTTTCGCGCTCGGCATCCTCATCGAGGATGTCGCGAATCCGTCTGCTTCCGCCTTCGTCAGGGGTGTTGAGGATGTTGCGCTCAAAGCCGGCTGCACGCTCCTGCTGGCCAGTACGGACGGCGACCTCGACCGTCAGGTGAATGCCATGCGCACGCTGATCGACCATCAGGTGGACGGGCTCGTGATGATTTCCCAGCATCTTGACGACGACAGGGTGCGGGACCTGCTGGCCGCCGGTGTGCCCGCGGTGCTCCTGCAAAGGCGTCATGCCAGCCTTTCGCTGGATTATGTGGGGTCCGACAATCGCGGCGGTCTGGTCGAGGCGCTGCGCTATGTGAAGCGCATCGGCCATCAGCGAGTCGGTTTCGTCACGGGACCGCTGAAGTCGAGTTCTGCTCAGGAAAGGCTGTGTGCCTTTCGCGAAACGGCGGTCGAGTTGGGTTTTGAGGATCCGGAGAACTACATTTTTGAGGGCCGCTACAGCTTTCAGAAGGGTCTGGAAGCCGCAGGCTTCTTTTCCAGCCTGCGCACCCCTCCGACCTGCGTCTTCGCAAGCAACGACATGAACGCCATCGGCCTGATGCAGGGGCTTTCAGAGCGCGGGATAAGCGTGCCGGGCGATATCTCGGTGGTTGGGCTGGACGATATCGACCTTGCCGCGCTGAAGTCGATCGACCTGACGACGATCCGGCTGGAGAAGCGCGCCATGGGGACGAGCGCGGGTCAATTGCTGCTGAAAAGGATCGACGATCCGTCGCGTCCGCCCGAAACGCTGATCCTGCCGACGCGGCTCATTGTGCGCGGCTCGACGACTTCCGCTCAACCTCGCTGAACTTTTCGGTTGACACTTTTTGTTGCTCTTGCGTATTCCTGAATAGAAACGTTTCTATTGATCGTCGCCGACCGGCTTTGCATGCATGTCGGCGACGGTGAACGAGAAAAAATCGCGTCGAGCGGAAACGTTAAGGGAGGAATACAATGATCAACAGATTGGTGAATGCGATTGCATCGGTCGCGGTGACCGGTGTCATGCTCATGTCGACGCCTGTCTTCGCGCAGGACGGGAAGCTCTCCATCGGTGCGCTCATCTATGCCCGCGACTCGCAATTCTGGCAGCAGGTCGAGCGCGGCATGTCGGATGCCGCCGCGAAATATGATGTAGACCTCGCCGTCGGCCTCAACCGCAGGCAACTGGCAACGGAGGCGCAGGTCGTCGAGGATATGGCGACGCGCGGCGTGAAGGCAATCATCCTTCCGCCGCTCGATGCGCAGGCGTCCGTCGCCGCCGTCAAGCGGGCCAAGGACCGCGGCATCATGATCGTCGACTACGACGCGCCTCTGGCCGATGCGGACGTGGCGAGCCATACGATCGGCGTCGACAGTGTCCAGCTCGCCGCGACGGTTACGAAGAAGATGCGCGAGGAGCTGGACGCGGCAGGCGGCGGCAAGATTGCGCTGATCACGCTTCCGCCGACCAATCCCAACATGCAAAACCGCCTCACCGGGGCGATGTCCAATCTTGAGGACGGTTCGATCGAGATCGTCAACAAGATCGCGGCGGCGACCCCCGAGCAGGGCGCCAACGCGCTGGAGACGATCCTGCAGCGCACACCGGACGTTTCGGCCGTCTGGGCGTCCAATTCGGGCTCGATGTCGGGCGCTGCCGCTGCGGCGCGGCGCACCTCCAGCAAGGTAAAGCTCTACGGCGTGGACATGAGCCAGGAACTGGCCGAGGCGATGCTGGACAAGGACGGCAATGTCTACGCGGTATCCGACCAGCAGCCCTACAAGATCGGCTATGTGGCGGTCGAGACCGCGGTCAAGAGCCTTAAGGGCGAGGCGCAGCCGCGCAAGGTTTCGGTCGACGTCAAGCTCTACAGCCGCGACGACCCTGACAACATCAAGTCCTATCTCGATCTGGTGAAATCCTTGGCGAAATGAGGACTTTGGGGACGCGGCGGCGTGGGCCAGCATGCAGCCGCCAGCATCCCCGGAACGGAACGCCCGAAAGCAGATGATCGTCATGCAATCCAGCATCAAAAGCGGAAGGGGGGTTCCAAGCCCCGGCGTCGACCTTTCGGCATGGCGCGCGGAGATCGGCGTCGCCGTTGCCCTTGCGGCGCTGGTCGTGCTTTTTTCCCTAAACGCCCAGAATTTTCTTTCCACTGAAAATTTCACCACCCTTCTGCAACAGACCTCGGTGATCGCGATTATCGCGGTCGGCATGACGATGGTGATCGTGACCGGGGAGATTGACCTTTCGGTCGGGGCACAGGTCGGGCTGGCGGGCACACTGTTTGCCGTATTCACCGTACAATTCGGCATTCCGATCTACCTGTCGGCACTGCTCGTACTGGCGCAGGCGGCGCTCGTCGGCGCCTTTGTCGGCATGCTGAGAGTCGTCTGGGAAATTCCGACCTTCATCACCACGCTCGGCCTGTTGTCCGCCCTGCGCGGCGTGGCGTTCTACGTCAGCGACGGTCTGACCATCGGACCGATGCCGCGCGATCTTGAAGTCATCTGGTATGGCAGCTTCCTTGGACTTTCCTTTCCCGTCTGGGCCATGATGGCGGTCATCGCGGCAGGCTGGATCGTGCTGTCGACAATGCCCTTCGGGCGCCATCTCTATGCAATCGGCGGCGACGCCGAAACGGCGCGCAGATACGGCGTCAAGGTCGCGCGGCTGCGCATCGCGGTGATGGTCATCGTCCAGATGCTCAGCGCGGCGGGCGGCATGATGCTTGTCGCGCGGCTCAATTCGGGCAGTCCGACCGTGGGCGAGTTGATGGAACTCGACGTGATCGCCGCGGTCATCGTCGGCGGCACCCTGCTTTCGGGCGGCAAGGGCCGCATCATTGGCACCATTCTTGGCGTCTTCTTCGTCGCCGTTCTCCGCAACGGTCTCGTTCTCAACGGGATTGATCCCGTCATCTTCCTGATTGCCCAAGGCCTCGTGATCATCCTCGCGGTCTGGTGGTCGATGCTCCGCAGATAGGAAACGGAAAGTGTCACGCTCTAAAGTCATCTCAGCAGCGGAAGCCGCTCAAAGCGTGCCGGACGGCGCGCGCATCGCCTTCGGCGGATTCGCTGTCTATCAGAAGCCGATGGGCTTCGTGCGCGAACTCGTGCGGCAGGGGCGCAGGAACCTCACCGTCATCGGTTCGGCCCAGTCCTATGAGGTCGACCTTCTGGCGGCTGTCGGTGCGCTTGCCTGCGTGGAGACATCCTATGTCGGGCTGGAAGCATATGGTCTGGCACGGCAGTACCGGCGCGCGGTCGAGGCGGGCAGGCTGCGCGTCGTCGACTACCCGGAAATGGTGAGTTGGGACAGGTTTCGCGCCAATATGGAGAACCTGCCGTTCTGGCCCGTTCCGTTCCTCGGCGGTCTCGACATCCTGACCTCAAACCCCGACATCAAGAAGTTCGATTGTCCGCTGACGGGTCGCATCATGTATGCGGTTCCAGCCGCCAATGCCGAGGTCGCCGTCATCCACGCGCTTGCCGCCGACAGGCGGGGCAATGTGGTGTTGCCGCGCCGCTACCTGCTGCCCCAGTCGAACGACGTTCTGATCGCGCGATCCTGCGACCGGGTCATCGTGACCGCGGAGAAGATAGTCGACGAGGCCTTTATCCGACGCCACGCGGACCAGGTGCAGATCGCATCCTATCAGGTGGAGGCGGTGGTCGAAATGCCGTGGGGCGCACACCCGACACCGGCCCTCGGCGCCTATAACGCCGACCGCGATGCATATGGCGAATGGGTTGCCGCATCCGAGAGCGACGAAGCGCTCGATGTGTGGCTCGAGGCATTTGTGCGCGTGGATGGCAACGATGCCTATCTGGACCGCATAGGCGGCGCCCGCCTGGCCAAGCTTGTAGATCTGGGAGATTTGTCGTGAGCGCTGAAATCGCACCGCGCCGTACCGGCGATGTCACGCTTTACGAGACATTGGCCGCGCTGCTTGCCATGGACATGGCCGACCGCGAGGTGGGCTTCACGGGACTGCTGACCGGCAAGGCGGCGGCGATCTGGGGCACCGGCATTCCCGTCGTCGCCATGGAGCTTGCGCGACGCCTGCACGCGCCCGACCTGACGATGTTGCTCGCGGGCTGCTATCACAATCCCGACCTCAGCGTGCTCGACAGGATGCCGGATTGCGAGCATGACGCGCAGCTCAGGGACCTTCCGGCCGAGGCCCGCACGCGGGATTATCCCGGCCATTGGGCGCTGAAGCGCGGTGACATCACCTTCGGCTTTTCGTCGGCGGTTCAGGTCGACAAGGTCGGCAACATCAATTCTGTCTGCATCGGGCCGCATGACCGGCCGAAGGTCAGGCTCGTCGGACCCATCCTGCAACCCGAGCACATGGTCTGCTTCCGGCGCGAATACGTGATGATGCCGCGCCACGAGCGAAGGATCTTCGTGGACAAGGTCGACTTCGTTTCGGGCGTCGGCTTTCCCGGCGGCCGCAAGGGTCGCGAGGCGCTCGGTCTCGACTGGGGCGGTCCGCGCTTCGTGCTGACGCCACTTTGCGTTTTCGATTTCGACGAGGATACGGGACGGATGAAGGTCCGTTCCATCCACAAGGGCGTTGATCCGCAGGAAGTGCGCGACGCCACGGGATTTGATTTGGGTTCCCTGGACGGCGCGCCGCAAACGCCTGAACCGGATGCCGAAATCGTCCGCTTGATCCGGGAGGTCATCGATTCTCGCGGTCTGCTGTTGCCATCATAAGCCAAGGGCATTGCCCAATACTGGAACGAGACTATGAACGCTTACGCAAAAGAACCAGAACAAATCTCGAATATGACCGGCGCGCAGGTTTTTGCCGCCGCGCTCAAACGACATGGGGTGGAGGTCATCTTCGGCCAGTCCATTCCCTCAGCACTTTTTCTCGCGGCCCCGGACTATGGAATCCGGCAGATCGGATACCGCACGGAAAATGCAGGTGCTGCGATGGCTGATGCCTATGCGCGCACCAGCCATAAGGTGCCGGTGGTGACGGGCCAGAACGGACCAGCCGCGACGCTTCTGGTCGCGGGCCTCGCGGAAGCTCTGAAGGCGTCGATACCCGTGGTAGCGATCGTGCAGGACGTGCACCGCAAGATGACCGACCGCAACGCCTTTCAGGAGCTCGATCATCTCGACCTGTTCAAGGGTGTGGCGAAGTGGATACGCCGCGTGAGCGAAGCCGAGCGCATCGACGACTATATCGACATGGCCTTCACGGCGGCTGCATCCGGGCGTCCGGGTCCGGCGGTGCTTATCGCGCCCATCGATATGTTCGATGAGCCAGTGGCACGCTATGAGCATCCGCGGCAGGCCAATCTCGGCAGCTTTCCGCTGGATCGTTCGGGTCCCGATCCAAAGGCGATAGAACAGGCAGCCGAACTGCTGGCGTCGGCCAAGGCTCCTCTGGTGATCGCCGGCGGCGGCGTGCATGTGTCCGATGCCGCCGACGAGCTTGCCGAGCTGCAGGAAGTCGCATGCCTGCCGGTCGCAACAACCTCGATGGGCAAGGGTGCGGTCTCGGAAGAACATCCCCTCAGCCTTGGCCCCGTCGGCTATTTCATGGGCACGCGGGCGCGCGGCAAGTTCCTGCGGCCAATGGTCGAGAATGCCGACGTCGTTCTTCTTGTCGGAAACCGGACCAACCAGAACGGCACCGATTCCTGGTCGCTGTATCCGCGCGACGCACGATACATCCAGATCGACATCGACCCGCAGGAGATCGGCCGCAACTACGAGGCCGAGGTGCGCATCGTCGCCGACGCCAGGCTGGCGTTGCAGGCGCTGACCGAGGCAATGAAGACTCTCGACCTCTCTGCTCGCAAGAAGGCGCGTGCGGGGGTCGAAAAGACCATCTCGGAAGGCATCCAGGCGCATCGCAAGGAAGTTGCCCGAGTTGTGGACATGGACAAGTCGCCGCTCAGGCCCGAGCGTCTCATGCGCGATCTGAACACCATACTCACGCCGAACGACATCGTCGTGGCCGATGCGAGCTATTCGTCGATCTGGGTTGCCAATTTCCTGGAAGCCAGGAAGGCGGGGCAGCGTTTCCTCACGCCGCGCGGTCTTGCCGGGCTGGGCTGGGGACTTCCCTTTGCGCTTGGCGCGAAGGCCGCCCGTCCGGACGCAAGGGTGGTCGGCCTCGTCGGTGACGGTGGGTTCGCGCATGTCTGGTCCGAGCTTGAAACCTCGCAGCGCATGGGTCTACCGGTGACGCTGATCGTGCTGAATAACCAGATTCTCGGCTACCAGAAGCATGCCGAGAAAGTGATCTGGGGCGACCACACCGATGTCTGCGATTTCGCAGCTGTCGATCATGCGGCCATCGCCCGGGCGTGCGGACTGACCGGCATTCGCGTTGACAAGCCGGAGGAGTTCCTGCCCGCCCTTGAAAAGGCAATGGCTTCCCGGTCGACGGTCGTCCTCGACGTCATCACGGACGAGCGCGCTTTCCCGCCGGTCACGCTGTTCGAGGACAAGGAGAGGCTCGATTACTAGAGAGGGAGCGCGGCCATGAAGAAACTGATCAACAACCCCACGGACTATGTTCCGGAAATGCTGGCCGGGCTGACCGGCGCCCATCCCGAACTGGTGCTCGGCGGCGAAAGCCGCCGCTGC
This sequence comes from Rhizobiaceae bacterium, assembly GCA_023953835.1. Taxonomy (NCBI): domain Bacteria; kingdom Pseudomonadati; phylum Pseudomonadota; class Alphaproteobacteria; order Hyphomicrobiales; family Rhizobiaceae; species Rhizobiaceae bacterium. Next base: position 849,943 of record JAMLJB010000001.1, on the reverse strand, counting down.
ATCTCCCGCGCAAAACCTGCCGGTAAGGGCAAGGTGGGCATCGCCACCGGCGGCGGCTCCGGCCACCTGCCATTGTTCACAGGCTTTGTCGGTGAAGGGCTGCTCGATTCCTGCGCCATCGGCAACGTCTTTGAAGGGCCGAACGTCCAGAGCTGCATCGATGCGATCAAGGCCGCCGAAAGCGGCGCGGGCGTGCTTTGCCTCTATGGCAACTACGGCGGTGACCGAATGAATTTCGACATGGCCTGTGAGATGACCGAGATGGAAGGCATCGCCACGGAGACGGTGCTCGGTGCCGACGATGTGGCAAGCGCCGGGCCTGAAGAGGCGCAGAAGCGGCGCGGCGTGGCCGGCATCGTCCTCGTCTACAAGGTCGCAGGGGCGGCAGCGACCGAAGGAATGGACCTTGCCGAACTGGCCGGCCTTGCACGAAAGGCGTCTGCCGCAACCCGGTCGATCGGCGTCGCGCTTTCGCCGTGCCGGGTTCCCACTGCCGACGCGCCCAACTTTGAAATCGGCGACAACGAAATGGAAATGGGCATGGGCATTCACGGCGAGCCGGGCATCTGGCGCGCTGCCCTTGCGCCTGCCGATACCGTGGCCGACGAGATGTTCGACCGCGTGACGGCTGAACTGAACCTGTCAAGCGGCGACCGCGTGGTGCCTTTGGTCAATGGGCTCGGCGCAACTCCGCTCGAAGAGCTTTTCATCCTGTATCGGCGCTTTGCCGAACGGCTCAATCAGAAGGGCGTGGAAATCGTCAGCCCGCTCGTCGGCAATTTCGTCACATCGATGGAAATGGCCGGGGCGTCCTTCTCGCTCATGAAGCTCGATGCCGAACTCGAACGGCTCATCAAGACGCCGGCCAGATGTCCGTTCTGGAGCGTGGCATGAAGACGCTTTCGGCAACCGACCTTGCCGGCTTCATCAGCCGTCTGAGTGTCGCCATCGACGGCTGTGAGCAACCGCTCAACGCCGCCGACGCGCGCCTTGGCGACGGCGATACGGGATCGATGCTGCGGCGCGTCATCAAGGCCATGGAGGCAGCCGATGTGTCGAATGCGCCGGATGTGGCGGCGGCCGCGATGGGTCTGGCGCAGGCTGCCATGAAGGAGACCGGGTCGAGCCTCGGAACCCTCGTCGCGACGGGTGCGATGGCCTTTGCCAGGCAGGCGAAGGCGCTGGGCAACACGGTTTCGGCCAGCGACATGCCGGCAATTGTCGCGGCCATGCGCGATGCGGTCGCGGCGCGGGGCAAGGCGGAGCCGGGAGACAAGACCGTGATCGACAGCCTCGACGCCATCGCCACGGCGAAGGCGCCACTGACGGTGCAGGCGGCAGGCGAGGCAGCCGAGGCAGCGCTTGCCGATTTCCGCGACCGCTCCTGCCGCATCGGCCGCGCGCGCATGTTCCCGGAGAAAAGCAAGGGGTCGGATGATCCCGGCATGCTGGCGATTGCTCTTCTGCTGAAAAGCCTCCGGTGATCCGAAATTCCCGTTCGGCGAACCGGATCGCGCGCTTCCGCCGCTTGCCCGTCGGGGTCAGGCGGTGGAAACGCGGAGCCTGTCAGCGTTCGGTGAATCCGATCGGGCGCAGCGGCGAACCTGAACCGCCGATGATCGGCAGCGGAGCAGCGGCGAAATAGCTTCGCAGCGCGAGCTTCTCCAGATTGGTCAGCATCTCTATGATCAGGATGTCGTTCGGCAACCAATGAATGAGGTGGCCGGCAGCGGCTCCCGCCTTTCCTTCGACAAGCGGGATTTCGACTGCGACAGTATCCGCGCCAATTGCCTTGATGCCGCGCTCCTTGAAGAAGATGGCTGATTCTTCAGTCATTCCCGGCGCGTTGGTCGCGTACCATTGCGCCTTGTCGTCGTTGCGCCAGTACCGGCTCATCCAGCCGAAATTGATCAACGCGATTTCCCCGGGGCCGACCTTCACGCCTTTCTCGCGTTCGTAGTTCTCGAACATCTCGGGCGTCAGCATATCTCCCGGCGCCATGTTCAGCGGGCCAAAATCGTAGAGCACCGCCGGCGCCATCAGGCAGGTAAGGTCGAGGTTCTCGACGGTGGTCAGGCCCGGATGGTTGTGAAAGGGCGCGTCGACATGACAGCCGCAATGCTCGGGCAGCATCAGGCATTGGCAGGCATAGCCGTCATGCGCATGGTTTACGGTCGGATCTATGATCAGATGTGGATGGGTGGGCCATTTCGGGATTCCGGGCTCTAGCTTCGGCGCCAGATCCACCGCTGTCATGGCGGAAAAGAGAGCATGGATCTGATTGGGCTTGTCCATTGGAATCCTCCACAAAAAACGTTTTCTATTTCGCTGACCAACGTATTCCCGCTTTCGCGTTCAGTGATAGCTGGAGTGATGTTTATAGCCTAGAAACTAGGCGTTAAAGTTTTTTATTTTCGCTTCTTTTTGCGTTGATCACGGAAAGAAACGTTTTTATAAGGAAGACGCTCGCGGTTTCCGCCGTGACGAATTTTGCGTGCATGGGAGACTGGATGGGTCCACTCCGTGCGAATATATCGGGAGGAATAGAAGTGAGACGTCGTCAACTATTGCAATTTTTCGGCGCTGCCGGCATTGCCGGTGTCGCAGGCATGCCCCGTTGGGCCTTTGGAGCGGATTCGTTCAAGGTCGCTTTCTCGCAGGCCGACCTCGTCAACGATTGGCGCGTGGTCAACCAGCGCGACATGGAAGCGGCTGCCAAGAAAGCCGGCCTCGATCTTGTCTCGGCGGTCGCGGATCAGGATGTGGCCAAGCAGCTTGCCGACATTGAGAGCATGCTGGCGCAGGGTCCGAAGGCCATGATCGTGGCACCCATCGAATTTGTGGCCATTGCTCCGGCTGCCGCGATGTGCGCGGATGCGGGCGTGCCGCTCATCACCATCGATCGCGTCATCGACGCACCGCTGGGCGAGGGCGAATACAAATGCGCGATTACCCAGAGCCACACGGAATCTGGTCGCATCCATGCGCGGAAAGCCATCGAACTGCTGAAGAAGAAATATGGCGAACCGAAAGGCAATGTCGTGCACGTCCAGGGCATGGCAGGCGCCTCCCCCTGCATCGACACGACGGCGGGGTGGAACGAGGTGCTGAAGGACTATCCCGACATCAAGACGATTGCGACCGCCGACACCGGCTTCACCAAGGAAGGTGGCATCCGGGTTATGCAGGACTTCCTGCAGCGTTTCCCCAAGGGCGAGATCGACTTGATGCGCACGGACTATTGCGACATGGCGCTCGGGGCGATCGATGCGATCAACGCGGCGGGGCGCACTGAAATCCTCGGTGGCATCCTGAGCAAGGGCGGCTATGAGCCCGCCATCGAGTCCGTCATCAAGGGTGACATCGCGATCGAGGTCCAGGTGCCGCCCTTCTATGGCGACATCGCCATTGCCAACGCCATCAAGCTGGTGAACGGCGAGACCGTGGAGAAAGAGCAGTCGGTGCCTGTCAAGACGTTCGATGCCGACCGCCCCGACGAAGCAAAGGCATACCTGGCGCAAATGCGCGAGCAAGGCCTCAAGTTCTGATTCCAAGGCTGGTGCCGGCTGCAAGGGCAGGGGTGTGCGGTCATTTTTGACGGCACGCTGAAGCCGGCGGCCGGCACCTGTCTTGCGCCGGAGGCTCGGTCGTTTTCGGGAATGCAATCGCAATGACGAATATTTCGGACCCTTCCGGCGCGCCGGAAGTCGAACCGCTTTACCGGCTCAAGGGTGTCGGCAAGGCATTCGGCAGCGTAACGGTCCTCAACGCGACCGACTGCGATCTCTTTGCCGGCGAGGTGCACTGCATTCTGGGCGAGAACGGCGCCGGAAAATCGACCCTTATCAAGATTATGTCGGGCGCCTACAGCTTGAATGAGGGCGAACTTTGGCTTCTCGGCAGCAGGCTGGAGCAGCTTTCTCCCCGCAAGGCCAAGGCGCTGGGCATTGCCACCATTTATCAGGAGCTCGACCTCATTCCGAACATGAACGCCGTTGACAACATCTGCCTTGGCGTCGAGCCGAAAGCCGGCATGGGCCGGGTCGACCACCGGCGGATGCGGGCGATGGCAAAGGATGCCCTCAACGCAATTGGCTTGAGCGTGCCGCTCGATGTGCCGGTGCAGGAACTCGGCGTCGCTCAGCAGCAGATGATTGCAATTGCCAAGGCATTGCTGTCGAACAACAGGGTGCTCATCCTCGATGAGCCGACGGCGGTATTCACGAAGTCGGAAAAAGACATGCTCTTCCGGCTGGTTCGCGACCTGAAGGCGAGGGGCCTGGCGATTGTCCTGATATCGCACCACCTCTCGGAGGTTTTCGAGATCGGCGACCGCATCACCATCATGCGGGATGGACGTGTGATCGACAGCGGGCCGATTGCGCGTTTCAGCCATGACGAAGTCGTGCGAAAGATGGTTGGGCGGGATGTCGACCTGGGCCGCCGCGCAACCGCCGCGCCGCGCGGCAAGCGCATTCTGGAAGTGCGCGACCTTGGCCTGAACGAACGCATCCGCAATGTTTCCTTCCACGTCGATGCAGGCGAGATCGTGGGCATCGCGGGGCTGGTAGGTTCGGGGCGCACGCGACTTGCCCGGATTATCTATGGCGAAGAGCAACCGACGACCGGCGAGATCGTGTTCAATGGCGTCGCGTTGAAAGGCCATTCCCCCGCCAAAGCCGTTGCGCTTGGGATGGCCATGGTTCCGGAAGACCGCAAGCGCGACGGCCTCGCGCTGGAACGGCCTGCCGGGGAGAACCTGGCCTATGCCTTTATCGACCGCGTGCGCCGTTTCGGACGCGTGCCGTGGAAGCTCGTGCGCGACGGCGTAGCGCGACAATATCGCGCGCTTAACATCCGTCCCGCCAACCCGTCCCAGATCGCGCTTCGGTTAAGCGGTGGCAACCAACAGAAGCTCGTGCTTGGCCGGTGGCTGATGCGGGGCTCCTCGCTGCTGATCCTCGACGAACCGACGCGCGGCGTCGATGTCGGAGCGCGTACCGAAATCTATGCCATCCTCGACGATTTGAAGCGGCAGGGCCACGCGATCCTGATGATCTCGTCCGACCTGCCTGAAATCCTTTCCCAGTCCGACCGTGTGCTGGTCATGTCGCGGGGCCGCATCGCCGGAGAACTGGACGGCAAAACCGCCACCGAGGAGGCGGTCGCGGCACTTGCCTTCCAGACGGAGGCGGGGTGATGAAGCAGGAAACGACACCATCGCGCCGCGCCCTGTCATGGATTGCGAACTACAATCAGGTCATTGTCCTTCTGCTGCTCGTGGCGGCTTCGGCCATCTTCGTTCAAGGCTTCTTCTCGAAGTTCAACCTGTCATCGGTCTCTTACCAATATGCCATCATCGGCCTGATCGCGCTCGGTCAGTTCTGCGTGGTGCTGACGAGGGGCATCGATCTCGCGCAAGGTTCGGTGATCGCCGTCGCATCGATGGTCACCGCGCTCACCATACCACATGTCGGCATAGCCGGAGCTCTTGTCATGGGTTGCCTTGCTGGAACCATGCTCGGCATGGTCAGCGGCCTGCTGGTGGCCTACACACAGATCGCCCCGTTCGTGGTTACGCTCGGCATGATGGGCATTGCGCGCGGCATTGCGCTCACGATGACCAATGCGAGCCCGGTTCCGGTGCGCGTCGCAGGCTTTGCGGAGATTGCACGCGGTCGCCTTTTCGAAATCCCATATCCCTTCATCGTCTTTATCTGCTTGGCAATCGTGTTGGCCGTCTTTCTGCGCTACTGGCGTCTTGGCCGGTATTTCTATGCCGTCGGCGGGCATGAGGAAAATGCGCGGCTGTCCAGCGTGCCGGTCAAACGCGTGAAGATCCTCGCTTATATGATCTCGGGTTTTCTCGCCGGCCTGGCAGGCGTCATCATCACCGCGCGCATTGGAACCGGCCATCCGCTGACGGGAATAAACTACGAGCTGGAGAGCATCGCTGCCGTCATCGTCGGAGGCGCAAGCCTGTTCGGCGGATCGGGCCGGGTCATCGCAGTCGTCGCGGGTGTGCTCATTCTCGGTGTCGCCAACAGCGACATCACCCTTTCGGGCATCTCGCCCTATCTCCATGGCACGCTCAAGGGATTGATAATCCTGTTCGCGGTTGCGCTTGGCCAACTGAGTTTCGGCAGGAGGAAGGCTGCGTGATGACCCACAACACCGATCATCAGGGGGGCGAACCGCTCGCGCGCCGTCTAACGCCCGATCAGAAAGATCTGCTCAGCGTGCTGGCCATCCTCGCCCTGACCATCGTCATCGCAGCGATTACCTCGGGCGGTACGTTTCTCAGGCCGCAGAACATCATCAATATCCTCCAGCAGAACGCGGTCCTGCTCGTCCTGACGGTCAGCCAATTGCTGATCGTCCTCACCCGCGGCATCGACCTCAGTGTCGGCGCGGTGGTTGCTTTCACGAGCGTGGTCTTCATCGGCATGACCGACTACGGAATCGTGCCGGCCCTTCTGGCGGCAATCGCTGTCGGCATCTTTTTCGGACTGCTCAATGGGGTTCTTGTCGCCTTCCTGCGGCTGCCGCCGTTTCTTGCGACCATGGGGTCGATGCAGATCATCTATTCCGGAGCCAAGGTCGTGAGCGGCGGTGGAACATTGAACGCATCCTTCGACAAAGCGCCCATCCCGTCCGAGGTTCTGACGCTCTATGAAAGGTTCGTGGGACCTTTTCCGGTGCCCACCCTGATATTCCTGCTGGTCCTGATTGCGTCGTGGCTGTTCTTCCGCTCCGCCACCGGACACTACCTCTATGCGGTCGGGGCCAACGACCGCATGGCGCGTCTCGCTGGTATCCCGGTCAACCGGATACGCCTGATCGCCTATTCGCTGGCGGGTGGCGTCGCTGCCATCGGTGGCGCGCTTTTCTCCGCCCGTGTGGGATACGGCGATCCGCAGGCGGGGTTGTGGCTGCCGCTCGACACCATCGCGGCGGTGTGCATCGGCGGCGTCAGCCTCGCGGGTGGCCGCGGCACGCTGGTCGCGGCCATGTGCGGCGTGCTCATCATAGCAATCCTGAACAATGCCATGAACCTCATCGGCCTGCCGCCGACGCTGCAGCCGGCCGTCAAGGGCGCGATCATCCTCGCCACCGTCTATCTCTATTCGCATCGATCGAACTCCTGATCCGGACCGGAGAGACAGCATTGGAAAAGCCGACAGCATTGATAACCGGCGCAGCAAGGGGAATAGGCGCGGCAACAGCGGCGCGGTTCCTCCAGGACGGCTATCGCCTTGCGCTGATCGACCGCGTGCCGATAACGAGCGGCCAGGCGGGTGAAGATGGCCTTGACCTGATGTGCGACCTTGGTCATGCGGACCAGATCGAGAGCACAATAGATCTTGTTAGCAAGCGCTTCGGAGCGCTTGACGTAGTGGTGAACAATGCGGGCATGACCCTGCCCAGTTCGCTCGGCAAGACCTCGGTAGAGGATTGGGACAGGATACAGTCCGTCAACTTGCGAGCTTCGTTCCTCATTCTTAAGCACACGGAGCATCTGCTGGCGGCTTCCAGAAGGCGCGCCGTGGTCAATGTCGCCTCCTTTCATGCGATGGCGACTATCGAGAACTTCTCGGCATATGCGGCCTCGAAATCAGGCGTTATGGGATTGACCCGCAGCATTGCACTCGAATTTGCGCCGAAGGGCATCAGGGTCAACGCCGTCTGCCCAGGTGTCGTCCACACAGATATGGTTGATGCTTGGCTCGAAACACAGGCCGATGCGCAGGAGGCGCTGCGCAGCATGGTACGGACCCAGCCTCTGGGCCGTCTGGGGCGTCCGGAAGAGATCGCCGCGGCGATTGCGTTCCTCGCCAGCGAGCAGGCCAGCTACATAACCGGAACCAGCATTCTGGTCGACGGTGGCGTGACCGCCCGACTACATCACGCTTGATCAGCGTCATCGCCGCGCATTTCAGACGTCTTCATTTGTGTCCCGTTAAGTTTACAATGCCTTTCCCGAAGTTGTAGTTGGCGAACGTTACTCATCCAGCAGTTGTCCGGGTCTGACACCCAGAAACTCCGCGATCTTGTCGACCACAGTAATAGTGGGATTTCTTGCACCGCGTTCGAGATCGCTGACATAGGTGCGATGGATACCTGCCTCATGTGCGAAGGCCTCCTGAGACAGGCATTTCTCCTGCCGCAGGCGCCGCAAATTCTTCGCAAGGCGCTTCCTGATGTCCACGGGTGGACCATCGAAGTCCGCATACGATCGGTCTACAGACGATCAGAGACATTCCGCTTGACTTCCCGCTGCAGCCAAGCGCTTTGCGGTGTCACTGATCGTCTGCACCATGCGGGTTCCCGCGACGCAGACAGATCGGCAATGTGGGGAGTGCAATCGATGATGCCTTTAGCTGTCGGATTACTTGAGGTTGAGCAGAAGCCTATACAAATCAGGGCGGATGATCTGGCCGGAATGCAGTTTCGCTACATCAAATTCGGCCCAAACGGTGCATGGGCGGCAAGGGCGATTGAGGAACGGGCTCTGTTTCTGGGGCACAAGGAAGTGCCGCACGAACTCGCGATGTCACTTGATCGGGAGAATATCGCAGCGCATCTGCGGGCACGTGGCAAGACGCCAGGCAAGGCCAGCGATTTCGCCCGTGAAATACTGGACTTCCACAGCCTTGGTCCGGACACGGTGTGGATCACGTTTCACAATGGCCGGCTCTACTGGACGATAGCAGAAGCGCAGGTGAGATGGCTTGGTGAGGATGCGCCTTATGGTGCGCGAAGACGCGAAACAATGTTTGCATGGCGCGACACCGACTTTGCAGGCAAGGTTCTGGTCCAGGAGGAACTGAGCAGCCTTCTGACACGCGTTTCGGCGTACCGGCAAACCATCTGCAGCATTGCCAATGCGGACTATCTGCGTCGCAAGCTTGCGGGACAGGATGATCCCGATATTGAAGCTGCGCGTGACGCACTTGGAGCACTTTCAGACACGGCAGCGAGACTAATCGGCAAGCTGCATCAGGACGATTTCGAAACGCTTGTCGGGCTGTTGTTCGAACGGCAGGGTTATCACCGCATATCGCGGCTGGGCGGAACCATGAAGGACATCGACATGGTGGTGGAACAGCCGTTTACGCAGGAGAAGATACTGGTACAGGTGAAGTCGCGGGCAACGCAGGCTGTCATCGACGATTATGTCGAGCGGTTCGAGGTGCGACCGGACTTTTCGCGGATGGTGTTTGCCGTGCACTCACCAACCGTGGACATCTCGGCAAAAGGGCGGGCGAATGTCGAGATATGGGATGGGCCAAGACTTGCCCAGGCTGTCGTCCGCGCCGGTCTGATCGAATGGCTGATGGCACGCGCTGCCTGAACTGGCGAAGGCCACCCTGCCGGGCGCTGCTATCAGACGCCGAACATCGCTGTTGGCGTTGACCTGAAATCTTCCCACCAGTCGATCATCTGGGTCATCGAATCGACCTGATCGTCGTGCTGACCGCCTGGGAACGCCAGAACCTCATCCATGAACGCGTGGAGCATCGCATCCGCCCGGTCGTCCAGAAACAGCCGTCCCTGGTTGATCGCAACAGAGGCACGGCCCGCCCGCACTTCCTTGGGATCATTGCAGCGATAAGGCTCAACGGGAATCTTCTCCTTCCAGAATTCCTGAAGCAGGCTGGTACCGGCGCCCTTGTCCTCGATGATCAGGTGATCCGGATTGCAATCCTTGCGCAATCGAAGGATTGCCTCTTTCAGATCTGGATAGACAAGCCGCTTGCGAAAGATATCGATGAGATAAAAGCAATCGTTGACAACAAGCCATGTCGTGCAGACCGACCAGTCGGCGGTTTCGTTGGAAACCATTGCCGTGTCCCAGCTTTGAACGATCTTCCAGCCGGGTGCATCATATGGATACTGCTCCTGGTCGATGAAGCGAAACCACTTGCGCTTAAAGGTGCCGCCATCCGGCAGTTCTGGCGCCTGCAGATACTGGGCCGTAAATGCATAGTCGCCCATCGAGTGGCGAAGCTGGTTGAGCACTTCAAGCGGCTCGCGGTTTTCATCGAGCACAGACCCCGCCAAACGGCAATGCGTTCTGCCATAGGAAAGCCGGTAGACTTCGCTACGTGCAGCAATGGCAGGCAGGTTGAGGTGACGCCACTGCCCGGTTGCCAATGCGGCACCTGCCGGATCATAGGCGTGCACACGCTGCATCAGCATAATCATCTTGTCCCTGAGCTTGTCGTCAGGCCGTGAGGCCAGCGTGTTGCCCAGCCAGTCGTTCGTCTTTTGCCGCTTTGTCTGCGAAAGCGCATCTGCCGGCTTGATCGGATCATCGATGATGAACAGATTGCCACCCCGGCCGGTCAGCGGGCCGTCGATTGAGGTCGCAAAGCGGCTGCCGCCCCGCGAGGTTATCACTTCCCGTTCCGAATTCCGGGTTACAACCATGTTCGGGAAGAGACGTCGGTACCAGTTGCTCGCAATAATCTTGCGGAACATTCCCGCCAATTCAAACGCAAGGTTCTCGGCATAAGAAATACAGATGATGCGACGGGTCGGATCGCGCCCAAGCAACCATGCCGGCAAGGCAACGGATATGATGATCGACTTGAGCGAGCGCGGAGGCAGGGTGACCAGCAGACGCTGGTCGGGACCGTCGATCGTTTCCACAACGGCCTGACACAGTGCATCGAGGTGCCAGTTCGGCCGGAACCTGTCGCCCGGTCGAACCTCGGCAAACACCCGCTGTACAAACGCGTAAAAATCGCTGCGCAGGATTGCGTCGCGTTCTGCAACGGTCGGAGAAGTCAACTCAGCCGTTGCCATCGTCATCACCTTCAGATTTCTGCGTCCGCGCTTCGAGCACACGTGCGTCGCGCTCGGCGATAATCTGTCTGTCGACGTCCTCGACAATTTCCACTTCAGGCTCGAGCGACTGCGGAAACAGACCGAGTGATGCCGCCCGTGCGTGGCTTTCGTGCAGGGACTTGAAGTCGCCGGCCATTGCTTTTGAATGAAGAACGTGAAGCTCCGCCAGATAACGTGGCATCTTCTGCAGTTTATCGCCAAGGCGCACCAGTATCTTCTCGAGATAAAACGCTGTTGCCAGATCGGGCAGGCTCTTTCTGCCGCGTGGCCGGCCCTTCGGATTGCGGATCTCGCCGTCCTTGATGCGGTTCTCGACGGGCGGCTTGAACTTTCCCGTTTCGTATGTCCGGTTGCGGGACTTGTGATCTTCGGGCAGATGGGAAAAATTCTCATCCCCGTCTTCTTTATCGTCACTCATCTGCGCCTCCCGAAACAGGCACTGAGGCCTGGATTGAGGCTGCCCGCTGATTGAAGGTTTCACCCGTCACTGCATGGATGGCGTCCTCCTTGCCAAACAGCTGCCATCGCCGAACCGTGCGATCGACGTAGACCGGATCGATTTCAATCAGGCGTGCGCGCCGTTTTGTCTTTTCTGCGGCGATCAAGGTCGAGCCACTGCCTGCGCAGGGATCAAGAACGATGCCGCCGCGCCGTGAACAGTCGAGCAAAGCATCGGCGACCATCTGAGCTGGCTTCACCGTCGGGTGCAGCTGAAGCTCCGCCAGGCGATTTCCGGCAGCCCCTGCCATGCCCCGGTACTGCCAGACATTGCTCCGATGGCGTCCGAACTGGCCAAGCTCGAAATTGCTGATATGACGTGCGTTGCCGTTCTTGAACACGAAGACAAGTTCATGCCGGCTCCGATAGAACGTGCCCATGCCGGCCACGCCCTTGTCCCACACGATCAAATTCTTCAATTCCGAATAGACGTCTTTGGCGGCGTTCGTTATTTCGCTGATATGCCGCCAGTCCATGCACTGGAAATGGATCGACCCGTCGACCGAGTGGCGGACCAGAAGCTCGAATATGGACTTCAGAAAGCCTATGAACGCTGCTTCATCCATTTCGCCGCTGGCCATCGAAAATTCGCGATGGCGAACCTTGCCCAAACCGCTCACATGGCCGTTGACCGGGACATTGTACGGCAAATCCCCGAACACCATTTCGGCCAGATCGCCGCTCATTAAAGAAGAGTAGGTTTCGTGCTCAAGCGCGTTGCCACAAATGACCTTATGCGCTCCGCAAATCCAGATATCGCCGACGGCACTGACAGGCTTGTCATCTTCTGTGGGAGGCAGGACGTCATCCTCCGGCACGCCGTCTTTTTCCATCGGAGCCACGGCACCCTGAAGAAGATCGATCTCGACTGGATCGAAGCCAAGGATCGCAACCGGAACGACCGCCTCCTCGCCGACAATGTGAATCTCGGCAGCCAGGATCGCTTCGTCCCAGGTCGCGTTGAGCGCGAGCTTGTTGTCGGCAATGACCAGCGCACGCTTTTCGGCGGCGCTCAGGCCGGCAATGATACGACACGGGATTGAAGAAAGCCCGATATCAGTCGCGGCAAGCATCCGGCTATGGCCGGCGAGTATGATGTCGTCCTCGTCGATCAATACCGGGTTGGTGAAGCCGTAGCGCTGTATGAGGTCGGCCAACTGGCGTCTCTGCTTGCGCGAATGCAGGCGTGCATTGTTCGGCCATGGCTTCAGCTGCCGCGGATCGCGATCAGCATTTGAGATTGCAGGCAAATTTATAGTGTCCGGGCGCATGGGTGCGACTCCTTTGACAGCGAAGACCCGGCCGCGAGAGGCCGAGATAAAATCGTCTTGCGGCCACGCAAAAGCGAAGCTGCATGACAGCTCGAAATGTCAGAAAGAAATCGCCCTCAGTCGCTAAGGCATCCGCCAAAGAAGCCATCCGGCTTCCCGTCCTACTCGGCAATTCGGCTGGTCCGTCTCTCCTACGCCAAAGACATCCGTCACCAGTTTTGTTTCTTTGCCATCCGCCGCCGAAACAAACTTTGCGCAGTCGTCAACATACAGCACAACGGAACAATAGTGGAACACCAGAGACTGTCAATATCTCCCCTTGCGCCTACCGTTTGCGCATTTCCCGTGCGTACACGCACGCAACATCCGCTAATCAAAGCGACAGGACTTGCATTCCCTTTTCCGTGAAGTTTTTTCCCATTTAACGATTCATGGGAAAACGTCTCTGCCTGACTGCAAATTCAAGGACCTGGAAGGGGCGAATGTCGAATTTCGCGCCAAAATGCGCGATATTCCCATTAATATATGGGAAAATAGACAGAGACCGGTTCGCTCCGGACTGCAAACATCACCAACGGCTTATAGTCAAAAACCTGCCCACAGTTTGCGATCGGAATGGCTACGGGATTTCCGTGGTTTAGCCGATGTGTAGCTATCGCAAACGGAGGTTCTGTTGCGGCGAGGTCGCCGGGGTCATGGGTTTGGTCGGTTGGGCTCCATCGAGTAACGCACCGACATGGTCCTCGTCTTGGCCTCGAAACGAATTGACGAGGTGGATAGGTTGATGGACTGGGGCATCATCGTGAACGTCATATCTCGGCAAGAGGCGCCACGCTTTCCGGATTGGTCGACGCTGCGCTGTTAGGAGCTCGGCTCGTGGCCGATCAAACCCGCAGTGACGAGTTGTCAGCGCGGAAAAACGAGCGATTTGACCACGACCGGGACGGCACCAGAGGCAGGGAGTATCTTGCCCACATCAATGTAGTCGAATTGCTCCAAACTGATTCCATCTACAGAGATAAGTTTTTGAAGTTTGAGTTCTTGAGCACAGTGAATGCCGATCAATCCTCCGATATCGCGATTGCCGGCCAACACGATGGGGTGTCCGGCCGCCAAGGTGGATGCCAAGCCAGCTGCGATCCCGCGACAAAAGCCGTCGAGACGATGGAACGTCGCGGAACCCTCCCACTCATAGCTGATCGTGACGGTGCCTTCGCGTCCGTCAAGTTCGCGCTCCTCCAGCGCCTTCTGAATCTGTTCTGCGACCTCCCCGGGATTGATTTCTTCCGCGAAGGTGAAGGCGGGCTTCACGACAGGAATATTGCGCACGGGCAGAAGGTCGAGCGGCTCCACAAATATTGTGCTTCCGCTAACTTGCACCGTATATTGAGATACGCCGACAACAGTCGCCCTTATCCCCGCTGGGGCCTGTTCAAGTTTGGGAGGCCAACCTTTCAGCCGCGCACGTAAGCAAGTCGCCAGCTCACGGCCGAGGTCATTGAAATCTGACTCAACTTCTCCGTTGAGGAATTCGGAAACACCGCCGGACACGATAATGAGATCGGGCGGATCAACCGGCGGCAAAGGCGGCAGTCGATACAGATCCAAAGTCTGCTTATCCGCTGAGCGACCCTGCATTGCTTCAAAAAGTCGATCAGCCATGCACTCGCAAATCTTGCGAGCATTTTGCGGGCTCAGGATTGTTCCCAACTGCGCGTTGACACCTGCCAAATCTGCAAATTTCGCGCCCGCTTCTTCAACCCTCACAATTCTGCGGTCGTCATCGAATGCGAGCAAGCGCGCCCCAACGTCGATCGCGGTGATGTGGCGAATTGTTCCATTCTCGCACAATGCAAGCTTTGATGTGCCGCCGCCTATATCGACATTGAGAATACGCCGACGTTCAAGTTCGGAACGAGCGACAGAGCCGGATCCAAATGCAGCCAGGGTGGTTTCCAAAGCATCGCCCGCACTGAGTACGACAAATTTCCCAGCCTGCACCGAGAAGAGTTCGCCGATAGCCCTGGCATTCTTGCGCTGAACCGCCACGCCGGTCAGGATCAATGCTCCGGTATCGATCCCTTCGGCGTCGATGCCTGCGGCCTTATATTGCTCAGCAATAAAGGCGCCGAGAGCCTGCGCATCAATTGTGCTTTCTTTTGTATAAGGCGTCAAAAGCACGTCGGACTGGTGGAGCAATTTTCGCTCCACCACCATGTAGCGCGTGTCTAGCCTCTCCAGCACAATAAGTGAAAAGGCGAGGTGTGATGTGGACGAACCGATATCGATGCCGACGCTGGTCAGACGGATTTCGTCCTCCAACTCCATGCTCCGGCCGGCACTGGAAAAGAATATGCGGCCGCCTTGATCTTCGTCCTGGGACATCACGAGCTGCTTACACGACAGTTGACATCTTTTTCGTCGTGTCGTCCGGCTTTACATACCATTCAGGCTTCATGCGCACTTCGACGCCGTTCTTGTTGAGCAGGGCCTCGTACTCTTCTCGAATATGAGGATCTTCCATCCAATATGGAATCGCCGTGCCGCCCTCGTTCACATCGATCGCGGTGTAGTCAGTGTGTTTTTCGCCCGGTGCGCCTGGGTCGCGACCAGGATTGTGCGGACCGAACCACGCCATAAGCCGGAAGGGTTCTTTCGAAACACTGAAATGTTGATGGTACCATCGCGCCCCGCCAGGCGCAGCTGTCACCATCCCGAACGGACCGTAATCCAGCCGACGTATCTTGTCAGCGTGACCATCCTTCCACGGCGTCACTCCATATCTTTCCGGCCAGGTGTAAGTGTAACCCTGACCCTTCAGGCAAATGAGGACGGCCGCCGAGGTATGTGCATGGCCTTTGGAATATCGGCCGTTTTCGTGCTGTCCAATCCAGTAGTAGAAGGCATTGTTTGTCATAAACGGCTCGACGCGGCGATAGCCCGGCGAACGCCGATTGTCCAAAGGGAGTTCGCAATTCACGGCATCGGGCATGAAATTGGTCCGCCGCATGGCGAGTCCGCGAACAGGATCCGGCTCGATCTCCTCCCTATACTTGTAGAAGTCGTCGTCTCCTGAAAAACGGTCTCGAAACACGTAGGGATTGTCATAGACCGCATCGACACTCTGCAATTGGTTCAGCACGTTCGGAGCTGTTGTGCCGCCCAGCAGAAGGGCCGGACTGTTCGTCGCGTTTACTATGCGATGCCAGCTATTGATGGGAATGGAAAACACCGAACCCTGTTGCCATTCGAAGGTGTGTTTTCGCCCTTCTCCTTCTAGCCAAACCTCGGTAGAGCCGCGCCCTTCAACAACAACGTAGATCTCCTCATACATGTGTTTTTCTGCATGGAGTGCCCCAGCGGCGGGAACCTCCACAAGATGACAACCCCATTTCGTCTCGGTTCCATAGAGCTGAATGAAGGTGCCGTTGCCGCCTTTCCGTTTCCAGGGCTTTAGCGGGAGATTTTTCACACTGGAAACCCCCAGATCCCGAAAGACAGGGATGCCTTCTTCTTCCATGAATTGGTCGTAGGGGGTTGGCTGTTTTCGGAATTCTCCAAATCCGGCCTTTTTTGTGCCGGCTGGTTCGTGCCAATGAACGCCCGGGCCACCGTCGGCAGAGTCCTGATGCATGTGCCAATCTCCTTCGGCGCTCGCCGATCCTGAATCTGTCGACATGTTGCGATGAGCCACCCGACCAGAAGGCTATCAGGCCACACAATGGAGGGGGTAGGGCAATTTGAGAAAGTCAACTTTTCCCACCCGCCCGAGCGGGCTGAGTTTCAACTTCCGTTGCAGGGCGAGAAAGCAGACCCTTGAACGTTCAAACTTCGATCAAGATATCGTCCCCTTCCACGACAACCTTGTAGGTCCTGACCGGTATCATACAGGGGGGTGCGGCCACCTCACCGGTGCGGATGTCAAATGCTCCATTGTGGAAGTCACACTCCACGGTGTGGCCGTCGATGTAGCCCTCGGAAAGCGAGCCCGGACCATGGGTGCATTGGTCGTCAGTCACATAGATCACGCCGCCGATGTTGAAGACGGCCAGGACCAGCTCCTCTGTCTCCACCCTGATCGCACAACCGAAATCGACATCGTTCAGCTTACACAACCGAATCGTACGACGCGCACTATTCATTGCCATTCCTCGTCCGCGTGGGTCCGCCATACTTGACGAGACCCCTACAAATTTGTAATTTATAAGAACGTTGTTCTGTATAGAAGAACACACCAGAATGATAGGTAATTTCGACGAGTCGTCAACCCAGTTGGGAAGGATATCCCGAGTGACGAAATGCATCGGGATGTCGGGCAGGCGAATGCTAGGGAGAAGCTGAAGTGCTGAGGAAAGAACAAAACGATCTGCTAACCCAGACTGGACCCGGAACCCCTCTGGGTGATTTGTTCCGATGCTATTGGATTCCGGCATTGCTCGCTGAGGAATTGCCGAACAATGACTGCCCGCCTGTGCGCGTGAAATTACTTGGCGAACGGCTCTTGGCCTTTCGCGACAGCGAGGGGCACTATGGGTTGATCGACGAGTTCTGCGCCCATCGCGGTGTATCGCTGTGGTTTGGGCGCAATGAAAAGGGCGGGTTGCGCTGCCCCTATCACGGCTGGAAATATGATCGTACAGGCCAGTGCGTGGAGGTCCCTTCTGAACCGAAGGAAAGCGGTTACTGCGACCGAATAAAGCTGAAATCGTATCCGCTTATCAAGATCGGCGATCTGCTGTGGACCTATATGGGCCCCGCGGAAAAGCAGCCGTCTTATCCCGAATGGGAATTCGCCTCAGTGCCATCCGAGCAGACGTTTACCTCGAAGCGTTGGCAAGAGTGCAATTGGCTTCAAGCGATGGAAGGCGGCATCGATTCCAGTCACGTATCATGGCTGCACAGCGGAAATCTCAACAGCGACCCTCTCTTTAGGGGCGCTCAAGGAAACAAATACAATCTGAACGATCAGAAGCCTTTCTTTGAAGTTTCGGAAATGCCCGGCGGGTTGTTCATTGGTGCCCGGCGCAATGCTGAGGAAGGCCATTATTATTGGCGTGTGACGCCGTGGGTAATGCCTTCCTTCACGATGGTGCCACCGCGCGGCGATCATCCGGTTCACGGGCACTTCTGGATACCCATTGACGACCACAATTGCTGGGCGTGGAGCTTTGACTACCATCCTGTCCGGGCCCTGACACCGGAAGAGCGGCAGGCGATGAAAGATGGCAAAGGCATCCACGTCGCCTACGAGACGGGTTCAAATTATCGCCCTCGAGCCAACAAGGATAACGACTATCTCATGGATCGCGAGGCGCAGCGTCTGGGCGTCAGCTATTCCGGAGTTGAAGGCATAGCCATGCAGGACGCGTCGCTCCAGGAAAGCATGGGCCCGATCGTCGATCGGACCAAAGAAAATCTGGTATCCACCGACAATGGAATCATTATGGCCCGGCACCGGCTGATGAAGGCTGCGCGGGCCTTGCGTGACAAGGCAACTACGCCGCCCGGGGTTGATCCAATTCACCACAGGGTGCGCTCCGCATCCATGGTTCTTCCTGTCGACAAGGCCTACATCGATTTGGCGGAAGAGGCGCTTTCCGTGATCCCGGGCAAGGCTCCAACGACTGTGTGAGTTCGATTCCGACGGTGAAAAGTGGAACCAATGGAAAACGTTGCTGAACGTGTTCCTGCGGGGTCGAAGACACGATTGTTTTTGCCTTCGGAGGAAACTGCCGATCGACGGCGGAAGAACCGCGGTCGTGTCGATTGCCGGTTCGGAATATCCTTGAACTCCGGTCTGAAAAGCCGCCATTTTCTCGGGTATTCCTTCACGTACCCAGCCCGCGTGCGCTGTCGCAACAGCTATGCTATGGACGATGCGTTATCTCCACGCATGCGGGCAAAGTACATCATGATCGGAATGAACAAGAAAAAAATTGCGACGAAGGAAATTATCGAAAAGCCGGCCAAGGCCGACCGAAACCGCTTATCTTCGGTAACAACGGCGATTAGGGTTTTGAAGGCGTTCTCCGAGGATGAGGCGGAGATCGGGGTGAGTGCTCTGGCCCAGAAACTCAAGATAGCCAAGAGTACCGTGCACAGGTTGGCAACGACGTTGGTTGCCGAAGGTCTGCTCGAGCAGAACCCGGAAACGGAGCGCTATCGCCTTGGTGTGGCTCTTTTCGGATTGGGTACGTTGGTTCGTCGCCGCATGGATCTTTCGACGGAAGCGCGACCTTATCTGTTTGATCTGCGCAAACTGACCGGTGAGACGCTTTTGCTCGGTATCCCGTCCGATATGGAGATCATGTACGTCTACAACTTACAGAGTCCACAAGCCCTCTCGATGAAATCTGACATCGGCGTGAGACGCCCGGCGCATTGCACCGCCGTAGGGAGAGGCATCTTCGCGTTTGCACCGGAAGAAACAATCGAGAAACTGCTGGCGGGACCTTTGGTACGGCGTACCCCCAAAACTGTAACTGACCCCAAGCAACTGCGCCGAATTCTCTCTGAGGTGCGCGAGCGCGGCTACGCGATCGAGGACGAGGAGAGCGAGCCCGGAATTCGCGCGATCGCCGCGCCGGTGCATGGTCCTGATGGTGCGGTCATCGGTTCGGTGGGTATCGCCGGGCCATCGCAAAGACTCTCGAAGGAAATTCTGGAAAGCTACTCTCAGCCGCTTATGGATGCCGCCGAAGCGATCTCGTTTCGTCTTGGTTACGGCCGACGCTGAAGGCTTCCAAAGGCGAAGCGGAAGGGAATTTGATGCCGGTAATTGCATTGCAGGGCACTGATACAAAGTGGACCTGCGCGGATGATGATACATTGATGCGTTCCGCACTACGAGCTGGCCTCGGATTTCCTTATGAATGCAATGTGGGGTCGTGCGGCAACTGCCGCTTCGAACTGGTCGAGGGCGAAATTGAACACCTTCGCGCTGATCCTCCGGGCCTCACCGAGCGGGATCGCGACCGGGGACGCCGGCTCGGATGCCAGGCGAGGCCTCTGAACGACTGCACCATCAAGGTGCGGCTCATGCCTCGATATAAGAGCAAGATTCCGCCGGCCCGGCATGCTGTTGAACTCGTTGGTACTTGCGACATAACCCACGATATTCGTCAGTTCCGGTTTCGGCCGCTCGACGGATCATCCACTTTCCTCCCCGGCCAATATGCATTGCTGGAAATTCCGGGTGTTCAGGGCAGCCGCGCTTATTCCATGTCCAATACCGGTTGCGATGGAGAGTGGCAATTTCTGATCCGCCGTGTCCCCGGAGGCCAGGCGACGAACAGACTATTTGAAGCTATCGAACTCAAGGATCGGATTGTGTTGGATGGTCCGTACGGTATGGCCTATCTGCAGGAAGATTCTCACCGCGATATAATCTGCCTCGCGGGAGGGTCGGGATTGTCGCCGATGATCTCTATCGCGCGGGCAGCGGCGCAAGCTCTTGGAGGCCGTCGTCTCGACTTCTTTTTTGGCGGCCGTACCGCTCGCGACATCTGCGGAAGCGACATGCTGGAAGAACTACCTGGCTTTGGCTCGTCAATCCACTATCATCCTGCCGTATCGACATCAGAAGCCGAGGGCTGGAATGGCTATCGCGGGTTCGTCCACGTGGTCGCGGCAAATCTCGTCGGTCAGCGCTTGCCAGATTGCGAGATTTATTTCGCCGGACCTCCAGCCATGGCGGAAGCGGTTCAGAAGATGCTGGTGGAGCGTAAGGTTCCAGCGGAGCAAATGCACTTTGACCAGTTTTTCTGAGGAATGTTTCTTCGCGCCGCGAAGTGACTTTCGTCAGGTCCCAAAGAAGCATAAGCGGCCGCCAATGGCGGCCGCCGCAATTTGCACTGAGTGCCGGCTCTTGGTCAGTTGGCGGTCAGGCCGATCTTCTTTGCGATGTCGACATATTGGATCAGGTCCGTATGGACGGTATTGGTGAAATCCTCTGCCGTGCTTGCCGGTTGCGGTTCGAGACCTTGGTCTTTGAGGGCCTTCTGGACCTCCTCGCTCTTGACCACCTCCTGCATTGAATCGACGAGCTTTTTCTTCACGTCCTCCGGTATCCCGGACGGAGCAAACATGCCGTACCATGCCTTGTAGTCATATCCAGGCACCCCGGCTTCGTCGATCGTGACAACGTCAGGCATCGACGAAAGACGGTCTTTGCTGCTGACTGCCAAGACCCTGATCTTTCCCGAATCGACAAGCGCCTGAGTTCCTGCGATCCCCGGATAAGAAATATCCACCTCGCCACTCGCAAGGGCGACGACGGCTTCCGCCCCACCCTTGTACGGCACGTGATTGATATCGACACCAGCCATGGACTTGAAGACTTCACCTGCGAGGTGACCGGCGGATCCGACGCCTGACGATCCATAGCTCAGTTTGCCGGGATCTGATTTGGCAAGCGCCACCAACTCCTTGACGTCCTTGGCCGGCAGGTCTGCTTTTACAGCAAGCAGGACAGGGCTGGTGGCCACAAGCTTGATGGCAGAAAGGTCCTTTTCAAGGTCAAACGGCACGTCGTCGCGCATCTTTATTGCGAGGATCGAGCTCGTGACAAACAGCAAAGTGTAGCCGTCTGGCGCTGCCGTGGCGACGTTGCCGGCCGCTATGGACTGAGATGCGCCCGGTTGGTTCTCAACCACTACGGGCTGGCCCCATATCTTCGAAAGTTCCTTGGCGACGAGACGTGTCGTGAAGTCGCCACCACCGCCAGGCGTCGATCCGGAAATAATCGTTACGGGCTTTTCAGGATACCCCTCTGCGAATGCTTGATTGCTGACGAATGCAGTCACCATGGCGGCGACGGCTAGTGACCAAAGCCTATTCCTTCTAGTCATGGCTAATCCTCCCATTTGCTACACATGACACCGCTGGCCCGCCATCTCTGGGAAGCCAACTCATGAAAGCTTATATAGACCGCAGCACGTTCCATATAGAAGAACGACGGTCCAAAAATACGGTAGTGGTGCCGATCCAAGCTGTCAACCATTATCGGTGACCGCGAAAGCGGGCGCATCTTACATGTACGCACCGCCAGCCACGATCAGACAGTCGCCCGTGATGTAGGCGGACTCGTCGGAAGTGAGATAGAGGACCGCGTCGGCGATATCTTGAGGCGTGCCCTTGCGCCCAAGAGGCGTACTTTCACCTCCACGACCAGGTTTGCCGAGGTCGGCGCCTTCGGCCGGATACCATTCAGGGTTCAGGCGCTCCGTATCAATGAGGCCCGGCGCAACCATGTTCGCACGGATGCCGTAGGGGCCGAGTTCAAGAGCCAGGGAACGCACGAGACCCCGCAGGCCGGTTTTGGATGCTCCGACTGCGGCGCGGTTGGTCCCGGCCGTTAGGCTGGACATCCCGCCCAAGGCGACGATGTTACCAGTTCTGCGTTCCATCATGGACGGTGCAAGGGCCCTGGCCAGATAGAAAGTTGCGTACATGTTTACGGCCATGACCTGGTGCCACTCCTCGTCGGAAACTTCCCAGAAGGGCCTGTTCGGCCGAATGCCGGCAACGCTTGCCAGTATGTCGATCTTTCCGAAGTGACTGAGTCCCTCGGCCACCATGCGATTCACGTCAGCGGACTTACTTACATCTCCGAATACGGGCAGGGCGCGCACGCCGAATTCTTCGCATTCGGCTGCAACCCGCTTTAGCTCTTCACCGGATTTGTTGGCGACGAGAACCACATGCGCGCCTTCCCGGGCCAGCGTGTGAGCAATCGTCCTTCCAATATTCCGGCTCGCCCCAGAAACCATTGCCACTCTGTCTTTCAATCGCATAGATAATTGCCTCGTCTCATTCATGCTGGTTTTTCAGTAGGCTGTCCGCCTGCGAGCAGGCAGACGGACAATCTGTATCGACCGGTTGGCTGATCGGTCAGGGTTGAAGGCCAATTTCCTTGGCAAGCTCGACAGTTTGCTGCAGGTCCTCATGCAGCTTCGTCGCAAACTGCTCGGGCGTATAGTATGGCGAAGGTTCATAGCCCTGGTCAGCGAGCGCCTTTTTTATTTCAGGATTGTCGGAAACTTTGATGATCGTCTGATGCAATTGATCGCGAAGCTCTTTTGTCACTCCGCTTGGCGCGAACATTCCATGCCAGGAACCGTAGTCGAAACCTGGCAGGCCGGATTCGTCAACCGTTGGAACATCGGGCAACGCCGAAAGCCGCGTCTTGGTCGTGACGGCAATTGGCCTGATTTTGCCAGCTTCGATCATAGCCTCCGTTCCTCCGACCCCCGGCGTTCCGATGTCGATTTCGCCATTCGCCACGGCCACAATGGAATCCACCCCACTTTTGAAGGGGACATGCTGAAGCTGTATGCCCGCCATCTTGTTGAGCAATTCGCCGGCGAAGTGGCCCGGGCTGCCGACACCAGCGGTGCCATAGGTGATTTCGCCGGGTCGCGCTTTTGCTTGCTCGATCAAATCCTTGATATTCTTGATTGGGGAATTCGCGTTGACGATCAGCACGCCTGCGCTGGTTGTCAGCAATGCCAGCGGAGCTAGATCTTTTTCAATGTCGAACGTTAGATCGGTCCGCAAAGCGGCGCTAAGTATCGTGCTGGGCACAAGAAGCAGGGTGTAGCCATCGGGGGCCGATTTAGCCACATAGCCCGCGGCTATGGATTGCGCTGCACCTGGTTGATTTTCGACGACCACCGGTTGCCCCCAGGCTTCGGACAGCACCTTCGCCATCAGTCTTGAAATCAGGTCACCGCCACCGCCGGGACTGGAACCCGTCACAATGGTCACGGGATGATCGGGAAATCCCGCCGCCATTGCGCTCTTCCCCAGAAGTGGCAAGAGCGCGGTTGATGCGGTTAGGCTCAGAAACTGCCGACGTGTACTGTTGTGCATGATCTTCCTCCCTAGCGGCCGGATTCGGCCATGAATTGTCATGATCTCTGCAATGTAAAAACGCTGGCTAACAGCAACAGACCGCCACATGGCGACGCGCACACGCGTCACCAGATCAATCCTCCCAGTTTGTTCCTTTATATGGAACGACGGTCCAAAAAATACTTTACAGACTGGCGTTACATTGTCAATGTCGCGCTCCAACAAAGCGGCAGCACAGTTAGCGGAGCATTCGATGGCGCAAGCCGAGCAGTTTGATTATGTGGTGGTGGGTGCCGGC
The DNA here is from genome assembly GCA_023953835.1 of Rhizobiaceae bacterium. Lineage (NCBI taxonomy): Bacteria > Pseudomonadati > Pseudomonadota > Alphaproteobacteria > Hyphomicrobiales > Rhizobiaceae > Rhizobiaceae bacterium. The sequence goes on along the minus strand of JAMLJB010000001.1, from coordinate 826,168 downwards.
TCAGCCGGATGTGTTGTAGCTGCAAGGCTCAGTGAATCGGGCCTCAGCAGCGTCGCGTTGCTGGAGGCGGGCGGAGAAGACGACAACTTCTGGATTCGTCTTCCGGTAGGCTATAGCAAGCTCTACGACAGCCCAGAGTACAACTGGCTCTTCCAAAGTGAACCTGAGCCTGGGCTGCACGACGGACGGAGTTTCCAACCGCGCGGAAAGGTTCTGGGAGGCTGCGGATCCATCAATGGGAACGTATATCAGCGAGGTCTCACTGAGGATTTTGAATATTGGGCGCAGCTAGGCAACATTGGCTGGGGACCGGACGACGTCATACCGCATTTCAGGAAGGCTGAGGACAACGAGAAAGCGAAGCAAGATCCGCTCTATGGCTCGGATGGCCCACTGAAGGTTACAAACTTGAGGCGCGACCCGCTTTCGGACGCCTTCATTCAGGCTGCCGATGAAGCTGGATATCGCAAGAATGGCGGATTCAACGGCCGCAACCAGAACGGTTTCGGCTACAATCAGGTCACCATCGCCAAAGGTCGTCGCGTCAGCACTTCGTCCGCATATCTTCACCCGGCGAGACGACGCAGCAATCTAAATGTCCTCACGCGCACGACGGCGACCCGAATTCTGTTTGAAAACGGCGAGGCCAAGGGGATTGAATTCGTTCGCGACGGCATAACGAAGACAATACTTGCCCGTCGCGAAGTCGTGTTGTGCGGTGGCGTCTTCAACTCCCCCCAGCTTCTACAGGTTTCAGGTGTCGGGCCGGGCGAATTGCTGGCTCAGTGCAACGTACCGCTTGTCAGCCATTCACCCGGCGTCGGTGAAAACCTGCAGGATCACATCGGTGTAGGCATGACCTACCAATGCGCCAAGCCGGTCACAATCAATGATATCGTCAACAATCCATTTCGGCTCGCGCTGTCGATTGCAGAATATGCGCTCTTCCGCAGGGGTCTGCTGACATCGACGCCTGTCGCTGCGGCGGGCCTCATCTGTACCGATCCCTCGCATCATGAGCCTGACGTAAAGCTCCAACTACGCAACTGGAACCGGTCACACAGCGGACGGTCCAAGGAGCGCATGGGCCTCAGCCCGCTCTCCAGTTTCGGCGTCGCAGTGCATCTCATGCATCCGGAAAGCCGGGGCAGCGTGCGCATCAAGAGTGCATCTGCCGAAGTTCCCCCTGAAATACGCTTTAACTTCTTTCTGTCGGAGCGGGATCATCAGTCTGCGCTCATCGGTCAGCGCATCAACCGGCAGATCATGTCGATGCCCGCCATGCGGCCGTTCATCGTCAAAGAGCTCTCGCCTGGGCCGGACTGCAACAGCGATGATGAACTCGTTGAAAATTTCCGCAAGCGCGCGATTTCGGGTCATCACGCGACGGGAAGCTGCAAGATGGGAGTTGACGAATTGGCAGTCGTTGATCCGCGGCTGCGTGTCCGGGGAGTTGGGCGTTTGCGCGTCGTGGACGCTTCGATCATGCCTCGGCAGGTTGCAGCAAATACAAACGCGACAACCATCATGATCGGTGAAAAGGGCAGCGCGATGATCATGGAGGATGCCCGGCAATAGCATTCCTTGCGGGCAACAAGGGAGGTCTCAGCTTGCCCCACCTTGCCGCGTCGAATTCCCCATATTGACAAAATTCCAAGGGAGACAGTGATGAAATTGGTGCGTTTCCACCATTTGAAGAATGAGGCGATTGACCGGCGATTTCCACGTACAGGCGTGCTTCTTTCGGAAAACACGATCGCCGACCTGAGAGTAGGCTATGCTCGCTACCTCACGCAGGAACTGAGGGATGGCCAAGGCAGGGAGATAGCCGCGCTTCGAATTGCCGGCGACATTGTCAGCATGGTCGAATTGGGCAAGCCGGCCAGCGAAGCGATGGAGATATCGTTTCGCTATCTTACCGAATTGCTTGAAAAGAACCCGGAAGCAAAGGGGCCAGCCGGAGAGCCATTGTTCATGCGCCTTGCCGACTGCAAGCTGCACGCTCCTATTCGACCAAGCAAGGTCGTCGTAGTGGAAAGCGGTGTGGACACCGCTGCCAGGCCAAGACTGAGGATCAAAGCCAACAACACCATCAATAGCCCGTATAGAGATATCGTTCTTCCTGAGGGAGTTCACCGCATAGCATGTGAGACAAAGCTGGCCATAATCATGGGTAAGGGGGGATCCAACATTGCCGAGGAACAGGGCCTGGAAAAAGTCTTCGCATATATGGCTGCGAACGACATTTGCTCGGCTGATGGTGGAGATGCGGTCGATATGTACAATACCTTTCTACCGATTGGACCGATCGTCGTCACCCGGGATGAAATCGCGCGCCCGACTGAAGTCGGAATAAGAGTTAGCGTCAACGGCCAGACGAAGCGTGAAGGAAGTTTGACGAGCCCGCTATCGATTGCGCGGACCGTTTTCGAAGTCTCCAAGGTGATGAAACTGGAGGTCGGCGATGTGATTCTTACCGCGGTTCAGCCGCGTGAACGAGACGATCGAATTCTCCTGCAACTCGGCGACCAGATCGAGTGCTTCGTCGAGGGCATCGGTGAACTGCGTCACAAGGTCGGTAATGATCCGAAGAAGTGATCCGATTTGCCGTCACGCAGACGATCACCGGTCTTATCGATTTGATGGACCGATCTCATAGGTCGAGAGGTTCAAGCAGGCTTTTCATCTTTGGCTGGTCGATCGTCTTGATCAACTGGTCGACCAGGCCGTGAAGAGGCAGTGAAAGCCTCGCTTGCTGTGCGAGATCTAACGCCACGTCCATGTCTTTTTCCGCCCATTTGCCGGTAGCTCTGCCCCATCGCGCGAGAGGCGCGTTAGCTCCGCTCGAATAGCCCATCGCCTCAATCAGGCGCGGCACGTCGGCACCGAGTTGGCGTGCGAGGGTGAGCGCTTCATAATTCGCGCAAATGCAGGCCCACAGGAGCATGTTGTTTACGGACTTCGCGATTTGCCCGTGGCCCACACCGCCGACCAATATGATATGCTTGCTGAATGCCTCCAAGGCGGGCCTAGCACGGGCGAGCCATTTTTCCTCACCACCTGCCAGCACTGTGAGCGTGCCATTGTTCGCTCCTTCCTGCCCATGGACCACTGGGGTATCCAATATGCCGATCCCCCTTTCGAGCGCCCGCGCGGCCAGTTGCCTGCAAGTATCCGGCGCTGTCGAACTTGCAATGCAGATCACGGACCCTGAAGGCATGACTGAGATCAGCTCCGAGCCTACAGCCTCCACTTGAGCATCGTTCTGGACCATGACGATGGCCACATCGACATCTCGGCCAAGTTCCGCAATGGAAGCGCGACATTCGATTCCATCCTGCAACGCCTTTGCGGACGCTTCAGGGAAAACGTCATAGCCGAGGACTGCAGCTCCTTTGTTCTTCATATGCCGCGCCATCTGCAATCCCATGGCGCCAAGCCCGATCATTCCAACACGCATCAATTGGTTTCCTTGCAATCGGTAGGAGATCTGCTGATCGTCCAAAAACGGGTGAACGACATTGGCTCTGCGACATCGCGCTCGGGAGCCGTTATTCAGCTTCCGCGGCGGCGCGCTCTTTCTGTTTCCGGACCGCAGGGATCAGCATTGTTGCAATGATGATCGCGGTAAATACCAGAAACACTGCCGAGATCGGACGCTCCACGAACACAGCAAGATTTCCGCGTGAAATCACCATGGCGCGGCGAAAATTCTCTTCCACCATGGGACCAAGAACGACGCCGAGAATGAGCGGAGCCAGCCCGCAATCAAGCTTGACCAAAATGTAACCGAAGAGACCGAAAAGGGCTGCGAGAAACACGTCGAGTTGTCGATTGGCGAGCGTATAAATGCCGATACAGGAAAGGACCAGTATGCCCGGATAAAGCCACCGGTAGGGAACCTTGAGCATAGACACCCAAATTCCAATCAACGGCAGGTTGAGAACCACGAGCATCAGATTGCCAATCCACATGGATGCAATCAGCCCCCAGAACAGATCGGGTTGCTTCACCATCATTTCCGGGCCGGGGGTAATACCCTGAATCATCAAAGCGCCCAGCATCAGGGCCATTGTAGCGCCGCCCGGAATACCAAGCGTAAGCAGCGGAATGAACGATGTCTGCGCGGACGCATTGTTGGCGGCTTCCGGACCGGCGACGCCCTCAACCGCGCCTTTCCCAAAACGGGAAGGATCCCGACTTACCCGCTTTTCAACCATGTACGAAGTAAAGGATGATATGGTTGCGCCGGCACCTGGCAATATTCCAAAAAACGTTCCTATCGCTGTACCGCGCACAACCGGCATCACGGAGCGACGCAAGTCGTCGAGTGAGGGCATGAGGTTTTTGATCTTGCCTGCGAGAACATCGCGATGCTCCTCGCTTTCAAGGCTGGTTATGATCTCTACGAATGCGAACACCCCCATCGCAACGATAACGAAATCCAATCCATCCATGAGTCCGGGGAGGCCGAACGTGAAGCGCAAGGCGCCCGAATTCACGTCGGTGCCGATGAGACCGATCAGCACTCCGATAAAGATCATCCCCAACGCCTTGAGCACCGAACCGTGAACAAGGGCGGCAGCCAGGACCAAGCCCATGAGCATGAGTGAGAAATATTCCGCAGAGCCGAACTTCAATGCGACTTCAGTGAGCGGCGGCCCGACCAGCGCGATAAGCACGGTTCCAAATGTGCCGGCCGCGAAAGAAGCGAGCGCAGCGACAGCAAGTGCAGCTCCGGCACGGCCTTGTCTCGCCATCTGGTAGCCGTCAATGCAAGTGACGACTGATGAGGATTCACCGGGAAGATTGACGAGTATTGCAGTGGTCGAACCACCATAGGCGGCACCATAGTAGATGCCCGCCAGCATGATCAGCGAGCCATCAGCGGGCAGCCCATAAGTCAATGGCAGCAGTACCGCGATCGTCACAAGGGGACCAACGCCGGGCAGTACGCCAATGAACGTACCGAGCAAGACCCCGACGAAGCAATATATGAGATTCATCGCGCCAAACGCGACTGAGAATCCCAGAGCAAGATTGTTGAGAACTTCCATCAGAAAGGCCAGACCTTGAAGGGAATACCAAGGCCATAGACAAAAATGGCCAGCGGGATGATTGTAAGAACCACAATCATGAGCAGAGTTTCGAACACCGACCCTTCACGTTTTGCAAACCGGCTGACCACGATCAGTCCGACAATTGCGGCAACCAGACCCCACGATCGGATCAGAAGGCCAAACGTAACCACGCCGAGCAAGACCATCAGGAGCGGTCTTAGTGCGAAATCGGGAAGAGGTTCGGAAGAAGGCGGATCGAGATAGGCGCGGATTGCGAGAACTGCTCCGAAAGCGGTCAACAATATGCCCAGCGATACTGGAAAATATCCCGGTCCGGTTCGCGCCATCGTTCCGATCTGATAGCGCGAGGCTATGAGCGTGGCCCCAACACCGATCAGGATGAACAGCAGTCCCGCGATAAAATCCTTCGTAATCCGAGAGACCGGAGTTCGTGAGGCGTCAGCATTCCTATTCGATCCTTCCTGAATTCTGGAAGTCGACGGACCATCGATATAGGTCTGTGATTGCACCGACGATGTTTTGGAAGAGCTCATTGGCCTCGTCCTCCAGATATCGGGATTTCTTCTGACGGGAGGGCAATGGCGATCGAATTGAAGCGAATAACATCATTCGCTTCCACGCTTTTTCCAAGCATGGCCTCCACCCTGTCTTGTTGAGGCGCAGTTGCGACCTCTTTATCGCGGCGTCGAAACAATGTTCCGGCTAACCGCGTCCTCCAACCGTGTTCCGTATAGAAGAACAAAGGTCCATTTTCAGAATACTACCGTTGCGTGTACTCGTTGTCAAACTTTCAGCCAGCTTTTTGGGCAATGTTGATACGCCAATCCGCCGAAAGTTCCGATCCAGGTTTATCATCTAGAACTGATCGGCATGTCCGTAGCGCAATCAGGTTGCGTCGTGAACTACATGGGTTCATTCGTGTTCGTAGGTCGTCAGGGTCTGGATCTGCATATACTCCCTGATTCCCTCGATGCCGGACCTCCGGCCCATCCCGCTCTGTTTTATGCCGCCATAGGGAGCTCTGCGATTGACGCTTTGAGTGCCATGGGTATTCACGAAGACAGTTCCGGCCTCAATTCGTCTGGCGAGGCGGGCAGCCTTGTCGATGTCGCGGCTCCAGATAGAGCCACCTAGACCGAAGATGGTGGAGTTTGCCCGCGAAAGTGCTTCTTCAACGTCCTTATAGGGGATGACCGGAACGATCGGGCTGAATTGCTCTTCTGCGACAAGCGGGGCGCTATCATCCAGACCCGTAACGACAGTCGGGCGCATGAAGTGGCCTTCTGCAAACGAACTTTCGTCGTCGACGACACCGAGTTCGTGGACCGCGCCCCCCCTGTTGCGCGAATCCTCAACCAGACCTTTGGCCCTTTCAAGCGCGTGTCGTGTATGTAGAGGACCCATCACCACTGATGGATTTAGGCCATTTCCTACGATAACCCGGCCTGCAGCTTTCTTGAATGCGTCGACAAAATGATCGTGCATATCCTCCGGAACGTAGATGCGCTTGATCGCCATACATACCTGGCCAGCCATCCTGTAGACGATCGTTGTCATCCGCCTCATGGTGTCGTCGCTGATGTCCGCATCATCCAGTACGATCGCGGCATCGTTCCCACCCAGCTCCGCTGTTATAGCTTTGATGGTCTGAGCGGCATTTACAATTATCTTGCGCGCTGAAGGGATGCTCCCGGTGAAGCCAATCTTACCCACATCCGGGTGTTGCGTAAGGGTGTCGCCAATCTCCGATGGAAGACCGGTCACAATATTGAGCAATCCCGGCGGAAGTTCTTGCGCGATCAATTCCATCGTCTTTGTGAGCGCAAGTGGGCAACTTTCCGGAGGTTTTACCACCACGGAATTTCCGGCCAACAATGCAGGAATCACCTGCATGGAGGCCAGACCAACGGGACCGTTCCAAGGCACAATCGATACAACGACGCCAAACGGGATGTAGCCGATGAAGGTGCGACCATTGGGTGCCGCAAGTTCGCGCGCGCTATCCAGCTCTTCTGCAAGCTCAAGCGTCAGGCGCTGGCGCACCGCTACGCTGCGCAATTCTCCGGTCGCTTCAGCGAGGGTTTTACCGTTCTCACGAACGAATAGCTTTGCGCGCTCCTCGATTCCTTCATCGGCAGATGCGATTGCGCGGCCCAGGATGGCGGCCCTTTGGGAAAAAGTCATGCCAGACCAAGAATTCTGAGCCTTTTTGGCTGCCGTGATGGCATCTACAACGTGCTCTGGCGTGCCCCGAGCTATGGTTCCGACAAGCTCACTTGGCTTCGCAGGGTTGAACACCTCAATTCGGCGCGAAGAATTGACTCGCCTCCCGCCGATCAGCATGTCTGCACGAACGGGCGTGGTGTCATGTGATACGTCCATATCTTGGATCTCCCCTTCGTCTGTAGTCAAAGTCAGGCGCGAAGCGCCGTCAGCATTGCCGCGATGTAATCGTCCTCACTCGATACGACGAGCATGGGGGCGTACGGGCGCAGTGTCTTGAGGCTTGCCATCATCTGCGCATCACTGATATTGCCGGCTCCAAGCAGCAAACCGGTAATCATGACTCTGTTGCGCTGACATGCCTCAGCAATAAGCGGGACCGCGTCCGAATGGTTTCCGGCCGAAACGACGATCACGATCAGATTAGCGGTTGCGACCTCCTCGCCGATATCGCGACGCCCGCCATCGAGAGCAACAAGACTTGCTTCAATCGGAGTGCCGCGAGGCGTCTTGGGATCCCAGGCAACTGCTACGTCAACGAAGAACAAGGTATTCTTCCACCCGCTTCGCGCGAGCTGATTCACTGTGTTGCCGCTACGCTTGTCCAAAGCGATAACCTTGATCGCGCGCGGCAGTGAATTCGGAGCATCAATACGATAGGCCGCTTCCTCAGCAGTTGTTACCCTGGCCGATTCACTAATCATTCGCCTTCCTCCCTGCCCACCGTAACACGAAAGCCGAAGCGCTAAAGCCGGCTCCAACTATTGACGCGACCAGCGCAGCAACTGTATTAATTCCTTTATGCGGAACGATGTTCCTATAAACTATCACTGTGGCCAGCACATCGTCAACGCTTCAAGAGGACTTGTGCTGCCTGCCATCCAATGTAGTTCGCATATGGAAGGTCCTGCCTTTCAACATGCGAACCTCGATCTCAAATTCTGACGCATCATTTCGCGCTGGGCGTGGATAGGGCGCAATAGAGGACGCAGCATTGCAGGGGGGACGATGATACCCAGATCGTACGTCGTCGCGATGGTGATCGGTTGCGCCTACTTCATGCAGAATCTCGACACGTCCATCGTGACGACGGCTCTTCCCCAGATGGCAACATCAATGGGGGTTGCGCCGGTTGAACTCAGCATTGCGATCACAGCCTATCTGCTGAGCCTGGCGATCGCGATTCCGGTTAGCGGCTGGCTCGCAGACCGGTTTGGAGCGCGACTCGTTTTCCAAATTGCCATTGCGGTCTTTACGTTGAGTTCAGCCCTTTGCGGACTTAGCAGTACAGTCCTCGAACTGACCGCCGCGCGGGTCATGCAGGGCTTTGCGAGCGCCATGGTGGTTCCTGTCGGACGACTGGTCCTTCTTCGGAGCGTTAAGAAATCGGAGCTTGTCCGCGCAACCGCATTTCTAACGGTGCCTTCGCAGATCGGATCGATCGCAGGTCCGGTTCTCGGGGGTGCGATAACCACCTATGCGTCTTGGCATTGGGTCTTCTTCATGAACATTCCCGTGGGGATTCTCGGCATCGTATTGGCGACGATTTATATTGATGACTTTGGCGACGTGAAACGGCGCCCGTTCGACTGGCTGGGGTTCGCCCTCACGGCAATTTCGCTTGCGCTAATCATCTATTCCATCGAATTGCTCGGCCGAAGAAGCGACGCCATCTGGGCTCCGCTAGGACTGTTGACCTGTGGGCTCGCCTCAGGAATCCTTGCGATCCTGCATGCGAGAAGAACACCTCATCCCCTGCTGGATCTCTCGCTAATGAAGGTGCCAACCTTTGCATCTACAGTGACCGCCGGCTCTTTGTTTCGAGTTGGTTGGGGCGCGCTGCCGTTCCTGCTTCCTCTGCTGTTTCAGGTGGTATTCGGAATGGATGCCCTTGCATCCGGGCTGCTTGTATTCGCCAGTGCAGTGGGCTCGGTGTTGATCAGGATCGCGGGACCGATGATTATCAGAAGGCTCGGATTCCGCAGGCTGCTGGTTTGGAATGGCGCTCTGGCGGCTGTTACGATTCTGATGTGCGGCTTCTTTTCAGTGACGACGCCAACGATCGTCATCATTGTCGTCTTGTTCATCAGCGGGGTGTTTCAGGCGCTTCAGATTACCGCTCTCAACACGCTCGCCTATGCAGATGTTGAAGAATCTCAAATGAGTTCTGCGACAGCGATCGGGCAACTCACGCCGCAAATTGCGCGAGCTGTGGGCGTCGCCGCCTCAGCAGGATTGCTGCAACTCTCCCTGAATTGGAACGACCACAGCCGTCTCGAATCCAGCGATTTTCTTTTCACTTTCGCAACAATCGCGCTCATATCTGTGCTGGCAGCGCCACTCTTCGCCAAGCTTCCACGCGACGCGGGCTCCGAGATCAGCGGCCATCGATCTTAGAGACGAACCGGCGATCTGTTCAATCCCGAGCTTTCCGATCCAGAAACTTGATTCATGCACGAATGAGTGAAGCCAGATCAGCCATGTCGGTCAGGCGCTCCAGATCCTGCACCTTATCGATGATTTCTTCGACACGGCTTCGACCGACAACATCAGTTCCATAGCGCAAGATCTTATCGGCTACATCGGCAAAGCCATATGGCGTTTCGGGCATCCCCTTGAAGCCCGTTGCGTTTACAACATGGCGTTTGCCATTTTCGACGATGACAATCTCGGCATGAGGCCCTTCAGACGAGTAAGTCGCGGCGAATCGTCCATCTATGACGGTGGCCACCTTCTTCGCCATTTCGCGTACAGCCGGATCCCATAGCGTTTTCTCGTTGAGGGTATGTGGATTGGTTATGTCGCCAACGAGGGCTACAGCGACGATAAAGGGCATGCTGTACTGGGCGCCCATGATCGATGTCGGTTCCTGATTATCGTGCAGGTGTATCATCGAGCGGCTGCCGGACACCCGTATCTCTTCTATATTTTTTGGATCGATCGGGTTCTCGTCGAGGAAGCCAAGCAATGCCTGCACTACGGCTTGCTGAGTTCCATGACATGTGTAGGGCTTGATGAATATCTGCTTCTGCATGAGCCAGTCTTGCCCGATCCCTTCGATGATTTGACCGGGATTGTAGACCGTGGAAAATACCCGCAGATAGCCGTGGTCGCCCTCAAGAATCGTCGTCGGGCCAGTAAACCCTCGCGACGCAAGCAAAGCGCTTTCCAAGCCCATCTGGCCGGCCCGACCCAAGTGAAGCCGTTTGGTCATTGCGCCTTCAACCACGAATTCGAGAAGTCCGGCGCAGTGCGATCCCGCTATTCCCATCGCATTGGCGAGTATCAATTCGTCGAAATCGAGGAGCTTACCAACAGCAATTGCCGCACCGAACTGGCCGTTGGTGGCCGGCGTGTGATAGCCGCGCTCGTCCTCCACGGCCCGGGTAGCTGCCTGGGCAATACGGCATACAACTTCGTATCCGAGGACGAAGGACGTTAGAAAGCTCTTGCCATCCTTCCGATCACGCTCGGCGATTGCGAGAAGCGGGGGGAAAACATTGCCGCTTGGATGACCTCCTATTGGAGCGGCGTGCTCGGCCTCGAAAGCTCCGATCATCACACCGTTGACCAGAGCAGCGTGTGACGGGTTCGCGCGCCATGACCTGCCGAATACCGTGCATTGCTCTGAACTCCCTGCCTCCCGCGCCAATTCACCGACAATTGTCGCCCAAGGCTGATTGGCACCCACAAACCCACTCGCAAAGTTGTCCAGAACGAACACCTTTGCGTAATCAATAATCTCGGATGGCAAATCATCGAACCGCAATGAATGTGCAAATGCCGTCAAGTGTCGCGTTTCACGCATAACTTCCTCTCCCTGGATCACGAACCCCGCCGGCAATTACTCAGCGAAATGCGCCTTTGTTCTGTATAACGGAACAGCGGTCCATTTTCTACGTAGCATGGACCTGCACTGTCAATAGTCATAGCCGGTTGATTTCCTGCCGTGCCGCATTGCCGTCTTCCGTGCGGGTCAATCGACACGATTGGCACAACATCGATTGACAGTTTCCCAAGCCTGACAGTAGTCTCTTTAAATTGGACCATCGTTCTTATATACGGAACAACACGTTTCAGCTACAAACCGGACGCTCGCAAAGCGGCTATGTGCCGGAGGTGGTTCAAGGGAGAGAATGAACCTTCGTTCGATGAACGACCAAGCAACACAAGGGCAAGCAAATGCAATTGGAAGGCAAGACGGCTTTTATTTCCGGTGCCGGGCGGAACAATGGCAAGGCAATCGCGCTCAAATTTGCGAAAGAGGGCGCCGACCTGATCCTCGTCTCGCGGTCGCTGAGCGAAGAACTCAATGACGTGGCGGCACAATGCGAGAAACTTGGCGTGAAGGCTTTGCCGCTACTGGGCGATATGACCAACGCGGCAGACGTGGACAAGACCGTCAAGGCAGGGCTTGAACGTTTTGGCAAGATCGATGTGCTCGTCAACGTTATCGGCATGCGGCCTCACAAGCCCATATTCGATTTCACCTATGAGGAGTGGCTGGAAGTATTTGCCGTAAACTGCCATTCGCTCTTCCATCTTGCGCGCGCTATCGCGCCGGGGATGATCGAGCGAAAGACAGGCGGCAGCATCATCGCCCTGGGCGGCATGGCAGCGATGCGTCCCCAACCGCTCGGAGCGCTTGTCGTGTCGTCCAAGCATGCGCAATATGGGTTGATCAAATCGCTTGCGCTTGACCTCGGACCCTATGGAATTCGGGCAAACCTGTTGAACCCTGGCTATACCGCAAACGTGCGCCGGAACCCCGAATGGTACAAGCACCTCGGTGGAGAGCCGAGCACAGATGCGGAACTCGCTGTTACGCCTCTTCGGCGCGTTGCGACCAACGACGAAATCGCCAACGTCGCCTTGTTTCTTGCGTCGGACCAATCGTCTTACGTCACTGGCGATCGCATCTTGTGCGTCGGTGGGCGATACATCTGAGATAGTCGCAGCCCAATGCTGACCGAAACGAGGCTTGCCGCTCATCGACCAGATGAGCGGCAAGGTTCTTTAGCCGGCAACGGCACTGAGTGAGAAGCTGGGCTGATCTTCCAGGGTTTCGAGTCTTTCGAGCATCCTTTCCGACTCTGATCTGCCGAGGCTTTCGCACAGCAACATGAATCTGTTTCGAAGCTCTTGTCGCGTGAGCGGATTGCTCGGCTGTCCCTTGAAAGACGAGTTTTCCCGCTCGTAGCAACGTCCATCTTTAAGGCGCACTTTCAGATGAGTGCTGTATCCCGAACGTCCTTCCTGTGAACGCGCATTGATTTCCACAAGTGTGCGGCAGGCAGAGCGAATATCGGGGTCGTGAAGTGCGTCGACGGAGAATGATCTCGGGTCATCCGGATCTCGGTACAGCGCAAGCGAGATGCAGAAGGGCAGGCTGTACTGCGCCTGCATGATGTCATTCGGTTCCAGGATGTTGTGGTGGCTAACCAGCTTTTCCGCACCTGTCACGGTTACTTTCTCGACATCCGATCCGGTAAAGCCGTGGGCATTCATCAATTCACGCGTTCCCTCTACCGAGCTGTGAGCAAACATTGCACAAGGAAAGCGCTTCATTGACAGGCGAAGAGTTGCCCAATCCTCGCCCAGTCCTGCGGTAAGCAATTTTGGATCAGCGCCCCTGCAATAGGCTTCCAGAAATCCAAACTTGCCCTCTAGAACCGTTTCCGGTCCCGTAAATCCGTCGCCTGCAAGCTCAGCTGCGAGGTAGCCGGATTCAGCTGAGCGTCCAATGTGAAGGCGTTTGACCATCCCTCCCTGGTTTGACTTGGTAAAAGCAAGAATGCCTGACGCTAGTGAACCTGCAATGCCCAAGCCCCCGGCAATTTGTTCGCTGTTGTGTCCAAATACGCGGCCAACAGTAGCGGCCGCACCAAACGGCCCGTTCAACCCGGGGACGTGAAAGCCGAAGCTTTCCGGCGCCGTTTCACAATAGTGCGACGCTGCGCCGACGCGGAGGAGAACCTCCAAACCCGCGACCAAAGCGGCAATCGCGTTTTTTCCATCGGCGCCAGTTTCCTCGCAAGCCGCCAGCAATGCGGGAACCAGCGAACCTCCGGGATGAACGCCGACATTGGGCTCGCACGATCCATCCTGCTCAAAGGCATGAGCAAGGACGCCGTTTGCAAGAGCCGCGAAAGGTGCCTGCACCAAATTGCCGGGCGATCCTATGATCGAGCATTTGCCTCCGGCACTGTGCCGGCGCGCATAGTCTGCGATCTTGATGCTCCATGGAAACTGGGCTCCAAACGTGCTGACCCCGATCGTGTCAATGATGCAAGCCTTGGCATTTTCGACAACCTCTGGCGGTATATCCGAGTAATTCAAGTTTGCGGCAAACCGACCAAGTGTCTGTGCGGATGTTGGCATTGTTCCTCCGTGCCAATTGCATCGGACAATCGATTGACCTCCCGGTCAATCGATTGTCCGAAGGTGAGAGTTGCAGGCGACGCTTGTGCCGGCTTCGCTGTTATATTGACAGGCGCAGGGCGCTCCTGTAAAGCCAAATATGGACCGATGTTCCTTTATGCGGAACGCAAAATTTCAGGATGTGAAGTGAGTGAACACAGGTCGATGGGCCGCTTGTACTGAACCTTGGTCCTGCAACAAATACCGCCGACGCATGCATGCGGACAAACGTTCGCATACTTCGTCGGCTCGCTTCGAAGCGCTTTTGCGGCGATACCACCGGCGGTGAAGGGTCTGGAACGACCGTGCTTGAGAGGAGGAAAATGTGAGTGAACAGGTGAAGGTGGGATTGATCGGACTTGGCATGATGGGCAAGCCGATGGCGCTGAGAATACTAGGTGGAGGCTATCCGCTGACAGTGTTCGATGTGCGTCCGGAACCCATAAAGGAGCTCGTCGATGCCGGCGCAACAAGTGCTGGAAGTCCGAAAGAGGTTGCGGAACGATGCGACGTCATCCTGACCTCGCTGCCTACTATCAAGGCTTGCGAAGCAGTCTATTTCGGGGACACAGGGCTGCTTAAAGGCGCCCGCAAAGGACAGGTTCTTGTCGAAACCAGCACCGTTCCGCCACACATCGTGCGCCGTGTCGCTGATGAGGCCGAGAAGCTTGGCGTTGGAGCGATCGATGCGGCACTCCTGTCCCGAACCAAATTTCATCCCGGACTATCGCAGCTCAAATCCTTCGAGGTTGTCGCAAAAGGGCAGCTCACCGTCATGATCGGAGGAAAGCCGGAAGACATCGAAAAGGCGCGGCCTGTGCTGTCCACATTCGCCGATCCTCTTTTCGAAATGGGGCCGATCGGATCGGGCGTCTTGATCAAAGTCTTGAATGCAGCGCTGACCCACGCCTATTTCGCAATTGCTTGCGAGGTGATGGCTGTCGCTAGGAAATCCGGCATCGATCTGAGAAAGCTGGAGGAGATATTCAGAAATACCAGCGCCTACAGTGGCGCACTCAACAATAACATGCCGCACTACCTGGAAACGGGAAAGGGAAAAATGATGAGTATCGAGTCCGCCATCAAGGACTCTGAGGCAATCCTGGAAGTCGCGCGTGAACTGAATATTCCTTTGCTGATGCAGAGCGTCAATCATGCATATTACGAGATGGCGCTGCAGAAGGGCGGGTCAAGAGAAAGTGCGTGGGACGGAGAATTGATGAAGCTCTGGGAAGGCTTTATCGGCCAGGATATGCGCTTCGACCAATAAGTCTCATTGATGGAGACGGTATCGAGCGAAAGCCATCCATCGATCAAGCCGATGTCAGCAGTCTAGCAAACGCGCATGTGCGACTAGCGAGCAAGCGCGTTTGTGCTCTACGCGGCTTCGACGGTCATCGTCTTGAGTACTTTCTCAATGATCTCCAGAAACGCTCGGACCTTCTTCGGTACATACCTGCTCTTGGGATAGAAGGCCTTTATATATCGGTCGGAGACAACTTGACCCTCGAATAGAGAGGTCAGTTGTCCGTTGTCTATTTCCTTTGCCACGCTGTACCGCGGCAGGCGAACGATTCCGGCTCCTTCGAGCGCAGCCGAGAGGATCGCACTTTCGAGGTTGGACTGAAAGTTGCCGGCGACGTGAATGTCTGTTGCGCTCTTCGCATCGTTGAACCGCCATGTGGCCGGGTCGCGCTTTTGTGTCATGTGCAGAAGGCAATTATGCTTCTGTGATGCCAAAGCCTCCGGAGTATCGGGTGTACCATGGCTGGCGAGATAGCCAGGCGAAGCGCACACAACATAGGGGACCTGGCCCAGATTTCGCTCGAACAAACCGCTTGGAAAGAGCACGTCATCTTCAAAATAGCGGCTGCCGACAACCACATCGACGCCGGTTTCCATCAGGCTGATCGAGCTTGCGGAGACTGTGAGTTCGACATTGACGGACGGATATTGTCTCGAGAATGCGATGATGGCAGGCGCAACAAGTCCGTTTCCTACACCAGGGGTGCTGTGAATGCGCAAGGTGCCGATGAATTCCGAACTAAGCCCGCTGGCATCGGCCTTGGCTGCATCCAGCTCAGCCAGGATGCGTACGCAGTGCTCGAAAAACACTTTGCCGGGTTCGGTCAGAAAGACCTTGTGGGTCGAACGATGCAAAAGCGTAAGCGCGAGCGTGTCCTCGAGCTGTGAAATGTGCTTGCTGATGTAAGAAGGCGTCTTTGCAAGAAGCTTCGCCGCCGCCGTGAAGCTGCCATGCTGCACGACGCGCGTGAAAATTACGAGGTCATTGAGATCAATTCCGTCGATTCCCGAACGGGTGGCTGCGGAAGCATGGGGCATTTTTTGCCTTCGGCGACATTAAGGCCGCACAGGCCCTTGCCCTATGCGGCGCGTCGAATCAAGAAAAAAGCAAAGATTTGATGACCACCGGAACAACTCCGGGTGGCTCAATTGGTTCGCCAACATCAACAAAATCAAGCTCCCTCAAATGCAGTCCATCAATCGAAATCAGAGCGGTGTCGAAGCCAAATTCCCGATGCAGGATCCGACCAAGTGTCAGCGCAATATCGCCGTCGATCGCAAGCACAAGAGCCTCCTGACGCGTACCGTGTGGCGCGGCGATGGTTTTGATGGCGCGGGCGAGCGTGGCCAGGTCTCGATAGTCCGGAGGTTCGGTCCACGCAAAAGCCAGCGCGATGAGCTCGTTCGGGCTCCGATTCTGGCGCAGCATGGCTTGTTCGAGAGCGGTGGTCAGATCATCCAGGCTGATCATTCCTGATATGTCGACGTGAACAACTGGCACATTGCGCAATGGCAGAATCGCCGGGTCGCTCAAGTAGATCGTCTGTTGATTTCCGCTGAGAACTGACCCGGGATTTTCGCCGAGAAGTGACCCGTCTCATGTATGGTTTGGGTCTCAGGATTTGGTCAAGGTGGGCGCTTTCTCCTTCTTTGCGGCGGGTGTCTTTGCCGAGCTGTTCTTGAAGCGGAAGCTGTCGTTTCCGGTCTCCAGGATGTGACAATGATGGGTGAGGCGATCGAGGAGCGCCGTCGTCATCTTGGCATCGCCGAAGACGGTGGCCCATTCACTGAAGCTCAAGTTGGTGGTGATGACGACGCTGGTGCGCTCGTAGAGCGTGCTCAGCAGATGGAACAGCAGCGCTCCACCTGACGCACTGAAGGGCAGGTATCCGAGTTCGTCCAGGATGACGAGATCGGAATGGGCGAGCCGGTTGGCGATCTGGCCGGCCTTTCCCTGGGCCTTCTCCTGCTCAAGGGCGTTGACGAGTTCGACGGTGGAGAAGAAGCGGACACGCTTGCGATGATGCTCGACCGCCTGCACGCCGAGAGCTGTGGCGATGTGGGTCTTTCCGGTGCCTGGACCTCCGACAAGCACGACGTTGTTGGCCTCGTCCATGAACTCACAGCGATGGAGCTGGCGCACGAGGGCCTCGTTGATCTCGCTGCTGGCGAAGTCAAAGCCGGCCAGGTCGCGATAGACAGGGAAGCGGGCTGCCTTGAGCTGATAGGCGGTGGATCTGACCTCCCGTTCTGCCATCTCCGCCTTCAGCAGTTGCGACAGGATCGGGATGGCGGCCTCGAAGGCTGGAGAGGCCTGCTCGGTGAGCTCGGCGACGGCTTGCGCCATGCCATGCATCTTCAGGCTCCTGAGCATAATGACGATGGCGCCGCTGGCGGGATCATGACGCATGGCGCACCTCCCGAGCTTGGCGCAGCGCATCGTAGCGCTCGACATTGGCCTGCGGCTCCTTGGCCAGGCTCAGCGCCTGCGGCGCATCCACGACCGGCGTCGCGATCGGCTTGCCATCGACCAGCCTGTGCAGGAGATTGAGGATGTGGACCTTGGTCGGAACCCCGGCCTCGAGTGCCATCTCCACTGCCGCCAGCACGGCCTGCTCATCATGCTGCAGGACAAGGGCCAGGATCTCGACCATCTCCCGATCGCCGCCGGACTTCCTGAGCAGATGCTGCTGCAGCCGTTTGAAGGCTTCGGGAAGCTCTGTGAAGGGTGCGCCGTTGCGCAGAGCACCTGGCTTGCGCTGGATGACCGCCAGATAGTGACGCCAGTCGTAGACGGTTCGACCGGGACCGTCATGCGACCGTTCGATGATGCGGCGGTGCTCGCAGAGGAGCTGCCCTTCGGCGGCAACCACAATCCGTTCCGGGTAAACCCTTAGGCTCACAGGCCGGTTGGCAAAGGAAGCCGGCACGCTGTAGCGGTTGCGCTCCAGATGGACCAGGCAGGTAGGCGAGACCCGCTTGGTGTATTCGACGAAGCCGTCGAAGGGGCGAGGCATTGGCATCAGGAACTGGGCCTCTTCGGACCGGGCGTCCTCGATCGTTCCGGGTCTGAGGCCATGGGGAATCTGTTGCCACAGCTCCCGGCACCGCTGCTCCAGCCAGTCGTTCAGCGCCTCCAGAGATGGAAAGCGCGGCATCGGCTGCCACAACCGGTGGCGGGCATCCTGGACGTTCTTCTCGACCTGTCCCTTCTCCCAGCCCGAGGCTGGATTGCAGAACTCGGCCTCGAACAGATAGTGGCTGGCCATCGCCGAGAAGCGGGCATTGACCTGGCGATCCTTGCCCCGGCCGATCCTGTCGACCGCAGTGCGCATGTTATCGTAGATCCCGCGCCGCGGCACGCCACCCAGAACCGGGAAGGCGTGGTTGTGTGCATCGAACAGCATCTCGTGCGTCTGAAGGGGATAAGCTCGCACGACAAAGGCACGGCTGTAGCTGAGCTTGAAGTGCGCCACCTGTAGCTTCGTGCGCTCGCCGCCGATGACGGCCCAGTCTTCCGACCAGTCAAACTGGAACGCCTCACCAGGCTCGAACGCCAACGGCACGAAGGTGCCGCGACCGCTCGTTAGCATCTGCCGCTGACGCTCTTCTTTCCAGTCACGCGCAAAGGCGGCGACACGGCCGTAAGAGCCCTCATAGCCGAAGCTCATCAGGTCGGCGTGCAACTGCTTGACCGTGCGCTTCTGCTTGCGCGGCCTGTTTGCTTCCGTCCTCAGCCAGGCAGATAGCCGCTCGGCATAGGCATCGAGCTTGCTCGGCCGCTCCGGCACCCGAAAGCGGGGCTCGACCTCGTCGGATCGCAGGTATTTGCGGATCGTGTTCCGCGACAGTCCCGTGCGCCGCGCAATCTCCCGGATCGAAAGTCCATCCCGCAGATGCCAGCGCCGGATAACGCTCAGTAACGCCATGTCTATCACTCCAAAGTCCCCTGCGATCGTCAAGCAGGGGTGAGTTCAAACATGGGTCACTTCTCGATGGAAAAATCCCGCAATCCCGGGTCAGTTCTCGGCGGAAATCAACAGACCGGTCTTTCCGGCGGTCGGATCGAAATCATGTCATGGCGGCACTACGCGGCGCAGGGGAAGGCGCTTCTTGAGCATCTGAACATTTCGCAAGCCCTTCTGATGGGAGGCTGCATGGGATGCAGCGCTGTGACGGCATTTGCGGCGGCCTTTCCTCAGTCAACCATTGGAATGGTGCTCTTCTGGCCCGTGGGCGGCGCCAGATACCGTCTTGCAAGCCAACAGAGATTTGCCGAACATCTTGCCTATGTCCGCCAGAATGGACTTCCGGCTGTACTCGACCTTGCGCAAGCCGGTGGTGAAACTTTCGGTATCGACGCGCGAGTAGGACCATGGGCTTCCGTGCTGAGGCGCGATGCCCAATTTGCAAATCTATATGTTCAACAGGATCCCGCCCGATACCAAGTCATTGTCGCGGGGTCGGCACGCATGTTTGACCGCGACACGGCACCTGGGCCCGACGCTGAAGAACTGCTCAATATCGACGTGCCCGCGCTCATTGTTCCCGGAGCGGACAATTCGCATTCAGCGGCTGCGGCGCGCTATCTTTCGGAGTGCCTTTCCGGCGCGGAATATTGGGACGTGCCGGTTTCCCAGCAGCGCTCCGTGGACACCGCACTACATGTGAGCAGGCACCTTCAGACGATGAAAAGATGAAGCGCGCTGGCAAGTCTGCCGAGCGCCACGAGAAACGGCATTTTTCCAAATGGGTCGATACACAGAATTGCCGCTCGGATCATACTGCAAGCAATCTTGAATCGATGCGCGCGGGAAACTGCGTTTCAGATGCGAAGTGGAGCATGGGCATGAAGCAGACAACCAAAGCAATTCTGATTGGCCTTGGAGCGGCTGGCATCCCAGCAAAAGCTTTTGCCCATGTTGGGGTCGGCGACGTGCACGGATTTGTCCATGGATTTTGGCACCCGCTTTCGGGCGCGGACCATCTGCTTGCGATGATCGCCGTAGGAATGTTTGCCGCTTCCCTGGGAGGTCGTGCGCTATGGTTGGTTCCTGCTGCCTTTGTCGCGATGATGGCGATAGGCGGGATGGTCGGCATCGCCGGAATTCCGCTGCCTTTCGTTGAGATCGGTATTGGAGCTTCGGTGGTTGTCCTTGGTCTTGCTGTTGCACTGAACTGGTCGCTATCAATACTCGCTGCGATGACCTTGGTCGGCTTCTTCGCCGTTTTCCATGGTCATGCCCATGGTACGGAAATGCCAGTCGCCGCATCGGGACTTACTTATGGCCTTGGTTTCATTCTGGCGACCGCAACCTTACACGCGCTCGGCATTGCTATTGGACTTGGAATTGGAAGCGTCGGAGCCCGCTTGTCCCGTTTCAACTCGCAAGCGGGTGGTGGGGCGATGGCGCTAGCCGGTTTGGGCATGCTTGCAGGCTTTTTCTAAGGTCCGGCTGTCCGATACGCGATCACCTAAACTATCCAGGCCTAAAAAGGTGCGACCAAATTCAAAGGATTCCGATGAAGATACTTAAATTTGGCAAGGGTATCGATCCGACAAACGCTGTTGCTCGAATACTTGGCTCAGGCTTCGAAATTGTAGAGTTTGATTCCAAGGTACCGCCGATCGAGCAGGTCCGCGAGGCTGAGGTGCTGCTGCTGCGGGATACACCTGTTCCGGCTGATATTATCGATGCTGCACCTCGGCTGAAACTGCTTCATCGCTTTGGCTCGCAACTTATGGGCGTCGATATCGGACATGCGACCGGAAAGGGTATTTTCGTTGCCCGTATTCCCACCTCGCAGACCGGTTCGTCAGAGATGGTGGCTGAGCATGCGCTTTTCCTGATGATGGCGCTGGCGAAGCAATACAAGAAGTCTTTGGCAAGTATTGCGAACCGTCGCACCGGCGTTCCGAAGACCAATTCGATGGGTGGCAAGACGCTTGGCATCATTGGTGTCGGCAAGTCGGGAGAAGCGCTGGTCCCGATGGCGCGTGGTCTGGGAATGCGGGTTATTGGCACGACCTTAGAGCCCGACGCGGCACGGCAAGAGCGGCTTGGCATGTCGTTCCTCGGAGATGCATCCTCGACAAATAAGGTCCTCGCCGAATCGGACTTCGTTACGGTTCACCTGTCTTCTGACGCATCCACGAACGGGTTCTTTGACGCCGACCGCTTTGCGGCGATGAAAAAGGGCAGTTACCTTATCAACATTGCACGCGGCGCCATCGTAGAAAGGGAAGCTTTGGTGGAGTCGCTGAAAAGCGGCCATCTGGCCGGCTTTGCCTCCGATGTGCTCTGGGACGAGCCCGTCGATCCGGACGACCCACTGCTGGCAATGGACAACGTTATCGCAACGCCGCATATCGCCGCTGCAACCCACGAGGCCCAGGACCGGCTCGCAGCGCTGGTTGCTGAGAACATTCGGCTGGTTGCTGACGGGCAAACACCAAAGTACGCGGTTACGGGCTAGGTTGAGAATTTGTTGAAGCCCGAATAGTGGCGCAAAAAGAGGCTGCCGAAATCTGCTAGCGGCAGCCGCCTGTGACGTGCCACTGAACCTTCATCCAGCGGTGATTAGAGCCTCGCGGGTAGGCCGGGCCTATCGGAGGAACATCCTCACGTCCCTTGCAACCCTGGTGAGCGCCGGCAAGGTCCGCTCAACAAGATCGTCCATGTCATTGGCCGTTGCAGCAACACCGACATTGAGAGCTGCGATGGTGTGGCCATGTATATTGTGCAGCGGTACCGCAACTGAGCGGAGTCCAATCTGGACCTCCTGGTCAATCTTCGCGTAGCCTTGCGCGCGGACGCGCTCCAACTCGATCATGATTGTGTCCGGATCAGTCAAAGTCGCCGGAGTGCGCGCTGGCAGTGGAGAGGCGCCCAGCCGGGCGCGGGCCTCGCCATCAGGCAGCGCGGCCAGCATCACCCGTCCCATAGATGTGCAATAAGCCGGCAGGCGTGAACCGGGCATCAGTCCGATCGACATCACCTTTCTCTGCGCAGCGCGCGCAACATAGACGATTTCCGCGCCATCAAGGATCGAGACCGAGGTGCTTTCGTTGATCTGTTCCGAGAGGCTGTCGAGCAGGGGCTGAATCAGACGCGGCAGCGGCATCGCCGCCAGGCAGCCGATACCAAGACGCAGCACGCGGGGCGTCAACGTGAAATACTTCCCGTCATAGTCGGAATAGCCTTCATGCGCGAGCGTCAAAAGGCAGCGTCGGGTCGTCGCCCGGTCCAGCCCGCAGGCTGCGGCTGCTTCCGAGATGGACTGACGCGGACGCTCTGCAGTGAATGTTTCGATCACCGCCAGCCCCTTGACCAAACCGCTCATGATGTCGCGTTCCGCAATGGTCATCGGTTTGGCTGGCTCCATATCTGTGCGGTATGTAAACAAATATCGTTTATCGCGCAAACTGGGTAGACGATTTTTACGTCATCTCATAGTTCATTCCCCATCGACCCCGAGTGACGGGAAGGCTCATGGTGGACAAGACAATTCCGGACCTTGCGACTGCTGTTGCCGATATCAGGGATGGCATGGTCGTCATGATCGGCGGCTTTGGCGGGTCGGGCGCGCCGATCGAACTGATACACGCGCTGATCGACCTGCACCTCAAGACCGGCCAGCCGAGGAACCTCACGGTCATCAACAACAATGCCGGAAACGGCCATGTCGGCCTCGCCGCCCTGATCGAGCAGGGCATGGTCGCCAAACTGGTTTGCTCGTTCCCGCGATCCGCCGATCCGAAGGTGTTCACCGACCTCTATCTTGCGGGCGGGATCGAGCTGGAGCTTGTGCCGCAAGGCACGCTGGCCGAGCGCATCCGCGCCGGGGGCGCGGGCATTCCGGCCTTCTATACGCCGACCTCCTTCGGCACGGATCTCGCGAAGGGCAAGCCGGTCGAAGTTTTCGAGGGCCGGTCGTACCTGCGCGAACGCTGGCTAAAGGCCGACGTGGCCCTCATCAAGGCGAATGTCGGCGATACGCTGGGCAACCTGACTTACAGGATGGCTGCGCGCAACTTCAATCCGCTGATGGCAATGGCGGCCGCGCGCACGATCGTGCAGGTCAGCCGCATCGTGCCGCCGGGTGGCATCGATCCTGAGAGCGTGGTCACACCCGGCATATTCGTGCAGGGGATTGTGGAGGTCGCCAATCCGGCCCAGGAAGAAGAACTGAACCGCGCTGACGCGCGCTATCCGGAAGCGGTGTAGTCATGTCCGGGAAGCTCACTTCGACACAGATCGCATGGCGCGCCGCGCAGGACATTACCGACGGCGCTTACGTCAATCTTGGCATCGGATTTCCGGAACTGGTCGCGAAATTCCAGCCGCCGGGGTGGCAGGCGATCTTCCATACAGAAAATGGCATTCTGGGCTTCGGCGAGGCTCCGCCGCCCGGCGAGGAAGATTGGGATCTGATCAACGCCGGCAAGAAAGCGGTGACGCTGAAGCCCGGCACCGCCTTCTTTCACCACGCCGACAGTTTCGCAATGGTACGCGGAGGCCATCTCGACGTGGCAATCCTCGGCGCCTTTGAAGTCGCGGAGAACGGTGACCTTGCCAACTGGTCGACCGGCCCGAAGGGTGTTCCCGCCGTCGGTGGCGCGATGGACCTCGTGAACGGTGCTAAGCGCGTTGCGGTCATCACTGACCATGTGACGAAGGACGGAAAGCCGAAGCTCGTCAAACGCTGCTCGCTGCCGCTGACCGGCGTCGGCTGCGTCACGCGGGTCTATACTTCGCATGCTGTCGTCGACATCGAAAACGGCCGGTTCGTGCTGCGTGAGAAATTGCCCGCAATGAGCATTGACGAGTTGCAGTCGCTGACAGGCGCTGAGCTTGTCGTTCCCGCTGATGTCGGCGATCTCGTCGTCCCCGAGTTGAACAAATGACTGACGCCTTCATCTGCGACTACATCCGTACGCCCATTGGCCGCTTCGGCGGCGCGTTGTCCTCCGCGCGCGCCGACGACCTTGGGGCCATCCCGCTCAAGGCACTGATGGCGCGCAATGCCAAGGTGGATTGGGAAGCGGTCGATGACGTGGTCATGGGCTGCGCCAACCAGGCAGGCGAGGACAATCGCAACGTCGCGCGCATGTCGAGCCTGCTGGCAGGGCTGCCGGTGGGCGTTTCGGGGACCACCATCAACCGGCTGTGCGGTTCCGGCATGGACGCTGTTCTCTACGCCGCGCGCGCCGTCAGGGCGGGCGAGGCGCAATTGATGATCGCGGGCGGGGTCGAGAGCATGTCACGTGCGCCCTTCGTCCTGCCCAAGGCGGACACGGCCTTTTCGCGCAATGCGGAAATCCACGACACAACCATCGGCTGGCGGTTCGTCAATCCGCTCATGAAGGCGCAGTACGGCGTGGATTCGATGCCGGAAACCGCCGAGAACGTCGCACAGGACTTCAACGTCAGCCGTGAAGCGCAGGACCGTTTTGCGGTACGCTCGCAAGCCAAGGCCGCCGCCGCGCAAAAGAACGGGCGACTGGCGAAAGAAATCACGCCGGTGATCATCCCGCAGCGCAAGGGCGATCCGGTCGTGGTCGAGCGTGACGAGCATCCACGCGAAACGACGCTGGAGATTTTGGCCAAGTTGCCCACCCCTTTTCGAAAAGGTGGCAGCGTGACTGCGGGCAACGCCAGTGGTGTGAACGATGGAGCGGCGGGGCTGATCATAGCCACGGAGGCTGCGGCGAAAAGCTTCGGACTGACGCCGATTGCGCGTGTCCTCGGCGGGGCCGCAGCCGGCGTCGAGCCGCGCGTCATGGGCATCGGACCCGTGCCGGCCTCGCGCAGGCTGATGCAGCGTCTCAGTCTCAAGCAAAGCGATTTCGACGTTATCGAGCTTAACGAAGCCTTTGCCTCCCAAGGCGTGGCCGTGCTCCGCGAACTCGGCATTGCCGAGGACGCGGAGCAGGTGAACCGCAATGGCGGGGCCATCGCGCTCGGTCATCCGCTGGGCATGTCGGGTGCGCGCATCGCCGGCACGGCGGCGCTGGAACTGTCGTTGAGCGGCGGCAGGCTCGCGCTCGCCACAATGTGCATCGGCGTCGGACAGGGCATCGCGATCGCTCTGGAGCGCGTTTAGGGGCTGCTTTCAGAGACCGATAGCGAGGGCTGCCTGTTCCAGATCCGCGATCAAAGCGGCAGTCTCGGATGATGGTTCGTCATTTTCCCGTAAGGTTACGCCGACGGGCCCACCAAGTAATTCGTTTCGGATCGGGAGTATGGCGAGAATGCCGCTTTCGATCTCGGGCCGGACAACGCCTTCCGAAATGAACCACACCGTGTCGGAATTCAGCACAACCTCCCGTCCGAAGGCGAGTGATACGTTTTCATAGGCGTGCGGCGGGTCCACGATGCCGACGGAATGAAGCCAGGCTCGCACCGAGGTCGATATGAGGGCGCCTCGCGGCGGCAGCATCAGCGGATACAGCGTCAGGTCAGTATAGTTCCATTCCCGTTGCAGCAGTTCGTGCCCGGCCCGAACGACCGGCACGATGCGCTCCCAATAAAGCGATCGGAAACTGAACCCCTCGCTGTTGCCCACAGGCGGTCGTCGCCCAACAACGAGATCAAGCTGACTCTCGCGCAGAAGCGAGAGCAGGAGCCAGTTGGGGCCAGTCATCACATCCAGCACCGTTTGAGAGTGCGTCTCGCGGTAGGCAAGTGCTGCGCGCGGCAGCAACCCTGTCGCTGCTGTCGGGAGCACTCCGATACGGACCTTGGATCGCTGCAGCAGCGGATGGAGCGCGAGCTGCTGGGCTCGGTCGAGATCGGCAAGCGCTGCTCCGGCCCGACCCTGATAGGCTTTTCCTGCAGCCGTCAGTTTCAACCGGCGACCGCTGCGATCGAAGAGTTGCACGCCGAGAATGGTTTCGAGTTCCTGTATTGTCTTGGAGACGGCAGGCTGACTGACATGCAGCGCCTCGGACGCGGCCGTGAGGCTGCCAAGGCGGGCTGTTTCGAGGAAGCAGCGCAGGTGCCGGAACCGGAGAAGCGGACTGAGCAAAACATAACCTCCGAGTTATGTAATTTTTTGGAGATTATAATTTTCCCGGAAGATCTGTCATGCCATAAAATTCATCGGAGGATGGAAATGCAAACACTCAAATCGGGCGACATAACCCTTCACATTCGTGACGAAGGACCGCGTGACGCAAGGGTGGTCCTCTTTGCCAACTCGCTGGGAACGGATCTGCGCGTGTGGGAATCGTTGCTGCCGCTTTTGCCCAGCGGACTTCGCATGGTGCGCTATGACAAGCGCGGCCACGGGCTGAGCGATGCGACGGCAGCACCTTATGACATGTCCACGCTCGTTTCGGATGCGGAGGCAATATGCACCGGCCTCGGATTGAGGGAGGTGACCTTTGTCGGCGTATCAATCGGCGGAATGATCGGGCAGGGCCTGGCGGCCAAGCAGCCCGACCTTGTGAAGGCGCTTGTGCTGATGGACACCGCAGCGAAGATCGGCACGCCCGAAATGTGGGGGCTGCGCATCGAGGCTATCCACGATCGCGGTATCTCTGCGATTGCCGACGCTATTCTCGAGCGTTGGTTCACCCCTCGCTTTCGGGAGTCGAACCTGGAACTGGACCTTTGGCGCAACATGCTTACGCGAACGACGGTCGATGGCTATGCGGGCTGCTGCGCAGCCATTGCAGGTGCGGATTTGACGGAGGGAACGAGAAGCCTGCGCATGCCTCTGATGGCAATGGCAGGCGACCAGGACGGTTCTACCCCGCCGGACCTTGTGCGCGCCACCGCCGAATTGTGTGGCGCCGCATTCCACGTGGTCACGGATGCAGGGCATCTTCCGTGCGTTGAGCAGCCCGGGTCCACGGCGCAACTCATTGCCGATTTCCTGGAAAGGACTGCCTGATGACGGATGATCTCTACAAGAGAGGCATGGAGACGCGGCGCGCTGTCCTGGGCGACACGCATGTGGATCGTGCGGAAGCGGCAAAGACCGATTTTGACAGGCCCTTCCAGGACCTCATTGTCAGGTCGGCATGGGGTACGGTCTGGGCAGATGACTCGATCACGAGGCGCGAGCGCTCCATGCTCACTCTGGCGCTGCTCGCCGCGACCGGAAATTTCGAGGAAATCCCGATGCATGTGCGCGCGACCGTTCGCACCGGCGCGAGCAAGCGCGACGTCATGGAGGCGTTCCGGCACGTCGCAGTCTATGCCGGCGTGGCCGCTGCAAATCATGCCATCAAGCTAGCCAAGCAGACATATGCCGAATTGGAGGCGGCACAGAAATGATTGACCTGGGCCCGCTCATACCTCGCAATCGCGAGATACATCCGCCAGCCTGCTACCCTGACTACAAGACCAGCGTCCCCCGTTCGCCGAACCTGCCGCTGTTATCGCTGGAATCCGGTCCATCGGAGGAGACCGGGCCGGTCTTCGGTCATCACAAGATCGGCGCGCTCGACAACAATCTCATATTGAACTGGACCAAAGGTGACGCCCCGGCGATTGGTGAGCGCATCCTGATGCACGGTCGGGTTCTGGATGAAAACAATCGTGCCGTGCCGAACACGCTGATCGAGATCTGGCAGGCAAACGCGGGTGGCCGCTATCGCCACAAGAAGGATACTTACCTCGCCCCGCTTGATCCGAATTTCGGTGGCTGCGGTCGAACTCTGACGGACGAAAACGGCTACTATCAGTTCCTGACGATCCGTCCGGGTGCGTATCCCTGGCCCAATCGCGGCAATGACTGGAGGCCAATGCATATCCATGTCTCGATCTACGGCCACAGCTTCGGTCAACGGCTCATCACGCAGATGTATTTCGAGGGCGATCCGCTCATCGCGCGATGCCCGATCGCCGCTTCGATCCGCGACCGCTCGCAACTCGACCGGCTGGTTGCGCCGCTCGACATCGGGGCTTCGAGGCCGCTCGATTTCCTTGCCTACAAATTTGACATCGTGCTGCGCGGTCGCCGCCAGACCATGTTCGAGAACAGACTGGAGGGAATGTGAGATGGTTCAGCCTCTGGAGCATCTGGACGAAACCCCGTCGCAGACCGCGGGCCCATACGTGCATATCGGCCTGATGCCGACATATGCGGGCAACGCGAACTACTATCAGGAGGAGATCGGCGTCAGTCCGATTTCCGGCGGAGTGCAAGGCGAGGTCATCGAGATCGTCGGTTCGGTGTTCGACGGCACGGGCTGGGCACTTCGCGACGCAATGATCGAAAGCTGGCAATGCGACGCATCGGGCAGGTTTCCCGGACAGAGCGGCGCCGATCCCGCTATGTCCGGTCTCTGCCGCTTCGCTGCCGACGCGGTGACGGGAGAATTCACGCTTCGCACCGTCAAGCCGGGCCGCGTCAGGGCGCGGAACGGGACACTGCAGGCGCCGCACATATCGCTCTGGATCGTGGCGCGAGGCATCAATATCGGGCTCCAGACGCGGATCTATTTCGATGACGAGGACAATGCCGGAGACGTGGTGCTTTCCCGCATCGAACAGCAGCAGCGGGTTGATACGCTCATTGCAAAGAAGATCGCCGAAGGTAAGTATCGCTTCGACATCCACCTCCAGGGGCAGGGGGAAACGGTGTTCCTCGACATCTGACCGGGGCTGGAAAAGATGAAATGACCGACGTCTTCGACCATGTCTGGCTGGGCGGCCTGTTCGGCGATGCCGAAATGGCAGCGCTTTGGTCGCCCGAAGCTCAGCTTGCCTCCATGCGTGCGTTCGAGGTTGCATGGAGCAACGCGCTCGGACGTTTCGGCCTCGTCGATCCCGCCGTGGCAAGGTCGGCATCGCAAGCGATTGCCGCCATGAAATTCGATCTCGACGACATGCGTTCTGGCACAGCAAGCGATGGCGTGGTAGTGCCGCAATTCGTCGCCCAGATGCAATCGGCGGCAGGTGCGGCAAAGGCCGGCGTGCATTCCGGCGCGACGTCGCAGGATGTGATCGACACGGCGTCGGCCATCGCCATGCGTAACAGTCTTGATCTCATCGACGGCAGGCTTGCGGCGCTGGCCGAAGCGCTCGGCGCGCTCGACGCCCGGTTTGGGGCTGAACCTCTGATGGGCAGGACGCGGATGCAGGCTGCGACGCAGATCACCGTTCATGACCGAATTGAGCCGTGGCTGCTTCCCCTCGCAGATCATCGCGTGCGACTGGCGCAGTTGAGGCCCCGGGTGGCCCGCGTCCAGGTGGGCGGCGCGTCGGGTGATCGGCGTGCGCTGGGCGACAAGGCCGAGCCGTTCGTCGCCGACGTGGCGCAGGCGCTCGCACTCGGCAATCCGTCGCGTGCTTGGCACAGTATGCGCGACGGCGTGGCGGAATTTGCCTCGTTCCTGTCGCTGGTGACGGGAACGCTCGGCAAGATGGGGCAGGATATCGCACTCATGGCGCAGCAGGGGATTTCCGAGATCGCCCTTTCGGGCGGCGGCGGCTCTTCTGCGATGCCCCACAAGCAAAATCCTGTGCTGGCAGAGCTTCTGGTGACGCTCGCGAGATACAATGCCGTACAGGTTTCAGCGCTGCATCATGCAATGATACATGAACAGGAACGCTCCGGCGCAGCGTGGACCCTGGAGTGGATGGTTCTGCCGCAGATGGCGCAGGCGACAGGCAGGGCGTTGAATGTAGGACAGGCAGTAGCAGGCCTGATCACCCGCATGGGCAGTCTCGCGTGAGTTGAAGCATGTCCTCACCATATGAGCTACTCTTTGCTGGCCGTTCGCTCCCTCATGGGTCCATGACCTAGAACGGAGTGGGCATCGCGCCATTCACATGGATGCGGTTTGATTGCCCCTCGATTGTCCATGGCCTGTTTACGCCCCCGGCCGCCTCCGCTGCGGCAAGGCCGGCTTGTATGGCATCCTCATGGAATCCCGAGCCGAAATACGATCCGCAAAACCATGTGTTCCTGGCACCTTGCAGCGACCAAAGGCGCTTCTGCGCAAGCAGCGTCCCCGTATCGAACAAGGGGTGTGCATAGATGCCGCGCCATAGCACGCTTTCGGGACGCGGCCCGCTGATTGGGCTGAGCGTAACAAATGTCGGGCGGTCGGTTCGCAGATCCTGCAAGCGGTTCATCCAGTATGTCACGCAGGGCTTTCGAAGCGTGGCATTATTCGCAGGGGACTGGGCGATGTAGTTCCAACTCGACCACACGCGTCGCCGGTTAGGCATGAGCGCTGTGTCGGTGTGCAGGACTGTTTCATTCAACCCATATTTGAACGCTCCCAGCAATTCGGCCTCGTCATCAGACGGGTCCGCCAGCATCTCCAGCGCCTGGTTTGCATGCGTGCCGATGACGACCTCATCGAACCACTCCGGGCCGTGGCCGTGCACTGAAACTTCGACGGCGCCGTTGATTCTTCTGATCCGGGTTACGGCGGCATTCGTGCGAATGCGATGCCTGAAGCCAGCCACCAACCTCTCAACATACGTGCTGCTGCCGCCTTCGACGGTGCGCCAGACAGGCCGCCTGAATATTTTTAGCAGGCCGTGGTTTTCGCAAAAGCGGATGAACGAAACAGCCGGATAATTGCCAATCTCGAAGGCCGGAGTCGACCATATCGCAGCCGCCATCGGGTAAAGATGATCTTCGCGAAACGCAGCGCCGAAACCTGCTGCGGTGAGATATTCGTCGAGGCTCGCGGCAGGGTCGATATCGGCCACTTTCAGGGGCGCTTCCCGATAGAACCGAACCACGTCCCTCAGCATAGACCAGAAGCGCGGGCTGGCGATATTCCTTCCCTGGGCAAAAATGCCGGCAAGGTTCGTCCCGGAATATTCGAGCGCTCCGTCGTTCATCGAAACGGCGAAGGACATGTTGGACGGCTTCGTCTTCACCTCCAGATGCGCGAACAGGGCGGAGAGATTGGGATAGGTCCTGTCATTATAGACGATGAAGCCCGTATCCACCTGCGCCTCGCCGACATCGATCGTGTGGCAATGCCCGCCGATGCGGGAATCCGCTTCAAATACAGTGACTTCATGACGCTGCGACAGCAGCCAGGCCGCCGAAAGACCGGCAATTCCGGTTCCAACTACGGCAATTTTCAAGGGTCGTTCGGTGGGAGAAAAGTGTCGCATCGCTATGCCGTGTTTGCAGTCCGACAGAATTTGGCTGGCTTTTGGTGGTCTATAGTTCGTTCTACGCACCAGTTGCGCAGACGGATCACCGACGCGGATGTGATCCGGCTTCAAGCGCGTGGCGTAAAATAGTGTATGTATGAGGTTCCGAAACAGGTTGCTGTACGATCTTCATGGCCCATCCCAATCGGCACGCAGTTGGTCGTGACTAATACCGAAGGCGACGCATCGTTCCCTCCAACGATGGAGACGCATGAAAAGCTGCTGCTGGCAGTTGCCTCGCGTCAGGATCGGGATGCGTTTGCTGCGCTCTTTGGTCATTTCGGCCCTCGCCTGAAGACCTATTTCACGCAGGGCGGCACGAGCCTCGAAATGGCTGAAGAACTTGTGCAGGAAACGATGCTGCGCGTATGGCGCAAGGCCGGCTACTACGATCCACGCCGGGCCGCAGTATCGACATGGGTGTTCACAATCGCGCGCAACCTGCGCATCGACTTCAAGCGCCGCCAGCGCGATCCCGCTCTTCTGCCACCCGAACCGGACAATCTGCCGCCGTCGATCGAAGATGAACTGTTGGCTTCGGAGCGCGACGAAAACGTGCGCCGCGCGCTGGCGAAACTTTCGCCCGAGCAGCAGCAGATCATCCGTCTGTCGTATTACATCGACAAATCCCAGACGGAGATTGCCAATGAACTCGGCATACCCCTTGGAACCGTGAAATCGAGGATCCGGCTGGCGATGAACCGTCTCCGCGCAGTGCTGGGTGAAAACAGATGAGCATCGCGCATCACCCAACCGATGAGACGCTGATGCGCTATAGCGCGGGCACGCTGGGCACGGGTCCCGCAATCGTGGTGGGCGCTCATGTGCTCGCCTGTCCGCGCTGCCGAAGCCGCGTCGGAATATTCGAAGCGATTGGTGGAGCGGTGTTGAACGAAACCGAGCCGAGCGTTCTCGCCCCGGATTCCCTTGCCAGAACACTCGCGCGGATCGAAGCGAAGGACGAAAGCGGGACAGAAGCCGATCGTTCAACCCGTCCAATCACAATAGACGGCGTGCGCCTTCCCGACACATTGAGGGGGTGTGAGATAAGGCGCTGGCGGTGGATCGGTCCCGGCATTCGCATGAGCCGTGTCGGCGTGCCGCACGATCCCGACGCCAATATGATCCTTCTCAAGGTCGCGCCGGGTCGGGCGTTGCCCGATCACGGTCACGCAGGCACGGAGTTCACTTATATTGTGTCTGGTTCCTACAGCGATGCTTTGGGGCAATTCGCAGCGGGTGATATTGCCGAAATGGACGAGGACATCGAGCACCAGCCCATTGTCGACACCGGAAGCGACTGCATTTGTCTGGCAGCCCTTGAAGGCAAGATGAGGTTCAACAGCCTGCTCGGCCGCCTGCTGCAGCCGATATTCGGCATATGACATGAGTGCGGTAGCTCTGTTTGCCGCACTCGCGGTCGCGATGTTCCTCGCAATGAGTGGTATCTGGCTGGCGGTCGCGCGCGGCGCGAAATTCGGTTGGATCGATGTGGTCTGGTCTTTCCTCGTGGGATTGGCAGGGTTAGCCGCCTCTCTTGTCCCTACAGCAGGATGGGAGGCGAATCCGTGGCGGCAGGCATTCGTCGCGATGGTCGCATTGACGTGGTCTCTCCGGCTTGGATCGCACATCGCCGTGCGCACTCTGCATGGAAAGGACGATCCTCGCTACCTTGCCCTGAAAGCACAGTGGGGTGCGGACTGGCGCTGGCGTATTTTCCTTTTCCTGCAAATTCAGGCGGTCGTCGCGCTGCTTCTCTCAATCACGATATTCCTGGCCGCCAGAAATCCCGCTCATGGTGCACAATGGAGCGACTTCGTCGGACTTGGCCTGCTCTTCATTGGTGGGACAGGCGAGGGGATCGCCGACGCGCAACTTGCACGGTTTGCGAGGCGCGCAAGCGCCCCGGATACAGTTTGTGACGTCGGGCTTTGGAGCCTGTCGCGCCACCCAAACTACTTTTTCCAGTGGCTGGGCTGGCTCGGCTACGCGATCGTCGCGATTGGTCCGTCCGGCACATGGCCGTGGGGATGGTGCGCGCTCGCAGGACCGTTGATGATGTATTGGCTGCTGACGCGGGTCTCCGGGATACCTCCTCTGGAAGAGCATATGATGCAGACGCGGGGAGCCGCTTATTCGGAATATCGCCGCCGCGTGAACGCGTTCTGGCCCGGCCCGCAAGGGAATGTCTTGAACCGTGAAGTTTCCGGCGACGCCTGAAAATTAGCCGAAACGGCTGGCCGCGAGAAATCCCGCTGAAGCGCCGACGGCAGTGACGAACGTTCCCCATGTAATATCTGCAAGCGTGACTGCGAGCGGCCAGTCGCGCAGCGTGGCCTGGTTGGTCAAGTCATACGTGGCGTAGGCGACAAATCCAAGAACGATACCGTTCAGCGCCGCTCTGCCAAGTCCTCCATCTTGCAGCGCGGGCAGAATGGCGAAATAGACGATTCCTGCGATATAGATGAGATAGAAGGCGGCAGCCGGAGCCAATGCAAACCCCTCGGCAAGCTTGTTTCCCAGGAGCGGTCGATAGAGGCTGTCGGCCATGATGGTGAGCCAAATGGCGTCCAGAATCAGAAACGCCACACCTGCGGCAAAATAGGCAATCACTATCGTTTTCATGTTTTGCCCCCGTGATAACGCATTTTCTACGCGATCCCGGGCAATTCGGATCACCATCAGGTGAACCGAAAGGCGGTCGGCTGCGTAATAAGCGAAACAAGGAGAAAAACGCCGATGAAAACCTCGTTGTATGGCTCGACGGCTGAGCTTTGCAGGAAAGCTGGCTGGCAGGCAACGAACTGACCCGCGCTTCGATGGCAGAAAAGCCGATCATCGTTCTTTTTCGTCACGACCTGCGTGTACGTGACAATGGCGCACTTTCGGACGCGGCTTCCTCGGGCAGGCCCGTCATTCCTCTTTTCGTTCTCAGTGATGGGGAGGATGACGCGCGGCCGCCGGGAGCGGCATCGCGCTGGTGGCTGCATCACTCTTTGAAGGCTCTGGTGAAGTCGCTCGACGGGCTTGGCGGTCGCCTTGTTATGCGACGCGGCGCTTCGCTGGCTGTTGTTCCTGCGATCGCCGCCGAAGTCGGTGCTGAGGCCGTATTGTGGAACCGCAGATATGATCCGCATGCTATGAATGCTGATCGCAGACTGAACGAGGCGCTACGCACGCAAGGCTTGCGTACGAAAAGCTTTGACGGACATCTGTTGCACGAACCGTCCCGACTAATCACGCAATCAGGATCGTTCTACAAGGTATTCAAGCCGTTCTGGAATGCGTTGTCGGCATCTCCGGAGCCGAGAGATCCCATCGATCCGCCACGCAGCTTGTACGCATATGCCGGCAAGCTCTCTTCCGAGCAGCTCGAAGACATCGTGCCCCTGCCGACGCCGGATTGGGCGGGCGGATTGAGAGAGTCATGGACGCCAGGCGAACAAGGCGCGATAGCCGCGCTCGGGACGTTTGTTAGGGAAAATCTGGATGGATATGCGACGGGAAGGGATTTTCCCGCACATCTGACTTCGCGCCTGTCGCCACATCTCGCCCATGGCGAAATTACGCCTTTCACCATTCTTGCGGCGATTGCAAAGAAGAGCAAAACAGCCGGATCGGATGCGGTAAAATTCAAGCAGGAGGTTGGCTGGCGGGAGTTCTGCTACCATTTGCGGTTCCACCGCCCTGATCTCGGACGGAGGAATTTCCAACCCGCTTTTGACAATTTCCCGTGGCGCAAAGACAAACCTCGTTTGCGAGCATGGCAGCGCGGACTCACCGGCTATCCGATTGTCGATGCCGGCATGCGCGAGCTGTGGCAGACAGGAACCATGCACAACCGCGTGCGAATGATTACCGCCTCGTTTCTGACCAAGCACCTGCTCATCGATTGGAGGGAGGGTGAGTGCTGGTTCTGGGACACGCTCGTGGATGCCGACCCAGCAAGCAATCCAGCAAACTGGCAATGGGTTGCCGGATCGGGTGCGGATGCGGCGCCCTATTTCCGGATATTCAATCCCGTTTTGCAGGGCGAGAAATTCGACCCGAAAGGCGAATACGTTCGGACATATGTGCCCGAATTGTCAGAATTGCCGGACCACCTCGTTCATCAGCCATGGGAAGCGCCTGCGGCGTTGCTCGAAAAAGCGGGAATCGTTCTCGGCAAAAATTACCCCGCCCCGATCGTAGATCATGCTGCCGCGCGTGCCCAAGCGCTCGCCGCATACCAGCACGTCAAAAACGTCCCATGAGGCGGGAGCGCATCACGACCATTGCAGAAAACGGTCCGGCGCCGAGTGAGGCCGGAACGCTCTACCTCGGCAATGTCATGCACCAAAGGCTGAAGCCGTTTGGCCACCGCTTCAATTATTCTGTGTTTTCACTGCTGGTCGATCTCGACCGTTTGCCGGAGCTTGGCAAACTCTCCCCGCTTCTATCGGTGAATCGGCCGGGCGTGGTCGCATTCAATGAGCGCGATCATGTCGAGCGCAAAGGTGAGACACTTCGGCAGTATGCGGATCGGTTGCTTGCTCAGGCTGGAGTTCAAATGCCGGCGCACCGGATTTTCTTGCTCTCATATCCTCGTATTCTTGGATACGCCTTCAATCCCATCTCGGTTTACTTCGCCTATGACGGAAGCGATGAACTGATCGCGATGATCTATGCCGTTCGAAATACGTTCGGAGATCGTCACAGCTATGTCGCACCTGTTCGGGAAGGCGAGTATGCCTCGGCGGGGGTTCGGCAGTCCCGCGCAAAGCTGCTTCACGTTTCGCCATTCATGGATATGAGCGCGCGCTACAATTTTCGGATCATGCCGCCGGGAAAGGTCGTTCGGCTCCGCATTCATGAAGAGGCGGGCGGCGAACCGGTGCTCGCCGCTGCGTTCAACGGCAAGGCCCGGACTCTGAACACTGTGGCACTCGCGGCCTGCCTGGGCAGCTATCCCCTTATGACGCTTAAGGTCATATTCGGAATTCACTGGCAGGCGATGCGACTTTGGCTCAAGGGCGCGACCTTTCACAAGAGCCCACCTCCGCCACCGCTGGCGTCATTCTGAGCCAGGGTGGGTCAGGCTCCGCCGGAAAAACACCAGCGCCTAAAGCTCCACTCCTCAAGCAAGGAACGAGAGCAAAAATTGTGGAGACCGGCCAAAAGCTTAACTGCGAGTTTCATTAACATCATAACTCAGGGTAAACACGAGCTGCTTTGTGCAGCGACTTTGATTCGCTTTTGAAATTTCGTGCGGTCGAACGCAAATCGGTTGGAATGAACTTTTGCGGAACTCAGGACCGGCGGCGCGGCGACCGGCTTCCCACAAGGGCTTCTCGGACAGGCATCAGTTGGCTTGTCGGGCTTGTGGCGTTGTCACAACTTGGTGGCTGCGCGAGTACTGACAGCATAGGGCGCTCCCAAGTCCGCAACGCGGCGCCAGCCGAGCAGGCGTTCGTATTTCCGCCGATCGGCGGTCCTGCAATCGTGGGAGTGATCGAAGGAAAGCGCGGCGGGCGAACGTATCAGGAAATACTGCTCAACACGAATTCCTCAGTTCCGGGCCAAAATCGCTTTGAGGTCAGCATTGCCAGAAATGCAGCGCCGGTCGTCGATCCATATCCGCGAATCTTTGCGGAAGCACGATCTGCTTTGCCGGGCGTGAGAATGTCACGCTCTCCCTACTATGTGCAGAATCGTTATGGCCCATTCGGCTATTCAATCGGTCGCGGCACCTCGAAGGATCTGTGTCTGTTCGGGTGGCAGACAATCCGGACCAAGGCATCTCCGATGACCAAGCAGGGCGCAATCGATATCCGGCTGCGGTTGTGCGAAACCGGGGCCACGGAGCGGAAGCTGCTGTCCGTGATGTATGGATACACCGTCAATGCGTTCTTGAATTCGCAGCAGTGGAACCCGTATGGCGATCCGCTTCCGCCGGACCCTGAACTTGGCAGGCGAGGAAGAGACATCTATCCCTTCGCCGACCAGGCTCCAACGGAAACGCTCCCGGCGGCACCACGCGCACAAGCGCAACGGCAGCCCGGAACCGCCGTCATCGTGCCGGAGAAGCCGGTCCAGACGACGCCTGTTGCGGGACCGAGCCCGAGCGGACCCCAGGTTCCCCTTCCGCCGGGAAGTGTGGAGCAGGGGAGTTCCGAAGCTGCTCCGACCGCCCCGCTCGTCCCACCGCCTCCATCGGAGGAATGACTGTGGCCGAGACAGCACGCTCAGATTGCAAGAGGAACAATGAGAATAACTTCGGGTTGAGTATATTATCTTATTCGCTAGGCTCGATTCGCGGTCAATTTCGACGGAGCGGAGGTCTCGAATGCACAAGCTCCGCCTTGTAGCCCTTTGGTTATTCATGTCGGTGGTCGTGCTCACATTGATCACGATGCCCATAAGCCTTCAGACCCAGCTCGTTGCGAGCATCGTGGTCCTCACTGCGATGATGGTGCTCAAACTCGTGGGAGCTGGAGGGATCTGGCGTTTGATCGCGCTGTCGTTCGGTACCGCGGTGGTCATGCGCTATGTGTATTGGCGCACGACCAGCACCTTGCCGCCTATCAACCAGCCCGAAGACTTCATTCCAGGCTTCCTGCTCTACAGCGCTGAAATGTACAGTGTCATGATGCTGGCGCTCAGCCTGTTTGTGGTGTCCATGCCGCTGCCCCCGCGACCGTCGCGTGCGGCAAGGGACGAGGCTGAAGGAAACTGGCCATCGGTCGATGTGTTCATACCGACCTACAATGAAGATACGGAACTGCTTGCCAATACGATCGCTGCCGCGAAGTCTATCGACTATCCAGCCGACAAGCTGAAGATCTGGTTGCTGGACGACGGCGGCACGGTACAGAAGCGCAATGCCGTTAAGGTCGATCAGGCCCGCGCTGCCGAAACGCGCCATGCGACGCTGAAGAAGCTTTGCGACGACCTTGGCGCGATCTATCTGACGCGAGAGAAGAACGAGCACGCCAAGGCCGGTAATCTCAACAACGGCCTCGCGCACTCAACGGGTGATCTCGTGGCGGTATTCGACGCCGACCACGCCCCGGCACGGGACTTTCTCAAGGAGACGGTCGGATATTTCGCGGACGACCCTAGATTGTTTCTGGTGCAGACGCCGCATTTCTTTCTCAATCCGGACCCGCTCGAGCGCAATCTCAGGACTTTTGAGAAAATGCCGTCCGAGAACGAAATGTTCTACGGCATCATCCAGCGCGGGCTGGACAAATGGAACGCAGCCTTTTTCTGCGGTTCCGCAGCGGTCTTGCGCCGGCAGGCTCTACAGGAAGCGAACGGTTTCAGCGGCGTGAGCATTACAGAGGATTGCGAAACCGCCGTTGCGCTCCACGCGAAGGGCTGGAACAGCGTCTATGTGGACAAGCCTCTGATTGCTGGATTGCAGCCTGCCACCTTTGCCAGCTTCATCGGTCAAAGAAGTCGTTGGGCGCAGGGCATGATGCAGATTCTGCGGTACAAGTTCCCCCTGCTCAATCGTGGCCTGAGTGTGCCCCAGCGGCTCTGCTACATGTCATCGACCCTGTTCTGGCTGTTTCCTTTTCCTCGCGCCATCTTCCTGCTCGCGCCGCTGTGCTATCTGTTCTTCGATCTGGAAATATTCACTGCATCCGGGGGCGAATTTCTCGCCTACACGCTCAGCTACATGATCGTGAACCTGATGATGCAGAACTATCTCTACGGCGCATTTCGTTGGCCGTGGATTTCTGAGCTTTACGAGTATGCGCAGACCATTCACCTGTTGCCCGCCGTCGTCTCGGTAATACTTCACCCAAGCCGACCATCGTTCAAGGTGACGGCGAAGGACGAGTCGGTGGCCCTGAGCCGCCTTTCGGAAATCGCGCTGCCTTTCTTCGTGATCTTTGCAGTATTGGTCGGCGCGTTGGCCATGACCGTCTACAAGGTCTACGCGGAGCCCTTCAAGACCGATGTGACGCTGGTTGTTGGTGGCTGGAACCTGATCAACCTTATCTTCGCAGGATGTGCGTTGGGGGTGGTTTCCGAACGCGGCCAGCGCGCTGCGACGCGTCGCGTCAAGGTGAGCCGGCGTTGCGAGATCGGGATCGGCAAGGATTGGGTCGAGGCCACGATCGAGGACGTCTCGGTCAATGGCATGAGGGTACAACTGGTTGCCGACAAGGACACCTCGATGAAGGTCGGCGACGATCTTCATTTGCGCTTCAAGACTCATTTCGACGGCAAGACGCATGCCCTTCCATTCAGTATACGCAACCTGTCAACGAGTGACGGATGCCTTGAGATCGGTGCGCGCTACACCCCCGACAAGCCGTTTCACCACAGGCTTGTCGCGGATTTGATCTTTGCCAATTCCGATCAGTGGACCGAATTCCAGCTTTCGCGCCGGGGCAATCCGGGACTTGTTCGCGGCAGTGTGTGGTTTCTCAATCTGGCTCTTTACCAGACGTTTCGCGGGCTCGTTTATTTCGGGCGGCGGCTGGCGTCGCGCGAGCCGGCCATGCTTGCAAAGCAAGCTCCGGCTAAGGAGGTTGCGTGAAGCGCTTCCTCGTCGCATTTGCCCTTCTTCTTGCTCCGCAACATCTGTTTGCCCAGACGCAGCCTTTCGACATGACGCCCGAGCGCGGTTTGGTCGATCCTGCCACGCCCGCACCCGTGCTCCAGCCCGAACCGGGAACGACCCTTCCCGCAGCAACCGCGCCCTCGATCGGGACCATCAGGCGCAATCTTATTCCGTCCTCGCAGCTTGTGCTGTCGGGAGAAACCGACAGTCGCGCCTGGTCGATCTGGCTCACAGGAGAGCAGGCGCTTGCACCGGCCACGCTCCACCTCGCCTACCAGAACGCGATCTTCGTCGCGCCCGAGGCCTCGACACTTCAGCTTCGCATAAATGACTCCCAGGTGCTGAGCGTGCCCGTACGTTCGCCTGATAATGTGAGCGAGCTGGAAGTCGAGGTTCCGGCTGGCGTACTCAAGCAGGGCGACAATACAGTCCAGATTTCGGCCTCCCAGCGCCATCGGACAGACTGCACGATCGAAGCGACATATGATCTCTGGACGGAGATAATCCCTTCCGGCACCTATCTCAGTCTGCAGGCTCCTGCCGCAAGGCTGAACAGGCTGGACGACATTGCGGCGATCGGCGTCGATGAGCACGGCAGTACCCAATTCAATCTTGTTGTCCCTGCGCTCGACCAGGCGGCCTTGCCGACTTCGATCGTGCGGCTTGCTCAAACGATCGCACTGGCGGCAAACATGCCGAACCAGTCCTTCGAGATTTCGCGAGAGCCTCTATCTCAGCCTGGGCCGGGCAACATGAGCGTGAGAATTGGAACTGCCTCGGAGCTTTCGGGATCTGTGCCGAATTTGCCGGTGGCCGCCGCAAGTTCACCTTTCGCCGGATTTCTTGAGAACCCCGATGGCGCGGAATCGATGCTTGTCGTGAGCGGTCCGAACTGGCAGGCCATCGATACGGCTATTTCAGGTCTGGCGGCCCCTCTGGATCGCCCTCTCACTGTGTTGCGGACGGCAATTTCCACGAGCAGGTGGCG
The DNA here is from genome assembly GCA_023953835.1 of Rhizobiaceae bacterium. Lineage (NCBI taxonomy): Bacteria > Pseudomonadati > Pseudomonadota > Alphaproteobacteria > Hyphomicrobiales > Rhizobiaceae > Rhizobiaceae bacterium. The sequence goes on along the minus strand of JAMLJB010000001.1, from coordinate 785,452 downwards.
ATCGCCGGACGCACCGATGTTTCGCGAAAAGGGAGCAAGGACCTTCGCAGATCTGGGCGTGGCCACACAGGAATTTTCAGGCCGACGGTTTCGCACCGATTTTGCCTTCGGCATTCCTGCCGACTTTTTTGCGAACAACTATGGAGAGGCGACGGTGCTTCTGGACGCGGCATATGCGCCCGAGGTGCTGCCCGGCAGCCATATCGACATCTATGTGAACTCGAACATTGCAGCTACCGTCCCTATCACGCAGGCCGGTGGCGCAATATTGCGTCACTTTCCCGTTGACGTCACCATGCGCCATTTCAGGCCGGGCCCGAACATAATCGCCGTAGAAGCGGTGCTGATGACCGAAGCTGACCGCGTCTGCGCACCGGGCGCAACTGCAAACGACACTCGCCGCTTCGTACTTTTCGATACGTCCGAGCTTCGCCTTCCGAATTTCGCGCGCATTGCGCGCAGGCCTGACCTTGCCGGCCTGTCGGGAACAGGATTTCCGTATGGTCGCGCCGAGCGACCCGTCTCGCTGCTGGTCGCAGATCGTCAGCCGGAAACGCTTTCGGCAGCCTCGACATTGCTCGCGCGGATTGCGGTTGCAGCCGGGAGGCAGATCCCCATCGCGAGCCCTTCGATTGCTGCGACCGCCGCCGAGGACACCATATTCGTGGGACCTGCATCGGCGATCGATGTCCAGGCGTTGCAACAGACCGGCATTTCCGACCAGATCGCGACGTTCTGGGCCACTGACCGAAGCCGCGGTGGCAACGCTGACAATCAGACCAATACTGAGGAAACCTTCGCGCGCTGGCGCAATGTGCTTTCCGGGCGCGGCTGGCGGGGCAGCGTAAGCGCGTTCCAGGACTGGCTCACACGCACATTCGACTTCACCGTTGGTTCGTTGAAACTCTTTCCAACCGCCGCCGAACCTTATCTGCCGGGTCGCGATGTCCGACTGGTGGCGGCGCAGCAGCAAAGTCCGGCGGGTGAGAAGACATGGGCCGTGTTCACCGCGGCAACGCCTGCCCTGTTGCGCGACTCAACTCAAAGGCTGACCATGCAGCAGACGTGGAGCACGCTTTCGGGACAAATGGCCGTATTGAACACAGCCAACCAATTGCGGGTTGTCCGCAGCGGCACTCCAAAATTCGTGCCGACGCAGGAGTTCTCCATTGCGAATTATCGGCTCATCGCTGCCAATTGGTTCTCGGGAAATCCGTTGATCTATGCGTGCGGCCTCTTCGCGGCCTGTGTCTTGCTGGGATTGGCGACTTCGGGCTTCCTGTCTGGACTGGGCCGTCGCAAATGAGGATCGTCCTTGCCCTTTTCGCTTGCCTGTCCGTCCTCCTCCCGTGGCCTGTTCTTGCACAGCAGGAGGACGCGCCATTGATCTCAAGCGCCGACTGGAGTTCCTACAAGCAGAAATTCCTCGATGCGAGCGGTCGCATCGTCGATGACGCCAACGGCAACATCTCCCACTCGGAGGGCCAGGGATACGGCCTTTTGCTCGCATATCTTGCTGAAAATCGAGCCGATTTCGATCTCATCTGGTCTTTTACCCGCACCGAATTGCTGCTGCGGGACGATCGGCTGTCAGCCTGGCGCTGGGATCCCGCCGCAATTCCGCATGTGACCGACATCAACAACGCGACCGACGGCGACATCCTGATCGCCTACGCATTGGCGCGCGCGGGACGTGACTGGAATATCCCGGAATTGAGCGCGTTCGCCACGCTGATGATCAAGGCAATAGCTGCGCAAACGCTAAGGCAAGTGGGCGAGCGGACGGTGATCATGCCGGGGGCGACCGGATTTGGGCGATCGGATCGCGACGATGGCCCTGTGGTCAATCCGTCCTACTGGGTATTCGAGGCCTTCCCGCTTTTTGCAGAACTCGATCCTGAAACAGATTGGGCAAGTGTCGAAAAGGATGGGCTGGACATCATCGGCGGTTCGATGATTGGTCCGGAGCGGCTGCCGCCCAACTGGCTGTCATTGCGCACGAGTCCCAAACCCGCTGAAGGTTTCAGCCCGGATTTCGGATATGACGCATTGCGCGTTCCGCTCTATCTGGTGAGGGCCGGCTTCACGGAGCCTGACTTGCTTGAACCATTCGCCGCCATGGAGAATGGAGTGCCGGTTACCGATCTGTCCTCCGGGGCGGTTCGCGAAACACTGACTGATAAAGGCTATCTGCTCATTCCGGCACTTGCGCGATGCGTCTTGCGCAAGACGGCGGTGCCGGATGAACTGAAGAAATTCGAACCTTCGCTCTACTTCCCGTCGACGCTTCAGCTCCTGGGTCTCTCCTGGCTTGCCGAACATAAGGAGGCATGCGGGTGAGGCGGCGCAACATATCATTCGTCGCAATTCTCGTATGCAGCGTTGCAGCGGCGTGGCTCCTTGCAGGAAAAAGCGGCGGGTACGGCTGGGACTACCTTGCCCAGACAGGCGCGACGAGCGTTCTGGCACAGGAAACAACGCCATCGGACAACCCTCCATCTCCGGCTCCCACAACGGCCCCTTCTGCGGCTCCGACGCCTGCGGCGCCCTCCCAACCGACCCAGTCTCAGGTCGATGAAACCGCACTAAGGTATTTCGCCCGGCAGGGCGACACCAAGCGCCTGCAAACCGAGATTGCCCGGTTGCGTGCGCTCTATCCGAACTGGACGCCGCCCGCCGACCCTGCCGCCGCTCCGGTTCAGGTCGACGGCGAACTGGACCGCTTATGGCAGCTCTATTCAGGTGGCAAATATGCCGAGGTCAGGCAGGGCATCGCGGACCGCCAACGCCGCGAACCGCAATGGCAGCCGCCCAAAGACCTGCTGGATCGACTATCTGTGGCCGAAGCGCGGGAACGGCTCATCAATGCGTCGGACCTAAAGCAGTATGAGACGGTGATCAGGATCGCCGCTGCCACCCAGAGCCTTCTCACCTGTGGCGATCTCGATGTGTTGTGGCGCGTGGCGGAGGCTTTTGCGAGCCGAAACGAAGTTGGTCGCGCGCGGGACGCCTACCAATATGTCCTGCGTAACTGCACCAATCCAGCGGAACGGCTCGCGACCATGCAGAAGGCCGTGCCGTTGCTTCCCCGCCAGATGATTGACGAACTTCTCACCTTGGAAAAGATCGGCGAGGATGGACAGGGCGAGTTTGCGTCGATCCGGGCGGACATCGTGCGAGCCAGCGTTTCGGCGGGTATCGCCGATCCGCCACAACCTGTGCCCGAAGCTGATGTCGCCGCTCTCGAAACGCTCGCCCGTTCCAACAAGAATGCGGACGATGCCCGCCTGTTGGGGTGGTACTACCTGCGCAAGGACGAGCCGTCAGCCGCGGAGCAATGGTTCACCAGTGCGCGGGCCATCAAGGACGATGTCGAAACCTCTCAAGGGCTCGGCCTCGCTCTGATTGCGCTTGAGCGCCCGGGCGAAGCAGAGGAGGTCTTGTACGAATGGCGCGACGCCTCTGACGAATTGCGCAAGGACTATCTGGCAGCGGCAGCCAATCTCATCGCCGCCGAACCAAGAAAGCCGATCGACGAGCCGATCCTGCGCAGGATTGTCCCCGTTGTGGCGGCCGCGAAGGATGCGGACACAGCGCAGCAGCTTGGCTGGTATGCTCACGCATTTGGTCAGGAGCAAACCGCGGCGCAATGGTTCAGCACATCACTCCTATGGAAGCCCGACGAGGAAGCGACAGCCTATGGGCTGGCGGTGGTGCGCATGGCGCTGGGCGACATGAAGGGCGTGGCCGAGGTACAAAGGAATTGGGCGGACCGCTCCGAACGCATCGCCTCCGTGACGGAGCCTTCGATACAGACCGCTGCCGTCGACGAGATTCGTCGCGCTGCTGCAAAGGGTACCGGCGCGGCGGAAGCGCAGAAGGGCGAGCGCAGCGGCAATCCGGCGAACACAGCCGCGGTCAGGCAGGGTGGTGGCAACACGCCAAGAAGAGGGTGCTCCAGCACGGACCAGTTCTCGTCTGCGACAGGAGCCGCAGCGCTCACGCGCGGCTGGTGCCTCATGGAACTCAATCGCCCGATGGAAGCTGTCGAGGCGTTCGAAGCGGCAATCAAGAGCGGCAACCAGTCCGTGCGGAGCGAAGCAGCCTGGGGTCAAAGTCTTGCCAATCTGCGGCTCGGCTTGCCGGACAGGGCGGCTGTTTCGGCGGCCAAGGCGCCGCAGAACCACCAACGCGCAAGGCAGCTTGAGGAATCGATCCTGAGCATGCGGGCAACGGGCTTCTTCGACCAGAAGCGCTATGCGGAGACTTTGCTGGCGCTCGACCAGCGCGCACGCATTGCGCCCGAACGGAGGGACCTCATGGTGTTGAGAGGCTATGCATATCTTGGCCTCCGGAAGATTGCCGAAGCGCGACAGGTGTTTGAGGCAATCGCCGCATCCGGTGATCCTGAAGGGCCACGCGGGCTGGCCGCCGTTCGCGCCACGATCACGCCTGCCAACAACGAATAGTGGTGCACTGCGGAGGTGGCCATGCGAGGGTTCTGGCGATACGTGGCAATCGCGATTGCAGCGATCGTTGTCCTATTGCTCACAGCGTGGGGCTGTCTGGCATTCTGGTATCGGCTGCCTTTGCCGCTTGCTGGAAAGCTGGCGGCGATACTTTTCCTAGCGCTGTTGGGTGCGGCGGCGCTGCTCGGGCTGTTCACGAAGTGGCGCTGGCGCGCATCCGGCCTGTTCGCTGCGGCTATGGCGGGCATCCTGGTATGGTGGGGCACAATTCAGCCACAGGCAGAAGGCGATTGGGCAACGGACGTTTCACGTCAGGTGACGGGCGAGGTCGAAGGAAACATCCTGACACTGACCAATGTGCGAAATTTCAATTGGCGAACCCGCACTGACTTCGATGAGCGGTGGGAGGTCAGGCGTTTCGACCTGAACGAACTGAGCAGCCTCGATATGTTTCTTTCGTACTGGGCTGGGCCGGAAATGGCGCACCTGCTGATGAGCTTCGGCTTTAAGGATGGAACGTATCTGGCGTGGTCAGCCGAGGTTAAGCGCAGCAAGGGCGGGGCGTTTTCGCCGGTTGCCGATTTCTTCAAGAGCAGTCCTCTGGTCATCATCGCGGCAGACGAACGCGACATCGTGCGGCTGCGCACCAATGTCAGAGGTGAGGATGTCAGGCTTTACCGGCTCAACACCAGCCCTGAGAACGCACGCAAGCTTCTTCTGGAATATGTTGCTGACGCAAATGCGCTTGCACAGTCTCCCCAGTTCTACAATTCGATCACCACCAATTGCACGACGGTCATTGTAAAGATGATGCGCGCGGCAGGCGGCAGCATTCCTTTCGACTGGCGCCTGATCGCGAACGGCTACCTTCCCGGCTATGCCTATGACATGGGCGCACTGGATAACCGCATATCACTCGAAGAAGTGAAATCGCGCGCAAGCATCGATGAGATGGCGCAAGCCGCGGACACGTCTCCCGAGTTCTCGGACCTCATCCGCAAGGGCGTGCCTTCGATGCATGACAAATGAGCAGCGTCACCCCGCCCACATGTTGCGCATCTTGACCTTCAGATCCACCCTCGGTGACCCGTCGCCGCTTTGCCCTGCGATCTCCGGCGAAACCTCGGGCCACGCGATCAAGGCGAACCTGTCGAGTATGTGATCGGGGAGGAATCTGCTTCGCGACGCGTAGACGTGCCGGTCGCCGCGCGCTGCCTGCCCGTGCGTGAAGAAGCGTTGAGGCGTGATGATATGCAGGTCGTCCTTGGCCCTCGTCATAGCGACATAAAGCAATCGCCGCTCCTCCTCGATTTCTTCGCGCTCGCCGACGCCGAGGTCGGAGGGGATACAGCCGTCTATGCCGTTCAGCACAAACACCTTCGACCATTCCTGCCCCTTTGCCGAATGGATCGTAGACAGTATCAGGTAGTCCTCGTCCCGAAGTGGCGCCCCCGCGTCGTCGCTGGTTGCATCCGGCGGATCGAGCGTAAGATCGGTCAGGAAGCGCTGTCGCGAAGCATAGCCTGCCGCGATCTGTTCCAGTTGAAGCAGGTCCGCACGGCGCGCCATCGCATCCTCATGCAGCCGTTTCAGATGGGGTTCGTACCAAAGCCGAACACGTTCGAGGTCGGCCGGCCAGAGGCCGCGAGACTTGAGCGCCGAGAACAGTTCGACAAAGGCAGGCCAATCCGACTCAGCGCGCACCGGCGCCTTGAAGAGCTGGAGGCCGAGCGTCTGGTCGAGCGCGCGCTCCATCGCTTCCATTGCGTTGGAGGCGGCGGAAGGCCCGATGCCCGGCACGAGTTGCATTACCCTGAAGGCAGCGACGCGGTCCCTCGGGTTTTCGGCGAAGCGCAACACCGCGAGCACATCTTTCACATGCGCCGAATCCAGGAACTTCAATCCCCCGAATTTCACGAAAGGAATGTTACGGCGCGTCAGTTCAACTTCCAGCGGGCCGGAATGGTGCGAAGCCCGAAAAAGAACCGCCTGCTTCTTGAGCGCTGTCCCGGCCTCGCGCTCCTCCATGACCTTCTCGCATACGAAATTCGCCTGCTCGGCCTCGTCGCGCACGGTGACGATCGACGGCTTCTGCGGTGAATGACGGTCGGTCCACAAATTCTTGGTGAACCGTTCGGCTGCTTCGCCGATCACGGCATTGGCCGCGTCCAGAATGGCATCCGTGGAGCGGTAGTTTCGATCGAGGGTGACAATCCGCGCGGGCCTGGGAAAATGCGTCGGAAAATCCAGGATATTGCGAACCTCAGCGGCCCTGAACGAATAAATGGACTGCGCATCGTCACCAACCACGGTCAGTCCGTGGCCATCGGGCTTGAGCGCAAGCAGGATCGAGGCCTGAAGGCGGTTGGTGTCCTGATATTCATCGACGAGTATGTGGTCGAAGCGCGACGCCAACCCGTTTGCGATTGAAGGCTCGGAACACATCTGCGCCCACCACAGCAGCAGGTCGTCATAGTCGAGCACGTTCTGGGACTGCTTCGCCTCTACATAGGCAGCGAACAGCCGCCTCAGGTCATCGACCCATCCGATGCACCACGGGAAGCTCTTTCTCAAGATATCCTGCAGATCACTCTGAGCGTTGACGGCGCGCGAGTAGATGGCGAGGCAGGTTCCCTTTGTCGGAAACCGGTTCTCGGTCTTTGACAGCCCGAGTTCATGGCGCACGAGATTCATTAGGTCCGCCGAATCCTCCCGGTCATGTATGGTGAACGCGGGGTCCAGACCGATCTCGGGAGCATAGTCTCGCAGCAGCCTTGCCCCGATGGCATGGAACGTTCCCGCCCAGGACAGCCCTTCGGTCAGCGTCGCCGCCTTGTCTCCGAGCACGCGAACGGCAATGCGTTCGATGCGACGCGTCATCTCCGAAGCTGCGCGCCGCGAAAAAGTCATCAGCAGAATGCGTCGCGGATCGGCCCCGTTGACGATGAGATGCGCGATGCGATGTGCGAGCGTGTTCGTCTTTCCAGAGCCCGCGCCTGCAATAACCAAAAGCGGTTCGGCGACCTTACCCTCGCCGTGTTCCACAGCAAAACGCTGGCCCTGATTCAGCCCGGAGAGATAATCTTCGAGGGGAGCTATCGACCTCGAATCAGGAATAACGGCGCTCATTCGGGGAATGAAGCCTGTTTCCTTTTTGTTCGCAACAGTCAATAACGCCGTGAATTCGTCGCCGCGCAACGATACCGGTGCGATCAGATGCCGGTTGTGTCCTTGCTCTTCGCGATGATGACCTCGCGAAGCCGCTTGATATGGTTTCGCATGAGCAATTCAGCGGCGGTACCGTCGCGAGTGGCAATTGCCTCTGCGATCCATTGGTGATCGCGCCGGCTCAGCGCATCGCTGTGACGAAGCCAGGGAAAGTGCATCCGCCATAGCCTCATCAACTGGAAGAAGCCTTCGTCAAGTATCTTCGCGATGGTGTTGTTACGGCTGCCCCTGATCAATTGCAGGTGAAAGCCCACGCGCCCCGCATCCTCGGGGCGGTTGGTGCCGTCATAGGGGGAGTGCTGCTCCGCCGCCTGTTTCAGGTCGGCGATCTCGCCATCGGTCATGCGCTCGGCGCACAGGCGCGCCGCCACACTTTCGAGCGCCTCGCGCATTTCGTAGATATCAATGATGTCCTTGGGGCTGTGGACCACAATGCGCGCACCGAGATTCGGTGAATACAGCACAAGATTCCGCCCCTGCAGCCGCCGGATCGCTTCCCGCAGTGGTCCGCGCTTGATGCCCAGCCGGCGCGACAGTTCCGGTTCCTTCAGCTTGGAGCCCGGGGAAAGAGCACCCGATAGAATCTCGTTCAGCACCAGATCGAAGGCGCGATCCACTTCCCGGCCGTCGCGCAATATGGCGTTGGAACTGTTGTCAGTAATCGAATTCAGTTGTGAATCCTCCGATTCAAGCCAAGACGAACGCATAAACCGGGCCGAACGCCGATCCAGTTCCGACACTCGCACGCGGAAAGTCCACTATCGTGGGGAGCTAGATACCAAGGATGCCAAAACTGTCAACACTTCCAGCGGATGCAGGCGGGCAGCTCCATACGTGCAACCGCAAGGAGTGGATAAAATTGGCGACATTTTTCTCTCATGTAGCCAAAAAATGCCGCCAGAACTGACATAATGTCGCCAAGTGAATAAGAAATGTTGACAAAATATGGGTCTTTGATTATCTCCACATCAAGCGGACAGCTCGGCGCCGATGGCGGGACGACTGGCCGCGCCAAATCAATTCGCAAAGGAGTGCATGATGCTTGCCACTGCTTCGGCCACCGAGCCAATCGCGGGAGCCACGGCTCGTCCCGAAATTTCTGTTTATTGGAGGCCTGGCTGCTCGAGCTGCCTCAAGGTCAAGGAATTTGTCGAGGAGACCGGGCTTCCGTTCGAATCCGTCAATGTCGTGTCGACCGCAGGCGCGATGGAGGAGATCACAGCCGGCGGCCTGCGCAGCATTCCGGCGGTGAGGAAGGGAAACCGCTTCGTCTACGCGCAGTCGCTCGAGGACGTCGCCGCCCTGCTGGGCGTGACCCGCAATCACACCCGTCTTTCCAATGAGGCGCTGTTCGATCGCTGGCAGCCCATGCTGGAAAAGGCCCGCAAGATCGTCGAGAAGTTCTCCGAAGAAAATCTCGATGAGCGCGCGATCCCGATCCGCGAGCGAACGCTCAAGCAGCTTGCCGTCCACATCTTCCAGATCACGCACGCATTCATGCTGCACATGGATGAAGGCGTGCTCGACATCAAGCCGATCCACGCTTACGTCGATCCTGCCATCGTCACCAAGGCGGACCTGCTCAAGTTCATCGATATGCGCATGGCGAACCTGCGCGCCTGGTACGAGAATGGCGGCCCGTCGCGCATTCCCGCCCGCGTGCCAACCTATTATGGCGAGCAGGACAGCGGACAGGTGATCGAGCGCGCGGTCTGGCACTGCACGCAGCATGCGCGGCAGCTCGACATTGTCGCCGCCGGTCGCATCGGCGCGGAACTCGAAATCCCACCGGACTACTACAACGGCCTGCCGATCCCGAAGCGGTTGTGGGTGTAATCGGTTCCACGGCTTCGCCGGTTCCTCGGGTCGATTGAGCGAGGGACCGGCTTTTGCAACTCCAACCGGATGCTCGACATGTCACACGCCAATCTCATCATCATCGGCTCCGGTCCCGCCGGTTATACCGCCGCGATATATGCCGCGCGCGCTTTGCTCAAACCCGTGCTGATTTCCGGCATCGATGTCGGTGGACAACTGACGACCACCGCGGATGTCGAAAACTATCCCGGCTTTGCGGACGTGATACAGGGGCCGTGGCTGATGGATCAGATGCGGGCGCAGGCCGCGCATGTCGGAACGCAGTTTGTTTCCGACACGGTCGTCGAGCTTGACCTGAGCACCAGGCCGTTTCGCCTCAAACTGGCCAAGGGCGGCACGTTGACATGCGATACGGTCATTCTGGCGACCGGCGCGCAGGCGCGCTGGCTCGGCCTTGCCTCAGAGGAGCGCTTCAAGGGTTCGGGCGTTTCGGCATGTGCTACATGCGACGGCTTCTTCTTCAAGGACAGGGAAGTGATCGTTGTCGGCGGCGGCAACACCGCTGTCGAGGATGCCCACAGCCTTTCGCACATTGCATCCAAGGTGACGGTCGTGCATCGGCGGTCGGAATTTCGCGCCGAGCGGATTTTGCAGGAGCGGCTCTTGGCGCAGCCCAATGTCGAGGTGCTCTGGAACCACGTCGTCGAGGACATGTTCGGCGAGGACGGCGATATGCCTATGCTGGCCGGCGCGGTGCTGAAGGACCTCAAGACCGGCGCAACGACGCGACGCAAGGCGGATGGGCTTTTCGTCGCTATCGGCCACGACCCATCCGTTTCGCTGGTCAAGAACCAGCTTGAGCTGACTTCCTCCGGCTATGTCGCGACGGTTCCGGGCTCGACCGTGACCAGCATCCCCGGTGTATTCGCCGCTGGCGATGTCACCGACGAAATATATCGGCAGGCGGTGACGGCGGCCGGAATGGGCTGCATGGCGGCGCTGGAGGCGGAGAAGTTCCTGCGCTTGCAGACCACCCACCGCATCGCGGCGGAGTAAGCGCCTTCACATTTTCAGTTCGGGTCATCGATAAGATCAAGCGTGTTTGGATGAAAGAGGAGTCGCGGGTCCAGTTCTTCACGAACAAGCCCGTCCCGGACGGCATAGCGGACCATCGTCGAAAGCTCGGCGCGGTTGGCCTCAAACCCATAACGCCAGAAATTGGTGCCAAGCAGCCTCTGCGTCTCGCGGAGATGATCCGCGACCCAGGGCAAAGTCGCGCGCGGCACGTTCGTCATCGCGAGATCCTTCATGGCCATCTCTTTGGCAAGGCAGAACGCTGCGAAAAGCTGCTGGGGCAGGTCGGGATGTTCGGCTGCGACGTCCTTGCGAACGGCGAGACAATGCATGATGGGAAAAAGGCCCGTGGCCCGGTGATAGGCGATTTCAGCCGACCGGTAATCGGGAAACAGCCGGTCGACGGGCGCCGTGCCCGCAACGAAGCAGCTAGGCGGTCGAGGGGTGATAATCGCGTCAATCTCGCCATTGGCCAGCATCGCATTCAGCGTCTGGTCCTGCGCTATGCGCTCCAGCCTTATGCGGGGCGGCAGGTCGAGGGCGATGCGCTCCGTGCCGCTGGGCTGCTCCTGGCTTCCGACGACCCAGACCACCCGGTCAGGGTCCACGCCGTGCTGCTCGGTCAGGATGCCGCGCACCCAAAGCGCCGCGGTTTGCTGGTACTCCGGAATACCGATCCGCTTGCCGAAAAGGTCCTCCGCGCGGGATATTCCCTTGTCCGTGCGGATGAAGATGCTCGAATGCCGAAACGCGCGAGACAGAAATACCGGCACGCCGACATAGGCGCTGTCGCCACGTGCCGTTGTCACGATATGGCTGCTCATCGACATTTCGGTGATTGCAAAAGCCTTTTCGCGCAGCGCGCGACGGAAAATCTCCTCCGGCTCTTCGAGAATGCAACTGAGGCGACCGGACGCCACAGTTATGCGGCCGTCTACGATGGGTCGCGAACGGTCGGTTGCAACGCAGGCGAGCGTGAAAGAATTTTCTTGCATAAAGAATTCCATATAAGTCGTATTCAAAATATTACCTTCAATAGTAAAATATAAATGTCAATAGAAATATGCTTAGTAAAGTAAAAAAGAATATATATGTAATATGAATGGGCAAAGAAGGTGGGAAATAACGATTGTCGTTTCAACGAGTCCTATTGTCGTGGTTTGATTTGTTTGCCATGTGGCGGGAGCTGGCATCGGACGAATCTACGTGCCCGATGCAGAGAGATACATTTGGCAGGCCCGCTCTGCAGGCCGCGCATCGCAGGGACGATCCATGACAACCACATTTGCCGGAATCGATTTTGGGACATCGAATTCGACCGTCGCCGTGATGAAGGGCGGAAAGCCGCGCCTCGTACAACTGGAGGGCGGGAATGCGACGATGCCGAGCGCCGTTTTCTTCGGCTTCGAGCATGGCGAGGTCTCATACGGACGCGCGGCCATTGAACGCTATGTGGAGGGGGTCGAGGGCCGGCTGATGCGGGCGCTCAAGAGCGTGCTCGGCAGCAACCTGATCTTCGAGAAAACCCGGATCAAGGCGCGATCCATCGCCTTTGCCGAGATCATCGGTCTTTTCATAGCCCAGCTGAAAAAGAAGCTTGATGAGGACGCGCAGCACCAAACCAAAAGCGTGGTGTTGGGGCGACCAGTTCATTTTGTCGACAATGACGAGATCGCAGACGCCCGCGCGCAAGATGAGCTTGAGAAGGCGGCTCGTGCGCAAGGGTTCGAGAATGTCGCATTTCAGTTCGAGCCGATCGCGGCCGCGCTCGACTATGAAAATACCATCTCCAGCGAGCAATTGGCATTGGTTGTCGACATGGGGGGCGGCACGTCGGATTTTTCCATCGTCCGCGTTTCGCCTGAGCGCGCCAAGGCCGCGGACCGCAAGACGGACGTGCTGGCCAGTACGGGTATTCATATAGGCGGCACCGACTTCGACCGCCTCTTGAGTATAGCCCATGTGATGCCGCATCTCGGCTATCTTACTCCGACCCGCGACGGAAAACGGAACCTGCCCGCGTCTTACTTCGTCGACCTGGCGACGTGGCAGCGCATCAATTTCCTCTATACGTCGCAGGCGATGCGCCACTTGCGCCAGATCCGCTACGAGGCGCGGCACCCCGAGCTTGTCGATCGCTTCATCGCAATCGTCGAACATCGATACGGGCACGCGCTGGCAGGCTCCGTTGAAGCTGCCAAGATCGAACTGACCGATGCACTGGCCGCACAGGTGAAGGTCGACCTGCCGGACGTGCGCTTTGTCGCCGAGATGACGCGGGAAGGACTGGAAAAGACTCTGGGCGGCGATGTCGACCGGGTTGTTGCAACGGTCCGGGAAACAATCGTTCAGGCCGGGATCAAGCCTGCACAGATCACAAGCGTGTTCCTGACGGGCGGATCGACCGCGCTGCCCATTGCGAGGCAGCGGATACTCGCGCTTTTCCCCGATGCCAATGTCGTGCAGGGCGACATGTTCGGCAGCGTCGGGCTTGGATTGGCGCTCGACGCGCAACGCAAGTTCGCGTGAATTGCAGGCATTTGCGGCGCGGACCATCCTGACCGACAGCCGTGACGGCCCTTATCGCCGCTGACCAAGCGGTCGCTTTCCGACGTGGGCGCAGGCAGCGTTCTGCCGCTGTTCCGTTTTGGAGCAGACACAACCCGTTTTCGCGACTTCGACCGATCAGATTTTCCAAAGATGTTGACAAAAACGGAAATTGGAAGCGGGCGAGTTCATTTTTTTGCTGTATTTGGCGTCATTTTTGCAAAATGTGTTGACACTCTGTCGCGCAGGCCCTCTTATGGTTACAGTTTTGGGAGGAACTTGTGATGCCAACATTTGGAATCTTGAACCGCCTTGTCCTGACTGCTGCCGTGGCGGTGATGGCCGTGTCTTCGGCCAGGTCGGAACCCGTCAAACTCGACGACCCGGAGATGATCAAGCTCTACGACGCTGCGGTGGCCGCGGGCGAAACCGAGCTTGTCTACTATACGGCCTCACGCAACGAGGAAGCGAAAGCGCTCGGCGAACTGTGGAGTGCGAACTTTCCGAAAATCGCGCTGACGCTTGTCGGCAAACAGGCGCCTGAGGTGATCACACAGGTGGAGGCGGAGAAGGCGGCGGGGCAACTTCGCGCCGACGTCGTCACGATGACCCAGCCCTATGTCGCGCAGATCTGGAAGCAGAAGGGATATTACGAACCCTATAAGGTCAGTTCGTTCGACAAGATCGCCAAGGGATATGCCGATCCCGATGGTACATATTACTCGTCAGGCGTCTATCTGCTCACGATCGCCTACAACACCACGGCATATACCGACAAGTCGCAGCTTCCGCACACTTTCAACGACTTCCTTGACCCGAAGTTCAAGGGCAAGATTATCATCGCCCACCCGTCGACTTCGGGCAACAGCCTGACCTACTTCATGAATCTGATCGAGTCCGGCAAAGTCGACTGGGCCTACCTCGAAAAACTCGCCAAGCAGGACGTCATGTTCGTGCGCGGCGCATCCGAGGCCGCCCGTTCGGTTGCCTCGGGCGAACGTCCGATTTCTCCGATCATCTCGTCCTTCAACATTCTGATTGCGAAGCAGGCGGGCCAGAAGATCGATCTCGCAGGGCTGGATGACGGAACCCAGGTTGCCGAGCAGCCGAGCGGAATCATGGCCGGCGCTGCCCATCCCAATGCCGCGAAGCTGATGCTCGAACTGCTGACCAGCGCCAAGGGCCAGGAAGTGCTCACGGGCGCCGGCAAATACTGGCCGACAAATGTCGATGCGAAAATGGTCGAGGGTATGCCGGCCCTCGAATCGCTCAATCCGGTCAGCCTTTCATTCGCCACGCCGCAGGACCAGGCTGTTCAGGACTTCTTGAAGCGGTTCGACACCGCCTTCGGCAGGGAGTGATCCGGTGGCGCTTAGTCTGGAAAAGCAGAGCACGTCCGCCGATGCACGGCTGGAACTGAAGGCCCTTCACAAGCGTCTCGGCGGCATCACGATCGTCGATGCCGTCAACCTGACCATCAGCCCCGGTGAATGCGTGGTGCTGCTTGGGCCAAGCGGTTGCGGCAAGACCACCACGCTCAGAATGGTGGCGGGCTTTACGGAGCCCGACAGCGGCCAGATTCACCTTGACGGAATGATCGCCTCGGGACACGGCGCCTTCGTGCCCACCGAGCGCCGCCAGCTCGGCATGGTGTTCCAGACCTATGCGATCTGGCCGCACAAGACTGTTCACGACAATGTTGCGTTCGGTCTTGTGTGCGCCGGAAACGACCGGGCGACCACGCGTCGAAAAGTCGAGACCATTCTCGAAATCGTCAAGCTCGGCGGACACGGCAGGCGATACCCCGGCGACCTCAGCGGCGGCCAGCAGCAGCGCGTGGCTCTTGCCCGCGCCATCGTCGGTGAGCCAAGCCTACTCCTGCTCGATGAGCCGCTGTCCAACCTGGATGCGGGTTTGCGCGAGGAGATGCGTTTCGAGTTGAAGCGCCTGCATCGCGACCGCGGCATGACGATGCTCTATGTCACGCACGATCAGGAGGAAGCGCTGGTGCTTGCCGATCGCATCGCGGTGATGAACGGGGGGCGCATCGAACAATGTGATGCGCCGGACGCGATTTATCGGCGGCCCATCTCCCGTTTCGTGGCCTCCTTCGTCGGCACGAACAACATCATCGAAGGACGCCTGGTCGCGAAGGACGGTGCGAGACTGCAGGTAAAGACCGAACTCGGCATGCCCGTCTGGGGAACGGCGACTGACGATTTCGCCGCCGAAGCTGAAATTGGGTCGCAGGTCGCGATAGCGGTAAGGCCGGAAGACATTTCCTTGTCGACTGACAAAGGACATTTCAGCGGTCACATCATCGACGCATCGTTCCTGGGCAACAGGTATGAGCTTCTTGTCGATGTGGCTGGACGCACGCTGAGAGTGCAGACCCGCAGGATGCCTGCTTCTTCGGAAGACCAGATCAATCTCAGTTTCGACTCCGAAGCGGCGAGGGTGGTTCCATGACATTGACAGTCGGTGTCGCGGTTCCGGCAGGGTCCCGCGAATTGCCCCAGAACACCTGGACCTGGCTCTACGGACGTGTGAAAGTTCTGCTTTCCGAGCCAGGAAAGCTGATCGTCTTGACGATCGCGCTGCTGATACTCGTCGGGCTCATCATCTATCCCATGGCGCTGCTGGCAAGGTTCGGACTTGCCGACAAGAACGGACTGCCGACCTGGGCGCCCGTGGTCGAGGCATTTTCCGATCCCGGCATTATCAAGGCGTTGTGGAACACGCTGCAATTGGGCGTTCTGGTAACGCTGGGCACATTGGTCGTCGGCCTGCCGCTGGCATGGCTGGTCACGCGCACCGACATTCCGTTCAAGAACCTGATCCGCGTCGGGGCGGCGATCTCCTTCGTCGTGCCCTCCTTCATAACGGTCATTGCGTGGATTTTCCTCGCCGCACCAAATACCGGTTATCTCAACATCGCGCTCGGCTCCGTGCTCGGCCTCGATGCCCCGGTCTTCAACATCATGAGCTTCAGCGGCCTCGTCTTTGTCGAGATCGCGCATCTCTATCCGCTCGTGTTTTTCGCGGTCGCATCGGCGCTGGCCAATGTCGATCCAAGCTATGAACACGCCGCATGCGTGCTTGGCGCGAGCAAGTGGCGCACAGTCGCGACCGTGACAATCCCGCTTGTGAGGCCGGCCATCGTTTCCGGCTGCATCCTTGTGATACTCGATGCGGTGTCGTCGTTCGGTGCTCCCGCCGCAATCGGCATGATGGCTAATTTCTCCGTCTTGACGACGAAGATCTACACCTTGCTGTCATTCCCACCGCATCTGGAGCTGTCGGCGGCAATATCGCTCCCGGTCGTCATCTTCACGCTGCTCTGCCTTCTCGTCCAGCGCTCGATCGTCAAGGGCAATCGCTACAGGACGATCTCGGGAAAGTCTCGCTCCGCAGAGCCGGTAAGGCTGGGCAAAGCAAAATATCCCGCCTTGATCTTCTGCATGACCGTCTTTTTTGTAACCTCGGTTCTGCCGCTCTTTGCGTTGCTCGTCCTTTCGATGCTCAACGCCTTCGGTTCGGACGTCACGTTGGAGAACATGACGCTTGAGCATTTCCGCAGCATCATCGACCCATCCTTCGGAGTGCTCGATGCGGTGTATCACAGCCTGCTGCTGTCGGCCGGAACCGCCTTCGCCTGCATCCTGCTCGGTGTGCTTTTCGCCTGGTTCGTGGAGCGCACCCAGATCGTCGGCAGGGGCATCGTCACCGCCACCATCCTGACCGCCTACGGCTTTCCGGCCATCGCGCTGGCGGTCGGCATCATGCTCGGCTATCTCAACTGGCTCTACGGAACTTTCTCGATCCTGCTGATTGCGTATGTCTCGAAGAACCTGCCGATCTCCTTCGTGCTTTTCCGCACGGCCCTCAAACAGATAACGCCCGACCTCGAAGAGGCAGCGCGGGTGTGCGGGGCAGGGTGGCTGCGCACGCTGGGTCATGTCACCTTGCCGCTGCTGAAAGTGAGCGGTTTGGCGGCCGGGCTGCTTGTGTTTGCCCTGAGCCTTCGCGAATTGTCCATGTCGGCAATCCTGACACAGCCTGCCACCGAGGTCATGTCGACCAAGGTCCTCGAATATCTGGAGCAGGGCACGGTGGAGCTTGCGGCGGCGATGGCCCTCCTGATCGTGGTTCTCAGTCTGGCGGCGATGATCCTTTCGAGGCTCGTCGCGGGCAAGAGCGCTCTCGAAGTCAAGTGACGAAACCTGCAATGGAAAATGGACGGCCAGCCTTGTTGGCCGTCCATATCCTTTGTAGGGATACGCCGCCCGGCGACGACTCACATAATGGAATCTGCCCAAGGCAAGTTCGGCGACGGTTGCTCATGGCGAAGCTGATGTTGCCGGGGGAATGGAGCTGACATTGGATTCGCTACTGGGCCTTGCCGAGGTTATCGCCATCAATGTTGCGCTTTCGGGCGACAACGCGCTTGTCATAGGCCTTGCGGCAGCCGGATTGCCGGTTGATCTGCGTGGGAGGGCAATCCTGTTCGGGATTCTCGCCGCCACGGTACTGCGCGTCCTTTTTGCGGTCCTGGCGGGACAACTCATGCATGTTTTCGGGGTGCTGCTGGCAGGGGGCCTTCTCCTGCTCTGGGTCACCTGGAAAATGTGGTCGGAATTGCGGTCGGCGGACGCGCCTTCTGGCAACCACACGCAGGGGGACGGCCATGCGAACGGCAAGACGATGCTGCAAGCTGTCACGCAGATCGTCGTCGCAGATATTTCGATGTCACTTGACAATGTTTTGGCTGTGGTTGGAGCGGCTGGCGAAAACATGACGGTTCTTGTCGCGGGGCTTGTCATCTCCATCGTGCTGATGGGCGTTGCAGCCTCTTTCATCGCAGGCCTCCTCAACCGGTGGAGCTGGATCGCCTATGCGGGGCTGGCCATCATTTTCTATGTAGCTGTTTCCATGACGGTGCGTGGCGCTGATGAGGTCTGGCCAGCCTTGGCTTCCATGGTCAATAGTCTGGCTTGAGCGCACAGGAGGGCGGTCCGGCGAATGGACACAGAAGCAAGACCTCCTTCTCTGGCCGGCATATTCTGGGCCTGCGCAAAGATCAGCATGTCCAGCTTCGGTGGCGGCGTCAGCGCTCTCATGATGCGGGAATTCGTGACCACGCGGCGCTGGATCAGCGAAGCCGATTTCATCGACGGACTCGCCATCTCGCAGGCCCTTCCGGGCGTCAATGTCGTCAATATATCGATCTGGATGGGGTATAAGCTGCGCTACGGGATCGGAGCTGCAGTCGCTTGCCTGGGCGTAATCCTCCCCGGCGCCATCATAATTGTTCTCGCCAGCGAGGTCCTGCACAGTGCCACGGAATGGCCGCTTGTCGGATTGGCGCTTTCAGGACTGAGCGCGGCGGCGCTGGGCGTATCCTTCAATCTGAGCTTTCGAACCATTCGCCGCGCGGTGTCGAAATCGCTTCTGCCTTTGACCGTCTTTGTCGCCACCTTGGCCGCAGCCTACCTGAACGTGCCGACCATCGTGACCGTGGCCGTCCTCGCCCCGATAAGCATCGCGCTCTGCTACTGGAGTGCCAGTCGTGGACAATGACAACATTCTCCTGCGTCTGCTGCTCGCCTTCGCACCAATGTCGCTCATGACCATCGGCGGCGGCATCAGCATCATCGGCGACATCCAGAGCGTGGTCGTTCAGAACGGCTGGTTCACGCCGGACGGCTTTATCAACATTTTCGGTATTTCCCGCGCGTCTCCCGGCCCCGGAACCCTGATCGTCACGCTGATAGGCTGGCATGTCGCCGGTTTCGCCGGTGCAGTGGTGGCATCGATCGCGATCTTCCTGCCGTCCTCTCTGTTGATCCTCGTCCTTGCGCGTCTGTGGCACTCCCGCCCGCCGGCGGTCTGGCAGCAGGCCGTTGCGCTTGGCCTTGCCCCGATTGCGGCTGGATTGGTGATGTCGAGTTCCGCAATCCTGCTGCAAGCTTCCCCCGACCGGCTTGCATCGTGGCTGGTCGCTTTGATGATCTTCCTGCTGTCGATGAAGACCCGGCTCGGAACCCTGACATTGCTTGCCATCGGCGCCTTGTATTTTATTTTGCTGGAACCTCTCGTTCCGCAAATCTGAAAGCTGGTTCTGGCTCTAGCGCCCGGCGAGTTGGCGTATGAATGCGAATGCCTGTTCGTTGCAGCCCGACCTGGCCATCCACGATGCAACGTCCAGAGGGCCTTCTTCAGCACCAGCGGGCAATTGGGTCAGCGAGATGGTCCTCAGCGTATCATGGTCGAGTTCAATCCTGACGGAATCCACATTGTCAGGGACATATCCCGAAGCGTCGAACGTTTCGTGATTTTCATCCCAGACCAGTTTGTCATGAAGTTCGTCTCCGAAACGAACAGCAAGGCTCAATGACTCTTTTGCGTCACGACGCCAAAGCACGATTCTCCCATCGCGAACGCATCCATGGTCTGTAGTCTCAATTGGAATGACCCACGGGTCGGGGTTGTATGAAGGTCCGGGACTTTGATTTCCGCTTCTTGTTCCGCCCACGCTCTCGATCCTTCGACCTTCACCGGACAGGAAGTCCCCGATCGCGGCGAGCTTGCTCTGGTATTCCGCACGCGAGGCGCCTGATTGACCTGACGGAAGCTCTTCCTTGGTAATGATGTATGCCGAAGGTCCAACAAGCCGCTCAATGCTTCCATCCTCACCGAGCAGAGTCACCGTCACGTTTGCAGGAACGACGATCCTGTCATTCGCAATAAAACGCGTTCCTAGCGAAAGCTCTTCTGAGTTGCGGCTGATGGCAATGACGACATAGTTTTCGGCGGCAATGGCTGTAGTGTTGGACGACGCAGCGGCTGAGGCTGCGAGAAGATATGTCGAGCAATGGATCACTGATATTGATCGCATGTCACCTGATCCGCTTAACGACCGAGGTAAATGTCTGTGCTCATGTTTCCATCTTGAAGTCGAGATTTGTAAAATGCAATGAGCCCATCCAGAGGGTATTTCTCAGAAATCGTTGCGAAAGCATTTTGTGCATCTGGGGCGTTAGAAATTAGCAAATTAAAAGCTGACTCATACTCAGCGAACATGTTTTGATGAAACTCATCTCTACCTGCCACTTCAAATGCGTCAATGGGCCTTCGTTTTCCGCGCAATTGAATATGACCGATGGGGCGAAATAGAAAGCCGGTAGTGTTTTCCATGACTGCACGGCTGACACAGTTTGTGGTCTGGAAATACTTGTTCGCTGATTCAAGGCGTGACGCAATATTTACGGTATCTCCTATTGCGGAGTAGTTGAAAAAACGGCTCCCGCCAAAGTTACCTACAATCGCCGGTCCGCTATGGACACCGATGCGGGTTCTGCCGAAAGACCAACCACCCTCGGCTTTGGCTCTTGATATGCGTGCGCTCAGTCTACAAATGGCGAGAGTGAGGTGCAGCGCACGTTCTGCCTGGTCATTTTGCTCGGCGGGCGCTCCAAAGAATCCTATCACTGCATCGCCGACCACTTTGTCTATAGTCGCGCCGTGAACGACGAACAGTTCGCAAACTTGTTCGAGATATTCATTTAACATTGCTGCGAGATTTTCTGGCGAAGTCGATTCGCTTGAGGACGTGAACCCTTCAACGTCGGTAAATATGGAAGTGATATGTCGTCGTTCGCCGCCGAGTTTTAGCTTTGTCGGGTTTTTGACGATCTCCGAGACGATGGCCGGACTGACATATCTCGAAAAGGCTTCATGTACGAATTCGCGATCTCGACTATCTCTTCGCCAGGCAAAGATCGAAACGAGTGACGAAAGAACGACAATAGTCAGAATTGGCGAAACAACCGGGAGCAATACTCCAAACTGCGAAAAAGCGATTGCTGCGATGACAAAGATCATGGCGACGGCAGCGGCAACACACGCGGGCTTCAGCAATACGGGAAGAGGTGCCCAGGAGATCCAGAGGCATAGCAGGGTCAGCACGACATAGGGTACAGTTCGAACAGGCCAGGCGGGCGTGACAACGGCGTCATGGGCGAGAATGCTGGCGAGCGAGTGGGCATGGATTGCGACGCCCGGCAATGCGCCTTCACCAGCATCTCCAAAGTTCGCGAAGGGTGTCGGGTGGAGATCTTCGTGCGGCAGTATCGCGCCGATCAAAACATATTTGTCGTTGAACCATTCATCCGGGACCATCGGAATTGTTTCTGCCGGATAGACAGGGAACTGGTAAAGCGTCGCCTGACCGTTCCTGTAGTAGACTTGCTCTGTTCCGATAGGCAGAACTTCGGTCTCGTCTTTGAGCGCAATTGCTGCGGCGAAGCTTGGCATCCAGCCATTTGCGTCTGCGCGTCCCAGGAAAGTTCGTCGAACAACTCCATCGATCCTGTCATGGGATAGCACTGCAAGCCCGCGTATCGCTTGGGGTGCGAACTCGTTGAGATATGCAACTTGCCGTTCTGTGAGACCCTCCATTTGTGAAGCAGTGGCAAGGACGATTGGATTGCGCGCTGCTTCGATAGCTACTTCCAGTCCAAGGTCCTTTTCAGGTTCGGTTGGCTGGTCAAACAACAGATCTAAGCCGATAGCTCTGGGGGATGCGTTGTCGATCTTCTTGATGATCTCGGCCAGAAAGGCTCGGTCAATTGGCGATCGATAGGGAAACCTCGAGAGAGTATTCTCTGAGATCGACACGATCACAATATTCTGAGGCGGATTCGAAAAGGGCGATATGGACACCATCATCGCGTCGCGAACAATATTGTCCAAAGGCGTGGCAACAGGTCCGGAAACTGCAAATACAAGCAAGCCGCCAAACAAGACGGCAAGCTCTCGCAGTCCGGGATATGGTAGCCTTTCTAATACCCGCACCGAAAATCATCCCCTCGTCGGGCGACGAAAATGCCTCAAGGGCAACAAGCCGCAGTGAATATTGATGGATCGCGGCCGTAAACCGAAAATGCGGCTGAACAGGTGAAGAGCGCAAGGTCAGGCAGGCACTCATCGTGCATCCTCGAAGTCCTTCTGTTCCCCGTAACGATCAAATAGAGGTTACGGTGGTTTCCTCTTCAGAGGCAAACCTCGACACCCCTTCCAAAACGCGTAATATTGTCAAGGGGAGGCGGCCATGTGGAGACCAGAGGCAATCTCTACCGCACTATTGATGGCGGCCATTTTTCTGGGACTGCTGACCCTCGAATCTTTTTCGGGTGAGCGCGTCGCTTTGGTAATCGGAAATTCCGAATACGGAAGCTTGCAGACACTACCGAACCCAAGGAATGACGCCGGTGATATTCGCAATTCACTGGAACGCATTGGCTTCAAAGTGACATTGAAGGAGAATTTGAACTACGAAGACTTTAGAAGGACTCTCCAGGAATTTGGAAGGGAAGCCGGGGGCGCAGAAATAGGCCTTTTTTTCTTTGCGGGGCATGGGGTGGAGGTGAACAATGAGAATTTCTTGATCCCTTCCGATGCTCGGCTGGCTGCGGATTCCGATGTGGAGTTTGAAGCGATCCCCGTAAGCCTGATAATGAACGCGTTGTCGGGCGTTTCGGGCGTTCGTATTGTGCTTCTGGATGCATGTCGGGACAATCCTTTCCTGGTAAGCATGAAGCGCACGAGTGCGACCCGCTCCGTGGGCAGAGGGTTGGCCAAGATCGAGCCGATAACGGGTACTTTGGTCGGCTATGCAGCAAAAGAGGGGACGGTTGCCTATGACGGGGCGGGTCGAAACAGTCCCTATACGGCGGGACTTCTTGAACATCTGGAGGAACGCAATCTGGACATTCAGTTTGTTTTCCGCAAGGTCCGGGACAGCGTGATGGTTGCGACTGGAGGGAAGCAGGAGCCCTTCACATATGGTTCGTTGCCAGGCAAGGAAATCTATCTGGCTCCGAGCCGGTCAGACGGCCAACCCGATCCTCAGGCCACCGAAATTGAATACTGGAGTTCTGTGAAGGACACTCGGGATCGAAAGGCGCTGGAAAGCTATATCGCAACATATCCTGACGGGGCGTTTGTAAGAATAGCGCGGCTGAAAATTGAGCAGTTGGATAGCAACGAAAGTCCGCAGGGCGACGCAAGCGCTGTCGCCTCTCTTGCGAGGCAAATCCAACTGGAACTTGCACGAGTTGGCTGCGAAGTAGGTCAGGCTGACGGGATCTGGGGAAACCGGAGCCAACGAGCACTAGGCCTGTTTTCCGAGCAAGTCGGACTGAATTTGCCAACCGACACGCCGACCACCTTTGCGCTCAGGGAACTCGGTCGGCATGAGGAGCGTGTCTGCCCAAGGGAGACGACGCAGCCGAGCAAGAGAACACCGCAAGTGGCGAGTGAAAAAACCACCTCGAAGCCGACCGTGCGATCAAGCGTGACCACTCGTTCCAGCAGTGTCGAGGCCAGTGCCGGCGACCGCATATGTAGAACCGAGACCATTGATGAATGCAGGAAACGTGCGCGGGCCGCTGGCGCACGAAAGGGAAGCGGCTTTTGTCGTGATCTTCGAACGGTTTGTAATTGAGCCGCATAAGCCTCGCACGATACGTGCAGTTGATACGCCCGCTTGCTCCACCGGGGAAGACGCGTGATTTGCTTGGCCCCGATTGAATGCCTTTTCCTTGCGCCGCCGCATGCTGTACCGTCTGATCGCATTTCACCGCGCGCGGGCATCTCGCCCGGGTGCCAGAACTTCCTCTTTCCAGGGAATACGAACATGTCAAAGGCTGTCCTTGCGCCATTGGCAATGCTTTCTGCTCTGTCCTGCTCCTTGCCTGCTTCCGCCCATAGCTGGAACTCGGGCGACACTGCTGCTTTGATCGGTGGCGCACTGCTTGGAGGGGCCGCCGCGGCCGCCATCTCCAACCAGCATCGATACGAGTATCAGTATGCTCCTCCTCCACCGCCTCCCCCACCCGCCTATCGCGCGCCGAGAGCGCCTTTCAGTCCCGCCACAGGGGTGGTGTGCTATCCCGCTCAATGGGCATGCTACAACAACAATGGCCATTTCAACCCGGTTTGGACAAACCGTATATTTTAAGCGCGCGCGGGGAGACGACAATGATTAGAAATCTAGTTTGGCTGGCGTTGGCTTCCGCATTGTCCACGG
The DNA here is from genome assembly GCA_023953835.1 of Rhizobiaceae bacterium. Taxonomy (NCBI): domain Bacteria; kingdom Pseudomonadati; phylum Pseudomonadota; class Alphaproteobacteria; order Hyphomicrobiales; family Rhizobiaceae; species Rhizobiaceae bacterium. The sequence continues at coordinate 761,224 of JAMLJB010000001.1, read as the reverse complement.
GCGCATCTGTGGCTGCCGAGGCATCACCGAAAACCAGTTTCGTCAGAGAACATGCTATTGCCTTGTTGGAAGGTGCGCTCACACCCCAACAGACAACGAAGCTGCAACTGATTGCCTATCAATCGGCAATTGCGGATGTGTGCGAGGGCTTCACAATTGACGAGGCCAAGTTCAGCAAAGCCTTCGAAGCTTTGGCGCCGGTCGAAGCGGCAAATATGGACGATAACCAGAAGGCCTATCACGACAAGCATATTCTCGTGATCTTCGGCGTCTTGGTCGGCGGGGAATTGAACGCCATGTCGGACGATCCCGCCGGGGCGTGCGAGCAGGCATCGAAGTACAAGGTCGATCCGGATATTGTATCGGAGCTTGTCTGGCAATGATGCGATCGGCAGTCGTGCTCCTTCGAGTGCGGCTGCCCGAAATATCGACAACCGCGCTGAACCGTATATGGTAATCGCATGGGGGACCGCGTTGTGTCGAACGCCTGGAGAGTGCTTGCCATCCTGTTTCTGGCAAACCTGCTTAATTTTTTCGACCGGGCCATTCCCGCGATCATTATGGAGCCGATCCGGCTGGAATGGTCGTTGAGCGACCTGCAACTTGGGTTCGTGGCGTCCACCTTCACGTTGGCATTCGCGGTTTTCTGCATTCCGCTTGGTCGCCTAGCGGATACCCGGACACGAAAGTCAATCGTCGGATTCGGGCTCATCGCCTGGAGTGCTTTCACCGGCCTTTCGGCGACCGCCTGGAGTTTCTGGTCTTTCCTCACCACGAGAATCGGCGTCGGCATTGGCGAAGCGAGCTACCTTCCGGCTGCGACTTCTCTGATCGGTGATCTGTTTCCCGCAAACAGAAGGTCGCGCGCGATGGGCATCTTCATGCTCGGGTTGCCATGCGGCCTCCTTCTGGCATTCTTTTCCGTTGGCGCGATTGTGTCTGCTTTCGGATCGTGGCGCGCACCCTTCCTTGTTGCCATAGTGCCGGGGTTGCTCCTTGCCTCATTTGCATTTGCTATCCGCGAGCCCGTGCGAGGTGCTTCGGAGATCGTAAAGCCGCGCCCGGAACCCGTAATCCGACCGATTCGGTCCGTGCTCATGATCCGATCCATGCGCTGGATCCTGCTTGCGGGCATTGCCAGCAATTTCGCCAGTTATGCGGCCAACAGTTTCCTGGTGCCGTTGATGCAGCGATTCTTCGGACTGACGCTGGAACTGGCAGCGGTTTCCACCGGCGCCATCGTCGGTCTCACCGGGTTGATTGGCCTCACACTTGGGGGATGGGTCGCCGATTATGTGCATGAACGCTCGCAAACCGGACGGCTGACCATGGGCGGCATATGCCTTGTCGTGGCGGCAGGCGCGACCTGGTCCGCATTCGGGATCGGTCCTGAAAGGCCGGCTTTGTTCGTGGCGGTCTTCGGCTTTGGCTGGTTGATGCAATATGCGTTCTACGTCTGCGTCTATCCGGCGATGCACGATGTTGTGGAGCCGAAGCTGCGCGGTACGGCTATGGCGATATTCGCCGCTGCGATAAATCTGGTCGGGGGAGCCTTCGGTCCATTGTTCGTCGGATTGCTTTCCGATCACTATGCAACTCAGGCGATGATGGGCGCCGGCGGAATGCAAATGCTCGATGAGTTCAGAGCTATCGGGCTTCATCAGGCGATGGCGATTGTTCCGATTGCGTTGCTCTTGACGGCTTTCGGCTGTCTTCTGGCGATACGGACATTTCCGACGGACGCAAGGTCCATGATTGCGCATCTGGAGGGCAATGGGAGCGCCCTGGCAAAATAGAGTTGGTACCGCACCAATCTGGCGGAAAGGTCAATCATCTCCCACGGCAAACTGGCGAACGGCTTCGACGTCGAGAATTGTGATCGACCTGTAGTCGGTCTTGACCCACCCTATGCGTGCGAACCTGGACAGTGTCGCGTTGACCTGTTTGCGGGACGCATTTGCCATGAGCCCGATTTCACTTTGCGTCAGGCGGATTGGCCTTTGGCCGATCCAGGCCGCGCGGTTCAAAACCGATGCGATACGCCTTGCCGCGTCGGGAATCTGGAGATCGTGGACAATCCTGATGAGGACTTCGACGCTTGCCATCAATATATGGCTGAAATTGCGCACCACGGAGGGATCGGCGGCTGCCATCTGGTCCATCTGGTCGAGCGGCACATGCATCATCCAGGTTTCCACCAGTGCACGAAGTTCCAGACGTCGTGGCTGTCGCGTCAGGAAGCAGCCTTCGCCTGTCCATGCTCCGGGCGCGCCGACATGGATCAATTGCGGCGTGTGATCCGGGGGAGCGGTGTTGACCGTCAGAACGCCGTCGACGAGACCAAATATGCCTCCGAGATCATCGCCGAAGCGATAGATCACTTCGCCCGCGGGAAAATGCAGCAGGATCGAACGGCGCAGGACTTCGTCCTGAAAGGCAGGGGGCTGTTGTGAGAGCCATCCGCTTTCCCGCAGGATGCTCTCCGCTTTGGCTCGTTTGACCAAGGTCTGCTCCATCAAGACCTTCTAGCACCACTTTTTTCGACGGTTTATCCCGATTGGAACAATCCCTCCCTTCTAACTGCGTATCGTGCCGCGGCAAGCTCAGCGCGACAGGAGAGGACTTCGCATGCCTTTGGAAGACAACATCGCCAGCCTATCGAATTCGGCACGGGACTTGGCGAAAACTCGTAAGAATTCAACATACTCGCTGAAGATTGGTCTGCTTGCTCTCAGCTTCAGCATCATTGGCGGCGCGTCATTTGCGGAACCCGCGACGGATACGACCAGGGCCGCCAACAAGGCTGTGCTTGAAGCGCTTCCATTCAATGACCGGCAGGATTTCGAGGACGCCCAACGCGGGCTTTTGAGAAAGCCGGACACCCTGATCATCAGGAAGGAAAATGGCGATGTTGTCTGGGACCTCGAAAGCTACAGGTCCTTCATCTCGATCGAGAATCCGGCACCGGATACGGTCAATCCCAGTCTCTGGCGCAACGCCCAGCTCAACGTCCAGTACGGCCTCTATGAAGTCACCGAAGGAATCTACCAGGTCCGTGGCTATGACCTGTCCAATATTACCTTCATAAGAGGCGACACGGGTTGGATCGTCTTCGATGTGGGCAGTTCCATTGAGACCGCGAAGGCGGCGTATGATCTGGTCAGTGAACAGTTTGGCAAGCTTCCGGTGATCGGGATCATCTACAGCCACTCGCATGTCGACCACTATAGCGGTGTTAAGGGCGTCGTCAGCGAAGACGATGTCAAAGCGGGCAAGGTACGCATCATTGCGCCTGAGGGCTTCATGGAGCATGCGGTCAGCGAAGGGGTCATCGCCGGCAACGCCATGAGCCGCCGCGCCACCTTCATGTATGGCGCGTTTCTGCCGCGCAACGCCGAAGGCAGTGTCGGGGCTGGCCTCGGCCTCACCAATCCGCTTGGCACCATCACGCTGATTGAGCCAACCGATTCGATCAGCAAGACCGGCGAGGTCCTCACGATCGATGGCGTGGAAATGGTGTTCCAGATGACGCCCGGCACCGAGGCACCTGCGGAAATGAACATCTACCTGCCAAAATTCAAGGCGATGTGGATGGCCGAAAACACCACAAACACGATGCACAATATTCTGACGCTTCGCGGCGCGCAGGTGCGCGATGCGCTGAGCTGGGCGAAGTACATCAATGAAACCATCGAACTGTACGGCGACAAGATCGAGGTAAAATTCCAGAGCCACCACGCGCCGAAGTGGGGTAATGACAACATCGACGACTATCTGAAGAAACAGCGCGACCTGTACAAGTTCATCCACGACCGCTCCGTCAATCTCCTGAACAAGGGATATAATGGCGAGGAGATCGCGGAGATGATCAAGCTGCCGCAAAGCCTTGAGAATCAGTGGACCGGCCGCGGCTACTACGGGTCGCTGCGCCACAATGCACGAGCCGTTTATCAGCGCTACATGGGCTGGTATGACGCCAATCCCTCGGACCTCGACATCCTGCCTCCGGTCGACGCGGCAAAGAAGTATGTGGCTTACATGGGTGGCGAAGAAGCAATCCTGAAAAATGCGCAGGCCGATTTCGACAAGGGTGAATATCGCTGGGTAGCCACCGCTCTCAAGCATGTGGTCTTTGCAAATCCGGATAGCGTCGCGGGCAAAGACCTGCTTGCGAGAACCTATGAGCAATTGGGGTACCAGGCCGAATCCGGTCCCTGGCGCTCGATTTACCTTCAAGGCGCCTACGAGCTGCGAAACGGGGTCCCGAAGATTGCTGCGCCAAGCAGCGCCAGCGCGGACACAATCCGGGCGATGTCACCCGAAATGCTGTTCGACTACCTGGGTGTTCGACTGAACGCCGAGAAGGCCGAAGGAAAGAAGCTCACGCTCAACATCAATTTCACCGACATCGGCAAGAACTATACGGTGTCGGTCGAGAACTCGGTCTTGAACTACACCGAAAAGCAGGTGAGCGATCCCGACGCCACGGCGACGCTGACGAAGGCTGCGCTTGACGACGTTCAGCTTGGCGCGGCGACCATAGAACAGAAGGTTCAGTCGGGAGAAATCAAGGTGGATGGCAGCAGCGATGCCTTCCCACAGTTTCTCGGGCTGTTCGACAGTTTTGAATACTGGTTCAACATCGTAACGCCATAAGCCCTCGCGGGCAGAACCGTCGATGCCGTTTCAGTGGTGTATCGGCCCTTCGCGCCGCATCCAGCCCAGAGCCAGGAGCGGCAGCAGGGTGGTTATCAGAATGGCGATGAAAGCCATTGCCATTCCGAGACTGATCGAGCCCTGCTCGAATTGGCGCCAGATGAAGGTGGCCACGGTCTGGACCCCGATTGGGGCCACGAGGATCGACGCAACCAGCTCGCGCGAGGCGACCGCGAAAACCAGCAGCATAGCCGAGATCAGGCTGGGCATGATGAGGGGTAGGACGATGCGCTGCAAGGTCTTCAAGCTCGACGCGCCGGAAACGCGCGCGGCTGCTTCCAGATTGTCGCCGATCTGCAGAAGGGCGGCCTGCGTGTAGCGCACCGGATGCGGCAACAATATGCAGCAATAGGCGAGCAGCAGGATCAGCGACGTATTGTAGGGCGAGACAGGCAGGATCGGCTGGTTCCATGCAAGGATCAATCCGACCGCGACGACGATGCCGGGCAATGCGTTGGGCAAGACGGTCAATGCGTCGACCACTTGTCGACCGGGAGTCCGTGTCTTGACCACCACATAGGCGGATAGACCGCCGATTGCGCCCGCGACAAGCGCAGTGGCCACGCCCAGCGAAAGGCTGAGACCGAGCGCGCGCAATCCGTCGGCGGCGTTGGAAAACAGGATGGCGGAGAAATTCTGCAATCCCAGATTGGATAGCACGAGGCCGCCGGAAATGGTTTTCAACGATGCGGTGGTCAGCACGGCCAGAAGCGGCACGCCGGTCGCCAGAAAAGCCACGACAGAAAAGAGTGCCATCACGGGAATGGTGAGTGCCCCGAGCGCTTTCTTATCCCTGTTCTGGGGCTTGCCGCCGGTCGTTTCAAAAGAACGATCCGCAAGCACCCTTCGTTGCAGCATGAAGGCCAGGAACGAGAGAAAGACGAGCACGAGGGAAATGGTGGCCGCTCCCGGCAGGTCGATTGGCCAGTCGGACACGCGCAGGTCGATGCCGCTGACCAGAACCTCAAATCCGGCGCGCCGGCCAAGCGCGGCGGGTGTTCCGTATTCTTCGATCGCCATGGCAAAGACCAGCAGCAGGCTGGCGGCAAGTCCCGGCATCGCCAGCGGCAAGGTTATGCGCCAGAACGCACGCAGCGGCGACGCGCCGAAAACACGGCCCACGTCGGAATAGCGGGTGCCGATGGCCTCGACCGTGCGGGACACGGCAAAATACACGACCGGAAAGGTGGCGAGCGCCATGATGAATGTCATGCCGCCAACGGAGAACAGGAACGGTGCAAGATTGAAACCGGTCAATTGTTCGAGATAGCCGCGCGGCTGCAGCGTCATGATCCATCCGAGCGTTGCGATATAGGGTGGTATCATGAAAGGCACGAGCATCAGCGCGTCCCAAAGGGGCGCAAGTGGTACGCGGAACAGAGCTCGAAATATCCCGAGCGGCACGGCAAGCAGGGAGGCGACCACGACGACCGAAACGCCGAGGAAGACCGTGTTGAACGTCATTCGGATGAGCGCGGGATTGCTCAGCACATCGATGAAATGTGCAAACGGCGCTTCGAAAGACCCGGCTCCGAGCGATGGAAAGACCGCCTGGAGAACAATGAAAGCAAAGGGCACGGCGACGATCAGCAGCAATCCCGGTAGCGCGATGCCGACTGCCAGCGAGGTGCCGCCGAAAACCTTCACCATTGCGCCGACCTTACTTGAAGATGTCGGCTGCCTCCGTCAGCGTTTCCTTACGCTTACCGTAGATGTCCTTTGAATCGTATTGCAGCAGTTTGAGATCGCCAATGAGCGGACGATTCGCCGGAATATCCGTGCGCGCAGGCATCAACATCTGGTCTGCGACAGCCTTCTGGCCTTTCTCCGAGAGCATGTAGTCCACGAACTTCTTTGCATCGTCCTGGTTCTTCGACCATTGCATGATCATGATCGGGCGCGGAGCGACAACGGTTCCCGAGGTTGGGAAAATCACGTCAATGTTTTCGCCCTTTTCCTTAGCCGAGAGGGCAATGTAGTCGACGGCGCCAAACACTGCTGCCTTGGCTCCTTGCAGGACCGGATTGAGTGCGTCGGCATTGGCTCCGGCGATGATCGCTCCATTGGCCTTCAACGCCTTGAACAGCTTCCAGTCGTCCTCACCGGCAAGGGCGGCGGTCAGTTCGAAGGAAGAACCCGATTGAGCGGGATCCGGAATGTTGACAAGATCCTTGTAGGCAGGCGCAGCGAGATCGGCCCAGTCGGTCGGCTTCGGCGTTCCGCTCTTGGTGTTCCAGACGATGCCAAGGCCGGAAACGGCCTGTGCCACAGCCGTATCCGACTTGAGAAAGTCCGGAACTTTCTCGGCGTTCGGGCTGGTGTAGGCAACAAGCCAGCCGCGCTCGGCGAAATCGTTCGCCGTGTCCCAGGAAGCCGAGATCACCACGTCGACCACCGGGTTCGATGCCTCTGCCTCGATGCGGGCCATGACTTTTCCGGTCGTCGCCTGAAAGACATTGACCGCGATCCCGGTTTCCTCGGTAAACCCTTTCGAAAGGTCATCGATCAGGCTCTTGGGGCCAGCCGTGTAGACAGTAACGTCGGCAAAAGCTGCCGTGGCAAGAAAAGTGCCGGCGGATAGCGCCGCTGCTGCAAGTGTCATTTTCAACATGGTTGGTATCCTTGTTGTGGGAATTGCTCCGCTGCAAACCAGCGAAGATTGCGGGATTCGATGGCGATCCCGATCCTGTCGCCCGGACGGCTGCGCCTGTCGCTCGTCACCGGCAAGGTCAGCGTCCCGCCTGTGTCCAGACTGACCTGAAGCGCATAGCCGTCGCCGCGAAAGCGCGACTCGATGACCGTCCCGTCCACCGTACCCGTGCCGGGCTCCGTCGCTTGCAGCGCGTTGCGCCCGAACAGCACCTTTGCCTTGCCGGCCGGCGTCGAACCGGCAGGGTCGGGGAGAACCACCTCCGTGCCCGCAAGCCGCCACCGCCCATCCTGCTTGATGGCCGACGCGGTTGTTCCGAGCTTGAGAAATTCGGCTACGGCAAGGGAGGCGGGATGCTCGACCAGCGTCTCGGGCGCCGCAAGCTGGACGATTTCGCCGCCCTGCATGATGGCCACTTCATCCGCGAGCGTGAAGGCCTCGCTATGGTCGTGGGTCACATATACCGCGGTGAGGCCAAGGCTGGAGACAAGCCGTGCAATCTCGCCTACCAGCGATTCGCGCAGCTCCCGGTCCAGGTTGGAGAGCGGTTCGTCGAACAGCACGATGCGAGGCTCCGCCACGATTGCGCGCGCAATCGCCACCCTTTGCTGCTGCCCGCCGGAAAGGTCGCCGGGGCGTCGCGCTCCAAAGCCCGCGAGGCTAACTCGTGCAAGAGCAGCCTCGACGCGACGTTGACGATCCGCCCGGGACACGGCGCGCATCTCCAGCGGAAAGCCGACGTTCTCCGCGACGCTCATATGCGGCCACAGCGCGTAATCCTGGAAAACCATGCCCAGCCCACGCCGCTCCGGGGCGACGAATGTGCCGTTCGAGGCATCCGCCATGACCTTATTGTCGATCGAAACGATGCCGCGACTGGGTGTCAGAAGTCCTGCGATCAACCGCAGCAGCGTGGTCTTGCCGCATCCCGACGGCCCGAGCAGCGCGAGCGTCCTGCCTCGCTGAAGCCGCAGGTCGATGCCGCGCAATATCTGCGTTTCACCGTAGAACTGATCCAGTTCCTGCACTGAAATGGCGCAAGTCTGGATTGGCTGAACAGGTGAGGGCATATCGGGCATTTCGACAGGGGGGCCAACCGGCCCGGGGGCGAAGCGGGCGCAGGGAACCGCACGCTCCCGACCACAATTATGACCCTGTAAGACCGCTGCATGACAGGAATATTACGGCTGGAATCCGCCGCGACCCGCAGTGCGGTAACCGGAATGTGCGTGCGCCCGATCCTACGCTTTCGCCTGTTCGGCAGCCTTTTGTATCGCAATGACGGCGCTCGCGGCACCTGCGGCGGCGGGACTGTCCTCGCTCCCGACATGGACGCTCGGCCGCGCGAATTCGATGCCGTTTGCGCCGAACAAGTCGGTCATCATGCTGTAGGCTCTGCGCCGCACGCTCGTCTGGTATCCGGGCTTGGTCATGAACGCGAAGCTGATGTCGATGCCATAATCGCCGATCTGTTCCACACCCTTCATTTTCACGGTCTGAAGGATGATCGGAGCCAATTCGGGATCTGCCTCCAGTTCCGCGCCGATGTTTTTGGTGAGCTTCTTGACCAGTTTTATGTTTGTGTCGAACGGGAACCTGACGATGAACTTGTCGATCACCCAGTCACGGCTCATGTTCTGCACCGCACCAAGCGTTCCGAAGGGAACCGTGAAAACCGGCCCACGATGGTGGCGTAAGCGTACCGAACGCAGGCTGAACCCCTCGACGGTGCCCTTGTAACTTCCGCTCTGGATATACTCGCCCACGCGGAACGCATCGTCCATCAGGTAGAAGACGCCGCTGACGATGTCTTTCACGAGTGTCTGCGACCCGAAGCCGATCGCCACGCCGAATATGCCGGCGCCGGCGATCAGCGGTCCGATCTGCACGCCGAATTCCGAAAGTATCATCAGGCAGGCAATGGTGATGACCAGCACTCCCAGCGCATTCCGGAAAATCGGAAGCAATGTTCGCAGCCGACTTGCGGACGGCGCGCCCGCAACTGTCGAGTCAGTAGAAATGCGAGCATCGATATATGCCTTCATGATCTGCCAGATCAGGTCCGCGGCGACCAGGATAAGCACGCCTCGCAGCAAGCTGCGTGTGATGCTGCTCACCACGTCGTTGGATGTCGCAAGGGTGCCGGGGTTCATACGCAATATGAATGCAACCCATGCGACTGCGAGCAGAATGACCAGGGCCCTGGCTCCGCGACCGATCAATGCGTCGCGTATCGGAGTCGGTTTTCCCTCTCCTGACTGCTCCTTGACGAATGACCGCGATGCGGTCCCCACAACTGAAAGCAGCCTCGGCAGTATTATGATGTAGAGACCAATCCAGAACGCGACATTCGCGCCCGCCGCCCAAACGCACCAGAGCAGCACGAGATAGATTGTGAGCAGCCATTTGGCCGAATAGGAACTGAAGCGCTCAGTCGCCGCGCGGGGCATGCGCCAGATGCACTCGATGGCGAGGGCCATCAATCCGATGCCCGCGATATAACTCAACAATTGCTGTGCGTCTTCGGAAAAGCCGATCGCCGGCAGCAACTCGAGTGTGGCGGTCGCGGCAAAGAAATAACCGACCACTATGGCCAATCGGCGCGTCCAGAATGAAAGCACCCGATCCGGCGCGGGGGTAGCTTCGTCTGGCGTCCCATCGGCGCGCGGCGCCTCGGCATGGGTCGCCCGTTCAAGCAGAGCCATTGAGACTGCATAGACAAATCTGCCGACGATCAAAGCAGCGATGTACACGCCAACGATCTTACGCGCCAAGGGAGATGACCCTGCGGCCAGGAACATGATGAAAGCCGCAACGGCGAACGCCAGAAGGGGCGCGAGCTTGGACCACAGTTGATGCACGAAATCGTCTGTTGCGAGGGCTGCATCCATTGTGCCCCTGGTACGTGTGGCGATCCTGCGACGAACGAGCCATTCGGCGGCGATGGCTGGTAACAGAACCGCAAGCAGCAGCAATACCGGTTTCGCATCTCCGGCCGCCGATCCGTTCACGAGTACCTGCAAAGCGGCTCCCATGGCCGCCGGCAAGCTCTTCAGGGCGGCGTACATAGCGGCGAGATGGTTGCGCAAGGCCTCATCCAGACCGAGGATTCCTCCCGCTACACTGGCTCGCGGCTCCGCCGGCTTCGCGCTGCGAGCAGCGTCAAGAGAGCTTCTGACTTCAGGGTCGTCGAGCAGCTTGAGGAGTTGATCAATCTTGGCATTGGATGATGTGCCGGCTGGGGCCGTGTTCTGGGCGAACGTAGCACCGACCGGATTCGCGAGGAACGCAACTGCCAGTAACATGAAGGTTGCCGCGATACGGCCGACGCCTATGCGCATTCTTGCTAGTCCCCTGTAGACCTGCCTTGAGAGATCAGGCTGGTGTGACGGATACGTTTGTTCCGGTTGCGTCGACGGTGCAGCTCATTGGCTTTCCGTTGGCGTTGAGGTCGACGATGAAGTTGTTGGCGTCGATCTTGCGCGAGGAGACCGGCAGCACCTTCGAGCTTTCCGTCCCGGACTGCGCGGCTGCCGCATTGGCGCACATCAGTTGCAGGTCGGCTGGCGCCGTCTCCAGCGTGGTGCGCGACATCTGGTCCTGGGTCGGCGACGTCGACTGGCAGGCGCTGAGCGTCAACGCCACAAGGCCGGTAAAAGCCGCCTTGCCCGTCCGGTTGCCTGGCTGCTTGCTTCTCTCATGCATGGCTGTGTTCCCTCTCCGAGCCTTGCCCATCACACGCCCTTGTAAAGGGCCGCCCCCTGCATCAGCACGATCACCTTGGCCCCCACCTGGATGCGGCTGTGCAGATCGATAATGTCGTCATTGACCATGCGGATGCAGCCCGACGACACGTTGAGCCCCATCGTCCATGGCTCCGGCGTGCCATGGATGCGGTAGATCGTGTCCTGGTCGCCCTCGTAGAGATAGAGCGCCCGCGCGCCGAGCGGGTTGTCGGGGCCGCCGGGCTGTCCGTTCGCCCATTTCGCGGCTTTCGGATCGCGCGCCACCATCTCGGCGGGCGGCGTCCATGTCGGCCATTCCGCGACGCGCCCGACCCGCACGATGCCCGCCCAGCCGAAGCCGTCGCGCCCGACACCGATCCCGTAGCGGATCGCCGTCTGGTCGGGCTGCACCAGATAGAGAAAATGCTGGTTGCCGTCGATGATGATGGTGCCGGGCTTCTCGGCGGTGCGGAAGCGAACCACCTGCCGCTGGAAGGCCGGCGGCACCTGCTTGTTCTTGCGCCAGTATTTGTAGGCTTCGGTCTTGTTGTAGTCGGTCCATTTGCGCGTCTTGGGGTCATAGACCTGCGTCTCGGCCGCCAGCACGGGAAGCACCGCGCAAAGCGATGCGCCAAGAAGCAATGCGCCCGCTGTCAGCAGCTTGCGGCGGTCCGTCATGGTCGCACTCATTGCTTTGCCCACCCCTTCACACGTTCGCCATGTTCCTTCACCCATTGCTGCGCATAGTCGAGCGGCGCCCGTCGCTCCACCTGCAGCGCATAGCTCATGTCGATCGCTTCATCGGGCGTGAAATCGACATGCTCCAGAAAGCGCACAACGTCGGGATGCCGCTCCTTGAGCGAGCTTGCATAGGCAATGCGGTAGCTGGCCGCGTCCCAGCCGACCGGCGCGTTCGACTTCGAAAGCCAGGCCGGGTCCTCCGAAGGCAGCACGATCTTCCATTTCGACGCATCATAGGCCGGTTCGGTGAGCCGCACGATGTCATGCAGCTTGAACACCGCATTGGGCGCATAGCAGGCAAACACGATCGGGCGATCCACCGCCTCCGCCGCATCGACCGCCGCCATGCCCACATCTTCGGGCATCTCCAGAAGGTCGAGCGTCTTGGCATAGCCGTAGCTGTTGGCGCGCACCCGCTCGATGGCCGTCGACGACCAGGTCTCAGCCCCGATCCACAACTCGCCCTTGCCGTCGCCATTGGTGTCGAGCGCTGCCGTCTTCTTTACGTCCGACAGGTCGGAAATGTCCTTGATGCCGACCTTGTCGGACGCTGCGCGATTGGCGCAGATGCCCTGCCAGGCCGGCACCGAAACCGGGCTCAGCGCAACCGTGTGCGCCTCTTTCACATACCGCTCCACGAGATTGTCGAGGTTCGGCAGCCAGACTTCCGGATGAACGTCCACGCTTCCCGAATCCAGCCCCGCAAAGGCAATCAGCGTGCCCATCTCAACGACATCGGCATCAAGGCCAAGCTCCTGCTTGATGCCAACCTTCAATATATTCGCGCTCGCCTGGCCAGACGCCCAGTTCGGCATCGCTATCGTCAGATCCGCCGCGGAAGCCAAACCGGCCGTGCACGGAAGCGCGAGGCAAAGCGCGAGAAAGGTGACTTGTGCGCGAGCAGCTGTTCCGGCGCAAGTATTGAACGATCGCTTGCCCTTAGTCATTGACGACCTGCCAGCTTTCGTCGGGATCGAAGCGGTCGATATATTTCACGATCTTGTCCGTCGCCGGCCCCAGATCGATTTCATAGACCGTGCCGTGCTGATTCACTGCGAAGACATTGATGCCGGTCTCGCCATACCGCACAGGCCATGCAAGCAAGGCAAAGCCTGCAATCATGTTTCCATTGATGACATAGTCGTATCGGCCGCCGGCAATATTGTCGCCCTGCGCCAGGAGCGGCTTGAAGCGATATCCGAAATAGCCTTCGCCCTTTTTCGCATCATCGAGCTCGTCAGCGCTTATGCCCGCACCGGCAGGACTCTCGCCATCGCCCTGATCGGAAGGCCAGTACAGCCCGTCGGTCATGCCCTCACTGCTGATGAGCTTTTGCGCAAACTCGAGCACACCATCGCCGTCATGGTCGTCTTCCGCGTATTTTTCCTGTGCGTCGACATAGGCGCGCATGGTCGCAATTGCCTGCAGTTCGTTCTCGCCGATCCGCCGGTCGATGACCTCCTGAAGACCGGCGAAAGTATCGTAGCTCCACTTTCCGTCACTGCCCTTCACGAGAGGGAAGGGAAGGGGCCAAAGCTTGTTGCCGATTTCAAGCACTTTGCGATCGGCGGCTTCGTCCACGACCTGAACGCGCTTGGCCGCGCCTTCACGGATTTGCTCGAATGTGAGTTTCACGTCTTCATTCGATTTCAGCTTTGCGCCGTCGAGCCCAAGCAGGTTCGAAACGCTTTCGAGATCGTTTGCTGCCAATGCAGCCTTCAACGCATCGACGGCTGCTTCGGCCGTGTCGAATGCAGGCGCATCCTTGTCGGATGCATAGGCGGAAATCTCCGACGTTTCGCTCGCCTGTTGGGCGGTCGCCGCGCCTGGCAAGGCAATCGTAGCCGCCAAAAGACTTCCAATGGTGAAATGAATCAGCTTTTTCATCGTTCAGCCCTCAAACTAGCGCCGACGTCCGGCAGGACGTTTCACTGCAGGTCTTCCTCCACCACCACCGCGAGAAATGGATTTTTTCCCTCGATTGGATTGGACCTTTGCCACCTTGCCACGATCCATGTTTCCGAGCGCCGTCGGCTTTGCAGGACGCGAATCCAGCTTGGCGGCAGGCCTTGGTTTACCGACCGGACGATCGATCTTTGGCGGGTTCTTGATATTTGGCCTCGCCTGACCAGTCGCTGGGCGGGATGCAAGCTTTCCACCGGCCTGCTTTCCGAGATCGGGCCTTGCGGCAAGCTTGTCACCCGAAGGTCTTTTGAGATCGGGTCTCCGGTCCGGAAGCTGCAACGACTGGTTCGGTCCCTTGCCCTTCAGACCATCAAGCGTGCTCTTGCGAATATCCTGCGATATCGCCGGCCGGTCCCGACCCGGCGCGCCGTTGCCGATCTTGCCCTTTATGTCAGTTGCGCGGTTCTTGACTGAATTGCCCCTGTTCGACTTGATTTCGCCCTTGATCTTCGACCTGTCGATATTGGCAAACTGGTTCCGATCGATATTCAGCTTGCTGCGGTCAACGTTCTTCCAGTCGACATCGCGGAAGTTCACCTTGCCGTTGATATTGTTCAGGCAATGGTTGCAGTCGAAATCGACGTCGACGTCGCCCCGCCACGGACCGCCCCAGACACCCCAATCGTCCCAGTCCACCGCGCCTGCCCATAGTGCTCCCGTAACCGTCGCGGCGAAGAAGGTCGCACCGGGTAGCCAGTAGTTCGGATAGGGGTCGGGATAATAGGCGATCGGTGCCGGCGCATAATCGGGGACATAGAGCATCTCCGGTTCATAGCGCGGCACATATACTGTGTCGGGATTGGAAGACTGAATAACGATGTTGTCGTTCGAAACCTCGACCTTCACCTTGTCGTCGGTCTTGATGATCCCCTTAGCAACTGCTTCCTCGCGCAACTGCTGTATCGCCATCAGCACGTCCTTTTGCTGATAGGCGAGTGCCTCGGCAAGCTGCTGCGTCCAAGTGAGATCCTCGCTCATCATGCCGACGATCTCAGGATAGTTGAGGAGTGAGATGACGCTTCCATCCCAGCTATCCTTCGGCTTCAGGCTGGAGTCCTTTGCATAGGCGTCGAGATAGCGGTCTGCCTCGACAATCTGCAGGGGATAGAGAGATGCAGCCGAGATGACAGCCACAAGCTCGTCGGGATAAAGCGCAATGCGTGCAACCAGGACCTCCATCTCGTCGGCGTCGAGCGGCTGCGGAGTGCTATCGCTGTCCGCAACCTGTTGGGCGGGCTGGTCCTGCGCGAATGCATCTGGCGGACAAAGAAATGTTCCTGCAAGGCAGACGGAAAACGTTGCGGCCAACAGGCGACCGCTTCTGACAATTTGAAATCTCACGGCTTTGCCTCCTGCTTGTTCGCGGCGCCTTGCGCTTCTTCTTTTGCCGCGTCGTGTTTTTTCTGTCGCTCTGCGTACATCGAGTAGGCGATGTAGTATTTGTAGATATTGCCGACGTATTGAACCGTTTCGCGTCCGACGATGCGTGCTGCTCCGTTTTCGACGTTGCCGAACCAGACATTGGGATTGAGGCCCATATCCTCCGCCGCCTTGCGAAACTTCTTCAGGTTGCCAGGTCCGGCATTGTAAGCCGCCAGGGTGAGCAGCATCCGGTTGAGCGGGTCGAGGCCTTCCGAACCGACATAAACGTCAGTCAGGTGGTGCAGATATTTTGCGCCGGCTTCGATATTGCGTTCCGCGCTCTTGTCGATGCCTTTCACTCCGACGGCCTTGTCGGCCGCAGTGGAAGGGAGCAGTTGCATGATGCCGACTGCGCCGCGCGGGCTACGCTGCTTCTGGTCCAGCTTCGATTCCTGATAGCCTTGGGCAGCCAGCAGCAGCGGCTCGAAATTGTACTCGTCGCCATAGGTCTCGAAGATGAGGCGCAGCGCCTGAAAGCGCGCCAGATCTGAACCGTCATAGGCGCGCCTTACCATCTTGTCGCTCTGGTAATAGCGCTTCTTGAGGATGTTTCCGAAGGTTGTCCCGATCTTGTGCTGCTTGACGAAACCGGCGAGCATTTCTTTCAGTTCCGGGCTGCCCTTCCTGATGCCGAAGGCGATGTCTCCGCCGGTCGAGATCGCTATGTCATCATGGACAACGATGTCCTCAAGCACATCCTGCCAGATAAGCGCATCGAACCGGTCGACGACTGCCCATGGAAGGAGCCCCGCATTGACCATTTCGAGAATGTCTTCGTCTTCGAGATTCTCATCAATTTCGCTGACGATGATCTCGGGCTTTCCTGCGCTTTTGCGTTCGGAGTTGAGCGCCGTCAGATGCTCGAAATAGCTGCTGGTTCTGCGGACAAAAACCTCCTTGCCCGCCAGATCGTCGATGGACGCTACGGACGGTGACGCCGGTCCTGTAATCAGCACTTCCTTCACCCCGCTCGCCAGCGGGTCGCTAAAATCGATCTGCTCGAGGCGGGAAGGCGTTACGGTCAGATCGGCTGCGACTACGTCGCCCCTTCCTTCGAGAAGTGCCGGAATCAATTCGTTTCTGCCAACCGGCACATAGGCGATGTGGACGCGTTCAATTTCCTTCTTGCGGCCCTTGTTGATCCATTCGCCAAGGGCAGTACCCAGCTCTACCGCCGTGCCAAGCTGTTGGCCTCCGTCTATGAAGTAGATCGTCTTTGAGTAGGGGACCAGGACGCGAACGACCCTGCGGTCGACCATCGCTTTGTAATCGCCGGTCCAATCGCGCAGTTCGGCCTTCGGCGCATCGTCCTGCGCGTGCGCCACCACGGCCCAGTACAGCAAGGCAAGCCCGACCGCCAGCACATTGAGGCTCGCCCGCATTGTTCCAAGCATTCGCTCCCCCCGAGACATCTAGAAGCGAATGACAAGGCCCAGGATTGGCCCCTGCTGCACAGTGTCGAAGAGGAAGTCATCCTCCTCATAGTTGACCCCGAGAGCACGGTATCCGGCGATTGCTGATATTGAATCGTTGAAGTTGTAGCCGAGACCTGCAGCTACATCCCAGTCGATGTCGGCTTGGCCCGCACCGACCAGGCCCCAACCCATGAGGTAAAACTTGTCCGTCAGCGCGTAACGCCCGCGGATGCCGGCCAGTCCGTCGATCCAGGTGGCGCTATCGTCCACATCAACCCCGTTGAGGATTCCGCCGCTGAAGGAAATCTCCGTGCTGACGTGCCAGACGCGTGCGGCAGCCACGATATCGAGATAGCCGCGGTCGTCGGAAAACACCGAATAGCCCGCTCCGAACAGGCCGGCAAAAGTTTCCGACGTTACATCGACAGTGTTTGCAACGATGCCTCTTGGGGTGGCGGTGCCTGAAGACAGTTTCGTGTACATCACGTCGCCGAAGAATGAATAGGTGCCGTTGCGGGCTTCTCCCACGGCCATCGCAGCGAAATCGAGATTGCTCAAAATGTCGCCGAAATCAGAGTTCACATGGACGGTGGGAAGTCCGAACTGCGAAATGTCGCCGGAAAGCCCCGCTGCCCAGAAATACGGGCTGAACGCAAACGTCCAGCCGGAGCTGTCAGCTTCAATCGGGACAGGCGCTGACTGGGGAGCATCAGCTGCATACGCGCTGCCATGGCAGGCAGCCAGGATGGCCAAGCTGGCCAACGCGGATTTAAGCGATTTCCTATTCATGACCACCCTCACCAAGAAAATGCCGAACCAAACCCGGATCAGCCTCTGTCAAACAGAACGATTGCCTTCCAAACTTCAATACTATCAAATTTAACCGTAGTTGATTGTACCCATACGGACAATTTGCGAAATCGATCGATCGCAGCCGCATTTTCGCCGAGCAAATTGTCGCGGACGCTCGAACGGATGTTATTCGGCATTGCGCGGCACCTTCCGTTTGAGAGTTGCTTCAATGGATGAGTGTTCTTTCCGGCGCTCGCGTAATTCTTGCTGATCGCGCTCAAGAAAGTAGTTCAGGAAGGTTCTTATGACCGCCACAGCCGCCAACCTTCCGATATCGTTCCAATCCGGCGCGGCGGAAGTCTCGATAATGTCGGCTGCAAGCTGAAAGGTGAGTCCCGCGACCAGCCAGCGAGAATAGGACAGCCATATCGACTGCGCGGCGTGTTCGTCTCTCTCGCCAAACATGATCCGACAGGCTCGCCAGAACGCGATTGCGGTGCCGACGGCGATGAAGAGCAGCGCGATCAGGTCGATGACGGGTACGAATATATCCGTCAGCGCAGCCAGAAGTTCAGCCGGAGCGAACATTCAACTCTCCCCTGACTGTCTTATGACACACCTGAAACCCAGATGCGATGTCGAGGTGTCGATCGGCTGCGACATCCGCGCCGCTGGGCGGTAGCGACGGCAATAATTGGGTGCGCACAGATGTGATCCGCCTTTGGTGACCTTTCGGGGCACGCCGCTTGGATCGCGCGGATCGACGCTGGCTTCTCGCGAGCCACCGCGTGGATTGGTTGCCGAGCAGCAGGGGCTTACGGCTCTTGCGCGCTCTTCATACCAATCGCTTGTCCACTGCCAGACATTCCCCGCCATGTCGTAGAGACCATATCCGTTGGCAGGGAAGGCACCGACCGGCGACGTGAACTCGTACCCGTCGTCAACAGTATTGCGATAGGGAAATTCGCCCTGCCAGGTGTTGGCCATATGCTTGCCGTCGGGCGTCAGTTCGTCACCCCAGACATAGTCGCTGCCTTCAAGGCCGCCGCGCGCGGCAAATTCCCACTCCGCTTCTGTCGGGAGAGACTTACCCACCCACTGGGCATAGGCCTCAGCGTCTTCCCAGGCGACATGAACCACGGGATGGTCGGGTATTCTGCGTATGGAACTGCCAGGGCCTTGCGGATGCCGCCAGTTCGCCCCTTTCACGTAGTCCCACCAGCTATAGGGATTGCCCATGTCGACGGGTGCTGCCGGCTTGCGAAACAAGGTGGAAGCGGGCGCCAGCATTTCAGGCAGGAAACCGGGATAATCAGCCGGATTGGCGGGGCGTTCCGCCAGGGTGACGTAGCCCGTTTCCTTCACAAATTGCTCGAACTCACGGTTCGTCACCGTGCAGGCATCCATGAGAAACCCCGCCACGCCAACCTTCCGAACGGGCGCCTCCTCCGGATAGTATTTGTCGGACCCCATGAGAAATGTGCCACCGGGAATAGAGACCATACCCGCGCGCCGCGCGGCCGCTTGGTGGTGAGGATCACGCAATTTTCCGGTGCTCATTGTGAAGGCTCCTCGGATGAGCCGGTCCAAAGCCTCATATACGGCAATGCCACGATGGCTCCGACGACGAGATGGAACAGGATCACGGAAAGCAGGGCCTTCTCGCCGGGAGCGTTGGCGCCGGCGATTGCCATTGCCACGCCCGGATGGCGCGTGCTGGTGGCAAGAGCGAGCACCGTCCGGTTGCCGGTTTCGGGTCCGCCGAGCATATGGCCGACCACGAGTCCGATCAGCGAAAAGCCAATCAGCACGGCAAGCACCCCATTGCCGACAAACTCCCAGATAGTGGCCGTCGCGGTTACGAGAACCGGAAGGACCGCGAGGATGAGCAGGACCGTTCCCGCGCGCGAAAGTACGGGAGCAATGCGGGCTGCGACAGCAGGCATGTAAATGCGCAGGGCGATGCCGAGAAAAAGCGGGAGAAGTATGGAGACAATGATGATCGAGGAGAGGCGTCCTATCCCCGCTACCGTCTGACGGCCAAAAAGAAACCCGACAGAGGAGACGGCAAGAGGAGCGATCACGATGGATGCAACGGAAGCCGCAACCAGCAGGCTGATCGCATAGGAAGCTGTACCGCCGGCCTTGATCTGCTTTCCGGGCAGGACTGGCGGAACGGGAGAGATCGCAATCGCGATCAGGGCGACCTCGATCGCCTCCGCGAGATCGAATGCTGCTGCGATCAAGGCCGCGACCAGCACCATCACCACGTTCATCGAAAGGATCGACCGGATGAGCAATCCCTTGTGGTCGAAAATATAGACGGCATCGCCGCGCTCGGTCTTTGCGCCAAGGGCAAAGACCATTGTGAAGATGCTGGCATTGATCGCAATTGGAATAAGCTGGCTGAGCGCGGTCATGGTCTGAAACTTGTTGCCCGGGTAGTGAAAGGCGACGGGCGCGAGCGCCCGCCGCCGCACGCTTCCTGCTGCGCGTCAGTCGACAGCAAATGCCGCCGCAGCCAGCTTTTCGAGATCGAGATATTGACCCTTTTCGACGGTTACACCAACGAAGAATATCGTTCCGCCGGTGAAGGTGCCCGGCGATTTGTATTCGGCGCTGACGGCGTCGCCGCTGTCCCTGCCGATGCACAGCCCGTCACCTGAGAGCGTGAACTTGCCCGCCTGGGTCTTCATGTTGCCCTGTGCAACGATATTCTCGTTGACATAGAGCGTGGTCTTTCCGATCGATTCTCCATGTTCACCGCTCTTTTCGCGGATGAATTCCATGCCGACGGAATATTTCCCAGGCTTCAACTCAATATCGGAGACGAATTGCTGCTCCGGCTTGATGCCAAGGAAATTGTAGACGTAGTAAAGCTTCTTGTTCTTGATGAAGAGGCTGTGTCCGCCGAAGCGCGACCCATGCGCAAAGATCACCCCTGAGCATTTCGGGTCGGTTATTTCGATATCGGCAAGGATTTTGTACGAGCGACCACGAACGTTCACAGCGACGCCTTCGGGCACCGGCGACGTGCCGGGATAGTAGATATAACGCTCGCGCGGAGCTTCCTCGCTCGGCCGATCTACTGTCAAAAGCTCCGTCGCGCTGCGGTCGTCGAGCGGCAGGACGTTGTTTTTGTCGGCCTCGTCAAACCAGATCTTGATCAGTTCCTGGAGCTTGTCCGGGTGCTTCTTCGCAAGGTTGGTGGATTCCGAACGATCCGCGTCGACGTGGTAGAGTTCCCATTCGTCCTTGTCGAAATGACCCTTGCTGGTCAACGGAGCGTGAATGGCCGACGCCTTCCATCCATTGTCCCAGATGCCGCGCGTGCCGAGCATCGAATAGTATTGACGCTTCTTCTTTGTTGGCGCGTCGGGCTTTGCGTCAAACGAATAGGCCATCGAAACCCCCGACAATGGGTACTGTTCGACACCGCGATAGGTCTTCGGCATCTCCAGTTTGCAGGCCTCCAGAATCGTTGGCACGATGTCCGTGGAATGGTGGTACTGGTTGCGAACCTCTCCCTTTGCCTTGATGCCTTTCGGCCAGGAAACCACCATCGGACAACAGGTGCCGCCGGAATATTCCGAGTAGCGCTTGAACATCTGGAACGGCGTTGAAAAAGCGACGGCCCACCCAGTGGGGAAATGGCCGTATGTGTCGACGCTGCCCAGCACATCGATATATTTGAGGTTCTCGCTAAGTTCGTCCGGATACCCGTTGAAGAATTTGTTCTCGTTGACCGAACCGCTTGGGCTGCCCTCGCCGGAAGCTCCATTGTCGGCGCAGTAGAACACCAGGGTGTTTTCAAGCTGACCGCTCTTTTCCAGATAGTCGATCAGGCGGCCGACCTGCACGTCGGTATATTCCGACAATGCGGCATAGACTTCGGCCATTTTCGAGAACAGGTGCTTTTCGTCAGCATTCAGCGAGTCCCACGGACGCACGGCGTCGCCGGGGTTCGCGATCTCGTCCGGAAGCGGATTGATCGGTGTAAGCTTGGTGTCCTTCGGCAGCACACCCCTCTCGATCATCCGCGGCAGGACCCATGCGCGATACGCTTCGTACCCATCGTCGAACTTGCCTTTGTATTTGTCTATGAACTCCTGCGGCGCATGATGCGGGGCATGATTGGCGCCGGGGCAAAGCCACATGAACCATGGCTTTGAAGGATTGCTTGCCTTCTGGTCGCGGATCATCTGCAACGCCTGGTCAACGAGATCCTTCGAGAGGTGATAGCCTTCCTCCGGCTCATAAGGCTGCTCGATGAACTTGTTGTCCTCGACCAGATCGGGATACCATTGGTTGGTTTCGCCGCCCAGGAAGCCGTAGTAGCGGTCGAAGCCCTTCTGCAGCGGCCATTCCGACCGGCTCGCGCCCGACGAGATGTCCTGTTCCGGCACATTGTGGTTTTTGCCCAGCCAGTACGTGCTCCATCCGTTGTCCTGAAGAACCTGCCCGATGGTCGCGCACTCGGCCGGGAGTCGCCCGCTCCAGCCCGGAAACCCCTGTGCACCCTCTGTGATACAGGAACATGCGTTGAGATGATGGTTTCGACCGGTGAGGAATGTCGAGCGAGTGGGCGAGCAAAGGGCGGTCGTGTGCCACTGCGAATACATCAGTCCATTGTCCGCCAATCTTTGAAGGGTTGGCATTTCGATGCGTCCGCCATATGGCTGCCAAGCTGCCATGCCCGTGTCGTCATAGAGGACAATCAGGATATTGGGCGATCCCTCGGGAGCCTTCGCAAGCGTGAAGGGTTCCCAATCGGGCTTGGAGTCCCGGACATCCAGCTTGATGACGCCTTTGAATTTTTTCCTGGACATTTTTTTCTCCTCTCAGTTGATCGGAATTCGGGCTGCAGAATCTGAGCCCGGTATTGGGGGTGGAGCATTCCTCAGGAATTGAAGGGCCCCACATTGAAGATCATGCTGGAAATGGCGGCCATGCCGATAATCAGGAGAAGCACCGCCGTAATCAGGGTCAGCGAGGGGGGAAAGACGCTTTCGCCATGAATCAGCCCCGCCTCGCGCATTGAGTTGCGCTCCTTCCGCAGGCCCAGCATGAATTGAACATGGAAAGCGATGCCGATGAGGAGCATCGCTATCCCGAGCCCGACAAGCGTTGTGCCGAAATTGCGTCCGGATGCAGCTCCGACCAGCAGGTTCTGGTCCCGGAGCTTCTCAAAAAGCTGATAGATGGTGAAGCCAAACGAGATCAGCGACAGCGATGTGCGCATGACCGACATCAATGTGCGGTCGGCGCTCATGCGTGTACGTTGAAACGACATGCCGGTGCGGCGGGCTGACAGCTCGGTCGACATGTCCTCCGACACAAACTTCACTTCGGTTCTCCACCCTGAGCTTCACCACTTAGTTCCCGTCAAAGTTGTGCTGTCCCTTGACGTTGGAGGCACGCAATGTATCCATTTGGTTCGATGGTGCTGCTCAGATGCAGGAAGTCTTTAGCCTGATCCTGCACAAATCGAGGCGTGATCCAGCGGTCGCTTACACGCCGGGTTAGCAGAACTGCCTTCGAGGAACCGCCAGGATGGCTCAGAAGCGGAGTTTGTTGAGCGCGCATCCGGGACTTCGCACGCGCGACCCCGATGAGCTTCGCAATTGGTTGGCCCCCGTCTTTTCCGTCAGGTCAGTCGATATGCCCGGGGGCAGTGGTAGGTTTGAGACCATATTCAACCATTGCCAATTAAACAGCGTTGCCCTGACATACGCCCGCTATGGTTCACCGGTTCAATTGCGCCTGTCCCAGAATGACTTTTTCGTGCAGGGCTTTCCGCTCGCGGGGGCTGGAGAAGTGCAGTGGAACCGGCACAGTACTCTGGTCCAGAGCGTTGCGGGCGGCATCGCAGGCGGGCCGGGAGCGGATGCTGTTCTGACCTATGGAGCAGGCTTCGAGCATGTCATTTTCAAGACAACGCCCAAATCCATAAGCCAGAAGCTCAGCGCCCTTATTGGCGTGCCTGTGGATCCTCCGTTGCGGCTGGCTGAACGGATAACTGGACGTTCGCCGCACACAGCGACACTCTATCGCTTGATTTCCTTCCTGATCGACGAACTGGATCTTGGCGATGGCGATATTGCGCCGATCGTCGTCGCCGAGCTGGAGCAGGCGATATTGGTGAATTACCTGCTCGCAAACGAAAACAACTACAGCCATCTGCTGCACGGAACACCACGCGCAGCAGCGCCCTGGCAGGTTCGTAGGGCCGTCGACTACATTGAAGCTCACTGGGACATGCCGATTACAATAGAGACGTTGTCCGAAGTGTCCCACGCAACAGCGCGAAGCCTGTTCTATCTCTTTCGCCGAACTTATGGCATTTCGCCGATGATCTACGCCAACAGGGTCCGCATGCGCCATGCGAAGCACATGCTCAGCAACCCGACCCCCGAGACCAATGTGACGTCTGTCGGGTTTATGTGTGGCTTTTCAAATCTCGGACATTTTTCAAAGAAGTATCACGACGCGTTCGGCGAAAAGCCATCGGACACGCTTCGCACCTATCGCTAGCGGCGCCTTATTCTTTCACTTGTCGCACAATGAGTTTTGCCAGCGGTGGTCCAAGGATCAGGACAGCCAGAAGGCGCGCAGTTTGCAAGGCGAGGATAAACGACAAATCGACCCGGTCAGAGGCGAGCGCGATGATTGCGACGGAATCCAACCCGCCAGGGCTTGTCGCGAGATATGCGGTCAGCAGATCGACACCAAGGTTGCGGCTCACAAACCATGCCATGCCACCGCAAAAGAGCATAAGCGCAAGAATGGATGCGATGATCTGCGGCATGGCGTGGAGTGCCTGACGCAAAGCCGCGCGGGTGAAACTCAACCCGATTTTCCATCCGATGACGACATATGCGGCAGACCTCAACCAAAGCGGAATCTGTAAATCGACGCCTGCGCCGAGATGCAGGCAAAGGCCGAGGATAATCGACCCCAGGAAAAACGGGGAGGGCAGCCGAAGGACAAAGCCTGTGATGCCGCCCAGAGCTACGGCAGCGATCATCAAGCCGAAGCTTGGCCAGATGATCGGCGGAAACCACGTCTCCGCAGCGCTGGCGGAGCTTTCGGTGCCGATCACCAGACCGGAAATAACGACTGCGGCCGCCGTTACGAATATCACCCGCAGATATTGCATGAAGGCGACGAGGCGGGCGTCGGCTCCGAAGGCCGAGGCCATCACGACCATTGCGGTCGCACCTCCGGGCGCTGAACCCCACACTGCGGTCGAACCCGGCAGCACCTTGAGATAGCTGATGAACCAGCCAAGAAAGCTCGATGCGGCAAGCGTGGCCAGCACAGCGACCGCGATGGTCGGCCAGTCAGCCAGAATAACCTTGTAGATCGCAGGCGAAATAGACTGCGCAACGAGACAGCCGATGATCCCTTGCGCCCCGGCAAACGGAATTCTCGCAACGCGAATGCTGGCGTGGTTCAGTCCCGCGACAATTGCGACCAGCATGGGGCCGAACAGAAGAGCCGCAGGTAAATGCAATATATAGAAGATAGCCGTAATCGGCGCAGAGACGAGAGCGAGCAACAGCCATTGCACCAAAACGCCCGGTTGACCCCTATGTTCATTCGGTGGCGTTTCGGTCCCACTCCATCCGGTCAAACAGGAATCTCCTTTCAGCGCTTTCTCCTGATAAGGAAAGAGCACGGGCAATGCCAGTCCTTATTGGCCGTCCGGTCCGCCGGTCAATGGCGCCTGCGCAAGCGCCTCCTTGACCCGATCCTACCGCATGATTTCGACGGCAAGCGCCGTCGCCTCACCTCCGCCGATGCAGAGCGAGGCGATGCCGCGCGTCTCACCGCGCGCCTTGAGCGCGGAAAGGAGCGTCACGAGGATTCGCGCACCGGAGCAGCCGATCGGATGGCCGAGCGCGCACGCGCCGCCATTCACATTCACCTTGTCGTGCGGCAAATCCAGTTCACGCATTGCGGCCATCGCAACCACCGCAAAGGCCTCATTGATTTCGTAGAGATCGACATCCGACGACTTCCAGCCCAGCCGTTCCAGAAGCTTGCGCATGGCGAATACCGGCGCGGTGGTGAACCAGGCGGGCGCCTGCGCATGGCCGGCATGGCCGAGGATTTTCGCGAGCGGCGTCATGCCCTTCTTTTCCGCCGTCGACAGCCGGGTGACAATCAGCGCGGCGCCGCCATCAGAGATCGATGACGAGTTCGCCGCCGTAACCGTGCCGCCGTCACGGAAGGCGGGTTTCAGCAACGGTATTTTCTCGGGCTTGGCCTTGGACGGCTGCTCGTCATCCGACACGCCCGCAACCGGAACGATTTCGTCGCGGAACGCGCCATCGACGATCGCCTTGAGCGAGCGTTGCAGCGAGGTGAGGGCATATTCGTCCTGCGCCTCCCGCGTGAACTGATAATGCTGCGCCGTGTCCTCGGCGAAGGTGCCCATCGCACGGCCCTTGTCATAGGCATCCTCAAGCCCGTCGAGGAACATATGGTCGTACAGCTTGCCGTGACCAATTCGATAGCCGCCGCGCGCCTTGTCGAGCAGGTAGGGCGCGTTGGTCATGGATTCCATTCCGCCCGCCAGCACGATATCGGCGCTGCCCGCAGCCACGAGATCATGCGCGAGCATCGTCGCCTTCATGCCGGAGCCGCAGACCTTGTTGAGCGTAGCGCAAGGCACGCTTTGCGGCAAGCCGCCGCCAAGCGCGGCCTGGCGCGCTGGTGCCTGTCCGAGACCGGCCGGTAGCACGCAGCCCATGATGACCTCATCGACCTGGTCCGGTGCGATACCTGCCCGCGTCACCGCCTCGCCTATCGCGGCAGCGCCCAGCTCCGTGGCCGCGACGCCCTTGAGCGCGCCCTGAAACCCTCCCATGGGCGTGCGGGCAGCGCCCGCGATGACGATCGGATCGTGGCTGGACATGTGGCTCTCCCTGAAAATCATCGTTTGATGTGGAGCATGGTTCCGCGGAATGCAATGCCTGTCGGTTGACCCACGAATTGCATGATCACTTTTTGTTCTTTTTTCTTTTCCTTTGCGGCGGCGCGCGTTACCTGTGCGCTGGTGACCCGGCAGAACCCGTCAATAGACGATACCGTCGCCGCCAAGCTGCCTGCGCCCTTCGTGAGATGGTTCGCGGAGCGGGGCTGGTCACCGCGTGCCCACCAACTCGAACTCGTCGCCCGGACACAATCTGGAAAGTCGGTGCTGTTGATCGCGCCAACGGGAGCGGGCAAGACGCTTGCGGGGTTTCTTCCCGCGCTGACCGATCTCGCGGAACGCCCGAAGCGCAAGCCGGGAGAAGCGCATCGCGGCATACATACACTTTATATATCCCCGCTGAAGGCGCTAGCGGTTGATATCGAGCGCAATCTCGCAAGGCCGGTCGCAGAAATGAACCTGCCGATCAGCATCGAGACCCGCACAGGGGACACGCCGCAGCACAAGCGCCAGCGCCAGAAGCTCGCTCCGCCCGACATATTGCTGACCACGCCGGAACAGTTGGCGCTGCTCATTGCCGCCGGCGATGCGCGGCGCTTCTTCAAGGATCTGCGCTACGTGATCTTCGACGAGCTTCATTCACTCGTCACTTCGAAGCGCGGGCACCTGCTTGCGCTGGGGCTCGCGCGGCTGCGCAGGTTCCGGCCCGGCCTGCAAACCATCGGCCTTTCCGCTACGGTTGCCGAACCGGAGCAGTTGCAGAAATGGCTTGTGCCTCAGAATCGGGAGGTGAATCGCGCCGATCTGATCACCGTCGAGGGTGGGGCAAAACCGCACATCACCATTCTCGATTCCGAACAGCGCGTGCCATGGGCGGGGCATTCCGCCCGTTATGCGGTCGAGGACATCTATCGCGCCATCAAGGACCACCGCACGACCTTGCTCTTCGTCAACACGCGCAGCCAGGCCGAGCTTCTGTTTCAGGAACTGTGGAAGGCGAATGAGGAATCGCTGCCCATCGCCCTGCATCACGGGTCGCTCGATGTCGGGCAGCGGCGGCGGGTCGAAAAGGCGATGGCGGACAATGCGCTGCGCGCCATCGTCGCCACGTCCACCCTCGATCTCGGCATCGACTGGGGTGACGTCGATCTCGTCATTCATGTCGGCGCGCCGAAGGGGGCAAGCCGGCTGGCGCAACGCATCGGGCGTTCGAACCATCGAATGGACGAG
This sequence comes from Rhizobiaceae bacterium, assembly GCA_023953835.1. NCBI lineage: Bacteria > Pseudomonadati > Pseudomonadota > Alphaproteobacteria > Hyphomicrobiales > Rhizobiaceae > Rhizobiaceae bacterium. Next base: position 733,627 of record JAMLJB010000001.1, on the reverse strand, counting down.
CCGAGCCGTGCGATTCTCGTGCCCGCCAACCGTTTCGAGGTGCTGGAATGCCGCGCGGCGCTCGAAGCCAATGCCGTCGGGGCGCAGGACACGCCTGCGCTGGCGACGGGCGCGCTGGATGTGCTCGCGCAGCATGTGCTTGGCTGCGCGTGCGGCGAACCGTTCGATGCCGACAGCCTGTATGAGGAAGTGCGCAGCGCCGAGCCATATTCCATGATCGACCGCGCCACGCTCGAACGGGTGATCGAATTTGTGGCGACGGGCGGATACGCGCTCAAGACCTATGAGCGCTACGCGCGCATCCGCAGAAACAAGGACGGATTCTGGCGTGTCTCGAATCCGCATGTCGCGCAGCAATATCGCCTCAATGTCGGCACGATCGTCGAGATGCCGGAACTGAACGTGCGCTATGTGCGGCAGGGCAGGGGCGGCGTCTCGCGCGGCGGCGCGGTGCTGGGCAAGGTCGAGGAATATTTCGCGGAGTCGCTCAGGCATGGCGACAATTTCCTTTTCGCGGGCAAGATCCTGCGCTTCGAAGGCATCCGCGAAAACGAATGCTACGTCTCGACCGGATCGGCTGCGCAGGTCATCGTGCCATCCTATGCGGGCGGCAAGTTTCCGCTGTCGACCTATCTGGCGGACGGCGTGCGCGCGATCCTTTCCGATTCCGCCCGCTGGAAAATGCTGCCGGATCAGGTCGCAGACTGGCTTCGCGTCCAGCAGGAGAAGTCCGTCCTGCCGGGCCGGGGCGATCTTCTTGTCGAGACGTTTCCGCGCGCCGGGCGCTACTACATGGTCTGCTACCCGTTCGAGGGCAGGCTCGCCCACCAGACGCTCGGCATGCTGCTGACGCGACGGCTTGAGCGCGCGGGCGCTCGACCTCTCGGCTTCGTGGCGACCGACTATTCGCTCGGCGTTTGGGCGCTGGACGACCTCGGCGCGCGCTTTCGCGCGGGCCGCCCCTCGCTTGCGGACTTGTTCGACGAGGACATGCTTGGCGACGATCTCGATGCCTGGCTCAACGAAAGCTGGATGCTCAAGCGCATGTTTCGCAACTGCGCGGTGATTGCGGGGCTGATCGAGAAGAAATTTCCGGGGCAGGAGAAGAACGGTCGCCAGGTCACCATAGCCGCCGACCTCATCTACGATGTGCTGCGTGCCCATGAACCGGACCATATTCTTCTTCAGGCGACGCGCGCCGATGCGGCGGCGGGCCTGCTCGATGTCAGGAGACTTGGCGACATGCTCTCGCGCATTCGCGGGCGAATCGTGCATAAGGCGCTTGAGCATATTTCACCGCTCGCCGTCCCTGTCATGCTGGAAATCGGCAAGGAGAGCGTCAAGGGTGAAGCCAATGAGACGCTGCTTGCGGAGGCGGCCACCTTGATCGAAGAGGCGATGGCTTGAACGTTCACCCACGGCACCGAAGGGTTTTCTCAGGCGATATCGAGATCGCGGGGAACGGCGCATTCTGCGACGCCAGCGGTGCGCTCTATCTGCCGGACCTGGGTTTGCTCGTCGTATCCGACCTGCATCTGGAGAAAGGCTCCGCCTTCGCGCGGCGCGGCCAACTGGTTCCGCCCTACGACACCGCTGCCACGCTATTGCGGTTGCAAGCAGTCGTCGCAGCCTATGCGCCCCGCATCGTTGTGAGCCTCGGCGACAGCTTCCACGACGGCGAAGGCGCCGCGCGCCTGCCGGATACGTTCAGGGCGCATCTCGAAGCCCTGATGTCGGGGCGGGACTGGGTCTGGGTCGCGGGCAATCACGACCCGGATATGCCGGTCGGCCTGCCCGGTGAATGCGTGGAAGAGCTTGCCGTCTCCGGGCTGGTGTTTCGGCATGAGCCCACCTTGGCCGCGCCCGAGGGAGAGATTGCGGGTCACCTGCATCCTTGCGCCCGTATCGTCCAGCGCGGACGTTCGGTGCGCCGCCGCTGTTTCGCCTCTGATGGCGCGCGGCTTGTCATGCCTGCGTTCGGCGCCTTCACGGGTTCGCTCAATGTGATGGACCGGGCCTATCGCGGCCTGTTCGCATGGGAGCGCTTCATGGCCTATATGCTCGGCGATGCGCAGGTCTATCCGATAGCCGCCTCGCTGCTGAGGCCCGGCTGACTATTCCTTCCGGAACACAAGCCGCCCGAGCCAGCCTGTGAGCATGGCAAGACCCACCGCAAACAGTCCATACATGAAACTGTCCTGATGGGCGTAGTCGAAGATCGATTGCTCGAAACCCGATTTGCGGATTTCAAGCTGGGCGGAGGATTCGCTGACGAAGGTTCCGTTCTTGAACAGGAAGGCGCGGGCGCGATGGGTACCGACCGGCACGTTCGGCGCAAGGCGCAGTGTCGCGCGGAACAGGCTCTGCGAAAGGAACTGAACGCCTCCATAGTTCGTGCTGTAGAGGTTCGTGGCCTTTTTCCTGTCCCGGAGCGCGTCGGTAAATTCCTGGATCGTCACAGGGCCGACATGCTTGTCCATGGGTTGCAGGTAGATGCTGTCCGCGCCAAGCGACAGCCGCTTGTAGTTCTGCGGATCGGTGATGTCCTGCGGCTGGCGCGTGGTGGCCAGCGAATAGGAGATCGGCACGTTGAGGAAGGTTTCGGAGCGTGTGTTGATCCACATGCCAAGCACGCGCTTCTTGCGGCGCACCACTACAGCGTCGGACGGTCCCTCCAGAACCACCACCACGTCATAGCCGCCCCGGCGGGTGATCTGCGGATCGGAATTTTCGACCGATCCGAATATTGTGAGGTCCGCTCCCGAAAAGCCAGCCGTCAGCGCCACATGGTCGGTGGACAGGCCAATCTGGATGGTTTCATCGTTGGTGATCTGGGCCCGTGCGAATGAAGCCGTCAGCAGCAGCGAAACAAGGGTTGCGACGGCCCATTTCATTGGCCGAACCCCTCGAGCGTGCTCAGGGAGTAGAGACTGTTCGGGGGAACGAAGAGGTCGACCCCGAGCCGCAACGCGACCGCGAGCACCAGCAGCGCCAGCAGGGCGCGCAATTGCTCGCCGCGCAGCTTCTGCCCCGCCTTCGTTCCATATTGCGCACCAATCACGCCACCCAGCATCAGCAGCAGCGCCAGTACGATGTCCACCGTCTGGTTCGTGGTGGCGTGCACGATGGTGGTGAATGCGGCGGTAAATGTGATGTGGAACAGGGAGGTGCCGACGACGACATTGGTCGGCACTTTGAGCAGGTAGATCAGCGCCGGCACCATGATGAAGCCGCCGCCCACACCCATGATGGACGCAAGAAAGCCGATGACGGCGCCGATGCCGAGCACGGGAATGACGCTCACGAAGAGCTTCGATGCGCGGAAGCGCATCTTGAGCGGCAGCCGGTGAATCCAGTTGTGGTGGCCGGGCTTCTTGAGCGATGGGGCTGCCGCCCCGCCGCGTGTCGCACGCATGGCGTTGACGCTTTCGACCAGCATCAGGCCGCCCACCGTGCCCAGCAGCGCGACGTAGAGCAGCGAGATAAACAGGTCCAACTGGCCCACGCTGCGCAGGAGCGCGAACACATAGACGCCGAGCGTGGACCCGACGATGCCTCCCGCGAGCAGCATGAAGCCGAGCTTGAAGTCCAGCGTCCCGCGCTTGACGTGCGCGAGCGACCCCGAAAACGACGATGCAATGACCTGGTTCGCGCCGGTGGCGACCGCAATTGCGGGCGGAATGTTGTAGAAGATCAGGAGCGGGGTAATCAGGAATCCGCCGCCCACGCCGAAAAGACCGGACAGGAATCCGACAGCAGCGCCCATCGCCAGCAGCACGACGGCGTTGACCGACATTTCAGCAATCGGGAGATAAACACCCACCGGCAGACTCAATTATTTCATTGACGGTGAGGAGAATGATACCCCTGCGCCGCCCCGCAATGCTCTGGAACCTAGGGTTCAGTTGTGCCGACATTGCGGCGGAATGAAAAGCCGAAAGCCGCCCTGAAGGCGGCTCCCGGTATCTATTTGGCCTGACTAAGTAGCGAAAAAGCCTCAGTTCTTCGCCAGCAGCGCCCGCACCATGCTTTCATCGATTCGTCCGGTCGGTTGCAGGCCGTGGTCCTCCTGGAAGGCCGCGATCGCCTGCCGCGTCTTGTCGCCGATCAATCCGTCCGCCATGCCGACATCGTAGCCTGCCTTGTTGAGCAACGCCTGGACGTTGCGGATGGCCTTGCCCATGTCGACTTTTGCAGTGGTTGTCGTAGCCGCTTCCTGCCATTCGCCGGGGATCGAGACATCGTTCACCGCCGCTTCCGGGGTCTCCGCACGCCATGTCGCGATGGCGGACTGTGCGCCGGCGATTTGGGCGGGCGTCATGGCCTTGGCGATTTCGTCGCGCTTGTCGGCTGCATCGCGATCGCCCGTGTTCGCCACAAGCCCGAACCATTTGTAGGCCTGCTCCATGTCCTGCGTCATTCCTGCGCCCTTGGCTGCGAGAATGCCCAGATTGTACTGGCTGTCCTTCACGCCGAGCATCGCCGCTTTCGTGAACCAGCGCACGGCTGCTTCATTGTCGGGGGAGATGTCGCCGCCCGTCGCGTAGAGCACCGCCAGATTGTGCATGGCGTTGGCATTGCCCTGGTTCGCCGCGAGCCGGTACCAGTACCGTGCCTTCTCGATGTCGCGGTCGACACCAATTCCCTTTTCGTAGAGATTGCCGATCCTGTACTGGGCCGGCGCAAGGCCGAGTTCCGCCGATTTCTCAAACCATTTTGCCGCCTCCTGCATGTTGCTGGAGAGGCCGGCTCCTTCCGCAAGCCGCGAGCCCACAACGTAAACTGCCGTCGGATCGTCGCTCATAGCGGCTTCGCGCAAGGCATCCGGGCCGATCTGCGCGGGAACATCGAGGGCTGGCGACGCCGTCGTTGTGATCGCGGCAGGCTCGGCGCTCGCCGAAGCCCCGCGCTCATCCGGAGGCATGGCCTGCGCGCCAGGCTTCACAGCCGGTGTCTCGGGCTTTGCGGCAGGCTTGGCTGGCTGCTCGATTGCCGGTTCCGGCGCCGTCACCTTTGCCTTGCCTATCGAGCCCGTCTCGGTCTGGTCCAGCAATTTCGCCGCCTCGGGTGCTGCCGGCTTTGCGCCGGACTGCGAGATCTCGACCGGGTCCTTCACGAACGCTTTGCCGAGTTGCAATCCCGCCAGCGCCGCCATGACGGCTGCCGCAGCGAGCAGCATGGTCCTGTTGCGACCCCTGAGTATGCTGGCCAGCAGTGATTTGCGCGCCGGCTTTTCACCGCTTGTGCTGCGCTTCATGAGATCGGCTTCAGCCGCTGCCGCATGGGCGGCGCGCCGCGCCGCCGCGATGAAATCGGAACGCGCAGCGTCGCCTTCGGACTCAAGTTCGGGGTCGCTGCGGTCGTCCTGCACGCGCCGCATGAGTGCATTCAGGTCAGGAACCTTGCCGGGTTCAAGCGGCGTATTTTCGCCGCTGTCGTCATCTGCATCGGAAAGTTCGAAGCGTCCGGACGGCGCATCCTCGTCATCGTCGTCAAGTGCGCCGGTTTCTGTCTCCTTCTTTGCGGTGACGTCGTCCTTGCGCCCAAAAATGCGCTTCCACTTGCTCACGCCGGAAGAAGGTTGCTCCTCGTCGACCAGCGTTTCCACATCCTCCTCCTCCGGTGCAGCGGCCTTGCCTTTCGTGTTCTCCGAAACAGCCTGTGCCGGGGTCGGCAAAGGTTCGAAATTGAACTCGAAACTGGTCGACTCCTCGTCGATGGGCGGTACGTCGTCCATGTCGATGGAAGGAGCCTGCCCGACATCAACTTTCGGCATCTCGATCTCCTCTTCCTGCTCCGCAAGGGCAAGAGGTGCGTCTTCCCGGTAGATGTGCTGTTCGCTGAGGTCCAATTGGCCGATGCGGTCGATGATCTTGATGAGCGTCTCGTGAATCGCATCGAAGGTGCGGGTGTTGCGGTCATCTGCGTCGCGCGTCAGCGACTCCAGCGCCTTGAGGTCGTCGGTCAGCCCGGCGATCGCGGCTTCCTCGACGGGCGACCCGGCGAAGTTGCGGAGTACCTCTTCCGCTGCGAGACGCGCCGTCTCGACCAGTTCATCGCGGCTTCCCGAAACCGCAGCCTCGATGCGCTCCAGTCTTGGCGCAAGCTCGGCGAGTCCCGCGACAGCAGGGTTCGGCTTTTCGAGATGGTCGGACAGTGCAGCAAGCTGTGCTTCCAATGCGCGGATCAGCGCGGGGTCCAGCACTTCGCTCTGGTTGACGTCCATCTTGTCGTTGAGCGCATCCAGTCGCTGCTGCAACCCAAGGATGGCCTCGTCGCCCGCGGCCTGCGCCTCGATACGGTCGGCAATATCGATGATCCGCTTTTCGAGTTGAACCAGGCTCTTCTCGAAATCCGCGGGCGTCGCCGCCGCCGACAGCTTCTTGTTCAGTTTGCCGAGTTCGCGTGAAACCTCCTCTGTTGCCGAAGGAGCGGTTTCGGCCAGCGCTTCGATCTTGTTCGCCATGACATCGAGCCGTTCGAGAATGGCGGCGTCGCTTTCGCTGGACGCGTCCTCGATCTGGCGGGCAAGCGCCAGTATGCGTGTGTCGAGCCGGTCGATCATCGCGGGGTCGAAGGCGTTTTTCTGGTCGGCGAGCGAAATGGCCACGATCGAGCGCGATATTTCCTCAAGGCGGCCTTCGATCGCGGCAATCGCCTCCGGATGGTCGCGGTCGGTCTCCCGCTGCACGAAGTGCTCGATGAGTTGCGCAAGGTTGCGCAGCCTGTCCTCCACCCGGTCGATGGAAAGCTGTTCGGGCAGGGTCCCGACGGCCGCGCTGATCTGGTCGAGCCTCGCACTCAGGGCGTCTATGGCCTGATCGAAATTCGGCTGCACCATCCTGCGTTCGAATTCGTCCCAGCGTTCGCCGATGGCGCGGACGGAATCCTCACGCGCGAGATTGGCGACTGATGTCTTGATCTGCTCGATTTCCAGCCGCAGCAGGTTGACGCCCTTGTCGTCCGACCTTTCCCTGGATTGCAGGATCGCCTTGCCGAGACGCTTGATCTCCGAATCCAGCTGGGCGCTCGTCCGCTCATTTGCGGTCGAATAGGTGCGTTCGAGTTCTCCGCGCAGGACCTCGAACTCGCGGCGCAGGTCGCTGCCGACCTGCTCGCGGATGTGATCCTGACGGGCAAGGTTCGAATTGAGCATCTCGGCTTTCAATGCCTGAAACTCGCGCGTGAACCGTTCGACGCTGGCGGTAGGGTCGTTCTTGCCCCAGAACGTGTCACGGTGCTCGGGAAAGCGCGGGGCCAGATTGTCGTCGCCATAGCCTGCGCTTGCCTGCGCGCGCACAACCTCCTGCGCGCGCTGGCGCAAGGAAAGCTGCTGTTCGAGCTGCTCCAGCGATCTGCTCAAATGTTCCAGGCTTGCTGATGGTTTTCGTTGTCTGCCTTCATTTAAGGTATCTAAGTAGGAGCGCCTGCTTTCCATTGGGACCGTCCTGAATGGCTGCTTTGTGCAGCCGGGTTCACCGCCATAACTTTTTGGCCGGCATCTGGCGCGAACGGACTCCGGAAAAAGACCGGCGAGTTCCGCCGCGAAGAACCGTGAAAAATGTCGCTACAGAATAGTCACGGAAAACCGGCATGCGCAGCTTTCGCCCAACGTGGTAAATAGACCGTTAACCTCGCGAACTCTTGCCCGGGCGCGGGCTTGAATCGTTTAAGACCTCACGCTATATCGCGCTTACGTAAACGTAAGATGGGTGCCTGAATATATGAGCGCCCCATTCTTCTGCTAAAAAGGGAAGGCAAGACGCTGCGAAGGCGATTGCCTGTGCTGGGATCATGAACATGAACACAAGCTCCAATTCGGCCGGGCCGGATGTTGAAGCTCACGGTGTCGAGACAAGCGGCTACGAACGCATCGGCGAACTCGCGAAGCAATTTGGAATTACTCTGCGCACGTTGCGTTTCTACGAGGATAAGGGCCTTATCAGCCCGAAGCGGGACGGTGCGATGCGTCTTTACACGCGTCGCGACAAGGCGCGCTTGAAACTCATCCTCCTCGGACGCAAGGTCGGCTTCTCGCTCAGGGAGGTGAAGCAGATGCTGGACCTCTACGAGCCGAGCGGCTCGAACACGCGCCAGTTGAAGGTCACGCTTGAAAAATCCGAAAAGCAGCTCGTGCGACTGGAAAAGCAGCGGTCGCTGATCGACGATGCCATCCGGGAACTGACGGGCGCGATGGAAATCGTTCGCTCCGACCTCGCCCGGCGAACGAGCGACAGCCTGCGTCAAAGCCACTGACCCCCAGCCGCCCGAAATCGCCGACAAGATCGGCGAAGAACAAAATTGACGTTTACGCAAACGTCAATTATTGAACATGGGAATGGAACATTGCTTCTTTGTTTCTGATCCTGAAGCTTGTGCGTCGGGGTCGCTGGTCTGTTTGTGGAGGAACGCATGCCGATCTATCAAGCGCCGGTAAGAGACACGCTCTTCGTGCTCAACGAAGTGCTCGGATTTGAGCGCTACAGCAATCTTCCCGGCTTTGCCGACGCGAGCGGCGACATGCTCGACGCCATATTGGGCGAGGCGGCGAAGCTGGCGGAGAATGTCATTCAGCCCACCAATCGCGACGGTGACCTCGAAGGCTGTACCCGCACCGCCGACGGCGACGTGACCACGCCGAAGAGCTTCAAGGCCGCTTATGACGCCTATCGCGACGGCGGCTGGATGGCGCTTGCAATTCCGGCGGAGTTCGGCGGGCAGGGGTTGCCATATTCGGTCAACCAGGCGGTCAGCGAATATTTCATCTCCGCGAACATGGCGCTGATGATGTATCCGGGCCTGACCCATGGCGCGATTGCCGCCATTCTGACTCATGGGAGCGATGAACAGAAATCCACCTGGCTACCGAAGATGGTCGAAGGCGTTTGGACGGGGACGATGAACCTGACGGAGCCACATTGCGGCACCGATCTCGGGCTCCTCCGCACGAAGGCCGTTCCCGATGGCAAGGGTGCTTACAGGATTTCCGGCCAGAAGATCTTTATTTCTGCCGGTGAGCACGACATGGCGGAAAACATCGTGCATCTGGTGCTTGCGCGCGCCGAGGGATCGCCCGACGGTATCAAGGGCATCTCGCTGTTCATCGTGCCGAAATTCATACTCGATTCCGATGGCAATCCCGGCAAGCGCAACGGCGTTTCGTGCGGTTCCATCGAGGAAAAGATGGGCATCCACGGCAATGCCACCTGCGTCATGAACTATGACGAGGCCGAAGGCTATCTGATCGGCGAGATCAATGGCGGCATGAAAGCGATGTTCACGATGATGAACGAGGCACGTCTGGGTGTCGCCGCGCAGGGGCTGGCGGTGTCGGAGGCGGCATACCAGAATGCAGTGAGCTATGCGAAGGAACGCCTGCAAGGCCGCTCGCTGAGCGGCCCGAAAGCGCCGGACAAGAAGGCCGATCCGATCATTGTCCATCCCGACATCCGCCGCAACCTGATGACCATGAAGGCATTCAACGAGGCAGGGCGCGCATTGATGCTCTGGACGGCGCTCAAGTCGGACATTGCCCACCGTTCGGGCGACGAGGGCGACCGTCAACTTGCGGAGGATCATCTGGCGCTCATGACCCCGGTCGCCAAGGGAGTTCTCACGGACAAGGGATTCGAGCACGCCGTCATGGCCCAGCAGGTGTTTGGCGGGCACGGCTATATCGAGGAACATGGCATGAGCCAGTTCGTGCGGGACGCACGCATCGCCATGATCTACGAAGGCGCGAACGGTATTCAGGCGCTCGATCTGGTCGGTCGCAAGCTCGGTCAGAACGGCGGCCGCGCCGTGCAGCACTTCTTCAAGGAAGTCGGCGAATTCTGCGAGGAAAACCGCGCCGATGAGAAGATGGCGCCCTTCACCAAGGCGCTGAAAAAGGGTCTGAACGATCTTCAGGCCGCAACGCTGTGGTTGATGCAGAACGGAATGAAGAATCCGGAAGACGCCGGTGCTGCTTCCACCGATTACATGCACCTCTTCGGCCTTGTGTCGTTGGGCTATATGTGGGGTAAGATGGCCAGGATCGCTCAGGCGCGGCTGGTGGAGGGCGCGAACGGGTCGCAGGAATTCTATGAGAACAAGCTGGTGACCGCCCGCTATTTCATGGAGCGCATCATGCCCGAGACGGCGGCTCATCTCGCGCGCATATCAAGCGGCTCGGGCTCCATGATGGCGCTGCCTGCGGAAGCATTCTGACCATACCATTTCGCCGGGAGGACATATGGCGAGCGCATCTGAAATACTGGGCCTGCCAAAGCCGGCATGGGCAAGCGACGACGTGTCCATGCTCTACGACATGTCGGTACGGTTTCTGGAGAACGAAATCGCACCGAAATATGACGAGTATGAAAAGAACGAGATCGTCGAGCGCGCCGCGTGGGAAAAGGCCGGGCAGAACGGCCTGCTTTGCGCCTCCATGCCGGAAGAATATGGCGGCGCGGGCGGTACGTTCGCCCATGAAAGCGCAATCGCGGAAGCGCTCGGCCATGTCGGCACGGACGGTTTCGGGATCGCGCTCCACAATGCAATCGTCGCGCCCTACATCCTCCACTACGGCAGCGAGGAGCAGAAGCGCCGCTGGCTGCCGCGCATGGCGACGGGCGAGTTGATCGGGGCCATTGCCATGACCGAGCCGGGGGCCGGTTCCGATCTGCAGGGCATCCGGACGCGGGCGGAGAAGTCCGGCAACCAATATCGGATCAACGGCTCGAAAACCTTCATCACCAATGGCCAGAACGCCAACCTCATTGTCGTCGTCACCAAGACGGACCCGAGCCTCGGAGCCAAGGGTACCTCGCTTCTTGTGGTCGAGACGGATGAAGTGGAGGGGTTCGAGCGGGGCCGCAACCTCGACAAGATCGGGCTAAAGGCGAACGACACCTCCGAACTCTTCTTCAACGATGTGCGCGTGCCGACCGCCAATCTGCTCGGGCCGGAAGAGGGGCAGGGCTTCGTCCAGCTTATGCAGCAACTGCCGCAGGAGCGGTTGCTGGTGGGAACGCAGGCAATCGCGATGGCCGAGCGGGCGCTGGCCGTGACAGTAGACTACGTGAAGGAGCGCAAGGCGTTCGGCAAGCCGATCCTCGATTTCCAGAACACCCAGTTCAAGCTGGCCGAACTCAAGACCGAGATCACCATTGGTCGCGTGTTCTACAATGATTGCGTCAGCCGCCACATAGGCGGCGGGCTGGACCCCGTCACCGCCTCGATGGCGAAGTACTGGCTCACCGATTTGCAGGGCAAAGTCGTGGACGAATGCCTCCAGCTTTTCGGCGGCTATGGCTATATGAACGAATACCCGATTGCCCGCATGTTCAGGGATGCGCGCGTGCAGCGCATCTATGGCGGCACAAATGAGATCATGAAGGTTCTGATCGCTCGCTCGCTGTGAGCGGTATCGGATACAAGGAGAAAAACCATGGCAGACGTGTTTGTCTATGATGCGGTGAGGACGCCGCGCGGGCGCGGCAAGAAGGACGGTTCGCTGCATGAAGTGCCGACGCCTCGTCTCGCAGCGACGACGCTCGCCGCGTTGCGTGATCGCAACGGCCTCGATACGTCGACGGTAGACGACATCATTTTCGGATGCGTCGATCCGGTAGGCGAGGCCGGCGCGGTCATTCCCCGTTCGGCAGCCTTCGAGGCGGGTTATGACATCAAGGCTCCCGGCATTCAGGTCTCGCGCTTCTGCGCTTCCGGCCTCGACGCCATCAATCTGGGTGCTGCCAAGATCGCGCAGGGCGCGGACGAGATCGTGATCGCGGGCGGCGTCGAATCCATGTCGCGTGTCGGCATGGGCATGTCGGGCGGCTCCTGGTACATGGACCCCTCCGTGGGGTTCCCGGGCTGGTTCGTGCCGCAGGGTATTTCCGCCGACCTGATCGCCACCAAATACGGTTTCTCGCGTGACGATGTCGACGCCTATGCAGTCGAGAGCCAGAAGCGCGCGGCCCATGCCTGGGAGAAGGGCTATTTCAAGAAGTCGGTCGTGCCGGTCAAGGACGTCAACGGGCTGACCATTCTCGACCATGACGAGCATATGCGTCCCGGCACCGACATGCAGGCGCTTGCTTCCCTCAATCCGTCCTTCGTCATTCCGGGCGAGATGGGTGGCTTCGATGCTGTCGCGGTACAGCGCTACCCGGAACTGGAAGAAATCATCCACGTCCACCATGCCGGCAATTCCTCCGGCATCGTGGATGGCGCAGCCGCAGTGCTGATCGGCTCGAAGAAGGCGGGCAAATCGATGGGGCTGAAACCACGCGCGCGCATCAAGGCGTTCGCCAATATCGGCTCGGAGCCGGCCATCATGCTGACCGGGCCCGTCGATGTGACGGAAAAGTTGCTCAAGCGCGCGAAGATGAAGTTGAAGGATATCGACCTGTTCGAACTGAACGAGGCGTTCGCGTCCGTTGTGCTGCGCTACATGCAGGCCTTCGACATTCCGCACAACCGCATAAATGTGAACGGCGGCGCGATCGCCATGGGTCACCCCCTTGGCGCGACGGGCGCGATTGTGTTCGGCACAGTGCTCGACGAGCTTGAACGGCGCGATCTCAAAACGGCGCTGGTCACGCTCTGCATCGGCGCGGGCATGGGCACCGCAACGATTATCGAACGCGTCTGATCGGGAGATATTTTGATGAGCTACACGAACTTCACCATCGAAACCGACGCGGACGGCATTGCGCTTGTGACGTGGGACATGCCCGGCAAATCCATGAACGTCATCGACGAAAGCGTCATCCGGGAACTGGACCAAATTGTCGATCAGGTCGCGGGCGATGCGGCGATCAAGGGCGCCGTCATCACTTCCGGAAAGGACAGTTTTTCCGGCGGCGCCGATCTGAAGATGCTGCAAGGCCAGGTCGCGGCCTTCGCGCGCGACAGCAGGAAGAATCTGGAAAAGGCGACCCAGGCCCTGTTCGACAGCACGGGCTACCTGACCGGCTTGTACCGCAAGCTGGAAACCAGCGGCAAGCCATGGGTCGCCGCGATCAACGGTACGTGCATGGGTGGCGCATTCGAGCTTGCGCTGTCCTGTCATGCGCGCGTGGCGGCCAATTCCGACAAGGTGAAGATCGCGTTGCCCGAGGTGAAGGTGGGCATTTTCCCCGGAGCGGGTGGTACACAGCGCGTGCCACGCCTTGCCGATCCGCAGGCGGCGCTCCAGTTTCTCACCTCCGGCCAGACGCTGACCCCGCAAAAGGCAAAGGCCATGAACCTCGTGCAAGAGGTCGCGGAACCGGGCGAACTGGTGGCCGCCGCGAAAACACTGATCCGGAACGGATTGAAGGCCACGCAGCCCTGGGACGAGAAGGGCTTCAAATTGCCCGGCGGCCCGGTCTACTCGGCGGCGGGAGCGAACCTCTGGCCACCGGCCATCGCCATCCTGCGCCGCGAGACCTACGGCAATTATCCGGCGGCGCTGGCCATCCTGAAATGCGTATATGAAGGGCTTCTCGTTCCTTTCGACACTGCATTGAAAATCGAGCGGCGCTACTTCACCGAGATCATGCAGTCGAAGGAAGCGGCAGCGATGATCCGCTCGCTGTTCGTATCCTTGCAGGAACTGAACAAAGGCGCGCGCCGCCCGTCGGGCGTGCCGGAGACGAAGTTCAGAAAGATCGGCGTGCTCGGCGCGGGCTTCATGGGAGCCGGGATCGCCTATGTCACGGCCAAAGCAGGCATTCCGGTCGTCCTGCTCGACCGCGAGGTCGCGCTTGCCGAAAAGGGCAAGGCGCATTCGGACAATCTGATTTCCGATGCAATCAAGAAGGGTCGCGCCAAGCCGGAAGAAAAGGACAAGCTTCTTTCGCTAATCACCCCGACCGCCGACTATGCCGACCTGCAGGGCTGCGATCTGGTTGTGGAAGCCGTTTTCGAGGATTCGGCCGTGAAGAAGGCCACGACCGAGCAGGCCGAGGCCGTTCTGAAATCGTCGGCGGTCTTTGCGTCCAACACCTCCACCATCCCGATTTCATCTCTGGCGAAAAACTCGGTGCGTCCGAAGAATTTCATCGGTATCCATTTCTTCTCGCCCGTCGACAGGATGATGCTTGTCGAGATCATTCTCGGCAAGAAAACCGGCGACAAGGCGCTGGCCGTGGCCATCGACTATGTGCGCGCCATCAAAAAAACGCCCATCGTGGTCAACGACACGCGCGGCTTCTATGTGAATCGCTGCGTGCTGCGCTATATGTCGGAAGCCTACAAGATGCTGATCGAGGGTGTTCCAGCCCCGATGATCGAGAACGCTGCCAAGGCAGTCGGCATGCCGGTAGGCCCGCTGGCATTGACTGACGAAACAGCCGTCGATCTGGCGCAGAAGATCATGCACCAGACCGTCCGCGATCTTGGCGAAAACGCCATCGATCCCGAACAGATGAAGCTCATCGACACGATGGTCGACAAGCACGGCCGGTTCGGGCGCAAGAACGGCAAAGGCTTTTATGACTATCCGCCGAAGCCTGCGAAGAAGAAGCTTTGGCCGGGTCTGGGCGATCTCTATCCGCAGCTCAGGCCGGAGCAGGTGGACTTCGAGGAACTGAAGAAGCGCCTGCTGACGACCATTGCGCTGGAGGCCGCGCGCGTGATGGCCGAAGGGATCGTCACCGACCCGCGCGAGGCGGATGTCGGCTCGATCCTTGCCTTCGGCTTCGCGCCCTACACGGGCGGCGCATTGTCCTATATCGACTTCATGGGAACCGAGGCCTTCGTAAAGCAGGCCAAGGCGCTCCAGAAGAAATACGGCGCCGATTTCAAGGCCCCGAAGCTTCTCGTGGAAATGGCGGAGAAGGGCGACACCTTCTACAGGCACTTCGACCCCTACAAGGGCGAAACGGAGAAGGCGGCGTGACCGCGCATGTATGTCTGGGCGCGCATGGCCATCATGGCCGCGACTGTAAAAAGCCGTGGCCCTTTTCGGGTGGGCGACATGTCGCGCCTGTCATTTCGCTGTCTGCCGAGTGACATCGACAGCAACCTGCATATGAACAATGCCCGCTATCCAATGCTGGCGGATGTCGGTCGCTACGACATCTTCATGCGCAGCGGGCTGGTGAGACTCGGCCGCGAAAAAGGCTGGGTCCCGATGATGGGCGGCATCGAATGCGTGTTCCTGCGCGAAATCAGGTTGTGGCGGCGCTTCGACATCCTGTCCTCGCTGGAACTGTGGCAGGGCCTGCAGGTGTTGGGGAAGCACAGGTTCGTTCTGGAGAACGGCGAAACCGCCTGCGAAATCCTCACGACGGCTGGCATTTATGATGTGCCGAACCGCCGTTTCGTTCCGATGGAAGAGGTGGTCGAATTGCTCGGCGTCCACGCCATATCGCGTGAGCCGGATGAAGCAGAAAGCCGATTTCTGACCGCACATCAGGCCATGCGAAGCCAGGCCAAGCGGAAGATCGACCAACGGCTGGACAATCCTGCGCCCGCCGATTAGAAGGGAAAGGCATATTTTCCTTTTTGGGAGGTGCGTGCATGCTCTCGCATGAACGCGTATGGGCAGCGATAGACGCGCTGGCCGCCCGCTATTCCCTGTCCGCCTCAGGCCTCGCCAAGCGCGCGGGGCTGGATGCGACGGCTTTCAACAAATCAAAGCGATGTTCGCCCGATGGAAGGCTGCGCTGGCCTTCAACCGAGTCGCTGGCAAAGATCATCGAGGCCACCAACTCTTCGGTCGAAGAGTTCATGATGCTGGTCAACGACACGGACGCGCCCGCCCGGCCACGCGCGACAGTTCCGCTGCTTGGCTTTGCCCAGGCGGGGGAGGGTGGCTTCTTCGATGATGGCGGCTTTCCCTCAGGGCAGGGGTTCGACACGATCGACTTGCCTGCGGGACCGGAAGACGGTTCCTATGCGCTGAAAGTACAGGGAGATTCGATGCTGCCGCTCTATCGCAACAACGATGTCCTGATCGTGCGACCGGACGCCAGCCTGCGCAAGGGCGACCGGGTCGTGGTCAAGACGCGCTCGGGCGAGGTCATGGCCAAGATTCTGGCGCGGCGCACCGGATCGGAAATGGAATTGCATTCGCTCAACCCGGAGCATGCGTCACGGCGCTTGCGCGCGGACGAAATCGAATGGGTCGCGCGAATTACCTGGGCGAGCCAATAAGAGATGCGTTTCAGGCACGCAGCGCTTGCCGCCTCCGGGCTGATGCTGGCCGCAATCGGCATTGTGTGGACCGGCTCGATAATCGCTCTGCCGGAGCCTGCCTTTCAAGCCGACCCTGCCGACCTGAACGATGCGGAACTCGCCGCCGTCGCGGAAGGCATTCCCGAGGACGAGCCGCAACCGGCGGACGAACAGGCAGATGCGGGCCCGCCAACGGAAGACACCGTGCAACAGGATGTCCCGCCTGCCGACGAAGCTCAGCCCGAACCGGACATCGCAGCCGTCGTCGCGCCGGAGCAGGGCCCCGCACCGGAGCCGGTTGAACTTGAGCGGCTGCCGCCGCGCCCGCCATTGAGCGGGCAAGCGGCGCAGCCCGAGCCGCCGAAAAATTCCGGCGAATGGAAAAGCACGCGCCTGTTCAAGCCCGTCGCCTCCTCGGCCGGGATGCTTGAGGCGCAGGGCTACCGCATCGCGCTTGCGGGGATCGAGCCTTTGGCTCCTGAAGAAAAATGCACTTTCGAGGGGGAAGAGTGGCCATGCGGCCAACTGGCGCGAACGGCGTTCCGCTCATGGCTGCGAGGCAGGGCGATTGCATGCGTCGTGCCGCCTGAACCCGGCGAGCAGACCGTTGTGGCGGAGTGCCATGTCGGCAAGACCGATGTCGCGGAGTGGCTTGTCTCGAACGGCTGGGCGCGGCCCGCTTCCTCCGGCCCCTACGCGGATGCAGGACAGAAGACCAGCGCTGCCGGAAAGGGCATCTACGGACGCCCGCCCGCGCAAGGCGGCCTCAATCTTCCTCGCGTAGCGGACCCTGCGCCGATGGAGATTCCCGAGACGGGGCCTGCGACCGATGAACCGTTGGCTCCGCCCCCGGACCAGCCGCCGCTGAGCGGGCCGTTTCCGCCGGCCCCGCAATTGTCGCAGTAGCGCGTCAGGCAGCCAGTTTTCCGGCGATCGCCCTTTCGATCAGCGCGCGTGTTTCGCCGATGCCGTACAAGGCCGCGAAGGAGCCGAAGCGCGGTCCGCGCTCCTGGCCGATCAGCACCTGATAGATCATCTGGAAAAAGGCAACCGACACGCCCGGCCCGCCTTCCGGGCTTTGCTTGGCATGATCCTGATAGCGCTCGATCTTGCGCGCAACATTGAGGGAAGCATTCTGGATCGCCTCACTGTCCGCGCCTTCGGGAAGCTTGGCCAAAGCATCGGAAAGCTTGGCAAGCGCATCGCGCTCGACCTCGTCCGGCACGCGGTATTGCTTCGCGGGCTTCACGAAATCGTCGAAGTACCGGATGGCATAGCCGACCAGACGGTCCAGCTCGGGATGGCTTTCAGGCGTCACGTCCTGCGCATAGCGCGAGATGAACCCCCAAAGAACGCTTTTGTTCTGGGCGTTCGAGGCGCTGACCAGATTGAGCAGCAGCGCGAAGGGTACCGGCAGGTCGATGGCGGGCGGGTTGCCGTCATGCATGTGCCAGACCGGGTTGCCGAGGCGCTCCTTCCAATCCTGCCGGTTATATGCCGACAGAAATGTGTAATATTCGTCCACGGCTTTCGGGATCACGTCGAAATACAGTTTCTTGGCCTGCTTCGGGCGCTGGAACATATAGAGGCCGAGGCTCTCCGTCGGAGCGTAGGTCAGCCATTCATCGATGGTGATGCCATTGCCCTTGGACTTGGAAATCTTCTCGCCCTTTTCGTCCAGAAACAGCTCGTAGTTGAAGCCTTCGGGCGGAACGCCACCCAGAATGCGGCAAATCTTGCCCGAGGTCTTCACATTGTCGATGTGATCCTTGCCGGACATCTCGTAGTCGACGCCGAGCACGGCCCAGCGCAGCGCCCAATCCGGCTTCCATTGCGCCTTGCAGCCGCCCTTCTTCACCGAAGTCTCCCAGCGCTTGCCGGTGTCGGGATCGGTCCACACGACTGTCGCGCGGCCGGGATGCACTTCATCGATGGGAACCTGCATGACCACCCCGGTCTCGGGATGAATGGGCAGGATCGGCGCATAGGTCTTGCGACGTTCCTCGCGCAGCGTCGGCAGCATGACCGCCATCACCTTGTCATACTGCTCCAGCATCCGCACCAGACCGTCGTCGAAGCGGCCCGACGTGTAGTAGTCGAGCGCGGAGGCGAACTCGTAGTCGAAACCGAACGTGTCGAGGAAGCGACGCAGCATCGCATTGTTGTGGTGCCCGAAGCTCTCGTATTTTCCGAAGGGGTCGGGCACGCGGGTCAGCGGCTTGCCCATATGCTGCGCCATCATCTCCCGGTTGGGCACATTGTCCGGGACCTTACGCATGCCATCCACGTCGTCCGAGAAGCACAGCAGCTTCGTCTGGACCCTGTCCTCGGTCAGCACGCGGAATGCATGGCGGACCATCGAGGTGCGCGCCACTTCGCCGAACGTGCCGATATGCGGCAGGCCCGAGGGTCCGTAGCCGGTCTCGAACAACACCGTTTCAGGATAGTTCCTGCCCTTGTAGCGTTCGATGATCTTGCGCGCCTCTTCGAACGGCCAAGCTTTGCTTTCCGCCGCTGCGGCCAGAATTTCAGGGCTGAGATCGATCTTGTTCGAGCGGGTCATGGTTGTTTCCTTCGCCTTTCCGGGCGGAAGCGAAGGCTTTAAGCGCGACAAACGCATGCGTCAACGATCGACGCCTTTTTCCTTGCCCAGCGGCATCGCACTCCCTACGTTCGCGCCGTTGCACGGGAGATTTTCATGGCGTTGCCGAGTGTCCACGAAGCCTTGATCTATTTGATGATCGTCACGTCAGCGGCGGACAGGGACATGGCTCATATCGAACTCGGAAGCATCGGCGAGGTGGTGCGCACATGGCCGGTTTTCGAGGATTTCGACAAATCGAAAGTGCTGGATGTCGCGCAGGACTGCCAGATTCTGCTGAGCGCCGACAACGGTCTGGAGCAGGTTCTGGAAATTGCGCACACCGTCATTCCTTCGCGGCTGCGCGACACCGCCTATGCAGCCGTGTTCGAGGTGGCCGCGGCAGATCTTGAGATGCGGCTGGAAGAAGCGCGCATCCTTCAACGCATCCGCGAGCATCTGGACATCGACGCGCTCAGCGTCGCGGCGATCGAAATGGCGACCAAGGCGAGAGTCCGCACCCTGACGTAGGGCTCTAGAAAAAGCCGACCGGGAAATAACGCAAGTAGAACTCGGTCATCTTCCCCTTGGCCGAAAGCGCTTGCAGGGCATAGTCGAGGGCGTCGATCAGCACGCGGTTTTCCGGGCTGGTCGCGATGGACAGGCCCTGTCCCAGAAATTCCGGCGCGATGTAGGGTCCGCCGACGAACCGGCAGCAATCCTGTTCTTCCGGGCTGCCCAGCCAGAAGCTGAGCTGCATTCCGTCGCCGAAAGCAGCATCGATCTTGCTATCCCGCAAGTCCCCATACATCCATTCCGCCTTGTCGTAGGTGATGACTTTCACGTTGCGGAAATAGGCGCGAAGCATGCGCTCGTGCGTGGACCCTGCGAGCACGCCGATACGCTGGCCGGCGAGGCGTTCGGCAAGCGGTTCGTCAAGCGGCGAATTGCGGCGCGTCACGAAACGGGCGGGAAAAATCATATAGGGCCGCGAAAATGCGTAGCTTGTCCTGTTTTGCGCGGTGACCGAAATTCCGGCCAGTATTGCTTCGCCTTCGCCGCTTTCAAGCGCGTCCTGCAATTCATCCCATGGCAGGGCCTGGATCTGGCAGCGATCGGAGATACCTAGTTCCGCGCAGATCGCGCGGGCAAAATCGACGTGAAAGCCGCTCAGGCGCCCTCCGGGATCGAGAAAATTGAACGGAGGGAAGTTCGTCGTGGTGAGGAAGCGCAGGCGCTGCATCTGCGATAGATCCGGCTTCGGCAGCCGCTCCTTGGCATCCCAGAATGCAGGCAATTGAGGTTCGGCCGCCAGTCCTGCCTGTACGGTGAGCAACACTCCAAGAACGCATGACAAGAGACGCTTCAAGGCTTTCCTGCTACCCCGATTCGAACATCAGACCCAACTCAATGGCATGCGCGCCAAGCGTTAAATTTAGATTGAGTTAGATTTTGCTCATGTAACCCGCTAGATGCTGGCGTGGTGTCGTGGCGATGGTGATTCCATTCCCGGCAACCAACGCCATTTCGCTCCGTTCGCCGCAGCTTGTCCAGAAAAGTCCTCCCGTGTCAGGTATCGCGCAGTATCCGTCGGTCTCCTCCGAACCTCACACTCCTGCTTCGGGCGGTGACGCCTATCCTGCCATCAATCCCGAAGAGGCAAGCGCCATCGAACTGGCCGCAAGGCTCGACGTGCCCTATCTCGGCGCGCTGGATGCCCGGCAACTCATCATCCGGGAAGAGGAATGCCTGCAAATGCTGGCGCGGCGCGACCCGCAGGTCTGGGCCACGCTGGACGGCCCGGTCAGCCCTCCTCATGCCGTGGTGGTTCCCAATTCCAGCGCGGCGAGCGCGCTCGATGCCGTCAACATACGCGGTCACGAGCTCAAGTCGCGCGTTCGCGTCGCCAGCACCCGGACGGTCCGCCAGGCCCTGCACGACCGCTGCACTACGGCGCTGGAGCGCTTCGCCACCAAGGGTCTGTTCGATTTCGCGCCGGAATTCTCGGCGTCGATCCGCATGAATGCGGCCCAGGGCATTGGCCTGGGTGCGATTGCCGTGATCTTCGTTCAGATGCTGTTTCTTCAGTTCGGCGCGACCGTGTTCGCAATCCATGTCGCGGCGACGGTCTTTTTCATCGGATGCACTACGTTGAGGGTGGCGGCGTCGTTTCAGCGCCCGCCGACCAGAAGCCTTCTCGGCGACGCAAGGCGCGCGGAGCCTGTCTATTCGGTTCTCGTCGCACTGTGGCGGGAAGCCCATATGGTGCCGCAATTGATGGGGGCGCTCAGCCAACTCGCCTGGCCCGTCGACCGCCTCGAAATCAAGTTGATCTGCGAGGCCGACGACCCCGATACGATTGCCGCGATCAGGGCGCATCCCTTGAGCCTGATGGTGGAAGTGATTGCCGTGCCGCCGTCGCTGCCTCGCACGAAGCCGAAGGCACTGCGCTATGCCCTGCCGATGTGCCGCGGAGAATTCGTGGTGCTGTACGATGCGGAGGACATTCCGCACCCCCACCAGTTGCAGGAAGCGTGGAGGGTGTTCGACAACGCGCCCGCAGAGCTTGCCTGCCTCCAGGCCCCGCTTGAAATCGTGAACGGAGAGGCAAGCTGGATCGCGCGCTGCTTTGCGTTTGAGTACGCGGCGCTCTTCCGGGGACTGGTGCCGTGGCTCGCCTCGCTGAAAATTGCATTTCCGCTGGGCGGTACATCAAACCATTTTCGCCGCGCGGCGCTCGATGCCGTGGGGGCGTGGGACCCGCACAATGTGACCGAGGATGCCGATCTTGGCATCCGGCTCGCGCGGCACGGCTATTCGGCGGGCGTGCTCACCCGACCGACTTTCGAGGCCGCGCCGGACGCGCTGGCCGATTGGAGGCCGCAGCGCGCGCGCTGGAACAAGGGTTGGCTCCAGACCTGGCTGGTGCATATGCGCTCACCGGTTCGGCTGCTCCGGGAACTCGGGTTTGGGTCCTTCATCGTCACCCAGCTTGTGCTCTTCGGGATGGTGTTTTCCGCGCTCGTCCATCCGGCAATGATCGTCGCGTTGCTCTACCTTGCTTTCGCAATCGTCGCCGGAGTGTCCTTCGGGCGATTCGACCTCGCGCTTGTCGCGATGGATATTGCGAGTATCTTCGGAGGCTATGCCGGGTTTCTTGTGCTGGGCTGGACGCGCCTCCGCCCGAAAGAGCGCATGAGCTTCTGGAAGGTTGTCGCCGCGACACCTGCGTATTGGATGCTTATTTCGGTATCCGCATGGAAAGCCGTGAAGGACCTCGTGCTCAATCCCTTTTATTGGGACAAGACCAACCATCGCCCTTTCAACTGAGCGATCGGGATCTTAGCTCCCCAGCATCGGCTTGCCCCGCCCGATGATCTTGTGGTCGGGGTCGCCGATGCGTTTTTCGTCACGCCCCTCATAGTCCAGACGCTGGAGAATATGCCGGATCACCTCCAGCCGCGCGCGGCGCTTGTCATTGGAGTGCACGACGATCCAGGGCGCGTGGTCGCTGTCTGTCGTGTCCAACATCAGGTGAAGCGCGTCGGTATAGGCGTCCCATTTCGTCATGCCGGCGACGTCCATGGGCGAAAACTTCCAGACCGTCAGCGGGCTGTGGCGGCGGTCGTGAAAGCGCTTGAGCTGCATTTCCTGTCCGAGGTTTAGCCAGAACTTGAAGAGATGCGTCCCTTCCTTGACGATCATGCGTTCAAAATTCGGCGTCTCCGCGAGAAATTTCTCATGCTGTTCTTCCGTGCAGAAGCCCATCACGGGCTCCACCCCCGCGCGATTGTACCATGACCGATCGAAGGTCACGAATTCGCCCGCCGTTGGAAATTGCGCGACATAGCGCTGGTAGTACCATTGCCCGCGCTCCGTCTCCGTTGGCTTCGGCAGCGCGACGTCTCGCGCCTGGCGCGGGTTCATATATTGGCGCACCACCTCAATGGTGCCCCCCTTGCCCGCCGCGTCGCGCCCTTCGAAAACGACGAGAACACGTTCTCCGACCTTCTGGAGCCAGGTCTGCATCTTGACGAGTTCCATCTGAAGCAGTTCGAGCGATTTCTCGTAAAGGTCCTTGTCCAGCTTGTCCGGGTAGGGATAGCTGCCGGAGGCCAGCGCCTCCTTCTTGATCCAGTCGGGCAGTTGGGGATTGTTGATGTCAAAAGTGCGCATCTCGCCGCGAACCTTGATGCGAACCGGATCGGCCTCCACCGTCTGCGTGCTTGCCGGGGCGTCCGCTTTCTTCTCTTTTTTCATGACATCATCCTGTTGTGGTTCGATTGGCATGGTATTGAGTGCGCGCGTACAGGTGCATGTCTAAGACCTGTATCGTGCCGGATGCAACATATGCGAGTAAGCGGTGAGCAACAGCAGGGCGGCGAGTTCCATATCGGCAATGCTTGGCAGACTGGGATTCAAGACCCGGGGAAACGCCGAGACATTCGCGGCTGATGCGGAGCCGCATGGCACCGGCGCTTTTTCTGCAGTCGATCTTGCCTCAGCGCTGGATGATCCGGTGCTTCTGGTGGATTCGCTTGCCAATGTCGTTTTCGCCAATGAAAGCGCTGTCGCGGCATTCGGCGCCTTCACGCCGGGGCGGTCGCTGTTCCTGCGGTTTCGCGCGCCGGAGATACGCGAGCTGATCGAAGGCGTGCTTGCTTCGGCCCATGCCGCAAGCGGCGAATATTTCGAACGTCTTCCGATCGAGCGCGCCTACAGGGTGTTTGCCTCACCGCTGGCGAAGCAGGCGTCGCTCTTCGTTGTGGTGTTCAAGGACCAGAGTGAGATACGGCGGATCGATCGCATGCGCGCCGATTTCATAGCCAATGCGAGCCACGAATTGCGCACGCCGCTCGCTTCCATCGCGGGCTTCATCGAAACCCTGAGAGGCCCCGCGCGCAATGATCCGAAGGCGCAGGAGCAATTCCTCGGCATCATGCAGGCCCAGACCGCGCGCATGGCGCGGCTGATCGACGACCTTCTGTCGCTTTCGCGGCTGGAAATGAAATCCCGCATCGACGCCAGCAGGAGTGTCGACCTCACTATGCTGCTCGAACGGGTGATCGCGGCAACCGCGCCGCGCGCGGAAGAGCTATCGGTCCATATCGAGAAGCAGTTCGCGGCGGAACCGACAATCGTGGCGGGAGATGCTGACGAGCTTACGCAGGTGTTCGAGAATCTGATCGAAAACGCGTGCAAATACGGACAGTCCGGCGGCAGGGTCGTTGTCGAGACCCAGCGTTCCGGGGACGATATGCTCGTTTCGGTGATCGATTTCGGCCCCGGCATTCCCGATGAGCACATTCCCCGCATCACGGAGCGCTTCTACCGCGTGGAATCCGACGGCGCGCCGGTCCAGAAGGGCACTGGGCTCGGGCTGGCCATCGTCAAGCACATCCTGACGCGCCACGGCGGCAGGCTTACAATCCGCTCGAAACGCGGCGAGGGGTCGATTTTTACCGTGCATCTGCCCGCCTTCGTCGCGCATTGATTTTCGGCGAATTAGCGGCATTCTTTTTTCTGTCATGCATCCCGGCTAAATTACGCTCAGACGGAAAGCACATAGTTCCGTATCAGGGTGGAAAATGAACTCGATCCATATCGTCACCTCCTTCGATGGCGACCTGCACTATCTGGCGAACAAACTCGCCTCGATGGGCGGCGTGGCGGAGCGCATGGTGGAACAATCCGTAGCGGCCTTGATCGCGAACGACGCGGTGCTCGCGCGCAAGGTGACAGAGGACGACCGGATACTCGACGAAGCACAGAGAGACCTCGACGAGAAAGCCATCGTCATCATCGGCAAGCGCCAGCCCATGGCGTCGGACCTGCGCGAAATCATCGGTGCGATCCGCATTGCCGCCGATCTGGAGCGTGTGGGCGACCTCGGGAAGAATGTGGCGAAGCGCGTACTGGCCATTGGTGGCGCCGCGCAGCCAGTGCGGTTGTCGCGTGGCATTCTGGCGCTTTCAGAACTGGCGCTGGTGCAGTTGAAGGAAGTGCTGGACGCCTATGCGTCACGCTCAGTGGAGCGGCTGGGTGCAACGCGCGACCGTGACGACCAGATCGACGCGATCTACACGTCGCTGTTCCGCGAACTGCTGACCTATATGATGGAAGATCCGCGTAACATCGCGCCGTGTACGCACCTGCTGTTCTGCGCGAAGAACATCGAGCGCATCGGCGACCACGCCACGAATATAGCGGAGACGCTCTACTACATTGTCACCGGCCAGCAGATGCCGGTCGAGCGCCCCAAGGACGACAGGAGCCATACGCTGTCGTCCGAAAGCCTGACGAACTGAACGTCAGCGCAGCCGACGCCGTTCCGACGCGGGTTGGAACGCTACCCTTGAGTGATAAGTGCAATAGGGGCCGCTCTCGCCGGCTTCATTTCCGCAGAAGCTGAAATCCTCGGACAAGGGATCGCCGTTCGGCCATTTGCAGGTTCGCTCGCTGAGCTCAACCAGCGACAGCCGACGGGAGATCGGCACGACGACATTCTCGACCGGGCGCAGATGCTGGCGGGCAACCGGCTCGGCATCGAATTGCGCCTGCAGGGCGGTTGCCCCGATAGAGGCTGTCACATGACGCGTGGTCGCCTGCGCCTTCGCAACGACCTTGGTGACCGTAGCCGTCTTCTTCTGGCGCGTGGTCGTGGTTGTCGCGCGCCCGCGGCTCGACAGTTTCAGCCGATGCACCTTGCCGATCACCGCATTGCGGCTCACGCCGCCCAATTGCGCGGCGATCCGGCTCGCACTCAGTCCTTCCGACCAATATTTGCGCAGCAATTCAACGCGCTCGTCAGTCCATTCCATTTTTGCGCTCCCGCAGAGTCCCGGAATCGATTCACGCCCGACCGGAGCCGAGTTGGCCACCACATCTATGCCGTGAATAGATCCGCCGTACGAAATCTGGTTCTCTTGTGTCCAATTACCCCATCGCCTGACTCCGTGACAAGAGTCCGGGAGCCGATGCGAATCGGTTTTTGCGGTTTTCCCCAACTTGGGGCTTCTTTGCCGTCGCGCGGTGTTGAAACGCGATTTGAGCTTTTCGTTGACTTGGCCGACAAAAAAACCAATATCGGGGCCTTGGCCGCCGTTTGGGCGGCCTTTTTGGTTCCGGCAACACCATCCGGCAGTTAGATAATGACGATGAACGCGCTTTACGAGACCTTTGCACGTGCCCCCCTGGCTTTCGACCGGGGAGAAGGATGCTGGCTGATTGCCGGCGACGGAGAGCGATATCTCGATCTCGCCGGCGGCATCGCGGTCAATTCACTGGGACACAGCCATCCGCATCTGGTGGCAGCCCTCACCGAGCAGGCAGGCAAGCTCTGGCATGTGTCGAACCTCTATCATATCCCCGGCCAGGAGAGACTGGCCGAGCGGTTGGCCGAAGCCAGCTTCGCGGACAAGGTGTTCTTCACCAATTCCGGCGCGGAGGCGCTGGAATGCGCGATCAAGACGGCGCGCCGCTACCAGTATGTGAAAGGTCATCCGGAGCGCTTTCGCATCATCACCTTCGAAGGCGCGTTTCACGGGCGGACGCTCGCGACCATCGCGGCGGGCGGTCAGGCCAAATATCTGGAGGGGTTCGGCCCCAAGGTGGAAGGGTTCGACCAGGTTGCGTTCGACGATCTCGACGCGGCCGAAAAGCTGATCGGGCCTGAAACCGCCGCGATCCTGCTCGAACCGATCCAAGGCGAAGGGGGCGTGAGGTCCTTCCCCGCAAGCTCGCTCAAACGTCTTCGCGCGCTCTGCGACAAGCACGGGCTGCTGTTGATCTTCGACGAAGTGCAATGCGGCGTCGGGCGCACCGGCAAGCTGTTCGCCTATGAATGGTCGGGCGTCACGCCGGACCTGATGGCGATTGCCAAGGGCATCGGCGGAGGTTTTCCTGTTGGCGCGTGCCTGGCGACCGAGGAGGCTGCATCGGGCATGAGCGCTGGCGTGCACGGTACGACCTTCGGCGGCAACCCGCTGGCGATGGCGGTGGGCAATGCCGTGCTCGACGTTGTTCTGGCGGACGGCTTCCTGGACGATGTCGCGCGCAAGGCATTGCTGCTCAAGCAAGGGCTGGCTGCCGTCGCCGACGAGTTCCCGGACGTGATTGAGGATATTCGCGGGTCTGGACTGTTGCTCGGCATCAAATGCAGGGTTCCGAATACCGAAATGGTTCAGGCGCTGCGCGCGACCAAAACGCTGAGCGTCGGCGCCGGCGACAATGTGGTAAGGTTGCTGCCGCCGCTGACTATCTCGGACGAGGAAATACGCGAAGCTGTGGAACGTGTTCGCAGCGCCGCTGGAAGCCTTTCGAAAAAGGCAGGTTGATGAGAATGGCGAAATTGAAGCATTTTACGGACTTGTCGACGGTATCGTCGGACACGCTGCGTGGAATTCTCGACGACGCTGCCGCGCGCAAGGCCGAGTTGAAGGCGGGCCATCGCAGCCGCCCGCTCGACGGGCGTGTGCTGGCGATGATCTTCGAGAAGCCTTCGACCCGCACCCGCGTTTCGTTCGATGTGGGCATGCGCCAGCTTGGCGGCGAGACGATCATGCTGACGAGTTCGGAAATGCAACTGGGCAAGAGCGAGACAATCGCCGACACTGCGCGCGTTCTGTCACGCTATGTCGACGCGATCATGATCCGCACCACCCAGCATCAGCGCCTGCTGGAGCTTACCGAGGCAGCGACCGTGCCGGTCATCAACGGCCTGACGGATGACACCCACCCCTGCCAGATCATGGCCGACCTGATGACGTTCGAGGAACATCGCGGGCCGGTCCGGGGCAAGACCTTCGCCTGGAGCGGCGACGGCAACAATATCCTGCATTCGATGCTGGAGGCGTCCGCGCGTTTCGACTTCAATCTCAAGATCGCGACGCCGGAAGGCAGCGAGCCGGAAGGCAGATTCGTCGATTGGTCTAAGGCGCATGGCGGCAGCGTGACATTTGCGAAAACCGCGGAAGAAGCGGTCGAAAACGCCGATTGCGTGGTGACCGACTGCTGGGTGTCTATGGGCCAGGAGCACCGCGCGCGAGGCCACAATGTATTCCTGCCCTATCAGGTGAACGCGGCGCTGATGGCGCATGCCAGGCCTGACGCGCTGTTCATGCACTGCCTGCCAGCCCATCGCGGCGAGGAAGTGACGGACGAGGTCATCGACGGTCCGCAGTCGGTGGTTTTCGACGAGGCCGAGAACCGGCTGCACGCCCAGAAGGCGGTGCTTGCCTGGTGCCTTGGCGCTTGAAACGCACGCGTCCGCTGCCTATCTGCTGCGCATCAACTTGACAGTTTGCGCTGCGGTGCCGGCTTCCCCGAGCATTGACGGGAAGGCCGGCACTGCTATGCGTGAAAGGATGTGCCATGCTTGGAACAGCTCACGTGACTGACACGAAACCAAAACTCGGCGATTTCGGATTTGCCGGAGACGATCATGTCGTGCCTTTTGAAGTGGGGCCGCTGGATATACGCGGGCGCGCCGTGCAACTGGGTCCTTTGCTAGACGATCTGTTGGGCCGCCACGACTATCCCGACCCGGTCGCCCGGCTTCTGGCGCAAGCCTGCGTCGTTACCGTGCTGCTCGGCTCCTCGCTGAAGTTCAACGGCAAGTTCATTCTCCAGACCCGCACGGACGGGCCGGTGGATATGCTGGTGGCCGACTTCACGACGCCGGGGTCGTTGCGGGCCTATGCGCGCTTCGATGCGGAGCGTCTCGGCGCGGCGATCGACAGTGGAGAGACCGCACCGGAGCAATTGCTCGGCAATGGCGTTCTGGCGCTGACCATCGATCAGGGCCAGTACACCCAGCGCTATCAGGGCATCGTTCCGCTGGATGGCGTGACGCTTGAGGAAGCCGCGAAGGTCTACTTCCGGCAGTCGGAGCAGATCCCGACCGATCTCAAGCTCTCCGTTGCGAAGCAGATGCGGCGCGGCGAAGGCGGCGGCGAGCATTGGCGCGCCGGCGGCGTGCTCACGCAGTTCCTGCCGGAAGCGCCGGAGCGCTTGCGCGTGTCCGATATTCCCGGCGGTGACGGCGATCCGCGCACGGAAGTCGATGAGCCTCACGATGATGCATGGCAGGAAGCGCTGATGCTTCTTGAAACCATCGAGGCGGTCGAACTTGTCGATCCGACGGTCGGAACGGAACGGCTGCTCTACAGGCTTTTCCACGAGCATGGCGTTCGCGTGTTCGAGGGCATAGGTGTGGTCGACGAATGCAGTTGCTCGCGCGAAAAGATCGAAGGCGTTCTGCGCGGGTTCACTGCCGAGGAGATCGCGCACTCGACCGAGGACGGCGCCATCAAGGTCGATTGCGAGTTCTGCTCAAAGAGCTACGTGTTCGATCCGGCTGACTTTGCCTGAATAGTGCAGGGGCGCGCCTTCCCTGGCGCGCCTCAGTTCACCGTGCGCATGGTGCCCGGCAGGTCGAGCGAAAATGCGGGAATCGCAACGTCGAACAACTCTCCGCCCCGACTGCGCATCGTATAGGTTCCGACCATGATTCCCGAAGGCGTCGGCAGCGGGCAGCCTGATGTGTACTGATAGCTGTCGCCCGGGCTCAGACTTGGTTGCTCTCCCATGACACCCGGCCCATGCACCTCCTCCACGCGACCGAGCGCATCGGTGATGTGCCAGTGCCGCGTGAGCAGTTGCACGAGATCGTCGGACTGATTGTCGATGGTTACCCGGTAGCCCCACACATAGCGGTTCTCCGCGGGATCGGAGCGATCCTCCAGATAGAAGGGTTCCACCTCGACTTCGATATTTCGTGTGACAGCCTTGTACATGGCCGTGCGATCTTAGCCGATGATGGATTTCAATCAAATCAACAGGTTCTGACTCAGGCTTTGGCCAGCGCGCCCTCGATGTCTTCAAGCAGGTCGTCCGTATCCTCAAGACCGACCGACAGCCGCAATGTTCCTGCCCCGATGCCCAGTTCGTCGCGCGCCTCGTCGGTCAGGTTCTTGTGCGTCGTCGTGGCCGGATGGGTGATGAGGCTCTTGGAGTCGCCGAGATTGTTCGAGATGCGGATGATGTCGAGCCCGTTCTCCATCGCGTAGGCAGCGCCTTTCCCGTCTTTCAGGTCAAAGCAGATCAGTGTGGATCCGCCGCTCATCTGCCGTTTGATGATGTCGGCCTGCGGATGATCCGCGCGCCCGGGATAAATTACGCGCGCAACCTTGGGATGGTTCGCCAGAAAATCGGCGATGCGGCCCGCCGAATCCGTCGCCTGCTTCACGCGCAGCGGCAGCGTCTCCAATCCCTTGAGCAGCGTCCACGCATTGAACGGCGAAAGCGATGGGCCGGTGTGGCGGAAATAGTCGTGAAGCTCTTCATCGATCCATTTCCTGTCGGAAAGAACTACGCCGCCGAGACATCTCCCCTGGCCGTCAATATGCTTGGTCGCGGAATAGACGACCACATGCGCGCCGAGTTCAAGCGGCTTCTGTTGAAGCGGCGTGGCGAACACATTGTCCACCACCAGCCGCGCGCCGACGGAATTGGCGATATCGGCCACGGCGCGGATGTCGACCACTTCCAGCGTCGGATTGGTCGGGCTTTCGAGGAAGAGCAGCTTCGTGTTGGGGCGCACGGCGGCCTGCCAGTTTTCTATTTTCGAGCCGTCCACCAGCGTCGACTCGATGCCGTAGCGCGGCATCAACGTCTCGATGACATAGCGGCAGGAGCCGAACAGGGCCTTGGCCGCGAGCACATGATCGCCTGCCTTCACGCTGCACAGGAGCGCCGCCGACACGGCGGCCATGCCGGACGACATGGCGCGCGCTTCCTCCGCACCCTCCAGCGCGCACATGCGTCGTTCGAACATGTCCACCGTCGGGTTGGCATATCGCGAATAGATGAACCCCGGCTCCTCGCCCTTGAAGCGCGCCTCCGCGCTTTCGGCCGTGTCGTAGACGAAACCTTGCGTCAGATAGATCGCTTCGGACGTCTCGCCGAAGCCGGAGCGCAGTGTGCCGCCGTGAACCAGTTGGGTGGCGGGTCTCAATTTGCGCTTGTTCGACATGTTCCTGCTTCCAGACATAAAAAAACCGGCTCGCGAAAGTCGCAAAGCCGGGCCAAACCGCGGTCCTTTAGCGACTTGTTTAACGTGGCTGCAAGCCGACCGGCCAAATCACCACGGGATAAAGCCCCTTTAAACCCCGACCCGGCTTGCGTCAATCGGAGACGAAGCTAAACGTCGAGCCAGCATAAACACGGTTATTGGTCCTTGCGACAGACAGGCATCCTTCCTGACCGCGATATAGCGGAGCTTTTCGCGACCGGTGCGCTCCATGCGTCGCGCCCGCTCGATGCGGACCAGATCCAGCCAGCAAGCCTCGACCTGCGCCTCGGAGAGAAGGCGTACCGCGTGCGGGCCAGCTTCCTGCCGGGGCCGGACAGCACGGTCGCGACCAAGCTCGAACGCCTCAAGCTCCACGAGATCGACCTGACAAAGGGCGCGGTTCTGGAAACCGGTTGCGTCTATATCGTGCCGCTGCTCGAAAAGCTGAAGTTGCCCGCAGGCATTTCGGCTTCGGCCAATCCCAAGAGCTCCACGGGAAGGCTCGACATCTTCACGCGCGTCATGACCGATCGCGGGCAGGAGTTCGACAAGATCGCAGCAGCGTATGACGGTCCGCTCTACATGGAGGTCAGCCCGCGCACCTTTCCGATCATCGCGCGCACTGGCTCGCGGCTCGCGCAGGTTCGTTTCCGCACGGGCAACGCCGTGTTGAGCGAAGCGGAACTGCACGGCCTGCACAAGGCGGAAACGCTTGTAGCCGCCGAGGCCCCGAGCATTTCTGGCGGAGGCATCGCACTCTCCATCGACCTTGAGGGCGATGCGAACGGCCTGATCGGCTATCGAGGCAAGCACCATACCGGCCTTGTGGACGTCGATCTGCGCGCCGCGCAATCCGTGCTCGATTTCTGGGAGCCGATCCATCGTCATGGCGGTCCGGGCGAACTGATCCTCGACCCCGACGAGTTCTACATTCTGGTCTCGCGCGAGGCCGTGCATGTCCCGCCGCTCTACGCCGCCGAAATGACGCCGTTCGACCCGCTGGTAGGCGAATTTCGCGTCCACTATGCCGGCTTCTTCGATCCGGGCTTCGGCCATTCGCAGGCGGGCGGCAAGGGCAGCCGCGCCGTGCTGGAAGTGCGTAGCCATGAGGTCCCATTCATTCTGGAGCACGGCCAGATCGTCGGTCGACTGGTCTACGAGCACATGCTGTCGCGTCCGAAGGCGCTCTACGGCACTGACCTAGGCTCCAACTATCAGGCGCAGGGCTTGAAGCTGTCGAAACATTTCAGGGCATAGCGTCTACGCGCCTGTGGCCCTGTCAATTTCCCCGCGCCTCGTCTATGACGCGCCAGTTCGATCCGCGAGTGAAACCATGTTTGAAACCCTGAAGCCTGCCGCGCCCGACAAGATCATCGCTCTGATCGGCATGTATCGCGACGATCCGCGACAGGACAAGCTCGACCTCGGCGTTGGCGTCTACAAGGACAAGCAAGGCCGCACGACGATCATGCGCGCCATCCGCGAAGCGGAAAAGCGGCTCTACAGCGAACAGACGACGAAGACCTATCTCGGAATGGCGGGCGATCTCGCCTTCAACGCGGCGATGATCCAGCTTGTGTTCGGGCCGTCCGCCGATACGTCACGCATCCGCGCCGCACAGGCGCCGGGCGGCTCCGGTTCGCTGCGCATCATCGCCGAATTGCTTCACCGCGCACGTCCGGGCGCGCAGGTCTGGCTGTCGGACCCCACGTGGCCCAATCATGTTCCGTTGATCGAGGCGTCGGGTCTCAAGACGCGGAGCTATCCCTATTTCGATGCGGCAACCGGCACTGTGCGTTTTAACGACATGATGGCAGCGCTTGGACAGGCGGAGGCGGGCGATATCGTCGTTCTCCACGGCTGCTGCCACAATCCAACGGGCGCGAACCTCAGCTCGGAACAATGGACGCAACTGGCCCAGTTGCTGCTTGAGAAGCAATTGTTTCCCTTTGTCGACCTTGCCTATCAGGGCTTTGGCGACGGGTTGGATGCGGACGCGCAAGGCGTGCGCATCCTCGCCGGCATCGTGCCGGAAATGGCCGTTGCGGCGAGCTGTTCAAAGAATTTCTCTGTCTATCGCGATCGTGTCGGCGCCGCGATCCTCATGGGCCGCAGCGAGGCCGAGGCCGACGCGGCCAACAGCCAGCTTTTGTCCGTCGCGCGCGGCATGTATTCGATGCCGCCGGACCATGGCGCGGCAGCGGTCCGGATCATCCTGACCGACGCCGATTTGCGCGCGGACTGGCAGGCGGAACTCGAGGAAATCCGTATGCGCATGATTGCGCTCAGGCAAGGTCTCGCCGATGCGCTGCGCAAGCAGTCCAATTCCGATCGCTTCGATTTCATCGCAAACCATCGCGGCATGTTCTCGCGCCTCGGCCTGACCGTGGAGCAGGTTCATCGCCTTCGTGCCGAGCACGGAATCTACATGGTCGATGATAGCCGCATTAACATCGCCGGCTTACCCGATGACCGGCTGGATCAACTGGCGAAGTCCATCGTTTCGGTTCTTTAACCTCTAGCCGCCACCCGTCGCGGTCGCCGCCGCAGGTTTGGTAGCGGGCTTGCGCGCGCGCTTCGCAGCCGGTCTGGCCGCCGCTTTCGGTCTTGCCGGTCGTTGCCGGACTGTTTCCAGGGGAGCGGAATCCGTGATCTCACGCGCAATCCTGTAGGCGACATAGCCAAGCAATGCGGTGACGGCGAGACGGAACATCTGGACCTCCTTGCGCGGGTTGACGGCGAGAAGGCTGCAACCTGTGACGGAGCGATTGGTTCCCTGCCAGACGCGCTATTCGAAAGGCCCGGGCTATTCGTTCGAAGTTCAGGCGCGAAAGATTGCCACCAGCCTGCGCTTTACACCTACCGCCACCACCTTGAACGCTTCGCCCACGCCTTGTTCGCTCGTAACCCTTTTCAGGCGGTGGACACGCTTTGCCGTCCAGCTTCGCTGCGGTTGGGCGGCGATGCCTCTGTTCAAGGCGAGTGCCTGTATCTGGCTCGACAAATCGGGAGTGATCTGCGCGACGCGACCACTCACCCGATCCAGCAAAGATCGAGCATAGAGTGCCTCGAAAAGCACGCTGGCCGCGCTCAGCCTCGCGGTTGCTTCCGCGCGGGCCGCCGGGCTCAGCTTCACCTTGGCCCTTCCGATGTTCGCCCGATAGATGTCCACAAGCTTCTTCGCCTGCGCCTCCCAAGAATATCTCTGGCGAAGCGATTTGGTGATCTTGCGGCGCAATTTGTCACGATTTGCAAGTCCGTCGCTGATGGCCGCGGCGCAACTGTCTACATCGCTCGCCAGGAAGATCGCGCCGACGCCGTTCGCATCAACGAAGGCTTTCATCGCGGCCACGTCGCTCACCACGACGGGCAGCATTGCGTGCAGATATTCGAACAGCTTGTTCGGCAGTGCGACTTCGGCATTCGGATAGTGAATCAGGCCGTGAATCCCGAGATCGGCGGTCCGTATGAATGTGCTGACCTCATTGCTCGCGACATAGGGCAGAAGGTGGAAACGTTCGGACAGTCCGATGCTGTGGGCAAGGTTTCGCATCTGCTCGGCATAGTCGCCACGGCTTACGAAGGCGAGATGCACGTTGGGCAGTTTCGCAACGGCATGGATGATGGTGTCGCAGCCGCGCAGCGCACTCGCGCCGCCGACGAACACCACCAGCGGCGTTTCGGGAGCAAGTCCGATCGACGACCGGATGTCCGGCCCGACGGCGCGAAATTCGCCATAGTTCGGCACGTTGTAGGTGACGGTCGGCAGCTTTTCGAGGGAGTATCGGGACCGTACGGTCTCGGACAGCGTGTCGCTCACAGTGATGAGATGATCGGCTGCCGGAAGAAGGTCTCTCTCCCAGGCCAGACAGTGCGGCATATATTGCTCTGCCGTATGTCCCCGCAGCCCGGCGACATATTCATGGATATCGTGGATCCAGACCGCATCGCGGCCCATGGCAATCATGGAATCGCGCAGGCTCGCGCCGACGCTGATGCAGTGCATGTCATGTGAATGCACGATATCGGGCAGGAAATGCGCGGCCTCGGCCTGCACGGCGTTGCTGAAAAGACCGATCAGCAGCCGAACGTCCTTCTCGGCCTCCCAGAGCCCTTGCGTTTTCAGGCGCCATGCGGGGTTGGGCAAGCGGATGACAGGGACGCCTTCGACCTCTGTTACTTCCCTGATGCCTGTGTTCGAAACACCGACAATAACGCAGTCGAATCCTGCATCGAGCGCCGCCTGGGCTGTCTTTATGACGCGGCTATCCCCATGAATGTGATTGAATACGACATACATTATTCTCTGCTGCACGGACATGTCGTGTGATTTTCCTCCTCCGCATTTGAGGACCCTCCTAGTTGGAATGGGCCGAAAAGTGAATACCGATGTCTCCGCCCGAGCGGGAAAACAATCTCCGCGCAGCATATAACGACCGATACCGTCACTGGATGATGACGGGGAGGTTCAGAAAAACGGCTTCCGGTGCTGGAGCGGGTGAAGGGAATCGAACCCTCGTATTCAGCTTGGGAAGCTGCTGCTCTGCCATTGAGCTACACCCGCATACGATTTCGTTATCATGCGCGCCCGTTGCGCTTCAATAGAAATTCCTCGTCCTTGAAGCGTTGACGGCGGAAACGTATTTGACAAAGGTCTGGACGCCGATTCCGGCCATGGGATGAAGGAGTAAGCCTTTGCTGGCCCGTATTCTTGGTGATAGCCCGCTGCGCGTTCTGGTGAAGCTGCTTGCAGTTTCACTTGTCGTCGGCATGGTCATGCACGCCTTCGGCTGGTCGCCGCTGGATGTTTTCTACAGCATCGAGAACTTCTTCATCAATCTCTGGAACATGGGTTTCCGGGCCTTCGACAGGCTGTTCACCTATCTGCTGCTCGGTGCGGCGGTCGTCATCCCGGCATTCATCGTCATCCGACTGCTGAACTATCGACGCTAGCGAATCCCGCAGCCACCTCGAACAGGATGGCGTGGCGTTCTGCAAGCTCCGTGACGTCGTGCGAATATCCACCGCCGAGCACGCCGCATAGCGGGACGCCGCGTTCGCGGAAATATCGGACCACCATCTCGTCGCGCCGCCGCAGGCCGTCGGTCGAAAGCGCGAGGCGTCCGAGCCTGTCGTCGACATGCGGATCGACCCCGGCATTGTAGAAAACGAGGTCCCATGCGCGCAGTTCTCCCAGGTCCCGGAGCGCGTCGGAAAGGCGGGCAAGATAGACATCGTCACCCGTACCGTCGGGAAGCGGCTCATCCCGGTTGGAATTCGCCTTGCGAACGGGATAGTTTCGCGCGGCATGCATTGAATAGGTGAAGGCGCGCGGTTCAGACGCCAGGATTTCCGCCGTTCCATCGCCTTGATGCACGTCGAGGTCGACGATCAGGATGTCGTTGACCGTGCCTTCGTCCAGCAGCACCCGGCAAGCTACCGCGACATCGTTGAAGGTGCAGAACCCCGCACCCTGAGCGCGGCGGGCATGATGGCTGCCGCCAGCGGTGTTGCATGCGATTCCCTGCTCAAGCGCCAGCCGTGCGGCGAGGATGGTTCCGCCGCTGGCCAGCAGCGCGCGCCGCGCGGTGCGCTCGACGATGGGAAAGCCGATCTCGCGCTCGATCCGCTTTGGAACGTCGCAGGCGATCACCTGATCGACATAAGCTCTGTCATGGGCGAGGGAAAGCCAACTCGCAGGCGGCGGGACCGGTCGATGGACATATCCGGGTAGCAGGAAGCCGCGCGTTTCGAGACTGGTGATGAGCGCTGAATATTTGCCCATCGGAAAGCGATGCGTCGGGGCAAAGCCCGCGTCATAGTCGGGATGGGTGACGATATGCAGCGGCATTGCTGGCGAAACGATCTTGCACGAAACGGCCGGTTGGCTTCCCGGCGAAGCTGGGATATTTCCCGCATGCGATCAAGGGGTGGTCACTGAAACAGGCAGGCGGCTCATTCGAGGTGACCAACCGCACGGTGCTGGCCATTGCGGTGCCGATGACGTTTGCCTACGTCACGACGCCGCTCATTGGTCTGGCGGACACGGCGGTCGTCGGACAGCTAGGCGATGCGGCGCTCATCGGCGGACTTGCTGCCGGTGCCATCGTGTTCGATGTCGTATTCTCCACCTTCAATGGCCTGCGTTCAGGGACGACGGGTCTGGTTGCACAGGCGTTCGGGAGGAACGACGAGCGCGAACAGCGGCATGTCTTGATTCGTGCGCTTCTGCTGGCGACTGCCATTGGCCTGTCCATCGCGATATTGTCGCCGCTTATTTCTCTTGCCGGACAACGATTTATGGGCGCGGAAGCGGCGGTGAACATCGCTCTTGACCAGTATGTCCGCATACGCTGCCTCGCGGCCCCGGTTGCGCTCGCAAACTATGCGATCCTCGGCTACGTGCTGGGCAGGGGCGAAGGCACGTTGGGGCTGGCGCTCCAGATCCTGCTGAACTGCACTAACATCCTCCTGTCGGTGCTTCTGGGCCTTTATTTCGGCTGGGGCGTTTCCGGTGTGGCCTGGGGCACGGTCATCGCGGAATGCGTGGCTATGCTCGCCGGCGCGGTTCTCATCGCGCGCCGCTTCCGGCAAATGGCGGCGTTGCAATGGTCGAGTGTGCTCGACATCGGCGCGGTCAAGGCGATGCTCGCGCTCAACGGCGACATAATGATCCGCTCCTTCTGCCTGCTTGCTGCTTTTGCGCTCTTCGCCAAACACGGCGCGTCGCTCGGCACGGTCACGCTTGCAGCAAATGCGGTGCTGTTGCACCTGTTCATGATCGCCAGCTTCTTTCTCGACGGCTTTGCCACGGCAGCCGAGCAACTGGCGGGCAGGGCGCTTGGCGCGGGCGCGCGGCTGCCCTTCGTTCGTGCTGTGAAGCTCACCGCGCTTTGGGGTTTTGGATTTGCCCTGGGGGCGGTTCTCGTGTTTCTCCTGTTCGGTTCGTCACTGCTGTCGGCAATGACGACCGCCGATGACGTTCGGCGCGAGGCGGCCCGCTATCTGCCATGGGCTGCGTTCACCGGCCTGAGCGGCGTGCTCGCATTCCAGATGGACGGCGTGTTTATCGGCGCGACATGGTCGCGCGACATGCGCAACATGATGCTCGTATCTCTTGGCGCGTTTCTGGTTGCGCTGGCTCTGCTTGAGCCAAGGTTCGGAAATGCGGGGCTATGGGCAGCGCTCCACATTTTCCTGCTGTTCCGTGGCCTGACTCTGCTCGCGATGCTGCGATTGCGACTTTCCGGCATTCATTCCAGCGGCTGAGCAAGCCAATGGGACAGCCGCGTGTCACGCAGTTCGCGGATCGAAGTCGCGCCGCTCGCTTTGACCGCCTTGACCATGCCTTCGACGATGCGGTTGGGGAGGCTCGGCCCGCCATAGATCATCCCAGTGTACAATTGCACGAGATCTGCCCCGGCGCGTATCTTTTCCAGCGCGGTTTCCGCCGAATCGACACCGCCCACCCCGATGATCGGATAGTCCGCGCCGAGCCGCTTGCGCATGCAGGCCAGCGCCGCGGTCGAGCGCGCGAACAGCGGTCTGCCCGAAAGGCCTCCGGTCTCGGCGGCGGAAGGGCCCGCATGCAATCCCGTCCGCGCAATCGTGGTGTTGGAAACGATCAGCCCGTCCGTCCGGCTGGCGATCAGCTCCGCCGCGATGTCGTCCAGTTCGGCCTCGGAAAGGTCGGGCGCGATCTTGAGGAACACCGGGACCGCTCTCCCCGCCTGCGCGAAGCGGTCGCGTGCGGTCATCACGCGCGCAAGAAGCTCCGAAAGATGCTCGCGCGACTGCATGGTGCGCAGGCCGGGCGTGTTGGGGGACGAGATATTGACCGTCAGATAGCTCGCAAGCGCCGCGAAGCGCTCGATACCTAGCTCATAGTCGGCCATGCGGTCCGCGCTGTCCTTGTTCGCGCCGATGTTGACGCCAACAATGCCTTTGCGCGTGCGCGCCGTCAGTCGCGCTGCCGCCGCATCATGTCCTTCATTGTTGAAGCCAAGCCGGTTGATGACCGCGCGATCCTGTTCCAGTCGAAAGATACGCGGCTTCGGATTGCCCGGCTGAGGCAGGGGCGTGACCGTTCCGACTTCGGCAAAGCCGAATCCGAGGCGCAGCAGCGCGTCCGGCACTTCCGCGTTCTTGTCATATCCCGCCGCCATGCCGATCGGGTTGGGAAAATCGAGCCCGGCCAGCCGCACATGAAGCCGGGCGTCCTGCGCCGGCCTTGCAATCGGCGGCAGGCCGCACTTCAACGCCCGGATGGAAAGACCGTGCGCCGTCTCGGGGTCAAATGTGAAAAGCAGTCTCCTGCCGATCCGGTCCAGAAGCATCCTTACGGCTCCAGCGACGGAAATGTGTGCCCGCCATCGGAGCGCATCGGCAACGGCTTCACCCATTGCACAGCAGTGAGTGGCAGCGATGCATAAAGATGCGGAAACAGCGCGCCGCCGCGCGAAGGTTCATGTTTGAGGGCATTTCCCAAAGCATGGGCGCTGACCGCGACCAGCAGCAATCCGTCCTGCCCTGCAAAGTGTTTGGTGGCGGTTTCCGCGACCTGCTCCGCCGTCGAAAAATGGATAAAGCCGTCCTGATGGTCCACCGGGCTTCCTGAGAACGATCCGGCCTGTTCCGCCTCTCGCCACAATTCCCGGGGAACGATTTTGTAGATGGTCTCGTTCATGAGCGCCCTATAGGCTCAAGCAGGATGGTGGACAACCATTCATCGCAATTTCAGCATAAAGTGCGGCCACACTTCACCCCAGGCATGGAGGGTTTCGAAATGCGCATCCTGTTGGCATCAGTCCTTCTTCTCGGTTCCACCGTCATGGGGCCTGCCCAGGAGCAGGACCGCTACGCTCTGGAAAAGACGGATCAGGGCTATGTTCGCCTCGACCGGCGAACCGGAGAGATGTCGACCTGTCGCGATCAATCCGGGCAGCTCGTATGCCGCATGGCTGCAGACGAGCGCGGCGCCTTCGAGGACGAGATCGACCGGCTCAGGGAGCAGGTCTCCGCGCTTGAGGGGCGCGTTTCGGCGCTGGAGCAAGGTTCTGGCGGCAAGGGGCTGCCGTCGGAAGACGAATTCGACCGCACCATGTCCTACATGCAAAGGTTCTTCCGGGGCTTCCTGGAAATCGTCAAGGAATTCGACCGGGACCTGCGCGGCAGCGGCTCGGCAGAGGAAAGTGCTCCGAACAGGACCTGAGGCAATGGCCTGCATGAGTCCTTTGTTCTTGATCGGCGGGAGCGAAGCTGATTAACGTTGCATCAGCAACGCGGCCGAAGATCAGGGGAGGAGTCGCTTGCCCTCGGGCTATAAAATCGTCATCGCAGACGATCATCCGCTGTTTCGCGGCGCGCTGAAGCAGGCTTTGGCGGGGATAGGCAATGTCATCACCGTTCTCGAGGCGGGCGATTTCGAAGAGGTCAAGCAATTGGCCATTTCGACCGACGATATCGACCTCGTCCTGCTGGACCTTTCCATGCCCGGCGCAAGCGGTCTCTCGGCCTTGATTTCCTTGCGAGGAATACACCCCGACGTGCCCATGATGGTGGTGTCGGCCCATGACGACGTCACGACGATTCGCCGAGCGCTCGAACTGGGCGCCTCCGGCTTCATCTCCAAATCGGCTGCGATGGAAGAGATCAGGGAAGCGGTGGTCACCGTCCTGAACGGCGAAGTGGCTACGCCCACCGGAGTCGATCTCGGGGTAGAGCACGACCTGGAGATTTCAAACATCATCCGAAGGCTCCAGTCTCTCACGCCGCAGCAGACCCGCGTGCTGGGAATGCTGGCGGAGGGTCTGCTCAACAAGCAGGTGGCGTATGAGTTGGGCGTTTCAGAAGCCACCATCAAGGCGCATGTTTCGGCCATTCTTCAGAAACTTGACGTCGACAGCCGCACGCAGGCGGTCATCCTCCTGTCCAAGATCGGCCACGAGCCGCAACTGCAATAGGTCCTGACAGTAATCACTCAGCGGCTTCGGCGCTCTGGCGCAGCCGCGTTATCATGGACCGAAGTGCCGCCGGCTTGACGGGCTTGTTGAGCACCGGAACGTCGATCTCCGCTGCAGCGGATCGCACCTCGCTGGAGCGATCCGCCGTCACCAGCACGGCCGGCACATAACCCCAGCGCTGGCGCAGGAGCTTGATGGCATCAAGCCCGCTTTCCCGGTCGAGGTGATAGTCCGCCAGCACGATGTGTGGCGACGGGCCGTCAGCCGCGCCCGCGCCGTCCGCAGCCGTGCGCACCACGCAGCCCCAGCCCTCGAGCAAAATTCGCATGCTGTCGAGAATGCGGCTGTCATTGTCGATACACAGCACGTGCAGTCCGGCGAGCGTGCGCCCGACGCTTTTCGGCACAGGTTGTGTCGTGACGAGCGCCGGAGCGGCCTGCATGGTCACCGGCAGCAGGATCGAGAAACAGGTGCCGCGCCCCTTCTCGGAGTGAATCCGCAACTCGACCTGCAACACGCGCGCGATGCGATCCACGATGGACAGCCCAAGGCCAAGCCCGGGCGCTTCGCGCTTGCCTTCTTCGAGACGTGTGAATTCGCTGAAAACGGAAGAAAGCTTTTCCACGTCGATCCCGATGCCGGTGTCGAAGATCTGGATTTCCGCCAGTTCCCCGCGATGCCTCACGCCGACAAGGATGCGCCCCGTGCGGGTATATTTTATAGCGTTTGACACGAGGTTCTGGATCAGTCGCCGCAGCAGGTTGCGGTCGCTGGACACACGCAGCGAGGAGGGCACAAGGGTCAGCCGGAGGTTCTTTTCCAGCGCCAGCGGCTGGAAGTCGGTTCCGATCTGCTTGAGCAATGCGCCAAGCTCGAAGACGGAGGGGGAGGGCGTCATCGCGCCGGCGTCCAGCCGGGAAATGTCGAGAACCGCCCCAAGGATTGTCTCCACGGAGTCGAGCGAGGATTCGATGTTGTTCGCGGCTTCCGAGACGGATCGGTCACGCGCCTTTTCGATGAGCGATGCGCAATAGAGGCGGGCGGCGTTCAATGGTTGCAGGATGTCGTGGCCCGCCGCTGCGAGAAAGCGCGTCTTGCCCTGGTTCGCCTCGTCGGCGAGCATCTGCGCCTGCGCCAGTTCCTCATTGACGCGCAGCAGTTCGGACGTTCGGTCGCGCACCCGCAACTCAAGCGATTCATTGGCGCTTTTCAGGGCGAGATCGGCTTCGACGCGCGCCGAGATATCGGCATAGGTTGCGACCATGCCGCCATCCGGCATCGGATTGGAGCGTATCTCGATGATGCGCCGCGAATGCTTCAGCTCCATCTGCCACGGCCCTTCGGATGCGGCTATTCGCTTCAGCGCCTCGGCGCGCATGGCCGTGGTGATCTCTCCGCGTTCCACGAGCGAACGCAAGATGAGGTCCAGCGAGACACCGACCTGCCCAAGCTCGTCTGGCAGGTTGAAGAGCGAGCGGTATTGCCGGTTCCAGCAGGTAAGCCGCAGGTCGCTGTCGAAAACCGTGATCCCCTGTTCCATCTGGTCCAGCGCGATCTGGAGAAGGTCACGATTTTGCTGGAGCGCCTCGGTGGCGTCGTCCAGCAGACGGTAGGCGTCGCGGGCCGAAGCGTCGTTGCGCTTGAGCAGCAGCGACAGAATGAGCCGCGATGAGGAGGAACCGACCGCACTCGCCAGCAACTGCTCCGAAAAGCGTATGACCTCCGTTCCAGCCTGCTCGTTGCCGTCCAGCACGCGGCCATAGGCGTTCTGGAAACTCTGGAATGAGCGCTCGGTGCGTTCCACGCCGAGATAGCGGCCAATCGTGTCCTTGAGCTGGTTGACCGTCACCCGGGTGCGGAAACGGCGCAGGCTGGGCGCGGGCGCCGCGTCGCGCCGCACGAAGATCGATGCCTGAATGCGCTCCAGCGGTCGCGCGGCGCGTGACAGCGACCCGAGGATGAAGAAGGCAAGGTTGAGCGACAGGCTCCACAGCACGCCATGGTTCAGCGGCTCCGCAACCGTGCCGAACAGCGCCTGAGGCTTCAGGGATTCGATGCCGAGCGGCCCGTAAAGAACGATTGCCGCGTCCGGGGCGGCAAGCGTCGGCAGCAGCAATGTGTAGCCCCAGACGGTGATGCCGACTGCCATGCCGAGGATCGCGCCCCGGCTGTTGGCACCGCGCCAGATCAGCCCGCCGACGAAGGCCGGCGCAAACTGGGCAATCGCCGCGAAAGACATCAGGCCGATGGCCGACAGGCGCGAATTGCCCGTGCTTTCGCGGTAGTAGAGGAAGGCGGTGAACAGGATGATGAAGATGGCCGCGCGCCGGATATGAAGAATGACGGCGGACCAGTCTTCATTCTCGCGGGGGCTGGAGGTGAGCAGCCTGCGCACGAAAATCGGAATGACGAGGTCGTTGGAAATCATGATCGAAAGCGCGACGCTTTCGACAATCACCATCGCGGTCGCCGCCGACAGGCCGCCGATATAGGCGATCATCGCCAGCGTGTTGTGGCCCTGAAGCAGCGGGACCGACAGCACATAGAGGTCGCTGCTGGTGGCGTCGCCGACCGTGGCGCGCCCGGCCAGTGCAATCGGCAGCACGAACAGGTTGATCGCAATGAGATAGAGCGGAAACAGCCAGGTCGCCGTGCGCAGTTCCGAGGTGCTGCGGTTTTCGACGATCATCACATAGAACTGGCGCGGAAGCAGGATGATCGCAAAGCCGCTCAGCGCGGTCACCACCAGCCAGGAGCCGAGCGACGTGCGGTAGTCGAGCGCCGACGAAGCGTCCGACGACGCCGCGATCTTGTCCGCAAGCTCTGACGGAGACCCGAACAGGATGAAACAGGTAAACAGGCCGACCGCGAGAAAAGCCACCAGCTTGACGATGGATTCGACCGCGACGGCGAGCACCAGCCCGTCCTGATGTTCAGTCGCATCGGCGTGGCGCGTGCCGAAAAGAATGGCAAAAAGCGCCAGCAGCACCGCGACGACAAGAGAGATGTCGGAGACGAACGGATAGAAAGACAGCGGCGCGCCCGTGTAATATTCCACCATCAGGTTGACGGAGCCGGAGATCGCCTTGAGTTGCAGGGCGATGTAGGGAACCGCGCCGATCGTGGCGATCAATGTGGCGATGGCGGCAACGGAAAAGCTCTTGCCGTAGCGGGCGCCCAGAAAGTCCGCGATCGAGGTGATTTTCTCGCCCTTGGCCAGTCTCGCGAGCCGGTTGAGAAGCGGGAACCCGAAGAGGAACACGAGAATCGGTCCGACATAGATCGCGAGGAACTCGATGTTGCGCTCGCTCGCGAGACCGACCGAACCGAAAAATGTCCAGGAGGTGCAATAGATGGCGAGGCTGAGTGCATAGATGTAGGGTCGCGGCAGCCCGGGCCCTTCGCGCGCGGCGCGACGATCACCGAAGCTCGCTACCGCGAAAAGCAGCGTTACATAGACAACAGCCGTCAATACGACGAGCAGTCCCAGCACCCTTAACGGCCCTCCCTGTCCGGCCGAGGCAAGCACAGCCTGCCGAACTTGTCCATTCCGCTGCCGTCACCTCGATACAACGCCATGCTGCAAACTGTCAGCCGGATTCCATTAAGGGTTTTGCGAGCGATCCTTTTTGCTATCCTCAGCTGTGGCGATCGTCGTGGCGGCGCCTCTGTCACCAATCGGAGGGTGGATAATGCTAAAGGAATTTCAGGAATTTATCTCGCGCGGCAACGTCATGGATCTCGCGGTCGGCGTGATCATCGGCGCCGCGTTCAGCAAGATTGTCGATTCGGTCGTCAACGATCTTATCATGCCGATTGTCGGCCTTGCCGGTCAGCGCGACTTCAGCAACTACTTCTTGCCGCTTTCATCCAACGTCACCGCAACCTCGCTAGCCGCCGCCCGCGAGCAAGGACCGGTGATCGCATACGGAAACTTCGCCACGGTGCTGCTGAACTTCGTCATCCTCGCCTGGATCGTTTTCCTGATGGTTAAGGGGGTCAACACCGCGCGTCGCCGGCTTGAAAAGGAAAAACCGGCTCCGGCGCCTGCCGCCGCGCCCGCCGACGTGCAACTTCTCACGGAGATACGCGACCTTCTCGCGACCGGCGCCAAGCCCACAAAGGCGAAATAGACCTTC
Source organism: Rhizobiaceae bacterium (assembly GCA_023953835.1). NCBI lineage: Bacteria > Pseudomonadati > Pseudomonadota > Alphaproteobacteria > Hyphomicrobiales > Rhizobiaceae > Rhizobiaceae bacterium. The sequence continues at coordinate 688,720 of JAMLJB010000001.1, read as the reverse complement.
GAGTCCTGTCTGGATCAAGAAAACGTCCCCGGTGGTCGTCTCCGGGGACTTTCTTTTTTGGACGACACGTATAAATAGGACAGCAATTCTTACCTAATGGGTTTCCGGATGGACCTGCTCACTGCTTTGCGGCCTGAAGCGAGGCAAGCGCCGATCAGCGGCATTGTGGCCGTGATGACGCATGGGTGGGGCAAGCCGGGCCTCATCCCGTTGTGGGCGGGAGAAGGCGACGCTCCGACGCCGGAATTCATCAGCCGCCCTGCCATGGAATCCATGGCCGCGGGCGAAACCTTCTACACGCGGCAGCGCGGCATACCCGAATTGCGCGAAGCGCTCGCCCGCTACCATACGCGCCATTTCGGACGTGCGTTCGATCCCTCGGAATTTCTGGTCACGGGCGGCGGCATGCAGGCGATCCAGCTTTGCATCAATGCAACCGTCGGCGCAGGCGACGAGGTGATCTATCTTTCGCCGGCATGGCCAAACCTTCCGGCAGCAGTCGAAATCGCAGGGGCGAGGCCCGTGCCGGTGCGCCTCGACTTCAACGACAATGGCTGGACGCTTGACCCGGAACGCATCGAGGCGGCAATTACCCCGCGCACGCGCGCCCTGTTCATCAACACGCCGTCCAACCCGACCGGCTGGACCGGCGACCATGAAACGCTGCGGACGATCCTGGCGATTGCGCGCAAGCACGGGCTCTGGATCATCGCGGATGAAATCTACACGCTGTTTCACTTCGGCGGCGGGCGCGCACCATCCTTCCTCGACGTGATGGAGGAAGAGGACCGGGTTCTGTTCGTCAACACTTTTTCGAAGAACTGGTCGATGACCGGTTGGCGCATGGGATGGGTCAAGGTGCACCCCTCCCTTCAACAGGTATTCGAAAACCTCATCCAGTATTCGACCTCGGGCGTCGCCACCTTCATGCAGCGTGGCGGGGTTGCCGCGCTCGACGAAGGGGACTCCTACGTCTTTGCGCAGGTCGAGCGCGCGAGACGGGCGCGCGACCTGGCCACAAGCATCATTGGCGGCAGCGGACGCGCGCGTCTCACCGCGCCGGTCGGTGCGTTCTACCTGTTTTTCGGGGTGGACGGCATTTCCGATTCCGGCGCTGCGGCCTTCGATATCGTTGATGAGGCCAATGTCGGCCTCGCTCCCGGCACCGCTTTCGGCGAGGGTGGGGAAGCATTTTTCCGCCTGTGCTTCAACCGCCGGTTGGAAGATGTCGAAGAGGCTTCAAAAAGGATAGCGACGTGGATCGCCGGGCTGTGACATTCGCACGCGGGAGCCGCCGCTTGCCAAACGCAAGAACTGGCGTCACCACCAAGTTGAGATTTGCTAATATTTCAGCCGTTGCATCAAGAGGCGGCTGACGGGAGGTCAGGTATGACGCAGGAAGGCACTTTCAGGAAGATTGCCCACCCATCGCCCAAGACGGACGAAGAGCGTGCGGCCCTCATGGTGAACCCCGGCTTCGGCAAGGTGTTCAGCGACCACATGGTGACGATCACATGGACCGCGGACAAGGGTTGGCACGACGCCCGGATTCGCCCGCGCGAGCCGTTCCAGATCGACCCTGCAAGTGCTGTCCTTCACTACGCCCAGGAAATCTTCGAGGGCATGAAGGCCTATCGCATGACGGATGGTTCGCTCGCGCTGTTCCGCCCGGAAGAAAATGCCCGGCGCTTCAACCAGTCGGCGGAACGCATGGCCATGCCGGAGCTGCCCGAAAAGCTGTTCATCGAAGCGGTGGAAGCCCTCGTGCACACCGATGAATCATGGGTGCCGCAGGGCGACGGCAGCTTTTACCTTCGCCCCTTCATGTTCGCCAGCGAAGCGTTCCTTGGCGTGCGTCCGGCGAACGAATACATCTTCTGCGTCATCGGCTCGACGGTCGGGGCCTATTTCAAGGGCGGATACAAGACCGTTTCCGTCTGGATATCCGAGGAATACACGCGTGCCGCACCGGGTGGCACGGGCGCTGCGAAATGCGGCGGCAACTATGCGTCAAGCCTCGTGGCGACGGCGGAAGCGTTTAAGAACGGCTGCGATCAGGTGGTGTTCCTTGACGCGGTTGAGCGCAGATGGGTCGATGAACTGGGCGGCATGAACATCTTCTTCGTCATGGACGACAAGACCATCATCACTCCGCCGCTCGGCACGATCCTTCCCGGCATCACCCGCGAATCCATCATGAAGCTCGCCCATGAAGCCGGATACACGGTCAATGAGACGCCGTATTCCTTCGACCAATGGAAAGCCGACGCGGCCAGCGGCAGGCTTCGCGAGGCGTTTGCCTGCGGCACCGCAGCGGTCATCGCCGGCATCGGCACGGTGAAATATCCGGGCGGCACCTTCGCCATCGGCAACAGCGGCGATGGCGAGATCACCACAGAGTTGCGCGGCAGGCTGGTCGGAATCCAGCGCGGGTCGGTCGAGGACACGCACGGCTGGATGCACGCGCTGTAACGCTCCAACTCTTTCGCAGAACGAACTGGAATGATTCACAAAGGCCCGGCGGCATAGCCGCCGGAACGGCTCTTATCCGCCCGCTGCGGGAACAACCAGCGGAATGACCCGCTCTGACTGGGCGACCGTCGGACGGTCCTTTCCGGCATAGGGAATGCCCAGCGCGTTCCAAGTCTCGACCAGCGCATCCTTCAACACGTCGATCAGGGCATCGCTGTGAAAGGGGGTCGGCGTGATCCGCAGCCGCTCGGTGCCGCGCGGCACGGTCGGATAGTTGATAGGCTGGATGTAAATGCCGTGCTTCCCGAGCAGCCGGTCGGTCGCCATCTTGCAGAGTTCGGGATCACCAACCAGCACCGGCACGATGTGGGTCTCTGACGGCATGACCGGCAGCCCGGCATCGCCAAGCACCTGCTTGGTGCGCGCGGCCTGCTGCTGCTGGGCATCACGTTCGCTCTGCGATTGCTTCAGATGACGGATCGAGGTCGCTGCCGCCGATGCGATTGCAGGCGGGAGCGCCGTGGTGAAGATGAAGCCCGGCGCATAGGAGCGCACGGCGTCGACAACCGCGCGCGGGCCGCTGATATAGCCGCCAAGCGTGCCGAAAGCCTTTGCAAGCGTGCCTTCAATGATGTCGATGCGATGCGCGAGGCGCTCGCGCTCGGTGATGCCACCACCGCGCGGACCATACATGCCCACCGCGTGAACCTCGTCGATATAGGTCATCGCATTGTACTTTTCGGCAAGATCGGCAATGGCCGCGATCGGCGCGATGTCTCCGTCCATCGAATAGACGCTTTCGAAAACGATGAGCTTGGCACGTTCGCGCCCCGCCGTCTGGAGCATGCTTTCCAGATGCGCCACGTCGTTGTGGCGAAACACCTTCTTCTCCGCGCCCGAGCGGCGCACGCCTTCAATCATGGAAGCGTGGTTCAACTCGTCGGACAGGATCAGGCAATTCGGCAAAAGCCGCGCAATCGTCGAGATGGCCGCCTCGTTCGACACGAAGCCGGAGGTAAAGACCAGCGCGGCTTCCTTCCTGTGCAAATCGGCAAGCTCCTGCTCAAGCTCGACAAGCGGATGATTCGTGCCGGAAATATTGCGGGTGCCTCCCGCGCCGGACCCCATGCGCTCCGCCGTGCCCTGAAAGGCTGCGATCACGTCGGGGTGCTGGCCCATGCCGAGATAGTCGTTGGAGCACCAGACGGTGATTTCCTTCGCTTCACCGTTAAATCGCCAGATCGCCTGGGGAAATTTGCCGGCGATACGTTCAAGGTCCGCGAATACGCGATAACGGCGCTCCGCATGGAGCTGGTCGATCGCTTCCTCGAAAAACCGTTGATAGTTCATAGAGGCACTCCGAATTTGCGGGCGGATCATAAGGTCGCCCTTCGCACGCGTCTATTGTGCCTATGGAGGCAAAATGCCACGCCCGCATTGATGCAGGTCAAGTAGCCGGAAGGCTCGGGTCAGGACCTGCTAATTTGAACGAAATGGCACCCGAAACGGCCGCAAGCCGCCGCGTCGAACCGCTCGGACGATGGAACCCCATCGACCTTCGCGCTTCTCCTTGCACCTTTTTGTCGATTCAGGTGCCATTTCGTCCAAATTAATAGGCCCTGACCCTAGTTGCGCATCCGGCTTCAATCCGGCTAACTCCTCGCACAACCCGAATTGGCGGAATGCGGGGAGTTGCATGGCGGTGCTCGTGACCGGCGGAGCCGGATACATCGGAAGTCACATGGTGTGGGAGTTGCTCGATGCCGGCGAGGATGTCGTCGTCATCGACAGGCTCTCGACGGGGTTTGAGTGGGCGGTCGCGCCGGAGGCGAAGTTGGTCGTTGGCGATATCGGCGACACGGCGCTGACCGACAGTGTGATCGCCGAAAACGATATCGAATCGATCATTCATTTTGCGGGTTCCATCGTCGTGCCGGAATCGGTCACCGATCCGCTCGGCTATTACGCGAACAACACAACCAAGACGCGCAACCTTCTGGAATCGGCGGTCAAGGGAGGCGTAAAGCACTTCATCTTTTCCTCCACAGCTGCGGTCTATGGCGGGCAGGGGTCCGAGCCTGTGCGCGAGGATGCGGTGCTCAGGCCCGAATCGCCTTATGGGCGCTCCAAGCTGATGACGGAGTGGATGCTCGCCGATACAGCGGCGGCCCACCCGCTCACCTATACAGTGCTGCGCTACTTCAACGTGGCGGGGGCGGATCCGCGTGGTCGCACGGGTCAGTCCACGCCGGGCGCGACGCACCTCATCAAGGTCGCGAGCGAAACGGCGCTCGGCAAGCGCAGCCAAATGCAGGTATTCGGCTCGGACTACGCGACGCCGGACGGCACCTGCGTGCGAGACTACATCCATGTATCGGACCTCGCGGCCGCGCACAGGCTTGCGCTGGAGCGCCTGCGGGCAGGGGAGGGAAACCTCACCGCGAATTGCGGCTATGGTCACGGCTATTCCGTGCTCGAGGTGATCGACAGCGTTCGCCGCGTTCACGGCGGAGATTTCGATGTGCGCAAGGCTGAGCGCCGTCCCGGCGACCCCGCCGCAATCGTGGCCAATGCCGATCTGGCGCGCAGCGCGCTCGGCTGGAAGCCGCAGCGCGACAATCTCGACCTGATCGTCGGAGACGCACTGGACTGGGAGGCAGCGCTTACCCGGCGCAATACGGCGCGCTGAGACAGGAACCAACTCTGGGCTCGTCCGTTTTTCTGTGAACGATGCATCACTGAGGGCATGTCATGGCAAGCTATTTTTCCTACTCGCGCGACGAAGTGATCGAGAATTTGGAGGCGCAGCTCGCGAGCCTCCGCAAGGAAGTGAAGGGTCTGCGCAAGATCGCCGCGAAGCGTGGAGCGGCAGCGTATGAAGACGCCAGCGACGGCGTCGCACACATCTATGAAGAGATCGCCGACCGGGTCGTAGATGCCCTTCCGACCGTGCGCAAATCCGCGCGCACCGTGGAGCGGCATGCACGCGAAAATCCTGCTGCCGCCGCCGCTGTCGGATTGGTTGTGTTGGGCCTGCTCGCCGCAATGATGATGCGGCGGTCCTGACCCCTAGTTCTGTTCGACGGAAACGCCGTTCTGATCAATGCGCAGTTCGACGCCGTCGGGCTTCGATTCCTGCCGCCAAATGTAGAGGCCCATAACGATGACCGCTGCGAGGAGCACTCCAAGAAGCAAATAGAGGGTATTCTGATTCATCGACGATTCCTTCTTCGGTGTCCTTAATACACACAATAGGTGCGTGGTCCAAAGCTAACGCAATCCTGTGTTGCAGCGCGCCGCCCCCTTGATATGCAAAGCGACTGCTGAACATCATCGCGCAAAAACGTGGAGTGCGTGATGGAAGCGGTTTTCGACGGCCACAATGACGTGTTGCTGCGCATGTGGCTGAGCGCGCAATCCGGCAGCGATCCGGTCAGGGAATTTGCCGAGGGCACGCGGTCCGGCCATATCGACGGGCCAAGGGCGGCAGCGGGCGGATTGGCCGGCGGCCTCTGCGCTATCTACATCCCCGCAGGCCATCTCGCGCTCGATCGACCGGATGCGAAGGGCCACTATACCACCCCGCTTTCGCAAACGCTGGAGCGCCAGCCTTCGCTCGACATCGCAATTCAGAAGGCGGCCATCGCCGTGAAGCTGGACGAGGCGGGCGCGTGGCGGCTCTGCCGCAGCGTCGACGACATCGAGCACGCGATGGACGAAAAAATCTTCGCGGCGGTCATGCATATGGAAGGTTGCGAGCCGATTGACCGCGAACTCGCTGCGCTTGAAGTTTTCCACGCCGCCGGGCTGCGATCGCTCGGGCCGGTCTGGAGTCGCAACAACATATTCGGCCACGGCGTGCCCTTCGCCTATCCCATGAGCCCGGACACAGGGCCGGGCCTGACCGATGCCGGTTTCGATCTCGTGCGCGCGTGCAATCGGCTCGGCATTCTGATCGACCTTTCGCACATCACGGAAAAAGGATTTTGGGACGTCGCCCGCACCACCGACCAGCCGCTCATCGCCAGCCATTCGAACGTCCATGCGCTGACCCCGGTGGCGCGCAACCTCACCGACCGGCAACTCGATGCGGTCAAGGAGAGCAAGGGCCTCGTCGGGCTGAACTTCGCCGTGACCATGCTGCGGGCCGACGCGGGCGACAATGTGGACACCCCGGTCGACAGCATGATCCGCCATGTCGACTACATGGTGGAGCGCATGGGAATCGACTGTGTCGCGATCGGCTCGGACTTCGATGGCGCATCGATTCCCGCGCAGATTGGGGACGCAGCCGGCCTTCAATTCTTCGTTGAAGCCCTGCGAAGCGCCGGATATTCTGGACGGGAGCTGGCAAAGATATGCCGGGAAAACTGGTTCCGCGTCCTGCGTGCCGCCTGGGGCGAAAACTGACAAAAACGTCAATGATTACAGAAGGGAACAGAGTGATGATGATGCGAATTCATGCCACGCGTTCACGTGTCCTTTTGTCGGGGACGCTGCTTTCCGCTCTGCTTGCTGTTGTCCCTGCCGCGTTTGCCGACACCCCGCCGGACACTCTGGTTCAGGCCTGGGCAATCGATGACATGATCTCGCTGGACCCGGCCGAGGCGTTCGAGCTTTCGACCGGCGAAATCACCGGAAACACCTATGACATGCTTGTGCGTCTCGACGCCGCCGACACGACCAAGGTCATCAGCGGCATCGCGGATAGCTGGACCGTCTCCGACGACGGCCTCACCTATACGTTCAAGCTCAAGCCGGACATCAAGTTCGCATCGGGCAACCCGATCACCGCAGACGACGTGGCATGGTCGTTCGAGCGGGCCGTGAAGCTGAACAAGAGCCCCGCATTCATCATCCAGCAATTCGGACTGACGGCGGACAATGTGACCGACAAGGCGAAGGCTGCCGATCCGGGCACCTTCGTGTTCACGGTCGACAAGTCCTATGCGCCGACCTTCGTGCTGAACTGCCTGACCGCAACGGTCGGCGCAATCGTCGATTCCAAGCTGGTGAAGGAGCATGTGGCCGCCGTAGCGCCCAGCGAGGAATACAAGTTCGACAATGATTTCGGCAATGGCTGGCTCAAGACCAACTATGCGGGTTCGGGCCCGTTCAAGACGCGCGAGTGGAAGGCCAACGAAGCCGTCGTCATCGAGCGCAACGACAACTACTATGGCGACCAGGCCAAGCTCGCCCGCGTCGTCTACCGCCACGTCAAGGAGAGCGCCACGCAGCGCCTGATGCTGGAAAAGGGCGACGTGGATGTCGCGCGCAACCTGCAACCGGGCGACTTCGATGCGGTCAGCAAGAATGGCGACCTGGCGTTCACATCCGCGCCGAAGAGCACGGTCTACTATTTCAGTCTCAACCAGAAGAACGAAAATCTCGCCAAGCCGGAGGTGCGCGAAGCGTTCAAATATCTGGTCGACTATGAAGCGCTGGGGGAGACGCTTCTGAAGGGCATCGGCGTGATCCACCAGAACTTCCTGCCGACAGGTATTCTCGGCGCGCGCGATGACCTGCCCTACAAACTTGACGTCGCCAAGGCCAAGGAACTTCTTGCAAAGGCCGGCCTGCCGGACGGGTTCTCGGTCACCATGGACGTGCGCAGCCAGCAGCCGGTTTCCGGCGTGGCGGAGGCCATACAGGCGACCGCCGCACAGGCGGGCATCAAGATCGAGATCATTCCCGGCGACTTCAAGACCATTCTGACCAAGTACCGCGCGCGGCAGCACGACATGGCGATCCTGCAATGGGGCGTGGATTACTGGGACCCCAATTCCAATGCGGAGACATTCGCCTCCAACCCCAACAATGCCGACGATTCGATGAACAAGACGCTCGCATGGCGCAACGCCTGGGATGTCCCGGCCGACATGCAGCAGACGGTGAAGGATGCGCTGACAGAGCGCGATCCAGACAATCGCTCCGAAATGTATGCCGACCTGCAACAGAAAGTGCGCGACAACGGTCCCTTCGTCCTGCTTTGGCAGGAAATCGAAGTGGCAGGACTGCGCAAGAATATACAGGGCTTCCAGCTTGGCCCGACCTTCGACACGAATTTCGTGGCTCCGGTGACCAAATAGCGGGCAGGGGTTCCGCCATTGGCGAACGCCGCTGACCGCGCGACCATGCAGGGACGGCGCCATGCCGGCGCCGCTTTCCTCCGGTCGGCGGCAAATTTCATCGTCGTTGCCGCTATCACCTTCCTCGGCCTGATCACCGTCACGTTCTTCATTGGTCGCGTCATACCGATCGACCCTGTGCTGGCGATTGTCGGGGACCGCGCGCCAGCCAGCGTGGTTGCCGCCGCGCGCAAGCAATACGGCCTCGATCTCCCCCTGTGGGACCAGTACACGCTTTACCTCACCAAGGCGCTCAGCGGGGATTTCGGCAATTCCGTCCTGTCCACCTATCCGGTGATGGACGACATCAGGCGCGTGCTGCCCGCAACCTTCGAACTGGCCACCGTCGGCACCGTCATCGGATTGTTGCTCGGCATTCCCCTCGGCGTGCTGGCGGCGGTGAAGCGCGACAGCCTTGTCGATCAACTTGTGCGCGTGATCGGGCTGATCGGATATTCGGTGCCCATCTTCTGGCTGGGCCTCATCTCGCTTCTGGTGTTCTATGCCCGGCTCGGCTGGGTGGAAGGACCGGGCCGCATCGGCGTGGCCTACGAGTACAGCTTCACCCCGATCACCGGCCTGTTCCTGCTCGATGCGGTCTTGCAGGGCGATTGGAATGTGTTTGTCGACGTGTTCCGCCACGTCATCCTGCCGGGCGCGCTTCTTGGCTATTTTTCAATGGCTTACATCAGCCGCATGACTCGATCCTTCATGCTGAACGAGCTTTCGCAGGAATATATCGTGGCGGCGCGCGCAAAGGGCGTTTCCGAAACCCGCGTCATCTGGGGTCATGCGTTGCGCAACGCCGCGGTGCCTCTGGTGACGGTGATCGCGCTTTCCTACGCGACGCTGCTGGAAGGGTCCGTCCTGACCGAAACCGTGTTCGCATGGCCCGGCATCGGCTCCTATCTCTACAACTCGCTCCAGAACGCCGACATGAACGCCGTGCTCGGCGGCACCATCGTGATCGGCGCGATCTTCATCACGCTCAATCTCCTGTCCGACCTGCTCTATCGCGTTCTCGATCCAAGGACGCGCCCATGAGCGAAACCGCCATGTCCCGGCGCGAATGGCTGCTGAGCGAGCGCCCGCAATCGCGGCTGCAGGCAAGGCTCGGCCGCGCCTATATGAGCTGGCAGCGCTTCGCTTCCAACCGACTTGCGCTGGTTGGCCTCGGCATCATCGCCGCTTTGTTGTTCGTGGCCACTTTCGCCGATGTGCTGGCACCCTATTCCCCCGTCGCGGGTGACCTCAGACAGGGGTTGAGGCCGCCCGACTGGCAGCACTGGATGGGAACGGACGATCAGGGGCGCGACATTCTCTCGCGCATCATTTTCGGTTCGCGCCTGACGCTCTATGTCGTGGTGCTGGTCGCTATCCTCGCCGCGCCCATCGGGCTGATGGTGGGCACGGTTGCGGGCTATGCGGGTGGTTGGGTGGACACGATCCTCAGCCGCATCACCGACATCTTCCTCGCCTTTCCGAAACTCATCCTTGCGCTCGCCTTCGTGGCCTCGCTCGGCCCCGGCATCGAGAATGCGGTCATTGCAATCGCGATCACTTCATGGCCTCCCTATGCGCGCATCGCACGGGCCGAGACGCTGACGGTGCGCAATTCGGACTACATCGCCGCCGTGCGCCTGATGGGCGCGTCGCCCGCGCGCATTGTCGTGCGCCACATCATGCCGCTGTGCATTTCCTCGCTGATCGTTCGCGTGACGTTGGACATGGCTGGAATCATCCTTACCGCTGCGGGTCTCGGCTTTCTCGGCCTTGGCGCGCAGCCCCCGCTGCCCGAATGGGGCGCGATGATCGCGTCGGGTCGCCGCTTCATTCTCGACCAATGGTGGGTGGCGGCAATGCCCGGCATGGCGATCCTGATTGTCAGCCTCGGCTTCAACCTGCTGGGCGACGGCTTGCGCGACGCACTCGATCCAAGGGGTTCCAACCAATGAGCGCGCTGCTCACCGTGGAGGACCTGTGGGTCCGTTTCCAGACGCGAAGCAGCGCCATCGAGGCGGTGCGCGGTGTCTCCTTCCAGCTTGGGCGGGAACGATTGGGCATTGTCGGAGAGTCCGGCTCCGGCAAGTCGCAGACCGGCCGGGCGATCATGGGTCTGACGCCGCCGCACGCGCGGGTCACGGCGCGCAGGCTCTATTTCGACGGCATCGACCTGATGCGGTCCTCGGCGCGCCAACGACGCGAATTGCGCGGCGGCCGCATCGCCATGATTCTCCAGGATCCGAAATATTCGCTCGATCCGGTCATGACCATCGGCAGTCAGGTGGTCGAATCGCTGCGCACGCACGAGAAGATCGGCAGGGCTGAGGCGCGGGAGCGCGCATTGGCCATGCTGGAAAGCGTGCAGATTCGCGATCCGGCGCGTGTTTTCGACCTCTTTCCGCACGAGGTCTCGGGCGGCATGGGCCAACGCGCGATGATCGCCATGATGCTGATAGCCAATCCAGAACTGCTCATCGCCGATGAACCCACCTCAGCGCTCGACGTCACGGTGCAACTCGACGTGCTGCGTATCCTCGACCATCTGGTCACGGAGCGAGGCATGGGCCTGATCTTCATCTCGCATGACCTGCGGCTGGTATCGTCCTTCTGCGACCGCGTCATCGTCATGTATGCGGGCAGGATCGTCGAACAGCTCAAGGCATCCGAGCTTGCGCAGGCGCAGCATCCTTACACGCGCGGCTTGCTGGACTGCATGCCACGTCTCGACGTCGATCGTCATCCGCTGCCCACGCTCGACCGCAGGCCGGAGTGGGCGCTGTGACGGCGGCATTGGAACTGAATGAAGTCGCGGTTGTCTATGACGGTTTTCGAGCGCTCAAGGGGGTGAGCCTCAAGGTTGGTTCGGGCGAGGCTTTCGGACTGGTCGGAGAATCGGGTTCCGGCAAATCGACCATATTACGAGCGATAGCCGGGCTTGCCCCGGTTGCATCCGGCGCGATTTCCGTCGACGGGAGGGCGCTTGGGAGGAAGCGTGACAAGGCGTTCTACCGCCGCGTGCAGATGGTCTTTCAGGACCCTTACGGATCGCTGCATCCCCGCCAGACTGTGGACCGGCTGTTGCAGGAGCCGATTGCCATTCACGGCATGGACCAACCGGAGCTTCGCATCGTGCGCGCCCTTCAAGAAGTAGGTCTGGGTTCGGGCTTTCGCTTTCGCTACCCGCATCAGCTGTCAGGCGGGCAACGCCAGCGGATCGCGATTGCAAGGGCGCTGATCCTCGAACCCTCGATCCTGCTGCTGGACGAACCCACTTCGGCGCTCGACGCTTCTGTCCAGGCCGAAGTGCTCAACCTGCTCGAAGCCGTGCGCAAGGCGCGCGGTCTCACGTTTGTCCTCGTCAGCCACGATCTCGCGGTCGTCACCCATATGTGCGAACGCCTGATGGTGATGCAGCATGGCGTGGAAGTGGAAACGTTGCGGTCCGATGAATTGGCTGCCCACCATGCGCGTCAGCCCTATACACAGAAGCTCGTTGAAGCGAGCGCAGGCTTCCGGCGTTGAAAAAGAAAAGGCCCGGGCGATGCCGGGCCTCTCGAATGCAATGCCGAATGGATCAATAGCCGCTCGGGCAACGGGCCTCATAGATACGGCCATACTCGTCGCGATAGCGGCACCAGCCTTCGCGCGTATTGCCGTTGTTGTCCATCGCCTTGCCGACGAGCGCACCTGCAACCGCACCGACCGCACCGCCGATGAGGGCATTGCGTGTATCGTTACCGCCGGCGGCGGTGCCGAGTGCTGCGCCGCCAACGCCGCCGATCACCGCGCCTTTTTCAGCATTGGTGCAGCCTGCCAGCGGAACGAGCAGCGCGAGGCCGAGAACGAGTTTCTTCATTGATAAACCTCCAGAGATGACCCTTCGAGCGCATGAATACACGGATGCCCCTGCGTTACACAACGCCCCAGAGCCGGATTGGCTCCACTGGGAGTTGAACTTTGTTGCGTGGACGCCGCGCTGTCCCAACATGCTTGCCGCCACAAGCAGACAGAACATGGCAACCACAAGGCGAAGTTTCGCGAAAGCACAGAATTCGTTCGCTTTTCTGCCGGCCACTTGCGAGGGCGAATAGTTAGCTGACGCAAAGCAGAGGTGGTGCCCAGGGGCGGAATCGAACCACCGACACGCGGATTTTCAGTCCGCTGCTCTACCAACTGAGCTACCTGGGCCTGATGCAGTTTCAACAGAAGCTGCGTTGCGCAAGCGGGAAGTCCCCGAAAGGCGCGTGGGTTATAGCATGGGATTGACGGCTGTCCAGCGTCCCCGCAACGAAATTTCACCCCTCGCGCTAACTACATGAGATCGCGTCATTTTCTGTGCGATTGTGGGCGGTTGAACGGTGCTCGGCGCGGCTCACCGGTCGCCTTCGTCGCCCTCTTCCGCGTCGCCCTTCGGGCCGATCACATAGGAGCCGGAGAGCCAGCGATTGAGATCGATCTGCTTGCAGCGCATCGAACAGAACGGATAGGTCTCGCGCGCCGACGGCTTTCCACATTCGGGGCAGGGGCGGCGGCTGCGGATCGGCGTGACCTTTGCGGCGTCCGCGTTCATTAGCGCCCCGGCTTCGGCTGTCCGACGGTGAGCCAGCTAAAATGCACCGGATAGCCGTCGCCGGTCAGCAGTGCGACGGTCTCATAAAGCGGCAGCCCGACCACATTGGTATAGGAGCCCACCAGCTTGACCACGAAGCTGCCTGCGAGGCCCTGCACGCCATAGGCACCCGCCTTGCCGCGCCACTCGCCCGACGCGAGATAGGCGTCGAGTTCCTGACGCGACAGACGCTTGAATCTCACCCGGCTTTCGACGAGCCGCTGTCGCAGCTTGCCGTCCGGTGTGACCAGGCAGACGCCGGAATAGACACGATGCGTGCGCCCCGACAAAAGCTTGAGGCAGTTGGCCGCTTCGTCAAGGATTTCCGCCTTGGGCAGGATGCGGCGACCGACCGCGACCACCGTGTCGGCTGCCAGCACGAATGCGGGCTCGTATTCGCTTTCTTCCTTCAACCGTTGCGCGGCGTTTTCCGCCTTCTCACGCGCCAGCCGCTTGGCCAGCGAGCGCGGATGCTCCGAGCGCAAGGGGGTCTCGTCGATCTCGGTCGGGAAAACGCGGTCGGGCTCGATGCCCGCCTGTTGCAGCAGTTCGATCCGGCGTGGAGAGCCGGAGGCGAGTACCAGCTTTTTGTCGGTGCTCATCGCAGCGAATACCGTCCCGGCCGTCGAATCAGGACCGTCCTACTTGAAACGATAGGTGATGCGGCCCTTGGTCAGGTCATAGGGCGTCATCTCGACCAAAACCTTGTCGCCCGTCAGCACGCGGATGCGGTTCTTGCGCATGCGGCCGGCGGTGTGGGCAATGATCTCGTGTTCGTTTTCGAGTTTTACGCGAAACATCGCGTTGGGCAGCAGTTCCGTAACGGTGCCCGGAAATTCGAGGACTTCTTCCTTCGGCATTCTCTACCTTTGCTTGGAATCATGTGTTTTCGGCCGCGCCGAAAAGCTGGCGGAACCTATAGTATCGGGATCGATTTGTGAACCTTGGATTTGAAAGGGCGGCGTCATCCGCGCCAATGCAGCACGCATACCAGTGTGAACAACCGCCTCGCAGTGTCGAAATCCATTTCGATCTTGCCCGAAAGGCGATCCATGAGCGTCTGCGATCCCTCATTGTGCAGACCGCGCCTTCCCATGTCGATTGCCTCGATCTGGCTGGGCGTGGACGAGCGGATCGCGTCGTAATAGCTCTCGCAGATCATGTAGTAGTCCTTGATGATCCGCCGGAAGGGCGTGAGCGACAGTATATGCGTCACCACGGCCTCGCCGTTTTCCCGAAAGATCGCGAACACCAGCCGCGACTCAACCAGCGACAGCTTGAGCCTGTACGGTCCCGAATCATCGTTCACCGGCGCGAAACTGTTCTCTTCGATCAGGTCGAAGATCGCCACCGCGCGCTCGTGCTCGACATCGGGCGTTGAACGGCCGATCGTCTCGTCCAGTTCAACGTCCACGAGCTTTGCGTTGGTGCGCCCGGTGCCCGACATCCTGAACCTATATGTTCAGCCTGATTGCAACGGAGCGCGCATGCCCGTCCAGCCCTTCCGCCTTGGCCAGCGAAATCGCCGCCGGGGCGAGCTGTCGCAACTGGTCGGGGCCGAGCTTCAATATCGATGTGCGCTTGACGAAATCGAGAACCGAAAGGCCGGAGGAAAAGCGCGCCGAGCGCGCCGTCGGCAGCACATGGTTCGAGCCGCCGACATAGTCGCCGATCACTTCGGGCGTATGGCGTCCGATGAACACCGCGCCTGCATTGCGCATGCGGGCGAAAAACGCCTCGGCAGCGTCGAATGCAAGTTCGACATGCTCCGCCGCGATGCGGTCCACCAGCGGCAGGGCATCGTCGATCCGGTCCACAAGGATGACCGCGCCGAAGTCGCGCCAGCTTTCTGCGGCATGTTCAGGCCGGGGCAGGGCGGCAATCTGCCGCCCGACTGCGATTTCCACAGCGTCGGCAAATCCCGCGTCGTCCGTGATCAGGATGGACTGCGCGCCGCCGCCATGCTCGGCCTGCGCGATGAGGTCAGCCGCGATCCACTCGGGATCGTTTTCGCCGTCTGCGACGACCAGCACCTCCGAAGGTCCGGCGATCATATCGATGCCGACCTTGCCGAACACCTGCCGCTTGGCGGCGGCGACATAGGCGTTGCCCGGCCCGACGATCTTGGCGACAGGAGCAATCGATTCCGTGCCGTAGGCCAGAGCCGCGACCGCCTGCGCGCCGCCGACGCGATAGATTTCGCCAACGCCCGCAATGTCGGCGGCCACGAGCACCAGCGGGTTGATCGCGCCGCCGCTTGCGGGCACGACCATCGCGAGCCGCCCGACGCCCGCGACGCGCGCGGGCACGGCGTTCATCAGCACCGAGCTTGGATAGCTCGCAAGCCCGCCCGGCACGTAAAGTCCGACCGACTCGACCGCCGTCCAGCGCGAGCCGAGTTCGGCCCCGATGGCATCCACATAGCGCTCATCCTTGGGCAACTGCCGGCGGTGATGCGATTCGATCCGTTCGCGCGCGAAGTGCAGCGCGTTCACCGTGTCCGGGTCGGCAGCCGCGTAGGCGGCCTCGATGTCCCTGCGCGAGACGGCGATGCCGAGCACGCGCAGGTCGGCCCTGTCGAATTTCGCGGACAGGTCGAACAGCGCTTCGTCGCCGCGCGCACGCACGTCGGCGATGATGTCGCGCACCACCTTGTCCACCTCCGGCGAGGCTTCGCGCTTGGTGTCGAGAAAGGCCGAGAACGCCTTTTCAAACCCCGGATCGCGCTGGTTCAATCGGATCGGCATTCTCAAACCTTGTGAACGGGGCGCGAGGAAGCCTGCCATGCGCCCCCGAGATCGGTGAGGCGGGCCTCGATGCACTCGACTTCGGCGCGGATGATGCTGCCGCCCGCGAAAAGCAGCACAATTTCGCCTGAAGGTTCACTGCCCGCCTCGAAATCGATGGCCAGCAGCGACAATATCTCGGCCTTCCGGTCCCTTGGAATACCGGTGGAGCGCACTGATTTGACGCGATCGAAATGCAGCACCGCATTGCGCCGCTCATTGTGCTGGCGAATCAGCCCTGCCGCGCTTTCCCAGGCGAAGCGGTTCATCGGCAGCACAAGGCTTCTGCGCGCTGCGTCGAAGCGCAAGTCGCCCACTTTCAGAACCGCGTCCTGCACATGGGCGGACACGATCTTCAGATCGTCGGCGTCGAGCGCGATGAGCTTGAGAGGTGTCATTCGGGTTTCCGGGCAACTGCGGATCAAGGCTTTGTTATGCGCTTGCGCGGCGAGGCGCAACCGGGACGCACGGAGAACGACCTCCCGCCGTGCCTGCATGTCCAAAGGCTGAGGAATCCTGCCGAATACGTTGGGTGCGCATGTGCCGCACGCCCGCCGCCTCACGAAAATGCGGAAACCGAAAATTAGAAGTGATTTGCGTTAACGAAACGTATATATAATAATATGCATTAGCGGGGTTTGGACATGAGCAAAAACGATATAGCCGAATATTCAGTTGATCTGACAGAGTTGGAAGTGCTTGTCGAGCCGGAAAGCGGCGACGTGTTCTGCATTTTCGAGTTCGAGGAAGAGCCGACCCTGATCGTGCGCATGAATCGTTTTCGCTTCAAAAACTTCCAGAACAAATCGAAAGCCGCGCTGGCTCGCCTTCTGCATTGAGTTCACTCGAATCGGGACCGCCCGCAGGGCGGTGAAATCCGCCAAGGCGTGGCCGGCTGCCGCTCGCACTCCGGCAAACCTGCCGCCCACGCACTTTCTTTTTTGCGTCATCAGGCGGATATCCGCCCGTGCATTGCCTTTCCAAGGCGGAACTTCGCTCCGAAAATCCGGTGCCGGGGTTGAAAAAATAAGAAAAACAATATCTTATAGAATAAATTAGAAAAGCAAAAATTAGCTGATGCGTATGCTCGGATGGTTCGGGCAATCCTCATTTCCATAACGACCCGGATGGTTCGGGTCGGGAAACACGAGGAAAACGATCATGCCAATGCCAGCATATGTGAAGATTGAGGGCGAGAAGGGTGGGCTAATCACCGCGGGCGCTACGACAAAGGAGTCCATGGGCGAAGGGTTCCAGGACGGCCATACAGATGAAATCATGGTCCAGGCGTTCAGTCATTCAATCATCATGCCGCGTGACGTCCAGTCGGGCGATTCCACCGGCTTCCGAGTGCATCAGCCTTTTTCCTTTGTCTGCACGTTGAACAAGGCCGTGCCACTTCTTTACAACGCGCTGGCGGTCGGCGACCTGCTCAAGGTCGAGATGAAGTGGTACCGGACGGAGAATAGCACGCCGACCCACTTCTTCACGACTGCACTCGAAGGTGCGAAGGTGGTGGATATCAACCTGGAGATGCCTCATTGTCAGGATCTCAACTTCGCAGCCTTTACCCAACTCGCCACTGTCAAGTTGAGCTACCGCAAAATCAATTGGGATCACGTCACCGGCAATACATCCGGAAGCGACGACTGGAGGGACCCGGCCAAGGCTTGATTTAACGGGCCGGGGCGGCATCGTCGCCCCGGCTTTTTCCGTGTACGGGCCGCTGTGGCCTGCGTTGAACTATAAAAATATATATTAGAAATATCTTGACAGGTCCCCAGACTCTCAATTTCATGAGGTTGCGTAAGTACTGGAGGGGGCTGGTGGTGCTTGGGCGACAGGCTAGTGAAGGCGCTGGGGCAATGCGCAATGCCTTGTTGAACATGGAAGGCGTGCTTTGCTCATTTGATCCGCATCGGATCGCGAAAGAAGCAAGCTGCAAGAGTCCATCCGCCGCACATCAGGCATGGCAGTCGAGCCGACAGGGTTTTGGCTTCCTGCGGCCCGTACTTAAGAGCAGGAAAGCATTGGGGTTCAATCTGCGCTTCGTGGAAAACTACCGCATGCGTGGAAACAAAAGCAGGGCTGCACGATGACCACGTCCAATTTCGCTTCGACAAATGACGCCATCAATTCGGAAGAGGACAGGAAGGCAAGAACTTCGGCACCTCAGAGCGGTTCCCAGCAGTCAGGAGGGACGCTGACTGTCGAGCCGGTTAAGAGCGAAGACTCTAAGAAAACGAAAACGAACGACTACAGCCATACGGAAATCGGCACGAAAGGCACGGCCACATTTGCCGGATCGGCCCTTTCACACAATTTGGTTGGTATAAATCTGGATCACGTAACCAGTGTCGTACACCGATACTTTGGGCGTTTCGACGGAACGCTCCTGACGTTGTTGATACAGGGTATCGGCATTACTGCAGGCCTCTACGGCAAAGCCTATGCATACGACATTGCATTGAGGAGAAAAACCACCGGATACAGCAGTTCCTCCAACTATTGGAAGGGCGGTATACCTTTCATCGTCAGCACGGACGACCTCAAAAGTGGAGCCAAGGGCGCTCTAGGAATCGGTGTCGAAACTGCTGATGATCTGAATGCGAGAATAGATGGTGGTTTCGCTCAATTCAGTGGGGCGGTCCTGGGGAAGCTCACAAACCGCGTCAACATCGACAAGGCGGACACCGTTTCGATATCGCGGGGGACCAACTATACGTTCAGGGCGGGTCACAATCACAACTGGAGCTTTGGAACCACGATAAACTATGCCGAGATGAAGACATTGTCGACCCACGCGAAGGGTAAGTGCCAACTGTATGGCGGCGACTTCGTCATGGCCTATCAAAGCGACACCGGCGCGTTGCAACCGCACGCTGGAGCAGTGAAGGACTCCGTCTTCTTCGATTCATCCGAAACGGCCTACGCCGCCTTGGGCAAGGCAGCACCAGTGCGCATGGAAATGACCGAAACGGGGTTCCTATTGAGCGCCGCACCGGATGTATTCATGAAGATATTGCCAAGCGGCGTGGACATCGTCGTGGGCGCGACGACGGTCAGCATTGGCAAGGACGGGGTCAAAATAGTTGGGGCGGTCAATATAACTGGAGAGGTGTCGGTGAATGGTGGATTGAGCGCCGTGGGGCTGATCAGTTCGTATGTGGACGTTCGAACCTTCAAGACATCCCTGAATGCGCACACGCACATGAGCAACGGTCCGGGGAAGCCGACTGCGATACCCATGCCGTCGTAGATACCGATAGCGCCGCACTGACACCGGACTAAAAGGAAGCTGCCCGTTAGCGCGCACCAAGCCCTTTGCCGAACGGGAGACCGCCCCGCTCTGGCGGCAGGCGCCCGCTTGAGCCTTCGACATGAAAATCGGATTCGCTCGCGCAATCGCCCAAGACAAAAGAGTTTCTATGAACACCTATTTCAGTGAGATTCATTTCAGGACCGGCGCTTCGCATTCGCAGGCAATCGTCGGTGTTCAATCTGGCGATGGAAGGCCGGAAGCGCTGCTTGAGGCCTATGCGAAAAGACATGGGCTGGTATTGCTCGAACAGCCTGCCCTGGTCGATGAGGCCAGCATGAGGATGAGCCAGGGGTTCACGCCCCTTCACGCGCATCTGTCGCGAAAGATCGGTCCCGACAGGCCGGTTGCCTTTCTTGTGCTGAACAAGGCGCCGGCCAGCGCGTGCAGCCTGGTCAGGCATGAGTTCGACGCCTCCCTGCCGGTCGTGATTGTGTTCAACGCCCCGCGCAACCTCGCGCAGTATAGACGGCTCCGGCTCGCGCACCGGGACGTGGTTCCGCTGGCGAGCTTCGTGGACGACACCGACTTCAACCTTCCCGCCACCGTGGGCGTGCCTTTTCCCGAATGGTCGAATGAGGCGCAGGAACTGTGCGCCGGGCTCGACGCGCCGTTGATTCTGCTCGACCCGCCGGATGCGCTCAAGAAACCTTCGCACGGACCGGCCCTTCAGTTGATGGAGGAGGACGCCTGGTCGATCTCGCACCCGCTCGACTGCCATTGGTGGCGCTCGGCTCCCGTCATCGATGCCGAGCCGCGCGACATTGCCGGCACGCGCATGTTCAGAATGCTGCGGCCGAACGGGGGTCCTTCCGAACCCGGCTATATTGGCCGCGCGCATTTCGATTTCGATCTTCTGACCTATCCCGAAACGCGGATGGACGATCCGACATGCCCGTCGAAACGCCTCATCGCGCTGGCATGCGAAACCGCGATTGCCAACTCCTATCTCGAGGGCGTCGACTATGGCTTTCTCGCCCCGGCGCTGAGGCGGCAATCCGGCATTCCCGACCTGAAATCGCTCGGTAGCGTTGCCGAGGTTATCGACCTCCTTTTCGCACATGCGGACAGCGCCGTGCATCGGTATCGCGTCAGGAACGACAACAGGCTGCGATATCAGTCCATCGAGGACATCGTGTCCGGGCTCGGCCTCGCGGCGGAAAAGGGCCAGCTCGAGACAGCCGTCGCCCGATGGGAAATACTGTGCGGGCTCGACATGAAGGTCATGCCGCTCGAGTTTCCGGCAAGCCAGCTTGCGGCTATATTTGTCAGCGAAAACAGCAACTGAACGGTCGCACAAGATCGACCCCGTCAGTAGTCGGCTAGCAATATCCGATAGAGTTGAACACGCAAAAACAACGCGAAATTGCAAAGAACACAGTGTCCTCCTTTCGGATATATTTGAAAGTCTTTATATTAGAAAAGACTTGACAGAAGGGGCGGCGCGATCCTCATATTGTTGCATGCACAGGGGGCAATAGGGGGCATTCTGTGGTTACAGTGCAGGATAATTTTGAGTCTTCCGGGGCTGCGCAGGATAGCCTTGCCGGTTCCGGAGTAGATTTCGATTTGCGTTTTTCGTTCGATGCGGATGCATTGCCGAAGGCGTTCGAAGTGTTCGAGTTCAGCGGCAGGGAGGAGATTTCCGATTGCTTCGCGATCGAGGTAGACCTCGTGTCGTTTCAGGACGACATCGATCTCAACATGCTGCTCGACACGTCAGCCGTGCTGACCGTGGCGAAACGCGGGCAGCCGCGGCGCTATATTCACGGCGTCATCGCGGAGATCGAGAGGCGCGCGGTCGGGCTCGCGCGAACGGTGTATCGGGTCACGCTGTGCCCGTCGCTGCACCGGCTGCGCTATATCAGCGACAGCAGGATATTCCAGAAACTCTCGGTTCCGGACATCGCAAAGGTGATTCTTGCGGAAAATGGCATCGTGGATGTCGAGTGGCGCGTCGAGCGGGCGCATCCGTCCCGCGAGTTCTGCGTCTGCTATCAGGAGACGCTGTACGACTTCCTGCTGCGGCTTTTTGCGGACGAAGGTATCTTCTTCTGGTTCCAGCATTCCAAGGGCGGCCACAAGCTGATCGTTTCCGATTCGCCGTTCTCCATGCCGGTCCTGGAAGCCGCGCCGACGATCACCTTCAACGGCTCGCCGGGGGGCTACTACGACGGCATGTGGGTCAGCCGGTTCACACAGATCGACCGTCTGCGCGCGACCCGTCGCGTGTCGCGGGACTATACGTTCAAGAGTCCCGCGAACAGCCAGGACGTGCAGGCCGTGCAGACCGAATCGAACGGGGCGAAAGGCCAGTATGAGTTGTTCGCATATCCCGGCGGCTACAAGGACCCCGGCATCGGCCAGACCGTCAACAACGATGCTCTCGAAGCGCACAGGGTCGATGCGACGACAGCGGAAGGCGTGACCAACTGCGTGCACCTGTCCTCGGGCTTCACCTTTCAACTGACGGATCATCCCGTCGGCGCCGCCAACATCAGCCACCGCCTTGTGAAAGTCCGGCACTCGGGCCGCCAGGGAACAGCTCTGGAGGAAGAAGCGTCGGACGCAGCCGTGACGAGCTATAGCGCGAGCTTCACATGCCAGCCGGCCCGGCTGCCATACCGCGCGAAGAATCCGAATCTGCGCCAGAAGATCCTCGGTCCGCAGATCGCGCACGTCACGGGTCCTGAAGGAGAAGAGATCTACTGCGACGAGCATGGCCGCGTAAAGCTCTGGTTCCCTTGGGACCGTCACGGCAAGCAGGACGAGAGTTCGAGTTGCTGGATACGCGTTGGTCAGAACTGGGCGGGCGGCACCATGGGCTCGATTGCCATTCCGCGCGTCGGCCACGAGGTGATCGTCGAATTTCTGGATGGCGACCCCGACCAGCCGATCATCACCGGGCGCACCTTCCATGCAACGAACCGCACGCCCTACCAGCTTCCCGCCAACAGGACCAAGATGGTCATGCGCTCGCAGGTGCCCGGCGACAAGGGCTTCAACGAAATGAGCTTCGAGGACCAGCCAGGCAAGGAAGAACTGTTCATACAAGCGCAGCGGCGCAAGGTGGAGATCGTCGGCAAGAGTTCGCTTGAAATCCAGACGGACGGCATAGGAGAGGAGGGTGCGGCGCAGGTCGTGGCCACGCACGCGGCCTATATCGGCGCGAGCATCCTGGCAGCCGGTCTGCTCCCGCTGGCCGTTCCCACCGCCACGCTCACCGCCTTCTCCAAGGAAGCGGAAGGTGAGCTGCGCAAGAGGAGAAACTGAGTATGGAAGGCGATCAGGAACCTTCCCCTGAGGAGATCGCGAAGCGCAGGCGCGCGCTGGCGATGGCCGGAATCGTGCGCATGGACATCTTCTCCGTACTCAGTCGGGACCCGGAAGGTGATCACATCTACGCGCGCCAACAGCACTTGCGGGAGATCTATCCGCCGTCTGCGGACGATACAGACCACATGATGCAGGGCGAGATGGGCGGCCTGGGCAATTTGTACGCACAGGGTATGAAAGGCGTCTGACGCACCGACGGCCTGCGCTTCAATTCCTGAAGGTGACATTGCGCGAACGCTCCATCGGGCGGGCGCGCTTTTGCTTTTCGGCGTGTGCCAACGAAGCGGCGCAACAAAACAAAACTGAACATTAGTATTTTGAATATTAGCAAACACTTGACTCTTGTGCGTCGACCGTGAACGATGTGCTTGAGGAAATTCTGAAAGGTGATTTATGGCACGTGATGGGTCTGTTGCGCCGAAAGAGCGCATCAATATCAGGTTCATTCCGGCGACCGGCGACCAGACGGCGGAAGTAGAACTGCCGCTCAAGACGGTTGTATTGGGCGATTTTACCGGCAGGGCCGATGAAACGCCGCTCGATCAACGCAAGGCGATTTCGATCGACAAGAACAGCTTCTCCAGCGTCATGAAGGAAATGGACCTGGAACGAACCGTTCAGGTTCCCAATGCACTTGTCGAGAATGACCCGGATGCGCGACTGACGGCAACGTTGAAATTTGGCTCACTCCGCGACTTCTCCCCGGATTCGATTGCGCAGCAGGTGCCTGAACTGCGCAAGCTCGTGGAGCTGCGGGATCTGCTCACTGGACTGAAAGGTCCGCTGGGCAACGTTCCCGCATTTCGAAAGGCGCTTTCGGAAATCATCGAAGATCCCGAGCGAAGGGCGGAACTGCTGGCCGAGTTGGAAAAGAACTCCGCCGAAGAAGGCTGATTTCTTCCACGCAGCCCGACTCCACATATGACGTGCCAAGATAACCACCCGGGTAGATGATGGAAACCAAGACAGTAGAAATCGCCGAGCAATCCTATGGCGAAATACCGTTGCTCGATCAGATCATGGCCAAGAGCAACCTGCATCCGCAGGACGAGGGCTACGACCTCGCGCGCAAGGGGGTCGAGGCATTCATAACGGCGATGCTGGCCGAAGGCGACACAACCGAGCCGGTCAACAAGATGCGCGTCGATCGCATGATCGCAGAGATCGACCGCAAGATATCGGCGCAGATGGACCTCATTCTGCACGCGCCCGAATTCCAGGAAATCGAGTCAACCTGGCGGGGGCTCAAGCTCCTCGTGGACCGCACCGACTTCCGGGAGAACATCAAGATCGAGATTATTTCAGTCCGCAAGGACGAACTCCTTGAGGATTTTGAGGTCGCGCCGGAAGTGACGCAATCCGGTCTTTACAAGCACGTCTATTCCGCAGGTTACGGCCAGTTCGGCGGTGAACCGGTCGGCGTGATGATCGGCCTCTATGACTTCAATCCGTCGGCGCAGGATATCAAGCTGCTGCAATTCTGCGCCTCGGTTGGCGCAATGGCGCACTCACCTTTCATTTCCTCGGTCTCTCCCAAGTTTTTTGGGGTCGAAAGCTTTCCGGAGGTCGCGGAAATCAAGGAACTGTCGTCAGTTTTCGAGGGGCCGAAATATGCCAAGTGGCGGTCTCTGCGCGAGTCGGAAGACGCGCGCTATGTCGGCCTGACAGGACCGCGCTTCCTGCTGCGCAACCCTTACGACCCGGAGGAAAACCCGGTACGCAGCTTTCAGTACCGTGAGAGCGTCGAGCAGGATCACGAACACTACCTCTGGGGCAGCACCGCATTGCTGATGGCGGAGCGGATCCACGAGAGCTTCGCCAAATATCGCTGGTGCCCAAACATTATCGGTCCGCAGTCGGGGGGCACGGTGAACGACCTTCCGGTGCATGTCTACGAGTCGTTCGGGCAGCTAGAGCAGAAGATTCCAACCGAAGTGCTCATCACGGACCGGCGCGAGTACGAGATGTCCGAGGAGGGCTTCATCAATCTCACCATGCGCAAAGGCAGCGACAATGCCGCGTTCTTCTCGGCGAATTCGATCCAGAAGCCCCGGCGCTATCCGAATACCAAGGAGGGCAAAGAAGCCGAAGCCAACTATCGCCTCGGCACGCAATTGCCCTACATGTTCATCATAAACCGGCTTGCTCACTACATTAAGGTTCTGCAACGCGAGCAGATCGGCTCCTGGAAAGAGCGCGGTGACCTTGAGAGAGAGCTCAACAGGTGGATTTCGCAGTACATCGCTGATCAGGAAAATCCGCCGTCCGCCGTTCGGTCCCGCCGTCCGCTTCGCGCAGCCAAGATCGACGTATCGGATGTCGAAGGCGAACCCGGTTGGTACCGGGTGTCAATTTCGGTGCGTCCGCATTTCAAGTACATGGGTGCGAGTTTCGAACTTTCGCTCGTCGGTCGTCTCGACAAGGAATAGGTCAGGCAATGAAAGGTGCCTATTCTTCGGTGCGGCCCGTCAATACGGCCGACCGGGCGCCCTCTTTGCTGGAGCGTTTGAGGTCGGATGATCTTCAACTGCACCGTGAAGTGCGTGACCCGGTTGCCGAGCGCGTGGAGTCCATCAAGGCAAATCTGAACCGCGTGCTGAACGGCAGGGTGGGGGGAGCGGCAAGCGCTCCAGCATTCGGACTGGACGATCTGAACGATTCAGCCATGGGATCGCGCGACCTGATGGCGGCAATCGCCAATGACATCCGGCGCGTTCTCACGGCCTATGAGCCACGCATTGAAGACGTCTCGGTCAAATTCGATCGGCAGCTGAATGAAGGCGTCGAATTGCATTTCACGATTCAGGCGAGGACGCGGATCCAGCATGAGGGTCACGAACTCGCGATCGAATTCGTGATGAAGGAGGGGCGGCACATCGCCGTCATCTGAAGTGTCGTTTGCTCGCTATTTCCAGGATGAGCTCGATCACCTGCGAAGGGCGGGGAACGCGTTCGCACAGGAATTTCCTCAACTCACCAAATACCTTTCGAGTCGCTCGACCGATCCCGATGTGGAACGCCTCCTGGAAGGTTTCGCGTTTCTGACGGCGCGGCTTAGGGAGAAGATCGACGATCAGCTGCCGGAAGTTACGCAACTTCTCCTGATGCTCCTTTGGCCGAATTTTCTTCGTCCGATTCCGGCGATGTGCATTGTGGAATACGCGCCGGTTCCCGGAGCCATCGCCGACCTGCAAAAGGTGGAAAAAGGCGCCGAGGTCCTGAGTACGCCGGTTGATGGGACGGTTTGCCGCTTCCGTCTCGCAACTGACGTCGAGATCCTGCCGTTGAAAATCGACACCGTTCGGCACGAGCGATCGCACGCGGGGTCGGCGATCACCATCAGCGTTTCCACGCTCGCGGATGAAGCAATTTCAGCGATAGGCCTTCGCAAACTGCGCTTCTACTGCGCGGGTTCGCCCTATTCGGCTCAGAGCCTTAGTTTGTGGCTGCAACGCTACCTGCGCCGCGCTTCGGTCAGCGTCGGAGGCACGCAATACGATCTGGGTTCGGGGTGCGTGAAGCCGGTCGGCTATGCGAGCGAAGATGCGGTGCTGCCCTATCCGCATAATGCGTTTGCCGGCTATCGGCTTTTGCAGGAGTTCTTCACCTTCCCGGAAAAATTCGCCTTCTTCGATCTTGTCTTTCCGATGCAGGCGAGCCTGCCGATGTCATCGGCCCGCGCCGATATCGTGCTGGAGTTCGACCGCCCACTGCCGCCCGACGTGCGCGTGGACAAGGAGTCGTTCAAGCTGCATTGCGCGCCGGCGATCAATCTGTTCGATCACGATGCCGAGCCCATCCTGCTCAACAACAAGCGCAATGACTATCCGGTTGTGCCGGCCAGTCGCGACTCCTCGGACGTCGAAGTCTTTTCGATCGATGAAGTAACGGGTTGGCGCCCCTCGACCGACGGTCGGCCAGGCTATTCCCAGCGCTATGATCGGTTTGAAAATTTCAGTCACGAGATCGAGCGCGCCGAAGGGCGCGATGTTGTCTATTTCCGGGAAAAGGTGCGCCAGCAGATTGCCGGAACCAGGCTTGACCGCTTTCTCAGCTTCGTACGGGAAGATGAAACGCACGTCTTTCGTCAGCACGAAATCATCGCGGTCAGGCTGAGCTGTTCAAACGGCGCGGTGCCGACCCATCTGGGTTACGGGGATATCGACAAGCCCGGACGAAACCTCCCCGCCTTTGTGAAGCCGGCGAATATCACCAGGCCTTCAGCGCCTTGCTATCCGATGGTGGACGGCGCTCTCCATTGGCAGCTCATTTCTTCCCTGGCGCTGAACTATCGCTCGTTGCAGGATCCCGTAGCACTCCGCAACATATTGATGACATTCGATTTTCCGGCGCGCTCGGATGCCCAGAAAGAGCGCACTGCGCGCAACAGGCTTGAAGGAATGGAAGGCATCAGTTCCGTTCCGATCGATCGTCTGCTGGCAGGGCTGCCCGTGCGCGGCATGCGGTCCGTCCTGCGCATGCGGGAGAGCAAGTTCGCGTCCGACGGCGAGATGTTTCTGTTCGCCAGCGTGCTGGCAGAGTTTTTTGCGCTCTATGCGACGGTCAACTCTTTCCACGAACTTGTCGTGCAGGGCATCGAAAAAGGGGAGGAGTACCGATGGCAAGCGCGCATCGGCAATCAGCCCCTGATCTGATTTCCGACCTGAAGGAGAATGGCTTCGACTATGCATTCTTCCGGGTGGTAACACT
This sequence comes from Rhizobiaceae bacterium, assembly GCA_023953835.1. Taxonomy (NCBI): domain Bacteria; kingdom Pseudomonadati; phylum Pseudomonadota; class Alphaproteobacteria; order Hyphomicrobiales; family Rhizobiaceae; species Rhizobiaceae bacterium. The sequence goes on along the minus strand of JAMLJB010000001.1, from coordinate 661,357 downwards.
GCTCCTGTCCGAAACCGGCCAGGAGGTCGAAGAACGTGCCCTGCATGTTCAGCGACCGGAACATCTTCGGTTCAGCGTCGACACGGGTCTTGGTTTCCCCGCAAGCGATGTTGTCTCGATCACGCAGCGAGGCCCTGAAGACGACCCCGGCTATGAAGTCAAGGTCAGCTTTCTTGGGCTTCACGGCTCTTCTTCTCCCCTGCCGTCTCATTTCCTTGAAACCGCGGCGTGGAGTGCGGGCGAAGAAGGCGTCCTTCAGCGTTTCAATGACTTTTTCTCCGATCGCCTGATTTGGCTGCTTTTCCTGATCTGGCGAAAGTACAGATACGATATCCGATACCGGCCGGGCGCAGAGGATCAGTTCTCCGATTGGCTCTTCTCGTTCATAGGCATCGGTGACAGGGAGGTGCGAGGCTTCTCCCATGTGCCCTGGGCGAAGCTCCTCCCCTATCTCGGCATCATCGCGATGCGCACGCGCTCCGCCGCCATGTTGGCGGGCGTGATCCGCCACGCGTTCACATTGTCAGACGTTTCATTGCGCGAGTTGCAGCATAGGCGCGTCGATATTCCGCCCGACCAGCTTTGCAGCAGCGGAATCATGAATTGCGCGCTGGGGCAGAACCTGACCATCGGCGATACGGTCGAGGATGTCGCAGGCAAATTTACCGTTGTCGTTCGAGACCTGACCTTTGCGCGATTCAGGGACTTCCTTCCTTCGGGCAACGATTTCCGGCGCCTGCGGGAACTGGTCGAGTTCCTGCTCAAAGACCAGCTCGCCTACGATCTCGAATTGCACCTGACCGAAGCTGATACGCCGAATTTCCTGCTCGGCAATCCCGACCGGGCCCAATTGGGATGGACCACATTCATCGGTGATCAAATCGCCCACGGACACCAGCCGATAGTGCTCCGGGCGCGTGGATAGGTTGAGTAAAAGCGTATGAAAGCGAAGTTTCAGATAGAAAACGTTCACAGTGCCGAACCGGCATTGCAGCCGAGTTGTACCTTTACCGAGAGAGGCGGTCGTATCGGCTCAGCGATCGATGCGGCCTGGCGTATTCAGGATGTTGCGGGAACCGTTCCCGAAGCTGCCGCGACGATTGCTGTCATCGATCAGAGATTTACCCTTCAGGCGATTGCCGGGGCAAAAATCTGGCTCAACGGCGCGCGGTCGAGCGTTCCCGCCGGGCGCCCCATCGTTTTGAACGACAATGACACGCTCTCGATTGGAGAGCTCCGCATAAGCATTCGCACGTCGGATACGTCGGAGGAGGAAGGACGGGACCTGAACGCCCTCGTCAATCCGCGCGACAGGAGGTCCGAGGGCCTCGTGATAGATGGTGAGTTCGCGGCGTCGAACGCTGCGTATCCAGCCACCAGGCCCGTCGTGGATGATCCTCTTGCAGCCTTGGATAAGGCGGCAATCGGCGGCGGCGGACCCGCTGCGTCTGCAGGGCATACTATCCTGCTTGATCCGCTCGACAGCCTGGGTAGTCCCGTGGATATGCTTCCGATGACGCCCGCCAGCACGCAGGAGTCCGATGGGCGCGTCGAAATCAATTCGGCTGTAGCCTTTCAGAAAGTCTCTTCCTTCCTGTTCGACGCTGAATCCGACGAAATTGGTGACCCGCCGCCCAGGGTGCCCGTGCCGGGTTCGCTGACGTCTCCCCGGGGTTCTCTGACGCGGGCACTTGGGTTGTCGCAGCCCGGCAGCGACGAGACCGAACTTGGCGCCGATGTGGCAGCGGCGTTGCGCGCCGCAATCGAAGGGCTGAACGGCCTCTTTCTCAAACGAGCGACCAGCGCCGGACATTTTCCCCCAATGCGCAGGTATGCTGTCGAGGACAATCCCTTGCGTCTTGCCGTGAACGGTCAGGCAGCGATCGATAGCCTGTTCGGTGAGCCCGATTCCCTGCGCCTTTCGCCCTCCGCTGCCATCGCGGAAAGTCTTGAAGACCTCGGCCACCACCAGGACGCGACAGAGAGTGCAGTCGATCTTGCGTTGAATGCCGTTTTATCCGCGCTTGGGCCCGAGGTTCTGGCGCGCCGTTTCGCGTCCTGTGCGCAGCCCGCCGGCCAACCGGGCGACGCGGAACACGACGCGTGGTGCTGGCGAATGTTCAGGACCTATTTCAGGGAACTCGCATCGCATCGCCAGGGCGGTCTGCAGGCACTGTTCTGGGAGATTTTCGCGGAAGAATACCAGACGGCGATGCGCGCCCTTTCCGCAGGAAACATCAACTCGCCGACTGCGGAGAGGCACAAATGAACCGCAGAATTGTCATTGCAGGCATCGCTGGTCTGCTGAGCGGGTGCGGGCTCAAGGAAGCTGCCCCAAAGATCGCGAAGATTATGAAAGATCCGAAGTTACCCGTGGGGCCACAGGACGACGCACCGAAGAAAATCGACCTGTATGCCTATGCGGCCCCTGACGTGAATCGCAATTTCGACGGCGAGCCGTCACCTGTTGTGGTGAAGATATTCGCGTTGTCATCCGAACACAGACTGTTCGCCCTGGACTTCTTCTCGATCGTCAACGATCCGAAGGGCGCGCTCGGGGTCACTCTCACCGAAGAGCTCGATGAGAACATGATGGAACCCGCGGCATATAAGCTGCTGGGCTCTTACGAAATTCCGAAGAAGGCAAAGAAGCTCGCTGTCGTTGCGGAGTATCTCGACATCGACAACACCAACTGGCGTGCTTCCATCGACGTCAGCGCGGCGGGAGACAGCGGCCGCCTGCTGATGCTGCTGTGGAAAAACGAAGTTCAACTCACCAACGGTGAAAAGGCAAAATCGCTCGAGGGCAAGCTGAAGCCTGCCACGGACAAGCTGAAACAGGGTGCGGACAAACTCAAGCCCGGCGCGGAAAAGCTTGCGCCCGCCGCGGAAAAGCTTGGCGCGCCAGCGAAGAAATTTGAACTGCCCTGGAAAAAGCTGAGCTTGCCGGGGGGAGCAGCACAATGAGCGCGCGCAGCAAAGTTGTCTGGTCGCAAGGCCTTTTCGTCAAGCCGCAGCATTTCCAGCAGCAGGCGCGTCACATCGAACACACCTTGACCCGCATGGTTTCGGGCAGCGAACCGCATTTCTACGGCTTCACCTCGCTGACCCTGAACGAGGATCTGCTTTGGCTGGGAAAGGTCGACCTGCGCCAGGCCGCCGGCGTGATGCCGGATGGAACGGTCTTCGATTTTCCGGCGGACGACCTGACGCCGGCAGTGCTCGATGTATCGGCTGATTTCACCGCCAATGAGCTGGTCTATCTGTGCCTGCCGCTTTCGGGCGAAGGCAATATCGAAGTCGACATCGCCTCTGGTAGCAGTTCGCGAGCGTCGGCGCGTTACGAAATCTCGGAATACCTTGCGCGTGACAACAGTGTGCAGGCCGGAGAGGTGGCAACGCTCAAGATCGCCCGCGTTCGGCCAATCCTGGCGCTAGGGTCGAGCGACCTGTCAGCCTATGCACGGATTGCGGTCGCGCGGATCATCGAAAAGGCCGAGGACGGAAAGCTCCTTCTCGACCCCGATTTCCTTCCCACAGCGCTTTCGATTTCGGCGGCCCCATCGATGCGCCGCACCCTGTCCAATCTTGCCGATGGCGTGGACCAGCGCGCCCGCTCCATTGCCGCGCGCGTCGGAAAACCTGACCAATCGGGTGTCACCGCAGTTTCGGATTTTCTGCTGTTGCAGGTGCTGAATCGCATCGGACCGATGCTTCGACACTACACCCGACAGTCGGTCATGCACCCGAGGACCGTGTTCGAACTGCTGATTCAAATGGCCGGCGAATTGTCGACTTTCATGACCGAGGAACGGTTCTGTCCGGAGCTTCCCGCCTACAATCATGATCGCCCCGATCTGAGCTGGAGGCCGGTCGTGGACATTCTGCGTCGGTTGATTGCCCGCTCGCTGGACAGCAGCGCGGAATGGATTCCGCTCGAATCGAAAAGCCGCGGCTATGTGTTGGCGCCGATTTCGGATCGCGATCTGATCCGCGATGCGGAATTCGTGCTGGCGATCAAGGCAAGCGTCCCGCAGGACAGGCTGCAGCATGAATTCACCGCGCAGGCGAAGGTGGCTTCCATGGCCAATATTCGCGATCTCGTATCGAAGCAACTGCCCGGAATTCCGCTGCGGCTGATGGCCGTTGCCCCGCGACAGCTCCCTTATCACGCAGGCTATTCCTATTTCGCGCTCGACCGTTCGACCCCGGCATGGCGGCAGATGGCGGGTTCGGAAGGCTTTGCCTTCCATGTCGCAGGCGATTTTCCGGGGCTGGAGATGCAGTTTTGGGCAATCAAGGGCTAGCCAATGAGTGAAGTCGCATTCACCGAGTTCAGCGGCAGGGGAGGAAGACAGGACGCTGCGTCTTCGATGCCGGCGCCCGTATCCGCGCGCGGGAGCACAGCGCTCGCGCGACACGCCGCGCGCGATTTCCAGATCGTATCGACAGGCTCGAACCGCCTGCTGGAAGGCGCCATGCCGCTGCTCGGTGCGTCGGTCCGGCTGCGCGGCCTCTATCACCTGGACGATGTCGCCGCATTGCACGCGCATCTCGCAAATGAGGTTCAAGCGTTCGAGCGCGCCAGTGAGGCCGCAGGTTACGACGCGGCGACGGTCATTGCAGCGCGCTACTGCATTTGCGCGACGGTCGACGAGGCCGTCCTCTCCCATCATTGGGGAGGCGACAGCCTGTGGCCGGAGCGGCCGTTGCTTTCGCTGTTCCACAATGAAACCTGGGGCGGAGAAAAGGTATTCGCCATCCTTGATCGCGTCATGGCCGAGACCAACCGGTTCCAGGACCTGCTTGAGCTCATCTACTACTGCATCGGCCTCGGATTCGAAGGCAAATATCATGTGATGCACAACGGGCAGGCCAAGCTCCACGAACTGCTGGAAACGGTCTACCGCCAGCTGGAAAAGCAGCAGGGCGAACCGCCCGGACGCCTGACCTTCCCCGAGCAGCACATCGTGAATCGGCCGGAGGAAATATCCAGACGGCTTCCGATCTGGGCTGTTCCGGTGATCGGAGCGGCTATCGTTGGTGCGATCTACATGGCGTTCGACGTTCCGCTCGACCGCCAGATCGACCACATCCGCGCAAGCATAAATGAGTCCCTAGCGACGATCGAAAAGTGGGTGAAGTGATGCTCAAGATCTCGAAGGAAAAGATGCTCGAACGCCTCAACGCCCATACGCGCCAGGCGCTGCAACGGGCCTCGGAACTTTGCATCGAGAATTCCGGCTATGAGGTTCTGGTCAGCCACTACCTCCTCGCATTGCTCGACCAGCCGGCGAACGACCTGTCGCGCATGCTGATCCAGCAGGGATGCGACATACAGGTCTGGACAGCCAAGCTGCGCAAATCACTGGACTATGCCCGTCGCGGCGCGCGGGAACTGCCTTACTTCTCGCCAATGCTGCTGGAACTGCTGCAGGACGCGTTCCTCATATCCACGGCTGAACTGGGCGAAAAGGAAATCCGCAGCGGCGCAGTGCTGATCGCCTGCGCGCGCAATCCTGACCGCTACTGTCATTTCCACATCTTCCCCGAATTCGAAGCGCTCGACGCGGCGGCGATGACGGCCGGGTTCAAGGACCTGACCAGGAGTAGCCTGGAAGGGGAGGCGCGCGAGGAAAAGGCCGACGCTCCGCTCAAATCCGAATCCGCGCTGCAGAAATTCGGACGCAACATAACCGCCGAGGCGCAAGCCGGTCGCATCGATCCGGTCTTCTGCCGGGAGGCCGAGATTGCCCTGATGACGGACGTACTTTGCCGCAGGCGCAAGAACAATCCGATCCTCGTGGGCGATCCGGGAGTCGGAAAGACCGCAGTAGCGGAAGGCCTCGCGCTCAAGATCATCGAGAACGACGTGCCCGATGCTCTGCGTGGCGCGGTCATCTGGGAACTGAACCTGGGCGCGTTGCAGGCAGGTGCATCGGTGAAGGGCGAGTTCGAGCGCAGGCTCAAGGCCGTGCTCGACGAAATCCTGAACTCGGCGGAAAAAATCATCCTGTTCATCGACGAAGCGCACACGCTCATCGGCGGCGGACAGGCGGGTGGCTCCGATGCGGCAAACCTTCTGAAACCGGCGCTCGCCCGGGGACAGCTTCGCGCGATCGCCGCGACCACATGGTCGGAATACAAGAAATATTTCGAGAAAGACCCCGCCTTGACGCGGCGTTTCCAACTCGTTCGCCTGGAGGAGCCGACGCCGCAGCAGGCCATCACGATCCTGCGCGGCCTGCGCGGCGCCTATGAGGAAACCCACGGCGTCTATATCACCGATGCGGCGCTGCGCGCTGCGGCGGAATTGTCCGCGCGTTACCTGACCGGCAGGCAATTGCCGGACAAGGCGTTCGACGTACTTGATACCGCCTGCGTCCGGGTTGCGTCGGGGCAGGCGGCCACGCCGGTCGCCCTTGACCTCCTCCACAAGCGGATCCGCATGGAAGAACTGGCCATGGAGGACGCGGCGCGGGACAGGCGGCTGGGCGCCGAGGGTCTGGAGCCGGAAAGCGATGCGCGCACAGCTGAACTGACCTCCCTGCGAGAGGAGGCCGAGCGGCTCGAAGCGCGATGGGCGCGAGAGAAAGCCCTTGTCGCCGACATTCTGGAAGCGCGCAGGCAACTCAATGCGCTGGAGGGTCCGGACGGCGATCCGGACATGCGGGAAAAGCTGCAAAAGGAAATCGCCGATGCGATTGCGACGCTGCGACTCGAGCGCGGCAACGAGCCTCCGTTGGTCAATTTCGAAGTTGGCGCCGCCGTCATCGGGCAGGTCGTGTCCGATTGGACCGGGGTTCCTGCCGCGAACATGTCCGACGACGACGCCGAACGATTGCTGCTTCTCGGCGATCGCCTGCGCGCCGCCGTGCTGGGACAGGACGAGGCAATCGCCGTCATTCACGACCGCCTGAAGGCTGCCCGCCTCGATTTCGTCAGGCAGAACACGCCGCGCGGCGTATTCCTGCTGGTCGGTCCTTCGGGGGTCGGCAAGACGGAAACCGCCGAACAGGTCGCAAAGCTGCTCTATGGCGGGCGTCAGTTCCTGACCGTCATCAACATGTCGGAATATCAGGAGAAGCACACGGTCTCGCGTCTCATCGGCTCACCCCCCGGTTATGTCGGCTATGGCGAGGGCGGCGTGCTGACCGAGGCCATCAGGCGCATGCCCTATTCCGTGGTGTTGCTCGACGAAGTGGAAAAAGCCCACCCGGAGGTCATGAACCTGTTCTATCAGGTTTTCGACAAGGGGGTGCTCAACGACGGCGAGGGGCGTGAGATCGATTGCCGCAACGCCGTTTTCTTCATCACGTCGAACCTGGGTTCAAGCGCGCTCATGCAGAACCGCGAAACGGTCGCCGGGGCGTCCATGGAGGCGCTGGAGGCGGCGCTGCGTCCGCATCTGGAACCACATTTCAAACCGGCCCTGCTGGCGCGCATGCGCATCCTTTGCTTCAAGCCGCTTTCGGATGAAACGATCCGGGGCATCATCAATCTGAAACTGACGGCGCAGGCTGCGAGGCTGCGCGAAGCACGTGGGCTGGAACTTGTCTGGGATACGGAGACGGAAAGCCAGATCGCGGCGCTCTGTGCTCATGCCGACAATGGCGCGCGCATGGCGGAGCAGGTCATCGAGCGCTGGATACTGCCCCCGGTCGCAGAGGAAACATTGACCCGCCTCAGCCAGCGCATGCCGCTGGAGCGTATCGAAGTCACGGCGAGGGACGGCGGCTTCCAACTCACTTTCCTGCCCGAATATGCTCTGGACGAGGCCGCCTGAGCCATGGATGCAGCGTCCCGCTCGGGCGACACGTTAGATGAGCTTTGCCGGCTTGCGAGCGCGGATGGCTGGACGTCTGCTCTGGAGACGGCATGCGGTCTGCTCAAGCATGCCGCTTCGGGAGAAAACGCTTTCCTCTTCCTGACCGACATAACCGGACAGGCGGTCGAACTGGCCGCAGCCCAGATCCGCGGTCGCGAACACCGAATCCTGGAAGAACTTCGTGTCGTGATCGATCCGACCGTCAACGACACCTGCCCGATGGTGCAGGTCGCGCAGTTGGGGCGGTTGCTGAGCATTGCGGACCACTCCCACGGCTATGATTTCAGCCGGATCGAAACATTGATCGCGCCTCCATCGCGCGGCAGACGTATGCTCTTCATTCCGCTGCGAGGCATGCGCCGGCCAGGCTTTTTCGGCATCGCCGTTGTCACCGGTATCGAAACAGCTTCCGACCTCGGCCCTAACACCAATGCACTGCTCAAGGCGATTTGCGACCTTCTGGATCTGTATTTGACCAATGGACGTCAGGCGGCCGAACTGCGATCGCTGCGGCATCGCGCGGAGTCGGAAGAGCGGGAAAAGCGCGAAACAAGGCAGCGTCAGGCAGCGCGGATCGAGGCTCGACTGGTCGGCAACTCGGCATTGATCAGCTCGGCGAGGGACCGTGTCGCCCAGTTTGCGGCCACCGAACATCCCGTCCTGATATTGGGCGAGCAAGGGAGCGGAAAGGAGCGCGCCGCGCGTGAAATTCACGGCTTGTCCAAGCGCCGCAACGCCACCTTTGTCTATTTCGACTGCGCTTCGGTGCCGCCGCTGGCGCTCGTAAGTGAGTTGTCCGGCTATAAGCGCGGCGCAATTCCCGGACAGGCGGCGGCACGGCGCGGACTCCTGCGGGAGGCGGCGGGCGGCACACTTTATCTGGATCGCGTTGACCTTGTCCCGCCGGAAGCCCAGATGTTTCTTGGCCGATTGCTTGAAACGGGCGTCTATCGGGCATTGGGCAGCGAACGCGACATGCCCTCCGACGCGCGCCTCATATTTGCGGCGCTGCCGGATTTTGTTCAGCGCGCGGAAGCCGGAACCTTCCTGCCCAGCCTTTCATTTGCGCTGCTGCGCTACGTGCTGAAAGTGCCTTCGCTAGAGGAAAGACGGCAGGATATCGGGCCGGTCGTCGAGGCCATTCTGGCGCGCGTTTCGGCACCGGGAGGCGACACGCTCGAGCTTTCGAATGGCGCGCTCGCAGTGCTGCATGCGCTCGACTATCCCGGCAATCTGCGCCAGCTCGAGTCATTGGTCGAGCGTGCCATCGACCTCGCCGCGGATGGCGAGAAGGCTCTTACCTCGGCGCATATCGAGGCGGCGAGAAATGTTGATGTCGGCGTTTCGCCTGTCGCAAGCGAAGGCTTGCGCGAGGCCGTCGCCCGCTTCGAGGCGGACCTCGTCCGCCGTGCCCTGAACCTCAGCAGCGGCGATCGTGCGCGGGCAGCCGAGTTGCTCCAGATTCCCAAGCGGACCCTTGCTGACAAATGCATCAGATACGCGCTTTGATCCTTCTCTTTTTTGCGTTCTGCTCGACAGCAGCGGCGGCGAACCTCCAGGAGGAGATGGCGACCTGCGCCGCGATGACTGACGTATTGGAGCGATTGGCCTGCTACGATCGTCTGTCGCGTTCGGTCGTGCCTGAACCTGCGCCGGCTCCGGCGACAGCACCCGCGGTTGCCGTTCCGACTGCTCCACCCCCTGTAATTGTGCCTCCCGCAGCGGCTGAGCACACGGGCGGGGAGGACAGCATTCCCGCAAAACGTGAAATTGCTTCCTATCTCAAGGGAACGCGGAGAATTGGCGACGAGCTTCAACTGACTCTGATCGACGTTCATACGGGCGAGCCGCTGCCCGAGGGACTGTTCGACGATCTTGCGAGGGGCGGCACGGAGCTGGAGCGCATTCGCGCGCAGGCGGATTTCATCATGGCTTTGCCGGCAACGCCCGAAAGCGACGAGGCCGCAGCACTCACCGTCGCATGTCGCGCCGGAATTACAGAGATTCGTGTCTATTGGCCGGAGCCGTTCGACGGGCAGCGCATACAGGTTCGCCTGCGCCGGGGAGAAAGCGTGGGCGAGGTCGTGACGATGAGGGTCAAGGGTGGCGGCTATGTGTTTGAAGCGCCGCGCGGCCTTGAAGCGATAAGGCTGATCCGCAGCATTGTCGAAGCTCCGAGAATTCAGGTGCTGGCGGGCGATCAGGGGTTTGAACGGACACGGTCCGCATTCTTCGAAATGAAGGATTTGCGCGGCGCGCTTGGGTTGCAGGCGCGCATATGTTCCTGGTCGGGCCGTTGAGCGATGGGTGGGTCTGAGATGAATCGAATTTGGGCGCAGTCCAGGAAGGTGCTGGAGCCGGTCCCGATCATCGCGATCTTGAGCCTGCTGCTCTCCGCGATCACATGGTGGTTCGGCGAGCGGCTCGGCTTCAATGACATCTATCCGCTGACGGATCCGACCCTACGTTTCTGGGCCGCGCTGTCATTCCTGGCATTCGGCATCCTGCTGCTCCTGTTTCTCGCCGCGCGGGTCGTGAGAAGGTGGCGGCGGAGCCGTGAGCAGCAGGTCGTGCGAGAACCGACGCCTGAGGAAATCGAAACGCAGGCAATGCACCGGGTTTTCGAGCGTGTCTGCAATGCGATGCGCAGCAGATGGTCCGAGGAAGGCAATCCCGTCTACGTCCTGCCGTGGTATCTTGTGATCGGCCAGAGCGGTGCAGGCAAAACGGCGCTGATCGAAAACAGCGATATGCGACTGCCCATCGATCACGAAATCCGCACCGCGCTGTTCGATCTGCGGGGAACCGAGGCCGCGCGGTTTGCCGAGTGGCGTGTCGTGGGCAGCGACGCTGTGCTGATTGAATTGCCCGGTGGGGTTTCAGTCGGACCGGAAGAGCGCAGCGTGATGCAGACCTTGCTCTGGCATCGTTTTCTCACCGAACTGCAAACCGTTCGGCCGAGGCGGCCGCTCAACGGCCTGATACTGGCGATCGACCTCATCGACTTTGCCGAGATGGACAATTCGGCCCGCGAGGGGTTTGCGGCGAGGATCCGGCGCACGATCGACGAGATCGTCGAGAGCCTTGCATCGCGGCTGACGGTGCATGTCGTTTTTACCAAGCTGGATCAGGTGGCAGGCTTCCTCGATTTCTTTCATGAGATCAAGCTGGAGGAACGCGAGAGCCTTTTTGGCTTCCAGTTCGATACGGAAGGCGACCAGTCGTGGCTTGAGCAGTTCGACGCGCAATACTCGGAATTTCTGGCCCGGCTTCACCGAGCGCTCAACATGCGCATGGCGACCGAGAAGGATGTGAACCGGCGTCAGGAAGCCTTTGCCTTTGCGCGTGGCTTTGCGGGAATTCAGAAGTCCCTTCGATCGTTCCTGGAAAGCGCGCTGCAGGCAGATCGCTTTTCGACGCCGCCATTGTTTCGCGGTGCATATTTTTCCGCACCGCGGCTGGAAAACGCGCCGCACAATATTTTCCTCGAAACGGTCGCCGAGCGCTACAACCTGCCGGCGCCGCTTTACGCGGTTCCGCAGGGTGCGTCCAAACCCTATTTTGCAAGCCACATCCTGAAGGAGGCGGTGTTTTGCGAGGCGGGTCTGGCGGGCAACAACCGGCGCGCCGAAGAAAGGTACATGCGCCTCATTGGCGCGTTGGGGCTCGCCGTCACCGCAATTATCCTGGGCGCGTCAGTTTACTGGTTCGCGCAATATCGCGGAAATATCGCCAACGCGAACGCGGTAAACGCGCGCATCGACGAGCTGCGGACGCAGCCCGGGGGCGCGCATGACACAATGGCGCAACTCGATGCATTCCGTGATGCGATGTTCCGGTTCGGCGATTTTCGCGACGTCAGTTGGGTTTCCGCCAAGCTGTCCCTGTACAGGGGACAGGACGTTTCGGTCCTTGCCGAAAACGCATACAGGATGGTCCTCCGCAGGAAGTTCATGCCGGATCTCATCGACAAGTTGCAGGGCAAGCTTGCGAATGTCTGTTCACCGGGTTCGGACGAGCAACTGAATCTCTTCCGCATACTGTTGATGCTCGGCACGCCGGAACAGCGCAACGTACCTGCCATCGAGGCCTATTTCCGCGCCGGCTGGCAGGAGGCCTACCAGAACAACGGCGGTATGCAGCAGCGATTGGCCAATCATCTGCACTATGCGCTGACTGTGGACCCTGAGCCCTACATGCTCGACCAGGAACTGGTGCGCAAGGTGCGCAGGGATCTGGCGCAGGTCACGCTGTACAGGCGACTCTACGCATCGATCCGGGGGCTGGCGGGTCGTCAGTTGCCGAATCCCCTGGAGTTTCGCTCGGCTGTGGGCGCAAAATTCGACATCGTCTATGTGGCCGACAAAAGCGCCGCGACCGGCAGCCAGGCCAGTATGCCCGTCATGACATCGACCGCCAACTGTGTTGCTCCAAGCGTGGTTGAACGTGATCCGTTCGAAATCGAGCGAATCTATACCAAGGACCAGTTCCACAAGTTTTTCATTCCGCAGATGCAGGCAGTGTCGCGCGCCGCTTTTGAAGACGTGTGGACGCTGGGTGTCCTCGACAAGACGGAAACCTCAGACGCCGATCTTGAGGTCATGCGGCAGAAGCTGCGCGAAATCTATGTCGAGGATTATATCCGCACCTGGCGAACGGCCCTCAAGTCAATGAAGGTGCGCCCTTTCACTGACTTGCGGGAAGCGGGCGAGATTTTGCGCGGCATAACGGGCGATGACAGCCCGATCAGGCGGATTGCGACGCTCGTCACGGAAAACACGGTGATATATGCGCCGGAAGCGGTCGCGCCCGATACGAAAAGCGGCGTCTTCAACCTGCCGTTCGATCCTGACAGGGAAGCCGGCCTGCGCATCAACGAGGAGTTTCGCGCCATCCAGCGTCTGTTGACCGGCGAACAGAGCACGGTGCAGCCGAACATCGATCAGATCGAGCAGGCGCTTGCGGACCTCAACGACTATATGAGCGCGGTGCTTGAGGCGCCGGACCCATATGTCAAGGCTCTGGAAGTGGCCACGGCTCGCGCCGGATTGAAAGGCTCCGACCCCATTTACCTGATGGAACGGCTTGCCGAGCGCATGCCCGCGCCGTTCGACGCACACCTGCGCTTCATCGCAAGCGAAAGCTGGCGCGTGATACTGGAAACGGCGGCGCAGGCGCTTGACCGGAAATGGAAGCAGGAAGTCTATTCGGAGTTCCAGCGTGTGATCGCGGATAAATATCCGTTCGACCGCCAGAGCGATGACGACCTGCCGTTGCAGGACTTCGAAAACTTCTTCAGGCCGGGCGGAAAGCTCGAAAGCTTCTACAAGGCCAATCTCGCGGTGTTCGTGGACGAAGCGAGCGGGGAGCCCCGCGACATTGATGGTCATTCGCTTCCGATCGACCCGCAATCCGCCGCGCAATTGCAGCGCGCGATGCGCATCACGAGAACCTTCTTCAACGAAGCCGGAGAGCTATCCGTCAAGTTCAGCGTCCAGCCCGTCGGCATGACTGCAAACCTGTCGCGCGCGCAGATCAACTTCGAAGGGCAGCTTGTGGTGTATACCCACAGCGCCGCTCGTCCGGTACGGATCGTATGGCCGAACAGCATCGATGGCGGCGCATCTTCCCGCTACGATCTTTCCACGCTGGGGCGCGAAAGCAGGTCCGGCGGGCGACAGTTCAACGGTCCCTGGTCATGGCTGCGGCTGTACGACAGCGGCAGCAAGATCGGTACCAGCGAGAATTCCGTCGATGTCAGCTTCTCAAATGCAAAGGGGCAAAGCGCACGCTTCCGCATCTGGGCGGAAGGTGAGATCAATCCGTTCTTCAATAGCCCGCTCAACAGCGTGATGTTGCCGAGCCAGTTGCGCATACCGGCATCCAGCCAATGAAAACCGCATTGGAAGGGGGCACCAAGCTGGTGGGTGCATCCGGATGATCGTCAAGAGATTGCAGGAAGAAAACCTCGACGCGGGCGAGATTTCGGAACCCGTGGAGGAACTGCTCGACACGCTCGACACCGCATTGATGAAACGCGGCACGCTGAACGCGAATACGATCGACTGGGAGCAGGTCGGCAAAGATGCGCGCGCGGTACTGGAGGAATGCCTCCATTTGCGAGCGCTGAGGGCTTTGATTTTCGCGCTTGGCCAGACGCCTACCGAGGAGGCATTGGAGGAGGCGATGCAACTCGCAGAGGCGGGGTTTGCGCCCGGCGCCTGGGCCTTGTTCCATCCGCAAGGGCCGAAGGCGGAGCGCCGCCGCACGCAATGGGGCGCAGACATTCTGTCCGCGTTGCAGCAGTCGCAAAAGCAGATCGAACGCCAGACGCGCGGCTTGCCCAAGGAGTTTCTGGCGAGGGCCGAGGCGCTCGGCAAGACTGCCGCTTCGATAGGCATCGACAGTTCGGCCTATCAGGTTGCGGTCAACCAGTTGCACGAGCGGGGCGAGCCCGCCCCCGCCGCGCAGCAGGTTGAGCAGGAACATCATTCGGATGCTTCCGTTGAACTTGACGCCCGCGGTCGCGCCGAATTGCGCAGAGATATCCGGTCTTTGGCCGATCGTATCGGCAGGCACGAACCGGGCGCCGAAATAGCATTCCAGATGCGCCGCTATGGGGCCTGGCTGGACTTTCGCACGCTGCCGCCAGTCGACAGCGAGAACCGCACCACGCAATATCCGATGCCTTCGGATATGGTGGATGAGTTCCGCTCCCTTGCGGAGCGCCCCACCGACAATGGGTTGATGAAGCTGGAAGACCAATTGTTTCACAGCCCGGATTGGCTCGAAGGCCAACGGCTCGCCACTCGCATCGCTTCGGCGCTCGGATACAAGGCGGCTGCGGAAACGATCCATCATGCCGTCGCGCGCCGGTTTGCGGACATGCCTGGGCTTGCAGGCCTGCGTTTCGTGACTGGCAATCCTTATTTCGATCCGGCTCTGCTGGAGTGGGTGCACCAGGCAAAGATGGGCGGCAGCACCGACGAAGCCGAAGACGCGGAAGGAGAAGAGCGCGAGGAGCCGACGCTGGAGGACCGCATCGCGGCGCGGGAAACAAACGTTGCTTCACAACGCTCGCGCCGGGCAAGGGCGGTTGCGAAGCTCGCGCTTGCCAAGGAATTGTTGGCCGCGGGATTGTCGAGCCATGCAGGCTTCCTGTTGCAGGAATTGGTGGAAACGCTTTCCGATCCCGTTCTTGCAAGCTGGGACAGCGAACTGGCCGATGATGTGCGCAGCGCACAGAGCCGTAAGGGCTAGCTTGACAGCCGTTCGATCATCGCACCGCAATTCGACAGTTTCTCCTCGAGACGCTCGAAGCCGCGATCAAGATGATAGACCCGATTCACGATGGTTTCGCCCTCGGCGGCGAGGCCGGCAATAACGAGCGAAACAGATGCGCGCAGGTCCGTTGCCATCACAGGCGCGCCGCGAAGCTTTGCCACCCCATCGACCACTGCGGTCTGCCCCGACAGCGAAATATGCGCGCCCAGACGCGCCAGTTCCTGCACATGCATGAACCTGTTTTCGAAGATCGTTTCGGTGATGTGCGACTTGCCCTTCGCCATGGTCATGAGCGCCATGAATTGCGCCTGAAGGTCTGTCGGGAAACCGGGAAACGGCTCGGTGACCACGTCCACGGGTGAAATGCCCGATCCGTTGCGCTGGATACGAATGCCCGAATTGGTCGGCGTGACTTCCGCTCCAGTTCTCGAAATGACGTCCAGCGCCGATTGCAGCAGTTCAGGCCGCGCGCCTTCCAGCAACACGTCGCCCCCGGTCATCGCGACGGCCATGGCGTAGGTGCCGGTCTCGATGCGGTCGGGTATCACCCGGTGCCGCGCGCCGGAAAGGGAATCGACGCCCTCGATCGTGATGGTGGGGCTTCCCGCGCCGGAGATGCGGGCGCCCATGGCGTTCAGGCATTCGGCCAGGTTGACAATTTCCGGTTCACGGGCCGCGTTTTCCAGAACGGTTTCGCCGCGCGCCAAAGAAGCCGCCATGACGAGCACATGGGTCGCGCCGACCGAGACCTTGGGAAACACATAGCGATTTCCGCGCAGGCGATTGCGCGCGGTGGCCATGACATAGCCGCTTTCGACGTCGATCTCAGCGCCGAGCGCCTGCAACCCCTCGATGAAGAGATCGACCGGCCGCGTGCCGATGGCGCAGCCGCCCGGCAGGGAAACACGAGCCTCGCCCATGCGCGCAAGCAGCGGCCCGATAACCCAGAAGCTGGCGCGCATTTTCGAAACGAGCTCATATGGAGCCGTGGTGTCGACGATGTTGCGTGCGGAGAAATTGATGGTGCGCGCGTAGAGTTCGCCCTGTTTTTCGCGCCGCCCGTTGACCGAGTGATCGACGCCGTGATTGCCGAGAATGCGGATCAACTGCTCGACATCGGCAAGGTGTGGAACATTTTCGAGCGTGAGCGTGTCGTCGGTCAGCAGCGATGCGATGATCAGCGGCAGGGCCGCATTTTTCGCGCCGGAAATGGGAATGCTGCCGCGAAGTTCGTTCCCCCCGACGATTCTGATTCGATCCATGAAAATTCTTTCTGTCCGGGCCAACCGGAAAAAACAGTGGAGCGCCGTCTAACTCATCGCGCCGGTTGATTCAAGAAAAGCGCTTCGCGCCTTGACGCACACATTCAGTCCTTGCCGTCGGCCGGCTGTGCCGGTTTGCCAGCCGACCTGCGCTGCCTTGCCTGCGCCTTTCGCTTCAGCAGGTTGGCCCGTAGCTCCGCCGCCAGCCGCATCTTGCGATTGTCGGGATTGGTTGCAGGCCCCTTTTTTTCAGTACTCATGCGCCTGATGCGTCCCCAGCGCTGTAGTGTTGAAGATCAACAGACGGTGGCATATTTGCGGCCAACAACCCATGGTAGCGTCGTGAAGTGGCTAATACCAATATCTACAGCGCGGCGCCGGAAAATCCACCGGAAGGTGATTTCCCGTGTTGACGAACTGCCGGAAATACAGGAAAAGCCGCCACGCGCTGCGGTAGCTCAGTGGTAGAGCACTCCCTTGGTAAGGGAGAGGTCGAGAGTTCAATCCTCTCTCGCAGCACCATCCCGCAGAAAAATCGTCAAAAATCGCGCCCGCGCGCCGGATCAATTGCCACCGTGGCCGCTTGCGAGGCGTCTCAGCCCGACCACCGACAGCGCAAGCAGGATCACGGCCTTCGCGGCTTCGCCTATGACATACCAAAGATGGTAGCTGTTCGGCGCAGTCGTATCGCCGGACAGGATCTGGCTCACCCGCGCAACAAGCGCGGGCAGCAGCCAGAATGCCTCTGCGACCACGATTGCCACCAGCAGCACGCCGAGCAGCGCGCGAAGCGCGCCCGGCCTGAACACGAACAGGCACACCAACAACAGCGCGGACAATCCCAGTTCGACCTTGCTGAAAAACTCGAAGGTCACGCGGCCCACATCGAGCGCAACCGGCAGTTCGAGCGTCGGCGCGCGAAATTTCACCGGCGTCGCGAGAAAAGAAACGCCGATCAACAGCCCGAGCCACAGCGTCGTCACAAATGCGATTATTGCTTCTCCGACCTTGGACGGCATCAATCCCCCCATGCTTGCAGGATTCCGAAAGACGGCCCTGAATGACATTTGTCGCGCGATATTCAAACGGCCTAAAGCGTCGCATGCAGTGCCGCCCGGCCGGAGGCATATTGCCCTCCGACCGCGAAGCCTATGTTCCGGTGGGCTAAATCGGTTATAGGGTGGCGGGAGATGAGTCCCCTGCCGCCTTTTTCCACTTGGCATGGCGCCCAAGACCTGAATTTCAACAATTTCGCTCCAGTCGGCGAACAAGGAACATGATGCAATCAATTGCCCTGACTGGTCTAGCACGCGATCTGGCCCGGCGCGCGGAAGAGGGCAGGCCGGTGCGCATCGGCGTCATAGGATCGGGCGAGATGGGCACCGATCTCGTCACCCAGTGCATGCTGATGAAGGGGGTGGAATTGGCCGCGATGTCCACCCGCAGGCCCCACACCGCACGCAATGCCGTCAGGATCGCCTATGGCGACGAGGACCATGCATGCGAGGCCGGAAACGCATCCGCCGTCACCGCTGCAATCGAGGCGGGCAAGCTCGCAATCACCAGCAATGAGTTGCTTGTCACCAATCCGCTCCTCGACGTGGTCATCGACGCGACGGGCAAGCCCGGCGTGGCCGCCGATTTCGACCTCATGGCTATGGAGCACGGCAAGCACCTCGTCATGATGAATGTCGAGGCCGACGTGACGATCGGACCCTATCTCAAACAGCAGGCCGACCGGCTGGGCGTCATCTATTCCATCGGCGCCGGCGACGAGCCGTCAAGCTGTATGGAACTGATCGAGTTTGCCACTTCGCTCGGCTATACCATCGTGGCGGCGGGCAAGGGCAAGAACAACGCGCTCAACCACGATGCGGTGCCCGACGCCTATCGCGAGGAGGCCGAGCGGCGAAACATGAATCCGCGCATGCTGGTCGAATTCGTGGACGGCTCCAAGACCATGGTGGAAATGGCGGCAATCGCGAATGCCACCGGGCTGGTGCCTGACGTTCCGGGCATGCACGGCCCGAGCGCGGGCCGTGAGGATCTCGCAAAGGTGCTGGTTCCGCGGGAGGCAGGCGGTGTGCTGTCGCGCAAGGGCGTGGTGGACTACACCATCGGCAAGGGTGTCGCGCCGGGCGTGTTCGTCGTTGTCGAGGCGACGCATCCGCGCATTGTCGAGCGCATGGACGATCTGCATGTCGGCCACGGTCCGTATTACGCCTTCCATCGCCCCTATCACCTGACATCGCTCGAAGTGCCGCTCACCGCCGCGCGTATCATGCTCTATGGAAGGCCGGACATGGTGCCGCTGGCGCGGCCCGTCGCCGAGGTTTGCGCAGTTGCCAAGCGCGACCTCAAGCCGGGCGACAGTCTCGATGCCATCGGCGAGACGTGCTACCGGTCATGGACGATGAGTGTTGAGGAAGCGCGCGCCGCAAAGGCAATTCCTGTCGGGCTTCTGGAGGGCGGCAAGGTGCTGGAGCCGGTGCGCAAGGGCGAGTTGCTGACCAGCCTCAACGCAACGCCGGATCGGACAACGAGATTGTTCGCGCTGCGCAGCGCCCAGGATGAAATGCTCTACGGGTCCTGACCCTAGCTTCCCAGCTCGACGGAGCGCTTTTGCGCGGCGTGAACGGCTTCGGTCAGCAGGTTCTGCATCTTTTCGCCGCCCATCAGCACGTCGAGCGCGGCAGCGGTCGTGCCGTTGGGGCTTGTGACCTGCCGCCGCAATTCGCCGGGGTCCTGACGGGTTTCCGCAGCGAGACATGCCGCTCCATAGACCGTTTGCATGGCGAGCAGCCTTGCGGTGTCCGATGGAAGGCCGACCGTCTCGGCGGCTTTCGTCAGGCATTCGATGAAATGAAATATATAGGCAGGTCCGGAGCCGGAAACAGCCGTTACCGCATCCATCAAGGCTTCATCCGCGATGCTCGTGACTTCGCCGCTGGCGGAAAGCAGGTCCTCGATGGCGGCCTTGGCGTCGGCGGTCACATGCGCATTCGCATAGGCCACCATCATGCCCTTGCCGATTGCGGCGGGCGTGTTGGGCATACAGCGCAACACCGGGGTACCGGACCCCAGTATTTCCTCGAATGTCCTGATCGGCGTGCCGGCCGCAATTGAAATGAACGTCGTCGCCGACGAGCCGTATTCCTTATAGTTTTCAAGGACATCGCGCAGCACCTGCGGCTTCACTGCAATCAGCACCATATCCGGTTTCAATCCGGCGCGGAGGCCGGTCGCGCTTGCCGCCGTCGCGATGCCCAGGCCGGCGGCGCGATCGCGAAGCGCCTCGTTGGGTTCCACGACAAAGACCTCGGACGGCTTCATCTTCCCGGATTTCAACCAGCCGGAAAGCATGGCGAAACCCATATTTCCGCACCCGACAAGAACCAGCTTCACGACCATTTTCACGCTCCGTTTCGCCTGCTTTAAACGCAGCGGGGCGAAACGGGAAGAGCGGTCGAGCGCGACCGCTACGGCCACCGACCGATGACGCCGCAGTCACCGGGATCGCCAAGCGATTCGATCTCGCCTTCGGTAACGGCGGCCATGGCGACATCGATCATCCGTCCGGCAAAGCCAGTGGGTTCGCCGAATGGGAATTTCGGGAATGTAATCATCAACGAAACCGCGCCATGGATCGCCGACCACAGCATCGTGGCGATTGCAAAGACATCGCCCTTCATCTGGCCGCGCGAAACGGCGGCGGCGATTTGCGACAGCAGCAGGTTCAGGCAAGGATTGTTCTTCTTCAGCCTGTCGAACGTGTCCTTCTCATGCAGATGGGTCTTGGGCGTCATGAAGACGGTGACATATTCGTTCGGGTTCTCGAGCGCGAAGGCGGCGTATTCGTTGAGGCCGATCCTTATTGATTCCAATGGGTTATCGGTTTGGCGGGCGGCCACGCGGCGGGCCAGCATGGCAAACGCGTCCTCCGCCACGGCCAGCAGGATTTCGTCCTTGTCCGCGAAATAGGAATAGACCGACATCGGCGCATAGCCGACCCGTTCGGCCAGTTTGCGGATGGTCAGGCCCTCATAACCCTCCTCTCGGATAAGCTGATGGGCCATCGCCAGAAGCTCGGCTCGGGTGTCCGCCTTGTGGCGTTCGCGGCGGGTCATGGCCGGCGCATTCATGGGTCGATTCCTTGCATGACGAAACAATATACGCTGTACGAAGCCGGATTCAACGGCGCATAAGCGTGTGAACAGGCGCGATTCTCCGCGCAAAAATGCCGATTCCCGTGAAAATACGACCGCAAAACATACGAAAATTCGCGCAAAATGCCGCTTAACGCTTTATTCTGACGCAGGCTTTAGCGTCAAAGCGAGCGACGAGGCGGTCGGCGGGAGCGGATGGAAGGCGACGAGGCAGACAGGGAACGGCGGTCGATCCCCTCGCTGGCGCATGCGCTCGAGGAGGCGCGGGCACGCGCGAAATTCACCCCCCGGATCGATGCGCCAGAGGAGGGGCTGGAGACGCGCGCGAGGCGACCGGCTATGCGCAAGCGGTCAGGGTCATTGCTCGACTTCGCCACCCCTTCGGCGACGGCTCCGTCTGACAGCAGGATCGAAGCCGCGCGCCTTGCCGTCGAGGCGGACGCCGCACGGCGGGCCTTGTCGGCGCGGGATGCGAAGGCATCCTCGCAGATGCAGGACAGCATGGGCGAGATGCGCGCCGCCATCGAGGAATGCCTGGTCGCGATACGCGAATGCCGCGAAATGGTGCGGGCATTGGCGACGCGGCGCGACCGCAACTATTTCTGATTTCGGGACCGATTTCGCTTTTGCGTCAAAAGGAGGCGCAAGCGCGGATTGCGCAAGCGCGCTTTGTTGATTATCGCCCGCACATCGGCAACGCGCAGGGGTCCGGCATGGCTGAAAGAATCGACGGCAGGCAGATCGCGGAAGAGGTGATCGCCGAGGTCAAGAAGCGGTCGGCAACGCTCCTGGAAGCCCGGAACGTGCAGCCCGGCCTTGCCGTCGTCATTGTGGGCGAGGACCCTGCGAGCCAGGTCTACGTCGCGTCCAAGTCGAAAAAGGCCAAGGAATGCGGGTTCAAATCCGTCCAGCACACGCTGCCGGCCACAACCGGCGAGGCGGAGTTGCTGGCGCTGATCGCGAACCTCAATGCCGACCCGTCGATCCACGGAATACTTGTCCAGCTTCCGCTGCCGGACCACATCGATTCGGGTCGCGTCATCCAGACCATCGCGCCGGAAAAGGATGTCGACGGCTTCCACTTCATCAATGTCGGCAAGCTCGTGACCGGCGAAATGAAAACGGCTTTCGTTCCCTGCACGCCCGCCGGTTCGATGATCCTGATCGAGCGGGTGCGCGGGCGGGACCTCTCGGGCCTGAATGCCGTGGTTGTGGGCCGTTCCAACATCGTCGGCAAGCCCATGGCCAGCCTGCTGCTCGGCGCGAACTGCACGGTGACGATTGCGCACAGCCGCACCCGCGACCTTCCGGCGGTCTGCCGGACAGCCGATATTCTGGTTGCGGCGGTGGGTCGCCCGGAAATGGTGCGCGGCGACTGGATCAAGCCCGGCGCCACGGTCATCGATGTCGGCATCAATCGCATCGCCACGCCGGACGGCAAGACCCGGCTGGTCGGTGATGTGGCCTATTCGGAGGCCGAAAAAGTGGCGGGCGCGATCACGCCGGTGCCGGGCGGCGTCGGGCCGATGACGATTGCGCTGTTGATGGCGAACACACTGGTGTCGGCCTATCTTGCCGCCGGGCTGGAAAGGCCACAATTCTAGTCGAATCGAGTAAGCCCATTTCCTGTCACCGGGGAGGCGATGGAACAGGACGTCTGGACCAGTTCGGGGGAGGCAGGCCGCCGCGCTGCGGATGCGCAGACGCGGCATCGCCAGTTCGCGTTCCTCATGGTGGAGCGGTTCCCCATGTTCTCGCTTGCCGCCGCCATCGACATCCTGCGCTCGGCAAATCGGCAGCTCGGTCACAATTTCTATAGCTGGATCACGGTTTCCGCTGACGGAGAGTCGGTCATGGCCTCCAACGGCCTGCCGGTCAAGGTGGACTACAGCATCGCCGACGTGCCGTCTGCCGACATTCTGTTTGTCGCGGCGGGCCTTTCGCTCGAATTTCCCGGCAAGAGCAAGGTGCTGGCGGGCCTGCGCAAATGGGGCCGCCGGGGCGGGGCGCTCGGCGCGCTTTCCGTCGGCTCGCATCTTTTGGCAGACGCCGGGCAACTGGACGGTTGCCGCTGCACCATCCATTGGGAAAACCGCGCTTCATTCATGGAAGCCTTTCCCGGCATCGAATGCACGGGCAATGTGTTCGAGATCGACCGCAAGAGATACACCTGCGCGGGCGGCACCACCTCCATCGACCTCATGCTCGCCATCGTGCGGGAAGACCTTGGCTCGGGCATTGCCAACGAGGTCGCCAACCAGTTCAACTACGAGCGCGTGCGCTCGGCTGCCGACCGGCAGCGGCGCGGCCCCGAGCGCGACCTCACCGGCAAATCCGAGAAGCTCAAGCGCATCGTCGAGCGCATGGCCGACGCGCTGGACGAGCCGCTGTCAGCGGTGCAACTCGCCAGGGCGGCAGGACTGTCGGTGCGGCAGGTCGAGCGGCTGTTCCTGCGCCACATGAACATGACGCCCGGCAAATATTACACGCGGCTTAGGCTCGAACGCGCACGCGAATTGTTGCGGCAGACCAACATGCCGATCCTCGACATTGCCGTGGCGACGGGCTTCGCGTCGCATTCCTATTTCGCGCAGAGCTATCGCCAGCATTTCGGACGGCCCCCCAGCGAGGAACGCCGCACGACGTATTGACGGGAGAGG
The DNA here is from genome assembly GCA_023953835.1 of Rhizobiaceae bacterium. Taxonomy (NCBI): domain Bacteria; kingdom Pseudomonadati; phylum Pseudomonadota; class Alphaproteobacteria; order Hyphomicrobiales; family Rhizobiaceae; species Rhizobiaceae bacterium. Next base: position 638,157 of record JAMLJB010000001.1, on the reverse strand, counting down.
GCAGGGTCCGGTGTCGCATGGTTGCCCCACCCCTCATCCGCCTGCCGGCACCTTCTCCCACAGGGGGAGAAGGGGATGTCAGTCACGCCGGCCTCAGTCAACGACGTCGCAGAAAATGCGAGACGTGGTTGCCATCGTCCTTCTCCCCTTGTGGGAGAAGGTGCCGGCAGGCGGATGAGGGTGTACAAGCCTCCCGCTCCAAAATCCCGCTTCTATTTTAGCATATGATGGAATATGGTCGCGCCGGGTCCGGTCATCTGGCCGGGCCTTGGGGCTTAGAAACCCCACACACAAAAAGGTCTGTGCCGACCGGAACGGTACTTCCACGCGCCTCAGGGCCGGGGGAGCCCTCGTGCATGTCCAGAGCCTTGCGGCTTAAAGACGAGGGCGGCCGTGTGTGTGCGGTTTTCTAATCCCCCGGTCACCAGAGGGGTGCATGGGGCTTTGGGGACCCCTCGGTGACCAAATTGCATGGCACGGGGAGCAGCATGGACAGCTATCATTTCTGGCAGGATTTCTTTCAGACGTTCCGAGCGTCGTCAGACTTCATCAAGGCGATGTGGATTGTCGTCCCTTCATTCACCTTGCTCGGCCTGACTTGGATCGTTCTGATCTCGCGCTTTCGGCGGGTAATGTGTGTGGATACGACCCCAACTTTGGTTTGCTGCGCAACCAGCCTCTCCCCCACCAAGTGAGGGTAGCGCGCGTTTTCCCTGTCACGTTCGCGCCGCCCCTCAACCCGCTGCCGCGACCTTCTCCCCGCAGGCGGGGAGAAGGGAATTGTCATCAACGTTGGGGATTATCTTCCTTCTCCCCGTTCTACACGGGGAGAAGGTCGCGGCAGCGGGTTGAGGGGCGGCGCCAGCCCTGCCGCATTTGTGCGATCCGTCATCCGGAAACCCTATTCTTGCTTCCGGCATTGTAAGATGCACCCTGTTTGGTTAGCGTCGCCCGACTTCGAATCCGTGGAGGAACGATGCGGCATCCGGCACGCGTTTTTGTCATCCTGTTTGCGATCCTGTGCGCCACGACGATGGCGCGGGCGGAAGGCCGCGCGATCATCGTGCTCGATGCATCCGGGTCGATGTGGGGCCAGATAGACGGCAAGCCGAAGCTGGAGATTGCGCGCCAGACGCTGCGCACCGTGTTGCAGAGCATTCCGTCCGACCTGGAGCTTGGCCTGATGGCCTATGGCCACCGCCAGAAGGGAAGCTGCGAGGACATCGAGCTTGTGGTGCCGCCCGCCACCGGCACGGCAGGCGCGATCGCCGCCGCGGCGGACCAGATGAAATTCCTCGGCAAGACGCCGCTTTCCGCTGCGGTGAAAAAGGCGGCGGAGGACCTGAAATACACAGAGGAAAAGGCAACCGTCATCCTCATAACCGACGGACTGGAAACCTGTGCCGCCGATCCATGCGCGCTCGGCAAGGAACTCGAGCAATCGGGCGTCGATTTCACGGCCCATGTCGTCGGCTTCGGCCTGACCGCCGACGAGGGGAAGCAGGTGGCGTGCCTGGCGGAAAATACGGGCGGCAAATACATGCAGGCGTCGGACGCCTCGCAACTGGAAGAGGCGTTGAAGACGACGGTGGCGGAGGCCGCGCAACCCGCGCCCGAGCCCCAGCCGGCGCCGCCTCCGGCTCCCGAGCCGGCGAAGGTCGAGTTCAACATCATGCCGACCGCGTCGCTGACCGAAGGCGGCGAGGCGATCAATTCGAACGACCTTTCCTACACGGTTTCCCGCGCAAAGCCGGACGGAACGGCGGGCGACTACGTGACCACCGAATATGGCCAGTGGAAGGGCAATCTCGAACCGGGCGAGTACGTGATCGTCGCGAAGATGGGCGAGGCCGCCACGCAGCAGAAAATCGGCATCGAGGCGGGCAAGACGGCAACCCCGCGCTTCGTCTTGAATGCGGGCACGCTGGCAATTCGCGCGGTGCCCTATGAGGGCGCGGAGCCGGATGGCGATGCGCAGATCATCGCCGATTTTCCGGGCGGCAGTTCATCGGCCAACTATGGCGAGCGGACATTCGTTCTGCCGGCAGGCGAGACGAAGATCACCGTGAAGCTCGGCGCGGGCGAAGTGAGCGAGACGTTCAGCATCGCGGCGGGCCAGACCATCTCAAAAGATATTGTGGTGGGCGTCGGTACGGCGGTGATTTCGAGCTTCTACACGCAGGGCGGCGAGAAGGTCGATTCAGGCAATCTCTACACGCGCATTTTCAAGGCGGCGAAAAAGATGGACGGCACGCGCGATCAGGTCGCGTATGACTATGGCACCGATCCCGATTTCGACCTGCCCGCCGGTGACTATGTGGCGGTGGTGCAGCTCGACGCCACCAATGTCGAAGTGCCGTTCTCCGTCAAGGTGGGCGAGCGCAAGGACGAGACGGTCGTGCTGAATGCGGGCGTGCTGGCGGTGGACGCGCCCGGCGCCAGCGAGATCAGGCTGTTCGAGGGCAAGGCCAATTTGCAGGGTGAAAGGCAGGGCGTCACCTATGGCTATGGTGAAACATTGCAGTCCACCGTGCCCGCCGGAGACTATATGCTGATCGTGACGCCGAACGGAGAAGGGCAGAAGAAGGAAAAGCCCGTCACCGTGAAGGCCGGAGAGCGCACCGAGATCAAGGTCGAATAGGGGAGGCGGGCATGCGGCGGTGGTTTGCGGTTTTGATTGCTGCCATGGTCGCGCAAAGCGCGCAGGCGGCCAGCGTGACGCTCGACCTGCCGGGTGGTGCGGCAAGCCGCGAGACGGTGAACTACGCCTGCGGCGGCGAGAAGATCACCGCCACCTATATCAATGCCGGTGACAACGCGCTCGCCGTGTTGAAAATCGGCGAGAGGGTTGTCGTCACCGTCAACGTTCTTTCAGGCAGCGGCGCGCGCTATGCCGGGCAGGAAATCGTCTGGTGGACCAAGGGCAGCGAGGCGACGCTCTACGACCTCCGCAAAGGCGAGAACGACCCCGGCGAGATGTGCAAGACTGTCAGTTAGGGCCACGATGATCGCGTAGGAATCGAGACTTCACGGTTTCGTGATCGCGCGGGGTGACGTAAGGGCAGGGTTGCAGGTTGCATACCGGCACAACCATTGCGACAAGCGCGATGCGCGTAATCCCAAGACTACCGCTATGGCCAGCGGCTCATCGTGACCCTTTGAGCTCGCTGGCCTGAAAGCGCGACCTACACACACCTGCCGCCGTCGACCTCAAGCGCCACGCCGGTCAGGAATGCGCCTTCGTCCGAGCACAGGAAAAGCGCGGCGTTGGCGATGTCGAGCGGCGTCGAGAACCGGCCAAGCGGAATGACGGACTTGAACTGGCTGCGCCGCTCCGGCGTGTCCTCGCCCATGAACTGCGCGAGCATGCCCGTCTCTCCGGCGACCGGGCACAGGCAATTGACGCGGATCTTCTTCGATGCAAGCTCGACGGCCATCGACTTCGTGGCGGTGATCACCCAGCCCTTGGAGGCGTTGTACCAGGTCAGGCCCGGTCGCGGCCTCAGCCCGGCGGTCGAGGCCGTGTTGAGAATAACGCCGCCGCCCTGTCGCTCCATGATCGGCACAACCGCACGAGTCGAATGGTAGATCGCCTTCATGTTGATCGCGGTGATGAGGTCGAAAACATCCTCCTTCACCTCAAGCAGGCTGCCGTTGCGGTGGGTATAGCCGGCATTGTTGACCATGATGTCGATGCGCCCGAAGGCGGCCATCGCGGCATCCACCATCTCGGCGAATTCGGAGCGCTGCGAAACGTCGGTCTGGGTCCAGATCGCATCGCCGCCGATCTCTGTCGCGACACGCTCGGCCCCGACCGTGTTGACATCTGCGACCACGACGCGCGCGCCTTCTTCCGCGAAACGCCGCGCCATGCCTTCGCCGAAACCGGACGCTGCGCCCGTGACGATTGCTACCTTGTCTTTCAAACGGGACATGCACTTCTCACTGATTGATTGAATACCATGGTCTTTCCGGCCTCGATTTCGACCGGCAGGTCGGCGCGATTGCCTTGTCCTTTGCATATCTGCCATGTGAATGACGCATGTTGCGGACAGCTTTCGTGCCGCGCAAGATGCCTGTCGGCAATTCGGCAGGGGCCAGCGTCAAATGCGACACAAAGGCACTGGCGTTTTTAAATCGATTAGATTAAACCGGCCGCGACGACGCGGCATGACGCGAGAAGCCTATGACCAGCCAGATCATCAAGGTCGATCCATTCGATTTCATCATCTTCGGCGGAACGGGAGACCTTTCCGAGCGCAAGCTGCTGCCCGCGCTCTATTATCGGCAGTGCGATCACCAGTTCTCGGACCCGACGCGCATCATCGGCGCATCGCGCGCCAGGATGCCGGACGCGGAATTCCGCGAGTTCGCTGAAAAGGCGATCCGCGACCATGTGAAGCCGGACGATATCAACGAAGACGAGCTGAAGACATTCATCCAGCGCATTTCCTACGTCGCGGCGGACGCCAAGAGCGGCGAAGGCTTCGATCATCTCAAGGAAGCGATCGGCGACAGCCAGAGCATCCGCGCGTTCTACCTTGCGGTCGCGCCAGCGCTTTTCGGCGAGATTTCGCACAAGCTGAAGCAGCACGGGCTGATTACCGACAACAGCCGCATCGTGGTGGAAAAGCCCATTGGCCGCGACCTGAAATCGGCCCGCGAACTCAACGACCAGATCGGCGCGGATTTCGGCGAGCATCAGGTGTTCCGCATCGACCACTATCTCGGCAAGGAGACGGTGCAGAACCTGATGGCGCTGCGCTTCGCCAACGCGCTCTACGAGCCGTTGTGGAACTCCGCGCACATCGACCATGTGCAGATCACCGTGGCCGAGACGGTCGGGCTTGAGGACCGCGTCACCTATTACGACACGGCGGGCGCGCTGCGCGACATGGTGCAGAACCACATGCTCCAGCTTCTCTGCCTCGTGGCGATGGAGCCGCCCTCCTCGATGGAGGCCAATGCGGTGCGAGACGAGAAGCTCAAGGTGCTGCGCTCGCTCAAGCGCATCAACGGTGCCGAGGCCCCGAAGCAGACGGTGCGCGGCCAGTACAAGGCGGGCGCTTCGGCGGGCGGTCCGGTGAAGGGCTATGTCGAGGAACTCGGCAAGCCCAGCAACACGGAGACCTTTGTCGCCATCAAGGCCGAAATCGCCAACTGGCGATGGGCGGGCGTGCCGTTCTATCTGCGCACCGGCAAGCGACTGGCTACGCGCGTTTCAGAAATATGCATAGAATTCAAGCAGATACCGCATTCTATCTTCGATGAATCGGCAGGTAACGTCTATTCCAACAAGCTCATCATCCGCCTCCAGCCGGACGAAGGCGTGAAGCAGTTCATCATGATGAAGGACCCCGGACCGGGCGGCATGCGCCTGCGCCAGATCCCGCTCGACATGACGTTTGCCCAGAACTTCCAGGGCCGCGCGCCGGATGCATATGAGCGGCTTATCATGGATGTCATTCGCGGTTCGCAGACGCTGTTCATGCGCCGCGACGAGGTGGAGGCGGCCTGGACATGGGCCGATCCGATCCTGAACGCATGGTCGGAAAACCGGCAGGAAGCGCAGGGCTACACCGCCGGCACCTGGGGGCCGTCGGCATCCATCGCGCTGATCGAGCGCGACGGCCGCACCTGGCACGAGAGCGATTGATGGCCGAGCCGGTGCTGCATCAGTTCGCATCGCGGCAGGATCTGGCCCGCGCGCTGGCCGAGGCCGTGAGCGGGCGGCTTGCGGCGGCCATCGAGCGGACATCCTCCGCGCTGCTCGCCGTTTCGGGCGGGTCGACGCCGGGGCCGTTTTTCGATGTGCTGTCGTGCACCGACATCGACTGGCCGAAGGTGACCGTCACGCTGGTCGATGAACGGCTGGTGCCCGATACCTCGCCGCGCTCCAATGCCGGGCTGGTCAGGGCGCGGCTGCTTCAGGACAGGGCAAGCGCTGCGGCCTTCCTGCCGCTCTTCGGCACGGGCGATGTCGCCGCCGATGCCGCTGCCACCGAGGCCCGGCTCCGGGCGCTCGGGCGGCCCATCGACGTTGTCGTGCTCGGCATGGGCAATGACGGCCACACCGCCTCGTTTTTCCCGGATGCCGACGAACTGGACGCGCTCGTCGACCCTGCGGCGCAGCGCCTCGTTGCGGGCGTGCATGCCGCCAGCGCGGGAGAGCCGCGCCTGACTTTGACATTGCCGCCGCTGCTCGATGCCGGCTTCATTGCGCTGCACATCGAGGGCGCGGAAAAGCATGCGACGCTGGAGCGGGTTCTCGCGCCCGGATCGCGCCTGCCGATCCGCCGCGTGATGGATGCCGTCGACCGGCCGGTCGAGGTTTACTGGGCGCCGTAGCAGGCGTCCGCCCGGAAGGACAGGACGATGACCGCCAGGAAAGAGATCGAATCGATCACCCAGCGCATCCGCGAGCGCTCCCGCACGGGCCGCGAAATCTATCTGGAGCGCATCGACGCGGCGGCGGGCCGCGCCGCCAACCGCGCGGTGCTTTCCTGCGGCAACCTTGCGCACGGCTTCGCCGTCTGCTCGCCTTCGGAAAAGGTGGCGCTCGGCGGCGACCGGGTGCCCAATCTCGGCATCATCACTTCCTACAACGACATGCTGTCGGCGCATCAGCCGTTCGAGACCTTTCCCGCGCTCATCAAGGAAGCCGCGCGGGAAGCGGGCGGCATCGCGCAGGTGGCGGGCGGCGTTCCGGCGATGTGCGACGGCGTCACGCAGGGCCAGCCCGGTATGGAGCTTTCGCTGTTCTCACGCGACGTCATCGCCATGGCCACGGCCATCGGCCTGTCGCACAACATGTTCGACGCCGCCGTCTATCTCGGCGTCTGCGACAAGATCGTGCCCGGCCTCGTGATCGGCGCGCTCACCTTCGGCCATCTCCCGGCGGTATTCATCCCCGCCGGTCCCATGACCTCCGGACTGCCGAACGACGAGAAGGCGAAGATCCGGCAGCTTTATGCCGAGGGAAAGGTGGGCCGCGCAGAACTGCTGGAAGCCGAGTCGAAAAGCTATCACGGCCCCGGCACCTGCACCTTCTACGGCACCGCCAACTCCAACCAGATGCTGATGGAGATCATGGGCCTGCACACGCCCGGCGCTTCCTTCGTCAACCCCAACACGCCGCTGCGCGAAGCGCTCACGCGAGAAGCGGCGAGGCGCGCGCTTGCCATCACCCATCTCGGCAACGCCTACACGCCGGTCGGGCGCATGATCGACGAGCGCTCCATCGTCAACGGCGTCGTCGGGCTGCATGCCACCGGAGGCTCCACCAACCACACCCTGCATCTCGTCGCCATGGCGGCCGCGGCGGGCATCCGCCTCACCTGGCAGGACATTTCCGACCTGTCGGAAACGGTCCCGCTTCTGGCGCGCGTCTACCCGAACGGGCTGGCGGACGTGAACCATTTCAACGCGGCGGGCGGCATGGGTTTCCTGATCCGAGAACTGCTCGACGCCGGCTATCTGCATGAGGATGTGCAGACCGTGTGGGGCGAGGGGCTGCGGCCCTACACCGTCGAGGCCCGGCTTGGGGCCGACGGCGGCGTGACCCGCGTTCCCGCGCCCGAACTGAGCGGCGACGACAAGGTGCTCACCACCGCGTATCGCCCCTTCCAGCCGACCGGCGGCCTCAAGGTGCTTGGCGGGAACCTCGGCCACGCCATCATCAAGACCTCCGCCGTCAAGCCCGAGCGCCGCTACATCGAGGCTCCGGCGCTCGTGCTGGACAGCCAGCAGGCGCTGAACGACGCCTTCAAGGCGGGCGAACTCGACCGCGATTTCGTCGCCGTCATCCGCTTTCAGGGACCGAAGGCGAACGGCATGCCGGAACTGCACCGGCTGACGACGGTTCTCGGCATCCTGCAGGATCGCGGCCACCGCGTGGCGCTCGTCACCGACGGGCGCATGTCCGGCGCATCGGGCAAGGTTCCCGCCGCCATCCACGTCACGCCGGAAGCGCTCGACGGCGGACCCATCGGCAAGGTCCGCACGGGGGACGTCGTGCGGCTCGACGCGGAAGGGGGCATGCTGGAAGTGCTGGTCTCGGCTGCTGAGCTGAAGTCGCGCCCCAAGGCGGTGGCGGACCTTTCCGGCAATGATTTCGGCATGGGCCGCGAATTGTTCCTCGGCATGCGCCAGATGGCCGGACGCGCCGATGAAGGCGCAAGCGTGTTTGCTGGTTGAGCGCCGGTCTTGTCCGATGGGTTTGTGCTGCCCCTCATCCCGCTGCCGCGACCTTCTCCCCGTTTTGACGGGGAGAAGGAAGCCGTCATCGACGTTTGCGACTAACGTCCTTCTCCCCGTCCTTCACGGGGAGAAGGTGCCGGCAGGCGGATGAGCATCTGTGTTTCTTGTCAAGGTTTGATTGGTGTCCAGAGACGATCTTGTGTGATGAGGGTGTTTGCGAGTGTGACGAGCTTTCGCATGACTGCGACGAGGATCACTTTCGGCCGTTTACCAGCCCTTTGGAGGCGCTTAGCGAATGCTGCGAGGTCCTGGTTGTGACGGCTCGCCGAGAGAGTTGCCATGTAGGCTGCGTTCCTGACGGGCATCCTGCCGCCTCTGATGGCGCGGCGGCCGGTTCGATCGCCGCTGTCACAGGCGATCGGTGCGACGCCGACGAGCATTGCGGCCTGCCTGGCCGAGCAGGCGCCGAGTTCGGCCAGGCCGGTGAGGAAGACGGCTGCTGTGAGCGGGCCAATGCCTGGGATCGAGCAGAGGATGGCGTGGCGGCGCGCCATGTCGGGCTCAGCCGACACGCGCCGCTGGATTTCGGCGTCGAGCCGTTCGACGTGACGCCGGCAGGCAACACGTCGCCGGCGCAATTCGGCCTTAAGGAAGCGGGTCGCGGCCGCCGCCAGCCGGTTGGACAGCGCGGCACGCTCGGCCATAGCCGCGCCGCGGGCATTGACCAATTCGCGCAACTCCTCCATCGCAACAGGCGCCGGCGGCGTTTCAGCCGGTTCCAGAGCCGCGCCCATCACCGCCAGCAGCTTGGCGTCGATCGCGTCAGTCTTGGCAATCTTGCCTGCCGCCTCGGCGAACAGCCGTGCGCGCAGCGGATTGACCACCGCGACCGCCAGACCCGCCGCATGCAGCGAGCGCTGTGCCGCCCGGTGATACTTGCCGGTCGCTTCCATGACGAGAGGGACGATCGCAAGACCGGACAGGACCCGCTTCAGCCGTCTCAGTCCGGCACGGTCATTGCTCACGCGAAGCGTCAGGCCGGACGGATGCACGTACACGTCCAGCCACTCTTTACACACATCGACACCGGCGTAGACTGGCATCGCGTTCTGTTTGGACATTGCCTTGCCTTGCATGCGGGACTTGCTCCCCATCATCTGTTCAGGACATACGCGAAGGACGAACGGACCAAACTCATCCACGGGCCAAAGGCCCAAGGGGCGCACGGTCCCGCTCATCCGATCCCCGGCGGACGGCCATCCCCCGGGGATCAGACCGAAACCTACCAAGTTGCAGACCAAAACAAACATGCAAGGGGCAACGCGACGTTCGAATGCATGCGTCTCATTGGCTCTTCCATATTAGAGAAATATGAAATAAATCGATCATTGGAATTGGTGAGGAACCAATTCCGGGGGTGTAGCAACCCTTTGACAAGCGGTCTGTGTCGACCGAAAAACGGCACTGCCTCGCGCCATCCGGCCGGGGGAGCCCCCGTGTATGTTCAGAGCTCAGGCTTCTTATGCTGTTTTTCAAGAGCAGGACCAAAATGTTTCGTTTCGCGCGAAGCGCGATCAATATTTATCAGTGTGGCCTTGGGTGGTGGCGCACTCCACGAGCATCGTAGCGACGGTTGATCACCCTCTTATTCGCGGGTCAGGCCAGGCCTGTCGCAGTATCCCGGTTCGTCGCGGAGCTGCCTTTGTCTAAAAACGGGCGTCGGCATGTGCGAAACATCCTGCCCAAAGCCGGATCAAGGGTTCTCCAGACCGTAGTGGGATGCGCCACCGCCGAAAGCCACATTCGACATCACCCGGTCACGCAGACCTTGTGCCGCCGCCTATACGGGCGATCGCCCAGACAAAGCCAACCATCTCGCGGGCAATTGCAGTGATGACGACCGTTGGCTTCTTGCCGCGTGCCAACATCGCTTTGTAGCGCTGGTGAAGGCGCACCTGCGCTTTCCAAGCTATATCGCTGACTTCCCGCGGAAGACGCTTCTGATGCTCCATCATGTTCTTGCTAATCCGTGCAGGCATTCGATAGTTCCATGCGCATTCGACCAGTGTCCGGCGTACGGCTTCATTGCCCGCTTTGGTGATACCGCCTAGTCGCCTGTGTCCGCCGCTCGATGTTTCCGAGGGGACCAGGCCGACATAGGCCATAAGCTGTGTGGGTCGGGTGAAGCGATCAAAGTCGCCCAGTTCGGCCACCAGAACGACGGCGCTGACCACGGAGATGCCGCGCATGGCCTGCAACCGTTCGACCAGTGGTGCCAAAGACCAGCCCGGCAGGGCTTCGTGGATGCGGGCGGTGATCTCGACAATCCGCAATTGTGCTTGCTCCATAGTGCGAAAATAGTCTTCCAGAACCAAACCTTGCGGTTCATGCGCGAACTTCTGATCGCGTATCCAGCGCTTGTGGACTGTCCCCCAGCGCTTCTCCGTCCGGGTGTACACTCTGCCGTGGCGCAGCAGAAAGCCGCCCAGTTGTTGTCGAGCCCGGCGTAGCGAGCAAACAGCATCTTGGCGCGTCCGCACCAGGTCGCGCATCGCCTCGTGTGCCTCATCGGGCACCCATACCGGCGTCAATTCCCCAGTCCGCAACAGGCGGGCAAGCGCCAGCGCATCACGATGGTCGGTCTTGATCCTGTCGCCAGGCCGGCGCGGCGTCATACTGGGGGCAACCACATCGCAACGATGGCCGAGACCCGTCAGCAGCCGGTAGGCTCCAAAGCCACAACACCCTGCTTCATAGGCGAAATGTAGCCGGGAGCCACTGGCGGAAAGCTTCCTCGCAAGCTTGCTGAGCGCATCAGCGCTATGCGCGATCTCACCATATGAGCGCGCTTCCCGCCTATCCTCTTCTGCAATAGCAACGGCAACCGTGTCCTTGTGGACATCGAGGCCAATATAATTCGTCTTCATCTCATCCTCCTGTCATCGGCACATACCGATAATCATCTTCGATCCCAATCAGATCAAAGCAAACAGAAGCATGGGGTCTAAAGACGGGGGCAGCCGTCTTGTCACGGCTTGCTAATCCCCCGGTCACCAGAGGGGCGATGGGGCTTTGGGGCCCCTCGGTGACCATTTGCATGGCACGGGGAGCAGCAATGGACAGCTACGGATTCTGGCAGGACTTTTTCCAGACCTATCGGTCGTCTCCCGACGTGATCAAGGCCTTATGGCTGATTTCGCCGACCGTCTGCGTGCTGGGCGGACTTTGGATCGTGTTCAATCGCCCAAGGACGTGATGCGGCGGGGTTGGCATTACCCCTCATCCGCCTGCCGGCACCTTCTCCCACAGGGGGAGAAGGGGGCTTTCATCTGCGCCAATGAACGATGCGCGCTGGATCAGGCGTGGTCAAAGGTTCTTGAATAGGCGATTTCAACTCCGCCGAAAGCCAACCGCGCGGCCTATCTGCAAAAGCCGAAGCGCATGACCAACGCCGCCGCAACGCCAAGCCTGACGGACAGTTCCTATCGCGGTGCGAAGGAACTGCGAACGGGCATGGTGCTGGTGTTCCTGTCCGCGCTGTTCTGGAGCTTCGGCGGCATGCTCGCGCGTTTCGTGGAAGCGCCGGATAGCTGGACGGTGGTGTTCTGGCGGTCGCTGTGGGCTTCGCTCTGTATTCTCCTGTTCCTGATCGCGCGCGATGGGTGGCGCGGCGCATGGCGTGCCTTCAGGACGATGGGCCTGCCGGGATATGCGGTGTCGCTCTGCTTCGCGGTGGCGTCGACCTGTTTCGTCGTGGCGCTGGCCTATACGACCGTGGCGAACATCCTGCTGATACAGGCAGGCGTGCCGCTTCTGGCCGCGCTGTTCGGATGGGTCTTTTTCCGCGAACGCGTGTCGGCCGCCACATGGATCGCGATCCTTGCCGTGATCGTCGGCGTGGGCGTGATGGTGTCGGAAAACGTCAACGGAAATGTGGCGCCGATCGGGGACGCGCTGGCGCTGCTGATCGCCTGCGTCTTTGCGATCGCAACCGTCATAACGCGCCGCTATGCGCATGTCCGCATGACCCCGGCGACCTGCCTGGGCACTGTGCTTGCGTGCCTTTTCGCTGCGACACAGGCGCAAACGCTGTCAACGAGCGGCGTCGACGCGGTCTATCTGTTCGCGTTCGGAGCGATCAATCTCGGCCTCGGAATGGTGTGCTTCGCGATGGGCGCGCGGCTGATTCCTGCTGCATATGCGGCGCTGATCGGCTGTTTCGAGCCGGTGCTGGGGCCGGTCTGGGTGTGGCTGGTGCATGGCGAGGAACCCTCCGCACGCGCATTGCTGGGAGGCGCAATCGTCGTCGCCGCGCTGTTCGGCCACGTCCTGCTGCAATTGAAGAAGCAAGCGGCGGTGCGTTGACTCATTACACATAGTGCCATACTTTAGGGGTCGTTCATAAAATGACCTATCGTGAAGATTTTCAAGAGCAGCAGTTTCGACAAGTTCGCGCAAAGGGAGAAGATCGGAGACGACCGGCTGTGCGAAGCGGTCGCGCGTGCAGGCAAAGGACTTCTTGACGCCGATCTCGGGGCGAATGTCATCAAGCAGCGCGTTGCGCGCGAGGGGGCGGGAAGGTCCGGGGGATATCGCGTGCTGATCTTTTTCAAGGCGCAGACGCGTGCGGTGTTCGTGTTCGGGTTTGCCAAGAGCGACCTGGGAAATCTCGGCAAGTCCGAGCTTGCCGTGATAAGAAAGGCGGCCAAACTGGTGTTGGCGTTCAGCGAAGCCCAGATGGAGGCCGAGGTGGCGGCGGGTCGAATGAAAGCGGTGGTGTGCGATGACCAAGGCCTATAAGAGCGACGTGATGGCGGCCGTCCATGAAATGATGGAGGGTTTTCGCGAGTCGGGCGCAATCGACAAGCGAACCATGCGCGAGTTCGACGAGGCGTGCCTGACGGCGATCGAGGCGATGGGGCCGGAAGAGATTCGTGCGATTCGCGAGCGGGAGCACATCTCCCAGCCGGTCTTTGCGCGCTACCTCAACGTCAGCAAGGGACTTGTTTCCGATTGGGAGCGCGGCGTCAAAAAGCCCGGAGGGCCGGCGCTGCGACTGCTGACGGTCGTGAAGAACAAGGGGCTGCGGGCAATCAGTTGAGCCGCATCGCCGCATCCGGATTCACCACCGGAAGTAGAATGATTTTCCGGCTTGTCGCCCGCATTGAAGGTTAATAAGCTTCAATGCAATCTGGCCTGCTGCGATGCAGCAAGAAAGCCGGAAAAGGGGTCAACACGGAGATAATGCATGACCATTCAAAAGCTTGGTCTGTCCGCGGCGTTGCTGGCACTCGCGACATTCGGCGCAAACGCGCAGGAAAAAGTCGTCAACGTCTATAACTGGTCAGACTATATCGACACCTCCATCCTTGAGGACTTCACCAAGGAGACGGGGATCAAGGTCGTCTATGACGTATTCGATTCCAACGAGATTCTCGAAACCAAACTGCTGGCCGGCGGCAGCGGCTATGACGTCGTGGTGCCGAGCGGCCACTTCCTCGCCCGCCAGATCCAGGCCGGCGTGTTCCAGAAGCTCGACAAGTCGAAGCTGCCCAATATTTCAAACATGTGGGACGTGGTGAGCGAACGCACCACCGCCTACGATCCGGGCAATGAATACTCGGTCAATTATATGTGGGGAACCACCGGCATCGGCTACAATGTCGAGAAGGTTAAGGCCGCGCTCGGCATCGACAAGGTCGATAGCTGGGATGTGATCTTCGACCCTGAGAAGGCCGCCAAGCTCAAGGATTGCGGCATCTACATCCTGGACCAGTCGCAGGACATCATTCCGGCGGCGCTGCACTATCTCGGTCTCGATCCGAATGCGCGCGACGCAGACAGCTTTGCAAAGGCCGAGGAACTGCTGCTCAAGATCCGGCCCTATGTGCGCAAGTTCCACTCCTCCGAATATATCAACGCGCTTGCCAATGGCGACATCTGCCTCGCCATCGGCTGGTCGGGCGACGTGTTCCAGGCGCGCGACCGGGCTGCGGAGGCCAACCAGGGCGTGACGGTCGACTACGTCATTCCGAAGGAGGGCGCGGAAATGTGGTTCGATCAGATGGCGATCCCGGCGGATGCGCCGCATCTGGACGAAGCGCTCACCTTCATCAACTACATGATGAAGCCGGAAGTGGCGGCCAAGGCCAGCAACTACGTCTACTATGCGAACGGCAACAAGGCGTCGCAGGAGTTCATCGAAAAGGACGTGCTGGACGATCCGGCGATCTACCCGGACGAGGAGACGCTGGCCAAGCTCTATACCGTCTTGCCATACGGGCCAAAAGAACAGCGTCTGGTGACGCGCTTGTGGACCAAGGTCACCACCGGCCAGTAAGCATCGAGATCGAAGGCCCGGCATTGCCGGGCCTTTCAGTTTAAGAGCAAGGTGTCATCATGAAATCACTGGGCAGCATTCGCAGGAGCTTCGCGCCGTGGACCGACGCCTCTGCAAAACCCTATATTGTGTTCGACAGCATCACCAAGCGGTTCGGGGATTTCACCGCCGTCAACAACCTGTCGCTCTCGATCTACGAGCGGGAATTCTTCGCGCTGCTCGGCGCGTCGGGCTGCGGCAAGTCCACCTTGCTGCGCATGCTGGCGGGGTTCGAGGAACCCACCTCCGGGCGCATCCTGCTGGACGGTCAGGATCTGCGCGGCATTCCGCCCTACAAGCGGCCCGTCAACATGATGTTCCAGTCCTACGCGCTGTTTCCGCACATGACGGTGGAGCAGAACATCGCCTTCGGCCTGAAGCAGGACGGCATGCCGAAGGACCAGATCGCCAAGCGCGTGGACGAGATGCTCAAGCTGGTGAAGCTGACCCAGTTCGCCAAGCGCAAGCCGCACCAGCTTTCAGGCGGCCAGCGGCAGCGCGTGGCGCTGGCGCGTTCGGTGGCGAAACGGCCCAAGGTGCTGCTGCTGGACGAGCCGCTCGGCGCGCTCGACAAGAAGCTGCGCGAGGAAACGCAATTCGAGTTGATGGACCTCCAGCAAAGTCTCGGGCTCACCTTCATCGTGGTGACGCACGACCAGGAAGAGGCGATGACGATGGCCGACCGCATCGCCATTCTCGACAAGGGCGAGGTGATGCAGGTGGCGACGCCGGTTGAAGTCTACGAGGCGCCCATTTCGCGCTTCGTGGCCAATTTCGTCGGCAATGTGAACATGTTCGAAGGCAAGGTGACGGCGCGCAACGGCGATGCGGCCACCATCGCCGGCGGCAGCGGCGCGAAGATAAACGTCGTCAACGCAGCCGACGCCACGCCCGGCAACGACGTCGCTTTCGCGATCCGTCCGGAGAAGATCAAGGTGTCGTCGAAGAAGCCCGCCAAGGGCGACGAGAACGCCATGCAGGGCGAAATCTACGACATTGCCTATCTGGGCGACATGACGGTGTTCCATGTGAGGCTGGATGACGGGCAGATCGTCAAGGCGAGCACGATGAACAGCGCGCGCACAGTGGAGGACCCGCTGAGCTGGAACGACCAGGCATGGATCTCCTTCGAGCCGGATGCCGGCGTCGTGCTGACGAGGTGACGCCATGACCGACACCGCCATTTCAGGCAGCGCCGCCGCACCGGCACGCGCCACCGACAACGGCCTGATCGCCGCGATCAGCAGCCGGCTGGTCATCATCGTTCCCTATGCCTGGCTGCTCTTCTTTTTCCTCGTTCCGTTCTTCATCGTTTTCAAGATTTCGCTTTCGACGACCGCGATCTCCATGCCGCCCTACACGCCGGTCATCAACGGGATCGGCGATCTCTTCAGCAAATGGAGGGAGTTCAGCTTCGACAACTATCTGTGGCTGTTGCAGGACCCGCTTTACTACCGCGCCTATCTGCGCAGCGTGGTGATCGCCGGCATCTCCACTTTGCTGACATTGCTCATCGGCTATCCGATCGCCTATGGCATGGCGCGCGCGCCCGCCACGGTGCGCCCGACGCTGCTGATGCTGGTGATCCTGCCGTTCTGGACATCCTTCCTGATCCGCGTCTACGCATGGATAGGCATCCTGAAGCCGGAAGGACTGCTCAACCAGTTCCTGATGTGGCTGCACGTCATCGACCAGCCGCTCATCATCCTCAACACAGACTGGGCCATCTATATCGGCATCGTCTATTCCTACCTGCCGTTCATGGTGCTGCCGCTCTACTCGGCGCTGGAAAAGATGGACTATACGCTGGTCGAGGCGGCGAACGATCTCGGCTGCCCGCCATTGAGCGCGTTCTGGAAGATCACCTTCCCGCTCTCGCTGCCGGGCGTGGTGGCAGGCTGCCTGCTGGTGTTCATTCCCGCCGTCGGCGAGTTCGTCATCCCCGACCTGCTCGGCGGTTCGGAAACGCTGATGATCGGCAAGACGCTCTGGAACGAGTTCAACTCGAACCGCGACTGGCCGGTGTCGTCCGCCGTCGCCGTGGTCCTGCTGCTGCTTCTGGTGGTGCCGATCATGTTCTTCCAGCAGGCGCAGGCCAGGGCGCAGGAGCGGTGACATGAACACGACCTGGTCCCGTTTCAACATCGCTTCCATCGTGCTCGGCTTCGCGTTCCTCTACTTGCCGATCGTGCTGCTGGTGATCTTTTCCTTCAATGAATCGAAGCTCGTCACCGTGTGGGCGGGCTTCTCCACCAAATGGTATGTCTCGCTGATCCATAACCAGGCGATCATCGATGCGGCATGGGTGACGCTGCGCGTCGGCGTTTTGTCGGCCACCTTCGCGACCATACTCGGCACGATGGCCGCGCTTGCGCTGACCCGCTACACGCGCTTTCGCGGGCGCGTGCTGTTTTCGGGCATGGTGTTCGCGCCGCTGGTCATGCCCGAGGTCATCACCGGCCTGTCGCTGCTGCTGCTGTTCGTCGCAATCGGCCTCGACCGGGGATTCTTCACGGTCACGCTGGCGCACATCACCTTCACCATGTGCTTCGTCGCGGTTGTGGTGCAATCGCGGCTGGTGACGTTCGACCGCTCGCTGGAAGAGGCGGCGATGGACCTCGGCGCGACGCCGGTGCGCACTTTCTTCGCGGTCACGCTGCCGGTCATCATGCCCGCCATCGTGTCGGGCTGGATGCTGGCCTTCACGCTGTCGCTGGACGATCTGGTGATCGCGAGCTTCACCTCCGGGCCGGGCGCAACGACGCTGCCGATGAAGATCTACAGCCAGGTGCGGCTCGGCGTGACGCCGGAGATCAACGCGGCGTGTACGATCCTGATCGCCGTGGTCACGATCGGGGTCATCGCAGCGTCGATTGCAAACAAGCGGCGCGAGGTGCAGCGCAGGCTGGACGAGCAGGCCGCCCAACGCGGCTGACTATTGCAGGGTCTGCGGGGGAAGTGCGGCCGAGACGAAGGGCGCATCCCACGAGCCGCCGACGAAGAACGACGCCTCACGCCCGTTGGGGTTGAACAGCGACACTTTCTCCCGCGAGGCGATGGTGCCCGACAGCGCAACGCCGCGTCCCGCATAGGGCAGGATGCCGGACAGGAAAACGATGCGCGGCCCGGAGCGCACCTCGGCCTTCTGGATGCGTCCCACACCCTGAACCACGGTCGCTTCGAGGTCCGCGCGGTCTATGGGCAACGTTCCCTTGGCGATGTCCGACAGGGGGAAGAAGCCGCCGCCCGCCGTCCGCGACACGAGCGCGGCAAGGTCGATGCCCTCAAGCTTCCCCTTGCCGAAATGTGCAGTCAGCGTGCCGTCGGCGCGGGTCAGCATGGTGTCGAGCGACTGGCCCACGCCTGAAAGCGCAAAGGAAACGTCGCCCTTCGCACTCGGCCCGATCTCGGGAAACCCGGCTGCCGCGCTGAAGGCTTCGCCGTCTATGCCGCGCGCGCTCATGCTGATTTCGGTTTTTGGCGTGTCGCCGGAAAGGTCGATGCTGAACGCGCCGCTCAGTTTGCCGCCGAAGCCGTTCGCCTCGCTGATGTCGAACACCGCGCGGCCCTGCTGCGCCGACATCTGCCCATTTACGTCGGTGAGTTCAGAGCCGTCGAGGCTGGCCTTGGCGGCAGCGAGTTTCAGGTTGAAATCCGCAGCGTGGATCAACCCTTCGGACAGGTCGGTCCCGACCCGGTCATATGACATGAGCGGCGTGAATATGGACACGAAGGATTGCAGGTCAAGCTGCTCGAATGCGAGTTGCCCGTCGAGCGCGGGCCTTTGCCCGCGCGTGAGTGTCAGCGCCCCGCGTCCCGCATTGTCGTCCACCGTCAATGTCGCGTCCTGAAGCGCAATTTTGGAGCGGTCTCCGGCAAGATGGCTTTGCACCTTGATCGAACCGATGGCCGAGCCGGTTGAAAGGCCGGCATCGGTCCATGCAATGGCCCGCCTTATCGAGGGCACGGCAAGGCCGAAATCTCCATCGAGCCGCCCCGAACCCGCGCCACGCACCGCCCCTTCATAGGAGGCGGTCAGGGGCTCGGACGCCCATTTTGCATTGATGGTCGTCGCGCCGCCCGCGAACAGGGCAAGCGGCGAGGCGGAGGACAGGTCGACCGCGACATCCTCGCCGCGCCAGGTGCCGCGCAGCGTGGCGCTGCCCCCGGCATTGAGCGCTGGCCAGACGACCTTGCCCGACAGGCGCGTCACCACGTCCTGCTGCTGGCCGTCCACCATGCGCACCACCCGGCCGTTGGAAAACTCCACCGTGCCGAAGGGCGTGGCGGGAAAGCGGGAGAAGTCCGGCTTGTCGGGATTGGCCGAGATCAGGTCGCGGGTGGTTTCCACGGCCTGCGCGATGCGCCCGCTCGACGTCAGGAACTCCGGTCCCGGCTCGCCGAGATTAGGGCCGAGCCGGATGACCGGATTGACGAGCTTGGCCTCGGAGAAGGACACGTTGCCGTTCAGCGCTTCCAGAGCCGACAGGTCGATTTCGACACGCTCGGCCTCGATGACGGCGGGATTGTCCCAATCGCCCCATTGGTAAAGCGTGACGCCTGCAAGAACAGCCTTGAAGGTCGGAAAGACCTCGATCTGCGGCGTGCTGGCAATCGCAACGCGGAATCCGCTCCATGCGCTCAGCTCGATGGCAATGCGGTTGCGCACAAGCTGCGTGGACGCGATCCAGGGCAAGGCGGCGAGCGACAGCGCGCCCAGCGAAAGCAGAGCCGCCAACACGAAGATGCAGCGCCGGATGAGGACCGATGCTGTCAGCCCCGGACGCTTCCAATCATTCGCCGCTATCGGGCGATCAGTCATTCGCAACCATCGCCCGGAACCCCATCGGCGTCATCATGACTTATTTCACGTAAGGAGCGCTGTATGTGCTGGCAAGGGCAAATCGATGGCAAACCGGCCATGCCGCTTTTGAACAAGCGCAGGTCATGCTTTCGCCAGCCTTGCGGCGGCGCGCCGGAATATGCTTGATGCGCCGCAGATGGAGGAGCGAAAATGACAGACGAAAACCCCCTTTGGACGCCCTCTGCCGAGCGGATTTCTGCCGCTCCGCTGACGGATTTCATGCGGGCGGCGGCAAAGCGGGCGAACCGGACATTTGCCGGTTATGACGACCTGCACGCATGGTCCATCGAGGACCGCGAGGCGTTCTGGGACCTGCTGTGGGACTGGACAGGCGTTGTCGGCGAAAAGGGCGGCGTGGTGATCGCCGATGGCGACCGCATGCCCGGCGCGCGCTTCTTTCCCGAGGCGCGGCTGAATTTCGCCGAAAACCTGCTGCGCGGGAAGGGAGATGGCGACGCGCTGGTGTTCCGAGGCGAGGACAAGGTTTCGCGCCGTGTGAGCTGGGACGAATTGCATGCGGACGTCTCGCGGCTCCAGCAGCTTTTCGTCTCACTCGGCGTGAATCCGGGAGATCGCATCGCCGCAATGGTGCCCAATATGCCGGAGGCGGTGGTCGCCATGCTCGCGGCAACTTCCATCGGGGCGGTGTGGTCGTCCTGCTCGCCCGATTTCGGGGAGCAAGGGGTGCTGGACCGCTTCGGCCAGATCGAGCCGGTGCTGCTGATCGTGCCGGACGGCTACTGGTACGCCGGCAAGCGCATCGACGTGGCGGACAAGGTGGCGGCCATCGCGCGGAAACTGCCGACCGTGCGCCATGTGCTGGTGATCGACTATCTCGGCGATGCGGCGAAGCTCGCCGGGCGCATCGACAACGCCATGGTGCTGGGAGAGGCGATGGAGCCGTTCGCGCCGCTGCCGGTGACGTTCGAGCGACTGCCTTTCTCGCACCCGCTCTATATCCTTTATTCCTCGGGAACGACCGGAGTTCCGAAATGCATCGTGCATGGGGCGGGCGGCGCGCTGCTCCAGCATCTGAAGGAACACCGGCTGCATTGCGGCATCGGCGCGGGCGACCGGGTGTTTTACTTCACAACATGCGGCTGGATGATGTGGAACTGGCTGGTCTCCGCGCTCGCCAGCGAAGCGGCGCTGATGCTCTATGACGGCTCGCCCTTCCACCCGGACGGCAATGTGCTGTTCGACTATGCGCAGGCGGAGAGGTTCACGCTGTTCGGCACGTCCGCGAAATTCATCGACACGCTGCGCAAGTCGGGCCTGCGCCCGATGGATACGCACGACCTTTCGTCGATGCGAGCGCTGACCTCGACCGGATCGCCGCTGTCGCCCGAGGGCTTTGCCTTCGTCTATGACGGCATCAAGGCGGACGTGCATCTCGCGTCCATGTCGGGCGGCACCGACATCATGTGCTGCTTCGTGCTCGGCGTTCCGACAAGGCCCGTCTGGACGGGCGAGATACAAGCGGCGGGCCTCGGCATGGCGGTCGATGTCTGGGACGATGACGGCACGCCGATCCGCGAGGAAAAGGGCGAGCTTGTGTGCCACAAGGCGTTTCCGTCGATGCCGCTCGGCTTCTGGAACGACGAGGACGGATCGCGCTATCGCGCGGCCTATTTCGAGCGGTTCGACAATGTCTGGTGCCATGGCGATTTCGCCGAATGGACTGTGCATGGCGGAATGGTCATTCATGGGCGCTCGGACGCCACGCTGAACCCCGGCGGCGTGCGCATCGGCACGGCTGAGATCTACAATCAGGTCGAGCAGATGGAGGAAGTGGCCGAGGCGCTCTGCATCGGGCAGACTTTCGACAATGACGTGCGCGTGGTGCTGTTCGTGCGGCTCGCGGCGGGTGTCGTGCTGGACGACGATCTGCAGAAGCGGATCAGGGCGAGGATAAGGACCGGCGCCAGCCCCCGACACGTGCCGGCAAAGATCGTCGAGGTGTCCGACATCCCCCGCACGAAATCAGGCAAGATCACCGAGCTTGCCGTGCGCGATGTCGTGCACGGACGCCCGGTCAAGAACAAGGAGGCGCTGGCGAACCCCGAGGCGCTGGACCTGTTCAAGGATCGCCCGGAATTGGCGAACTGATGGTTAAGCGACGGTAAATGGGAAATTTACCGCGTTTAGAACTCATGGAACACAACGCTAAAGTGCCACTCTGCGGAGTAAGGTTTTGTTAACCCGAGATGGGGATAGTCCTCGCGAGTTTTGAGGAAAAGTTTCCGCGGCGGACGACTTTCCCGAGCCATTGTGGAACAGCAGCCCAATTCCCCTTCAAGGCGCCAACCGGCGCCTTTTTCTTTGCGCCGGTCAGTCCAAATCAATCCCGAGGCGATGCTACGCGCTGCGGTCGTCAGCGAGCATACGGGAGAGGATGGCGACGGGGATGAGCGCGGTTGCGACGATCGTCAGCGCCGCGAAGGCGCCGTCTTCGGGCACGCCGCGCGATGCCTGCTCATAGACATAGGTCGCCAGCGTGTTGAACCCGAAAGGCCGCAGCAAAATCGTCGCCGACAATTCCTTGATCGTATCGACGAAGACGAGCACGGCGGCGGTGAGGATGGCGGGCGTCAGCAAGGGCAGCAGGATCGCCTGCGCGCTTTGCCCGGCGGTGCGCCCCAGCGTGCGCGCGGCGGCTTCAATGTTTGGCGGCAGCTTGTCATGGCCGCTGCGGATCGCGCCTTCGGCGAGCGCGATGAAGCGGATGGTGCAGGCTATGATGACGGCAGCCGCCGAGCCCGTGAAGACGAGGCCCGTGGAATAGTCAAAGATCGAGCGTGACATCCGGTCGATCATGGCGTCCGTGCTGCCCAGCACGAATAACAGGCCGAGCGCCAGAATGCCGCCCGGCAGCGCGTAGCCCATCGAGGCGATGCGCGCTTCGACCGGAAGCATGCGCGAGCGCGTATAGCGGCTGGCATAGGTGAGCAATCCGGCGATGAGGACGGTGAGGATTGCGGTGATGCCGGCGGTCAGGACGCTGGTTGCGAAGGCGCTTGCCAGTTCGCCGGTAAAGGCAAGATCGAGGCGACGCCAGGCGTAGCCCCCGAAAACATAGAGCGGGACGCCGAAGCCGATCAGCGCTGGCAGGGCAAGCAGCACAGGCGCGGCAATGGCCTTTGCACCATGGAGCCTCTGGCGAGGTGGGCGCGCCTTGAGCTGGGATGCGCGCTGGGCGGCATAGCGCTGCTGGCGTCGCGCCCAGCTTTCCGCAATCAGCAGCGCGGCGACGATAGCAAGCAGGACAAGCGCGATCTGCGCGCCGCCCGCGAGGCTGCCGCGATTGAGCCATGTCGCATAAACGGAAAAGGTCAGCGTGCGCACGCCGAGATATTCCGAAGCGCCGATGTCGTTCAGCGTTTCCATCAGGACGAGGGCGACCCCAGCCACGACGGCAGGCCGGGCAAGCGGCAGCAGAACCTTGAAGAAGGTGCGCGCACGGTTTGCGCCGAGCGTGCGGGCCGCATCGGCGACGCCGCGTCCCTGCATGAGAAAAACGACACGCGCGGTCATATAGACGTAAGGATAGAGCACGCAGGTCATGACCAGCGCCGCGCCGCCTGTCGAGCGGATATCCGGAAACCAGTAATCGCGGATGGACTGGAAGCCGAACAGCGCACGAATGAGGGACTGGACCGGCCCGGTGAAGTGGAAGAACTCGCCAAGCGCATAGGCGGCGAGATAGGGCGGTACCGCCAGCGGCAGGACGATTGCCCAGGCAAGCGTGCGCCGAAAAGGGAATTCGAAGGCGGCGATCAGATAGGCGCTGAACACACCGATCACCGCCGTTGCGGCAGACACCATCGTCAGCAGCCAAAGCGTCGTGGCGGCCGACTGCGGCAACACATTGCGGATGACATGTGGCCAGTCGTCACCTGAACCCGTCAGCGCAATGGCGACGAGGGCAAGCACGGGAAGCGCCACGAGAAATGCTATGATCGCGGATGCGGTTTGCAGCCAGGGATGGCGCGGTATCGCCGCCGGCAGCGGAATCATGGGCCGGGAATGCCGAAGAGCCGGGGCGTGGTCGCGCCCCGGCTCAAGTTGAAGCTGTTGCTGTTGGCCGCTCAGCTGCTCGGACCGTCGTCGAGGCCGACGCGGTCGACCATTTCGGAAGCCTCCTTGCGATGGCTCGCAATGTCCACCAGCGGCAGCGTGTCCGCTTTCAGCTCGCCGAAAGACCGCACGATCTCTGACGGTTCAAGACCGTTCTCCACCGGATATTCGAAGTTCTTCTCGGCATAGACGCGCTGCGCCTCGTCGCTCGACAGGAACTGGATCAGCTTGACCGCATCGTCCTTGTGCGGGGCGTATTTTGCAAGTGCCGCGCCGGAAATGTTGACGTGCGTCAGGCCGTTTTCAAAGGTCGGGAAAATGACGTTGATGGCATTGCCCCATTCCTTTTCCTCGGGTTCCTTCTCGTTGGTGCGCATCAGGCCGACATAATAGGTGTTGCCGATCGCGATGTCGCATTCGCCCGCCGCGATGGACTTGGCCTGCGAACGATCCGCGCCATCCGGCTTGTGCGCCAGGTTCGCCTTGAGGCCCTTCATCCATTCCTCGGTCTTTTCCGGACCCCAATGGGCGATGGCCGCGCCGAACAGGCCGAGATTGTAGTCATGCTGGCCCGAACGCATGCAGATCTTGCCTTTCCATTTCGGATCGGCGAGTTCGGCATAGGTAATCGCCGTGTCCTTGACGCGATCCTTGGAGGCGTAGACGACGCGGGCGCGCTTGGTGAGGCCGAACCAATGGCCTTCCGGGTCGCGGTATTCGGCCGAAATGTTCTTGTTGATCGTCTCGTCATCGAGCGGCTGGGTGATGCCCTTTTCCTTCGCGTTGGTCAGACGTGCGATATCGACCGTCATGATGACGTCGGCAGGCGAATTCTGGCCTTCGGCGAGAATGCGCTCTTCAAGCCCCTTGTCGAGGAAAAGCACCTGGGTCTTGATTCCGGTTTCCTTGGTGAACACGTCCAGCACAGACTGGATGAGGGCTGGCTGGCGATAGGTGTAGATGTTGACCACACCGTCTGCGAGCGCGCTGCCTGAACTGAGTGCTGCCGCGACTGTCGCGAGCACAAATGTCCGTAGCGGATTGATCTTCATCGTCGCTCCCTCTTCTAGCATAAGGCCGCGCGGCGCGCGGATGACGCCCTCATTTATCATTTATGCGCGGCGGTCAACAGAAAGCTCAATAAATTCAATTGTTTAGAATTCTTCTAAAGTGGACAAAAACTTGCATGATTCAAGGGGCTTCACACAGGCTGCAGCCAATGGATCACCAAAATGTGACATGTCTGATCAAGTTATTGGGCCAGAACCCTTGTCGAGGCGAAGGTGATCTCGACCAGCGTGCCTTCGCCGGGGTCGGATTCGATCGAAAACCGCGCGCGATTGGCCTCTGCCATTGCCTTTGTAAGGGGCAGGCCAAGCCCGGTGCCGTCGCCCCGCGCGCGCTGCAACGCATTGATCTGCCTGAAAGGCTTCATGGCCTGCTCGATTTCCGCCTGGCTCATGCCGACGCCCGTGTCGCGGACCCGCATCACCACGTCGCCGCTCTTTTCATAGGTCGTGGACACGACGACCTGGCCGCCCGCCTGCGTGTAGCGCACGGCGTTGGACAGGATGTTGAGCGCGATCTGCTTGACGCTGCGCAGGTCCGCCACGATGTCGGGCAGGCGGGGGTAGAGGCTGGAGCGGATGATGACGCGCTCCCGATTGGCCTGCGGCTGCATGATGGCGACGGCTTCGGAGAGCACGTCGTTGAGCGACACGGCCTCGTAGTTCATCTCCTGCTGGCCGGCCTCGATCTTTGAAATGTCGAGCAAATCGTTCACGAGATCGAGCACATGCGAGCCGGAACGGTTGATGTCGCGCAGGTAGTCGCGATAGCGGTCGTTGGAAATCGTGCCGAAGCGCTCGTCGAGCATCAACTCGGAAAAGCCGATGATGGCGTTGAGCGGCGTGCGTATCTCGTGGCTGACGCGGGCGAGGAATTCGCTCTTCTGTGAGGAGGCGTGCTCGGCCTCGGCTTTTGCCTTGGTCAATTCCTCTTCGGCGCGCTTCCATTGCGTGATGTCGCGCACCACGGCGCAGAAGCCACCGTCGCCCGGCAGGCGGCCGATGGTCATGAACATCGGAATGAGATTGCCCTCGGCCTCGCGCCCGATCACCTCGCGCCCGTCATTGAGCACGCTGGCGACCCCGTTCTGGGCGAGGCTCGCCAGATAATCGGAGACGGCCTGCTGGCTCTCGATGGCGAAGAGCGACACAAGCGGCCTGCCGCGCACATCGCTGCCGTCGAAGCCGAACAAGGCTTCCGCCGGGTGGCTGATCGAGCGGATCGCGCCGTCGCGGTCAATGAGGATGACGCCGTCGGTGGCGGTGTCCACAATGGTCCGCATCTCTTCCAGACGCGTGCGCATTTCCTCCAGCGCCTCGGTGTCGGCGGCGTCCCCGGCCTTGCGCACGACCAGCATGAGCGCGCGCTTGCCCGCCCAGGGCACGAAGCGCATCAGCGCCTCGACCGGAAACTCCATGCCGTCGCTGGCGCGCATCCTGATTTTATGGCCGGTCTCCGATTCCGGCTCGTCATATGGTTCGGGGAAAAGCGCATCCAGCCCGCCCGCCTGAACGAGTTCGGCCAGTTCCTCATAATCGGTCAGGCCGAGAAATTCGGGGTTGGCGTAGTGGAGCACATCGCCGGAGTGAATGAGGATCGGCACCGGCAGCTTGTCGAGGATCGAGGTGTCCGTCCTCGGTGTCTCCACGGGCGGCGTGACGGCGACGGGCGGCTCCGGCGGCGGTGCGGGCAGCTCCGGCGGCGGGGGCAGCAATTCGGGGGCCGGGGGTTCCGGCGTCGCGGGAGGCACGGCCTGCGGCTGCCCCTGCCATTTGCGGCCCACCATGGTTATGTTGCCGATCCGGGCGCTCGCCGTGCGGCCCGCCTGCGGCGCAGGCACGGTCTCAGTGGGCTCCGGGGGCGGAGGCGGTGCGGCGCTGGTCCGCTCCTGCTTCTGGTCGCGCTTCAGCCGCTCGCCGATCTCGCGAAATGCGATGCGTTCCGTAGCACTCAGGCCGCCGCGCTGCGCCGGTCGTTCGGGGATGTCTGGCGTTGCTAGCGCGGGGGTCTCGCCCTGGAACGGATCGTCATCCTCGTCCGCTCCGGCATCGCCGGTCCCTCCATTCGCGGCCGTGAATCCGTCCAGCGAACCGGGGGTAAGCGAAAGCCCGATCTTTTCCGGATCGTCGACCGCCTCATCCAGCCTGAGTATGCCGAAGCCGCGAAATCCCTCGAAATTACGTGAGCGGTCATAGGTTGGCAGCGCGGCGAGGTCGACCGGGGCATGCTGCGCCGTGCCAGTGATGGGCCACATCACCGTGCGGCCCGACCAGGTTTCCCGCCGCTCCATCAGGCCCGCAATCTCGCGGTCCGGGTCCATGCCGAATACCGTCGCGACGGTGGCGAAATGCCTGCCCAGAATGTCGGCTGCGGGTGCGCCGACCGCAGCGACGAACTCGTCGGAAATCGCGTTGAAGCGGCCTTCCGGGTCGGTGCGCCACACAAAACGCACGGATGAAACGGAATCCTGTGCCGGGGAGATGGAGGTCGGATTCTTCGGCGATGCCGTCTCCGCGCGCCCAAAGACTGCGGTCGGCAGCGCGCGCGCCGGTTCCTGTTCCGTCATGTCGTCTTCGAGCACGATCAGCAGGTGCAGGGCCGGATCGTCCGCCAGTCGGGCAAGGGCGCAGGGAAAGCGGCCCGACGGGGTGGCAATGGAGCGCTTGACCAGCCGGTCGGTCTCGGCACGCACCTCACTTATCAAGCCGCCGATCTCGCTGGACGGAATGCGGAGCTTTTCCAGCCCCGGCGTCGATGCGACGATCTCGCCGTTGCCGGAGATGATGGCCGCCGACTGTCCGTCGCGCACAAGACCGTGCAGCGCACGCGTGGCCGTTTCATCCGTGCCGGGCGTGGCATCTGCACCGACGGCAAGCAGGATCGCGCTCTCGCCGTCCGGCAACGTCAGGCCGCTCGCCGACATGGCGACCGCGGCATAGGAGGTGCCGGAGGGGAGGCGCACCACGACGCTGCGGTCCGCGCCAATGTCGGGGAAGCCGCCAAGCGATTCGATCTGTCGCCGCGCGATGGCGCCGATCCCGGATTCCTGGCCGATGGCGTCCTCGACATCGGGATAGCCGAGCAGGTTGGCGCCCGCGCCGTTGGCCCAGACGATCCGGTCGAGCGTGCGTGTCAGGACGACGAGCGAATCGCCGCGCACGAAGCGCTGGCGGATGCCGTCGAGCACCGCGACATCGACGAATGAATACGGTCTGGCTTCCATTCCCCACCAATAGCGGCTGTCCCGGCCGCAGTTCAATTAACGCTTTGTTAATAATAGCTATCCGCCTGGCCGTCCATTGCCGAGGCTTATTTGGAACCACTAAACTTGAGCTGTGGTTAACGTCTTTCCGGCCTGTCTACCGCACCGCAACATTTTTGTTGCATTGCACAAAAAACGAGTCTATATTGGCTGCATAACAACCAAGAGAGGCCCGCATCACGGGCTGGTAAAGGAATGGAAATGGCCAAGACTGCTGAACGCATTGATACCGTTGAATTCCCGACCTTTGACGCCAACAAGGCCACCGAACAGCTCCGCTCTTTCGCTGAAAAGGGTGTGGAGCAGTCCAAGGAAGCCTATGCCAAGCTGAAGACCGGTGCGGATGAAGCGCAGAAGGTTCTCGAAACGACTTTCGACGCCGTCAAGACTGCCGGGTCGGACCTGTCCTACAAGACCATCGCTACGCTGCGCGCCAACACCGACGCGGGCTTCAATCATATTGAAGCGCTGATCGGCGCGAAGTCGCTTTCGGAAGTCGTCGAGCTTCAGACCGCTTTTGTCCGCAAGGGCTTTGAGACGGCTGTCGAGCAGGCGAAGGACTTCCAGGCTGCCGCCCAGAAGGCCGCCGAGGACGTTTCGAAGCCGATCAAGGGCGCTTTCGAGAAGGCTACGAACGACCTCAAGGTTGCGTAAAGCGTAAACCGAAAACCGCCGGGCGTTTCCTCCTCCCTACGCTCGTCGGCACAGGCCGGCCAAAAGCCGGTCAGAAATGGAAAAGGCCCGGATCTCCTCCCCCGGGCCTTTTCTTTTTTGGCGCACCAACATTGAGAAGGAACAGCCTTGCAATGTCGGCCGTTTGTCCGTAAGTGACGCGTCGTCCCGACACGGCATGCAGTTGTAGCTCAGCTGGTTAGAGCGCTGGTTTGTGGCACCAGAGGTCGGTGGTTCGAACCCACCCAACTGTACCATCTCCAAAAATCAGAACAGGCTGCCCTGGCCGCCCGATCCCGACGAAGGCTTTGTCCTGGGCCGCGCGGGCCTGTCCTCGCCGCCGGTCGCAATCGCATCGGCCTTGCCGTCCGCGAACTGGATGGCGAGCCGCTGCCCTGCCGAGACCTCGCGCGCCTGCTTTATGAGGCTGCCGTCGGAATCGAGCACGAGCGCGAAGCCGCGCGCCAGAACGGCCTGATGGGACAGGCTGGACAGCAGTCGCTCGCATTGGGAAAGCTGCCTGTGCAGGCGCTCGAACCGCGCCAGAAACGCCTGGTCGCGTCGGCGCACGAGCAGCGACAGGCGCTCGCGCGAGGCCGTCGTTCTTCGCCCGACCGGCTCGACCGAGACGCGGCGGGCAATCTGGTCGAGATGCGCGCGGTGCGTGCGCAGCAAGCCGCGCAATGCCGCCTCGATCCGGCCCTCGCTCGCGGCGAGGTTGCGCTTTGCTTCGCCGAAACGCCTGACCAAGGTGGCGGGTGTGAGCCGCACCGCCGCATAGCGTGACCGTTTGGCCTGCGCGCTGACATCGAGCGCGCGGCCCAGCCTGCCGCCGACTTCGTCGAGGCTCCGGCGAGGACCCGCGAACAACTGGTCCGCCGATGGCAGCACGCGCGCCGCCGCGCGCAGTTCGGCGCGCTTGCGCTCGACATGGCGCGACAGGCCGCCGCCAAGCCGCGCCGCGAAGTTTGCAAGCGTGGCTTCCAGTTCCGCCTTGACCGGCACCGCGATTTCGGCCGCGCCGGTGGGTGTCGGTGCGCGCACATCCGCCACATAGTCGATCAGCGTCCAGTCCGTCTCATGCCCCACCGCCGATATGACCGGAATGGCCGATTGTGCGACGGCGCGGGCGAGGATCTCGTCGTTGAAGCCCCATAGGTCTTCGAGACTGCCGCCGCCGCGCGCCACGATCAGCAGGTCGGGGCGGCGGATCGCGCCGTCCTGTCCAAGCGCATTGAAGCCCTGCACCGCAGCACTGACTTCAGCACCTGTCGTCTCGCCCTGCACACGCACCGGCCACACGATCACATGCAGCGGAAAACGGTCCTTGATGCGGTGAAGAATGTCGCGGATCACCGCACCCGTGGGCGATGTGATGACGCCGATGACGCCCGGCATATAGGGCAGGGGCCGCTTGCGCGCCGCGTCGAACAGGCCCTCGGCCTGAAGCCTGCGCTTGCGCTCTTCGAGCAGCGCCATCAGCGCGCCCGCGCCTGCCGGTTCCAGATTGTCTATCACGATCTGGTATTTCGACGAGCCCGGATAGGTGGTCAGCTTGCCCGACGCGATGACTTCCATGCCCTCCTCGGGCCGGAAGCGCAGGCGGCTCATTGTGCCGCGCCAGATCACCGCTTCGATGCGCGCGCGGTCGTCCTTGAGTGCGAAATAGGCGTGGCCGGACGAATGCGGGCCGCGATAGCCGGAGATTTCGCCGCGAACCCGCACATTGCCGAACGCATCTTCCACGGTGCGCTTCAGCGCGCCGGAAATCTCCGACACGGTGTATTCGGTCGCGTTGGTCGCAGAATCGGTTTCGAACGGCTCGCTCATGCCCGGATTGGGGCGGTTTGCGGCGGAAAGGTCAAGGGGCCGCGCGAACCCTACCAGGCGGCGGTGAGCGGCTTGCTGCGCTTGGCGCGGGCGGTGGCGTAGGCGGCGAAATCGATTGCGCCGGCTTCATCCGGCAACGGCACGGAGATGTTGTCGAGGCTTTCCGTGATGTGCTGGGCCAATGCCTCCACCAGCCGGGGATGCTCGCTCTTGCCGCGCAGGATACCGATCCGGCATTCGGGTAGCGCGCCGAAGCCGTCGGCCTCCGTCAACACGCGCATTCCGGGCCGCAGCGCGCATTCGGCCAGCACCGACACCGCCAGCCCGGACAGCACGGCGGCGGCGATCACCGTGGCGGAAAAGCTGGTGAACAGCACCCGGTAGTCGCGCCCCATCTGCTCCAGCACGTCGGTGCCCGCGCGCCGCCAGATGCAGTTCGGGCGACCGAAGGCAACAGGCAGCGGCGTCTCCTCATGCACAGTGTGGTTGGCCGAGGTGACCCATAGCAACGGCTCGGTGCGCACGATTTCCGACGGCCCCTTTTCCTCATTGTGGGTGACGATGGCGATGTCGAGATTGCCGTTGCGGATATGGTCGCGCAGGCCGGGCGTCGGCTCGCAGATGACCGACATTTCCACGCGCGGATTGGACCGCGAGAACCGCGCCATGATCTCGGGCAGGAAACGGTCGGCGTAGTCGTCCGGCGTGCCGATGCGGATATGACCCTCAAGGCTCGAATCGTCGAAGGCCGCAAGGATTTCCCGGTTCAGCCGGATGATGCGCCGGGCATAGTTGAGCAGCTTTTCGCCATCCTCGGTCAGGCGGTTGGTGCGCCCGTCCTTCTCGAACAGCGGCTTTCCGATGCGTTCCTCAAGCCGCCGCATCTGCATGGAGACAGCCGATTGGGTGCGGTGCACTTCCGACGCGGTGCGCGTGAAACTTCCGGTGTCGGCAATGGTTACGAAAGTGTGCAACTGGTCCAGGTCGAGCGGCGCTTGCATTGGAACAATCCATCATTGAAGTTGATGGCACACATTAAAAACATTCGTTGGATAAATCAATCGGGCTGTGAGAGAAGAGCGACGTTCAACACAGGTTCACGCGGTTTCGCAACCTGTGCGCGCAGGCTGCGCGCATGGCCGATATGCGCGTGGAAGGAGACATGCCATGACGACGATCGACCTCGAGGCCCCCGCATTTGCCGCCACCGCGCGCGAAGGCGCAGCGCGCCGCGTGGCCAAACGGATCGCCGCCGGCTATCGCGCATGGCAAAACCGGCGCGCCTTCTATCGCCTGAGCGACATGTCGGACATCGAATTGCACGACATCGGCCTTACGCGGGGCGACCTGTCGGTGGCCGTTTCGCTCGGAAACGACCCGACCGCAAACCTGCGCGCCATCACGAATTCCCGGCGCGAAAACGTGGAACCTTTCTCCGCGACGCGCATTTAAGGATCGCAGGCTTCGAAGCTGTCCCCCGCTCGAAATCGCCGGTCCCCTCCCGGTCCAGCCTGCAATAATGCCCGGCCTCCCCAGCGAGGCCGGGCAATTTTGTTTCAGCGATAGCGATCCAGCCCGCGCCGGTACTGCTCGAAAATATTGTCGATGCCCTTCTGGTAGTCGTCGCCCATCTGCCGCCCGGGCTCGACCATCTTGCCGAAAATGTCCTCCAGCGGATTCTTGGCAGGCGGCGAACGACGCTGCGGCGCGGGCGAACGGTCCTGCCCCGGCTGTCCGCCGCGCAGGATCTGGTCCAGAATGTCGCCGAATGGATTGTCGCCGGGCGACTGCGGTGCGCCGCGCGGTGAAGGCTGGCCGCGCTGTTCCTGCCCGCTCTGCGCCTGCCCGCCACGCAGGATCTGGCCGAGGATTTCCCCAAGCGGATTGTTACCGAGAGGATTGTCGCCTTGCGGAGCGCGATCGCCGGGCGCCTGCCGCTGCCCACCGCCGAGAATGTCTTCCAGCATCTTTCCGAAGGGATTGTCCGCGCCCTGCGGCTGCCGTGGCTGTTGCGGGGTCGGGGCGGGCGCCTGCTGCGCGCCGCCCTGGCGCATCATCTGGTCGATGAGTTCGCCGAGCGGATTGTTCGAACCGCCGAAGCCGCCGGCAGCCATGCGGCTGTTGGTCTGCTGGGCCAGCCCGCCCATCAGCATGGCGGCGAGCGCGGGCAGCATCTGCTTGATGACCTGCTGGCCGATTCCGGTCGCCTGCGACGCCTGTTCGGCAACGGCGCGGGAGACGTCCTTCGAGCCGAACAGATGGCCGAGAATGCCGTTGCCCTCGGCCATGCCCTGCGGGGTGAAGGCGGCGCTGCCGTCCTCGACATATTGGGCGTGCTGGCCGGTCGCGAGCGCCGAAAGGAACGTGCCGAAGCCGTAGGGATCGGCGGCGTTCTGCTTTAACCCCTGGCTGAAAGCGGGGAGCAGGGCTTCCACCGCGTCCTGGGTCTGCTGCGGCGACAGGTTGAACTGCCGCGCCAGCGCCTCGATGCCGTTGCCGTTCTGTGAACTGGCCAGAATGTCGAACAGGTTCATGTCATTTCGCTCCACACCACCGTGGCGCGCACTCTAGAGCGTTTCACAGTTAGTTTGAAGCATTCTGCCGGGCCGGTTTGCGCCAAATCCTTCGGTCTTTGTCTTGTCCGGGCCACCAGCCCGACCTGCGACAAACCCCTTGGCCTTGCCGCAAACCGTCGCCGGCAGAATGCTTCAAACTAACTGCGAAACGCTCTAGCGAATAAACGCGAAGATTGCAGAGGGTTTATCGCCTGAGTATGTGGGCGAGCCGTCCGCCGAACAGGTTCACGACAAGCCCCGCGATCACGAGGGCCGCTGCGGCGAATTTCCATGGTTCCATTGGCTCGCCCAGAAGCACGGCGGAGCCGAGGAAACCGAACACGGGCACCAGAAGGGTGAAGGGCGCGACCGTCGCGACGGGGTAGATGCCGAGCAGCCGGGACCAGGCCGCAAAGCCGAACAGCGTCGAAATATAGACGATATAGGCAACCGAACCCAACGAGACCCAGTCGAGATGGGTGAAGCTGCGGACGAACGCGTCCGGTTCGAGCAGCAGGGCGACCAGCAGCAGGGGTGGCACGGCAAGCAGGCTGCCCCAGCAGACAAGGCCCAGCATATCCTCCGAGCCATAGCGGTTCGAGATGATGCGCGAGACGATGTTGCCCGCGCCCCATGCCGCTGCCGCCGCGACAAGCAGCATCAGGCCCCGGAAGGTGATGTCGCCGCCCACATGCGCGGCGACGACGCCGATGCCGCCAAAGGCGATCAATGCGCCGAGCGCCTGCCAGACATTGGGCCGCTCGCCGAGCACCGCGACGGAAAGCCCGATCGTGAAGAATACCTGCAATTGCAGGAGCAGCGAGGACAGACCGGCGCTCATGCCAACCTGCATCGCCGTGAACAGCAGGCCGAATTGCAGGGCGAAGATGAACAGGCTGTAGAGCGCGATCAGACTGAGCGGGGCTTTCGGCCTGCGAACGAAGAATATCCACGGCAGCGCCGCCAGCGTGAAGCGCGCGACACCGAGCGCCAGCGGCGAGACTTGCCGCAGGCCGAGCTTGATGATCGCGAAATTGACGCCCCAGAAGAAAACGATGGTCAGCGCGAGAAGCAGGTGACGAGGTTGCATCGGTGCTCGTTAGCACCAGCACCCGCTAGTACGCATATTCCATGAACACAGGTTCGATGGAGCCACCCCAGCGCGTGTGATAGGCGTTCAGCATCTCCTCCGCGCTCGTGCTGCCGCGGGCGACGACCTCGTCCAGCGTCGAAAGGAAATGCGTCTCGTCGAAACCGTCGCGATTGGTGCGGTTGCGCCGTTTCAGGCCGGCCCGCGCCATGGCGAGCGTTTCGCCTGCCACCTCGCGCAGGGTCCGGTTCCGGAACACGGCGGAAATGCCCTCGACGGGAACGGCATTGCGCATGGCGTTCACCTCCTCGTAGGTCCAGTCGCGGGTCATCGCTTCCGCATCGTCCAGCGCCTCGTCGTCATAGAGCAAGCCGACCCAGAAGGCCGGCAGCGCACAGATGCGCCGCCACGGCCCGCCGTCCGCGCCGCGCATTTCGAGAAATCGCTTGAGCCGCACATCCGGGAAGAGCGTGGAAAGATGGTTCGCCCAGTCGCCCATCGTGGCGAGGCCGTCCGGGATTTCGTTGCGCGCCGCCCCCGCCATGAACTGGCGGAACGTCATGTGGGTCATGTCGTGATAGACGCCGTCGCGAATGACGAAATACATCGGCACGTCGAGCGCCCATTCGACATAGTCGGCGAATCCGAACTCAGGCGAGAAGCAGAATGGCAGCAGGCCGGAGCGCTGGTTGTCCGTGTCGCGCCAGATGTCGCCGCGCCAGCTTTGCAGGCCGTTCGGCACGCCATCCGTGAACGGCGAATTTGCGAACAGGGCGGTCGCCAGCGGTTGCAGCTTGAGCGAGACCTGCATCTTGCGGCGCATGTCGGCCTCGGACGAGAAGTCGAGATTCACCTGTATGGTGCAGGTGCGGTACATCATGTCGAGGCCCTTGGAGCCGACCTTCGGCATATAGCGCGTCATGATCTCATAGCGCGATTTCGGCATGCGCGGCGTTTCGGCCAGCGTCCATTTCGGGCTGCCGCCGAGGCCAAGGAAGCGGATTCCGAGCGGCTCGGCGATTTCGCGCACCTGCGCCAGATGCGCGTTGCCTTCGCGGCAGGTCTGGTGGATCGTTTCGAGGGGCGCGCCGGACAGTTCGAACTGGCCTCCGGGTTCCAGCGATATGGCGCCCTGGCCGGTGGGTTCGACAAGGCCGATGATGCGCCCGCAATCGAGAATCGGGTCCCAGCCCAGCGTGCGCTGCATGCCTTCCAGCAGCGCCCGGATGCCACGGTCTCCGCCATAGGGAACCGGCGCATTGCCGTCCACGTAGAAGGGAAATTTCTCGTGTTCGGTGCCGATGCGCCATTTCTCGCGCGGTTTGGAGCCGGCTGCGAGATAGCCGACGAGTTCGTCGAATGTTTCGATCGGCTGGAAGTCGGTGGTGTCGCGCGCCATGTCGTTTTCCGTGTCAGGAGCGGAGTGATGGAGAAACAGATGCCGCCGATCAAGCGAAAAATCCTGATCCAGCCTGCATTGGATTTGAACGTCTACCAGTCGCCCCTTGTCGCCTGAATGACGGCAAGTGCTGCAACCGCAGCCGTATCCGCCCGCAGGATGCGGGGCCCAAGGGGAATGGCGGTCACGAAGGGCAGGGCGCGCAGCATGTTTCGCTCGGCGTCGGAGAAGCCGCCTTCCGGGCCGACCAGCAGCGCAAGGGCGTTTTCCCGGATCGCCTGCAGGGCCGGCAGCGGGTTGTTCGTCGCCGAATCCTCGTCGCAATAGACCAGACGGCGGTTCGCGGGCCAGTTTTCGAGCAGGTGGTCGAGCTTGACAGGTTCGGCGACCTCCGGGATCGCAAGGATGCCGCATTGCTCCGCCGCCTCGACGGCGTTGGCCCGCATGCGTTCGGTCGATGCCTTGGCGGCCTGCGTGTGCTGCGTGACGACCGGCTGGAGCACGCCCGCGCCCATTTCCACTGCTTTCTGGATCAGGTAGTCGAGCCGCCCGGTCTTGAGCGGCGCGAAGCAATAGACGAGATCTGGCCGCGCGGGTTGCGGGCGCGTCTGCTCGATGGCAGCCAGCCGCAGCGAGCGCTTTGCCTTTGCCGATATGCGCGCCAGCCATTCCCCGTCGCGCCCGTTGAACACCAGCAGTTCCGCGCCTTCGCCCATGCGCAGCACGGAGGTGAGATAGTGCGCCTGCTCGGGGGAAGCCTCGAACTCGACGCCGGAGGCGAGGTCGTGCGGCACGAACAGCCGCTGCATCTTATAGTTTGCACGCATAGGCGAGACATGCGCGAGGCGGACCCGCAGGTCAAGCGGTTGCCGGGGGCAGCGCAAACGCGGACGGCAGCCTTCACGCGCTCGGGTGCCAGACCGGCCGATACCCCGCGCGCAGCGCCGTCACGGTCGCTGGCGGCGTGATGAGGTGCGTGGCTCCAGTAGGTAACGCCCCACCACGATAGCCTTCGAACGTCCATTCGCGAAATCCATCGTCCTTCCGGGCAAGGACGCGACCGTCGCAGGTAATGACCGCGCAGTCCGGCAGCGCGAGGATTTCAACCTCTGACAACCGGACGGCGTTCGCCCCAGCGGCCAGCCGCTGGCGATGCAGGATCGCATCCATCTCCGGGGCTTTGGCCGCAGGAGATGAAAACGCCTCGGCAAAGGCGATCGCCTCCGCGCGACGGCACTCGAAGCAGGGGCGGTGCCCGGCCGCAAGTGCGGTGACCTCGTCGAGAAAAAAGAGGTTGGTCCAGCCTGCGCCGCCGGTCCGTCCATTGCGCCCGAACACCTCGCGGCGGCGGTCCTTGTAGTCGCATCGACAGATGATCCACGCGCGGGTCGTCCAGCGCCGCCCGGTCAGGCTGCGCGTCGCGGGGTCATGGATGACGCCGCGATTGCCGGTAAAGAGCCCGCGCGCTGCGACGGCATGGAGCAGGCCGGCTGGATCGACACGGTTTTGGAGTGGCATAATTCTTCGCGCTTCCGTCTGAATTGGCGCTCATGGTAACGCTCGCGGAGCAAAGTGGAAGGGAAGCGCGGATGCGGGTGCTGGCGGTCGAGAATTTTGGCGGGACGGGACTTGGTCAGCTTGGCGACGCGCTGGCGCAGGTGCGCGCGGAGGTCGACTATATCAGGCCGCACACCGCCGAAGCCCTGCCCGCAACGGCGCGCGAGCACGATGCGCTGATCGTACTGGGTGGGGGGCAGAATGCGCTCGACGATGCCGGATCTCCGCACTTCCCGCATCTGCTCGACCTGATCCGGGATTTCGAAAGCGCGGACAAATCGGTGCTGGGCATCTGCCTTGGCAGCCAGTTGATCGCGCGCGCATTCGGCGGCGAGAACAGGATCGGCGGCCACACCGAATTTGGCTGGCACGACATCAGCGTGACCGACGCGGCGTCAGCCGACCCGGTTTTCAATGCGCTGCCGCGCGCCTTTCCCTCCTTCCAGTGGCATGACGACAATTTCACGCTTCCGCCGCAGGCCGTTCTGCTGGCGAAGGGGACGACCGTCGCCAACCAGGCTTACCGGGTGGGCCGCGCCGTCTATGCCACCCAGTTTCACTTCGAGGCCGACCGCAGGCTCATCTCGGAATGGAACGGCACGTTCAGGACCCTGATGGAAACGCTCGATCCCGACTGGCTGCCGCGCTATCAGGCCGAAGCTCCGGTAAGGGGTGCCGCTGCGGATGCGGCAGGCGCGTCGCTTGCGCGCGCCTGGATTGCGTCGATCTGAACGCATATCACCTTAGTTGTAATTTTAACACTGCACAGGATTCTCGGCCCGCAGGGCCTCGGACCTCTGGATTTTACCGCCAAGGCGTTCTAGTGCGGCGTCCGGCAACGGGCGGGGAACGTTTTTGCCGGAAACGCATTGGTAAGAAGGTGCGTGATAATGCACCCGCGGCAACAAATCGGGGACGAAATCTTGAAAGCGGCGCTTCTTTGTTTTGCGATGCTTGCGGCAATCGCAATTAGCGGAATCGGCATCTATGGCGCCGATGCATCCAACAACCACGCCGTGGTCGATGGCTACGGGGTTATCGCCCGCTAGGGCCTGCCCCGGCTTCTTCTCTGCCACCCGTCAATCGCGATTTGCTACCGTGAGGAAGCGCTTCGCCGCACCTTCGGCAACGAAGGCGGTTAGAACGCCAGACTCAAAGGCGCGCGTGTCGATGTTGACCCGATTGTCGTGAATGTCGGGGCGTTC